>NZ_JAEPBH010000099.1:544-2292 GCF_016632365.1 Tenebrionibacter intestinalis | reverse complement strand
GGTCACTTTGACCTTATCGCACGGCAGAAAATGCACCGTAATACCGCAGGTCTTTTGCCCTGTGTAATCAGGAACCGGCACAACCGCTGAATGCCTCTTTTTCGCCTCTTTAACCTTTTTAACCCATGCAAGAACCGCTTCTCGATCTTCATAACCAGGAAACCCTTTCGTTCCACCCATCCCCGTTTCCCAGTCAATTTTCACCGTCATGCCCGGCTGCCACTGCGCCGGCGCCCTGAAGCAACAGCCGCCCCCGCCCCCCTGGTGCGGGCCGATAATATCAAGACCCGACTGCCCGTTAACGCTAAAGTGGTTTATCGCCCACCGGGTATGGTTTACCGCCTCAATGGCGCCGCCCGCCGCCTGCGCCGGCGCCTGCTGGCAGCCCGTCAGCATCAACCCCGCCAGCGCCATTCCTGCCCTGAATACCTTCATCACCTTCTCCTTTTCTGATTCCCGTTACGGTTTTACCCCGCTTAGCGCAGCGCTTGCCCCAAACGCTGCGCTAAGCAGGCTGACGCCGTGCTTAGCGCGCGCACGCCGCCGGCTCCGGCATTCTTAACGGCTCCTTTACCGGGTATTGCGGGTCGGAGTAGATATGGCAACTGGTGATCACTTTGACCTTATCGCACGGCAGAAAATGCACCGTGATACCACAGGTCTTTTGCCCGGTGTAATCAGGAACCGGCACGACCGCTGAATGCCTTCTTTTCGCCTCTTTGACTTTTTTAGCCCATGCAAGAAATGCCTCACGATTTCCATAACCGGGAAATTCATCTGTATCGCCAATCCCCGTTTCCCAGTCAATTTTTACCGTCATGCCCGGCTGCCACCGCGCCGGCGCCCTGAAGCAACAGCCGCCCCCGCCCCCCTGGTGCGGGCCGATAATATCAATGCCCGACTGCCCGTTAACGCTAAAGTGGTTTATCGCCCACCGGGTATGGTTCACCGCCTCAATGGTGCCGCCCGCCGCCTGCGCCGGCACCTGCTGGCAGCCCGCCAGCATCAACCCCGCCAGCGCCATTCCTGCCCTGAATACCTTCATCACCCTCTCCTTTTCTGCTTCCCGTTACGGTTTTACCCCGCTTAGCGCAGCGCTTGCCCCAAACGCTGCGCTAAGCAGGCTGACGCCGTGCTTAACGCGCGCACGTCGCCGGCTCCGGCATGCTTAACGGCTCCTTTACCGGATATTGCGGGTCGGAGTAGATATGGCAACTGGTGGTCACTTTGACCTTATCGCACGGCAGAAAATGCACCGTGATACCGCAGGTCTTTTGCCCGGTGTAATCAGGAACCGGGACTATGGCAGAGTGTTTTTTCCTTGAGGAATCTATTTTTCTCTCCCAGGCAAGATATGCCTCACGATTTTCATAACCGGGAAACCCTTTCGTTCCCCCAATCCCCGTTTCCCAGTCAATTTTCACCGTCATGCCCGGCCGCCACTGCGCCGGCGCCCTGAAGCAACAGCCGCCCCCGCCCCCCTGGTGCGGGCCGATAATATCAATGCCCGACTGCCCGTTAACGCTAAAGTGGTTTATCGCCCACCGGGTATGGTTCACCGCCTCAATGGTGCCGCCCGCCGCCTGCGCCGGCACCTGCTGGCAGCCCGCCAGCATCAACCCCGCCAGCGCCATTCCTGCCCTGAATACCTTCATCACCCTCTCCTTTTCTGCTTCCCGTTACGGTTTTACCCCGCTTAGCGCAGCGCTTGCCCCAAACGCTGCGCTAAGCAGGCTGACGCCGTGCTT
>NZ_JAEPBH010000099.1:0-463 GCF_016632365.1 Tenebrionibacter intestinalis | reverse complement strand
CCGGATATTGCGGGTCGGAGTAGATATGGCAACTGGTGGTCACTTTGACCTTATCGCACGGCAGAAAATGCACCGTGATACCGCAGGTTTTTTGTCCGGTGTAATCAGGAACCGGAACCGTTGCAGTATGTTGTTTGTTTTGAGAACGCATTTTTTTATCCCAGGCAATATATTTCTCTCGATCAGCATAACCCGGAAAGCCCTCCATATCATGAACCCCCGTTTCCCAGTCAATTTTCACCGTCATGCCCGGCTGCCACTGCGCCGGCGCCCTGAAGCAACAGCCGCCCCCGCCCCCCTGGTGCGGGCCGATAATATCAATGCCCGACTGGCCGTTATCGCTAAAGTGGTTTATCGCCCACCGGGGATGGTTGACCGCCTCAATGGTGCCGCCCGCCGCCTGCGCCTGCTGGCAACCCGCCAGCATCAGCCCCGCCAGCGCCATTCCTGCCCTGAATACCTT
>NZ_JAEPBH010000098.1 GCF_016632365.1 Tenebrionibacter intestinalis | reverse complement strand
AATTTACTCGGCGGTAGTGAAGATGCCCAGGCTGCCTGGTTACGCCAGCACGGTGTTGATATGGCGACCTGTTCTGATAATCCAACGGGAACTGCATGTCAGAAAGCAATGAATGAACGTGATGCCGTAGGGTTGGCGCTTGCTACAGGTAGTGTTGCCCTGTTACCGGGGGGCGCTCAGGCTATGTGGGGGCTTGGAGCAGGAGTGAATACAGGTGCTCAGTATGCTGAAGATGGCAAGGTGAATCCGGTTAACTCTGTTGTCGCTGGCTGGACAAATGTTGTCAGTATGGGTAATGGCTTTTGGGGTACAGTGGGCTGGAATGCAGCAGGTGGTGCTTTAACCAATCAGATTAACGGTGACAATCCTTTGACCGGAGCAATCACCAATGGCCTGGGTTCTGCCGGCGGGTACTGGGGAGGCAAACTAATCTCTTCGGGCACAAATGCGGCTGGTAAATGGCTAACCGGTGGCTGGGATCCTAAGTTTAATCCTGACTTGCTAAAATATAGTGAAGTAAAAGGACAGTTGGGAATCTCTAAAGAGATGTTGCCGAGTAAATTACCGGGAATAATAGGAAATACAGGTTCATCACTTAGTTCGGAATATGGAAGTGGCGTAACACAGGAAATCATAAAAGAGGTAAAAAAAGATGGTAAGTAACAATCAATTACAACGAAGAAAAACTATATTGATGTTACTTATTTTTATCATGACTGTCTTGATTGTTATTGCCACAGCTTTATTAACACGATTATTTTTGTCAACCATACTATGGTTCTTAAGTGGAAATTTTGATATGTCATGGAACGATGTATTGCATGGAATTAAACTCGGATTTATTGGAGGATCGATATGTGGGGCTGGTATCATATTATTCCGCCTTTTTAAAGTAAAGGGATTCTAATCTATGTTGAAAACATCCCAGCCTTTGTGGTTGGGATTGTAGTTGAGAATAATGCGCTGAGTCCGGGAGATTTTGGAAAAGGGATGGCGGATTACGGACAGTCTCAGTCATCTCTCGGTACCGCAATGATGCAGGCCGGTGCTTCAGTTGATGAAATAACGGCAGCGCTGGTCAAAAATGCGCAAGGAAGTATGCCGGAAGGCCAGGATGCCGTTAAAGGACTGCTCTCTGCGTGGGGTAACTTCTTTGGTGTTCCGTTAGATGTTGTACTGTCTAACGAGCAGATGACGCCACAAAAGGCGGCCGAAATACTCTCCAGCGGAATCCCAACCAGTGAAGCCAAGCTCATGCAGTATGTGGCGGCGAAAGCTTTCTTTACCGTCGCGAAGAGTAGCGATCTTGGGCTTTCAGCTTCGAATCAGAAATATGTTGATATTTTATCGGCTGAAGCCAAACAGCATATTTTATATGGTGACGGCCCTACTAGCGGAGGACACCTCTATCCTGGTAATCCGGGCAAAACACTTTATCCAAAAGAGTGGTCAGCAGATAAGGTTGTACATGAAATAGGTGATATAGCCACTTCACCGAACACTAAGTGGTTTGCACAGACAGGAACAGGTGGGATGTATACTGCTAAAGGAGATCCTGCCAAATGGGTAGCGTATGAAGTTAGAGATGGTGTCCGTATTCGTGTTGTTTATCAACCGGCTACAGGGAAAGTTGTTACAGCTTTCCCTGATAATAAACCTGTGCCTCCGGCATCGAAGCCCATTAAAAAGTAGGATTAATTTATTAAATGTTTGATATAAAAATCAATAAATTAGGTAGGTTGCTTGAGGGGCGGTTGGATCCGGAACTAATTGAGGGTGCCCTGGATTACATTCAATATAATGAAGAACCCCTTGCTTTTGAGATTCTCTGCGATCACATAAGTGAGTATGACATTAAAATAACTCAAAGGGAGTATGAATTAATAAGTCAGCTTATCGAAGACATGAAATTAGATATAAATGAAGCACCATTCAAATATTTAAAAGAATTAGTCGTTTAAGTAAATCCCAGCCAACCGGCTGGGATTTTTACATCTGCTGGTCACTCAGCGGGTCGGATCACCAGTAGCCCCCGTTCAACGGCGACGGTAACCGGCGTGTCGGTTGTAAATCCCGCCTCTTCCAGCCAGTCGCCCTTGAGGTGCAGGCTGGGCGAGCGGCTGTAATACGTGGTCATACCGGTAGCCCGCTTAATATGCTGGATACTGACGTAGCCGACTTTATAGCGGCGCTGCGCTTTGGAAATCCTCACTTCTGGCTTAGTATCATGCTCAGCCATAATCAACTCCTGGTTAGTTGGTTGTGGTCAGCGGGTTATTGGTGTTGCATCACCTTCAG
>NZ_JAEPBH010000097.1 GCF_016632365.1 Tenebrionibacter intestinalis | reverse complement strand
CGAGGTAGCGTCTCCAAGTACCACTACGCGTATTGCCATAATATTTCCTTATTATTTCTTATTAACAGGAAAATTACCATTCATTCCTGATTGGTAAAGAGTCTCGATATCCTGATATTTATCGAGAGATTTACTCGATTGCGGCATAACATGATCCATAAAATTTTTAGTCGCCTCTTCCCCGGCTTTTTTCAGGGCCTCTTTTCTGGCTGTTTCGATACTAGCTGATGTCTCAGTTGAAATAATTGATGGTATTTCTACCTCAGGAAACACACCGGTTTCAAAATAACTATCATATCCTTTTGTCCAGTCAGCCATATCCCTCAGCTTTGCCATAAACTCTTTATCCCATGTTGCATCACAAAAACCTATAGGCAAATCATATGCAACAACTTGAGACATAAACTTCCCGCTTCCTGGTAAAGTACTATGATCTGTAGGCTGGGACACATAAGTTCTCAACCTCTCATCCTTTTCATTAAAGAACTCTTTGCGTGTTATAGGGATTTTATTGTTATTAACACCATCTTTAAATCCAATAACAATGTCTTTATCTGTATAAAGATTTATATAATTATCATAAGTATTATCATTTTTACGTCCAGTTAACGGATTAATTTCCCCCCACCCATCCCTTTGCTCCTTTCCATGTTCTTTGCCTACTCTGCTTTCATCAAATGAAGCCATTTCATTAGCACTAATAGGTTTGGGAACTCTCTCCGCATTAATGAAAACCGTTTGCCACTTTGGCGGATCAGGATATGTCGTGCTGCTGCTTTGATATTTATCCCCAGTATCATCCCAAAATGGCTTTCCATCCGGCAAAGTACCAAAAGGTGTACTGACATTTGGCTCCGAACCACAAACTGTGCTTCTAGCTAAAATCCTTTGGAATAATTTACCTTTGTGTTTAGATAATAATGGATGGGGATTTCCATTTTTGTCATTCGGCAGCCCTTCCCAACCAATCGAACGTAAAGGACGAGATCCCATCACACGATCATGAGGGCAGAAATAAATATATGTCCTTCCATGATTATCTCTTTCTGGCAGAGAAACATCACCAACTTTTAGTTCTCCATCAGGGCGCCAGTTTCTATTATCATGGGATTTCCCCACGCAAAGCCCATCTAACCCAAGCGATATAAGGTGTGATGTTTGACGGCCAACTTTATCAATGATCTCTGAGAGCGTTTCTTCACGGCCAGACGGCGTAATTCTTTCACTTGCAGGGAGGGAGACCTCATTCAAAAATCCGTTGTGCATCGCATATGGTGAATTGAGAACAAAAAGCGCATCAGGTGCCTTTTTAGCTAATGCAACAGCAGCAAGAGATATCATAGTACCCTGGCTGTGAGATATAATACTAACAGTATCCTTAGGATATTTTTCTCTAATTAAATCAATTAAATCCGCAAGTCTCTTAGCTGCATGAGCATAGTATTTTCTGGGGGGAGCATTCGTTAAAATCCTATCCACATCTTCATTAGCATACTGAACTTTTACACCCGGCAAACCGGCCAAATTCTCATCAAAGCCAAACTCACTCCATAATGAATACAAATTATTTGTACCATTCTGGAAAGGCCCCCCTCCCCAGAAATAAGGCCCCTTGCTTTTGATAACCTCATCATCAACATTATTTAATTTCATTTGATGATAATCATCACCCTTGATATTAACCAAAGGAATTTTATATTTACCCTCCTGATTTTTTGGGGATGCATACCCCCAAAAAAAACGAATAACAGGAGATCTATCATGGGTACTTACTAGTTTCCGTTCCAACAGAGGTGAAGACGGAACAATTACTTCTTTACCAGAGTCATCCTTAACCACTTGCTCATCATTGCTATAATTATTAGCTTTTAGGTCAAACCCTGTCCCCTTAAGGCCTAAACGTTCATTTAAACCTTCACACAGAGAAGCCTCCGCTTTCTGATACCATTCTCCAGTTGAATTTACACCATGTACAAAAATAATAAGTCCTGGGAGATGAGGAGGTAAATCACAAGCACCACGAACTTTAACATCTTTCGGTGAGGGGCTAGAGCACCATGATGGTTGACCATTATCGTCAAACTTTATATCTAACTCTCTAATAGGTTCAGCTTTCAATTTAATATCCTTATAGAAAAGTCAAACAAACAACCCTATTTAATTATAAGCATTCCCGTAGAGTCTATAATCCGTAGTATCACATAAGACACTATTACACAAACAAGCCATACCACCACAAAAACCTTTCCTTTCTTCACCGCCTCTGAAAATAACCAAATAAGAAGGGATGCGAAGCTCCCAATTGCGATAGAATAGACAAAAAAACCAAAATAAATCAATAATAACATAACCCACCCTGTTCATTACATGCCTTTAAGTAACGTTATATTTATTTCATCTATAACTGTGGAAGCATTAAGCGAGGTCGCTCCGTCAGCATTAGTAATACCAGTAACGATAGATCCATCGGGCATAGTAATTTTGTAAGCTCGATTACCCAAAGGTTCTTTTGTCAAAGCGCTTCTTATAATAAACTTCTCATCAAAACTTTCCGGAGCGTAGTTCTTCAT
>NZ_JAEPBH010000096.1 GCF_016632365.1 Tenebrionibacter intestinalis | reverse complement strand
GAGCGGCGAGGGCAGATACAGGTGTTTCGGGCTGGTGAGCTTGATTTTGTTGTCTGCCATTGTGCGGCGGCCGTACAACTGCAACACCCGGCCCCGCGCGGCCACGTCATGGCTTTCAGACCAGCCGACCACCGGCACCACCAGGCAACCCCGGAAGTGGTCCTGGCGGCTGGACTCACGCACCACGCCGAGCGCGGTTAAGCGGCTGCGCAGGGCTTTACCGGCGTTTGAGTGCGGCGACGGCAACACCCCGGACACGCCGTGCGTGCCGGCCAGGCCCAGCCGGAAGTGCGTGATGAGTTCAGGATGATGCAGCCCGCGCAGCGCCAGCCATTCCTGGCCTTCCATGCTCTCCAGCAGGTTCTGGTGATAGAAGTCCACCACCTGATGCAGCAGCGCCTGGCCGTCATCGTCCAGATCGGTGAGATTCTGGCGCGGAGATTCAACAGCGGCGGCTAAAGAAGGGGGTTGCGCCACGGCCGCCGGGCCGGCCAGTTCCCGCAGGCGGATAAGGGTTTGCGGATACGTGAGCCGCTCTGTCTTCTGCACCCAGTCGAGCACCGAGCCAGCAGCGCCGCAGCCAAAGCAGTGATACAGGTTTTTTGACGGCGTAATGACGCAGGAAGGCGTTTTCTCCTGATGGAACGGACACAGGCAAACGTAGCTGTCCTTTCCCTGGCGCTTCAGCTTATGCCCCTGTGATTCAGCCACCGTGACAAGCGACACCTCCCGCTTCAGCCGTTCCAGCTCTTCCGGGGTCATTCTGCCTTTCATACCGCTGCTCCCTTAAAAACCTGTCAACTACCGTTTGATGTTTTTATTAGATACCTTATACTGTGTATGTGTCAAACAGTTTTAGAGGGAGGGGTTACAGTATGGCTACGTCAACTTTGTGGTTCTTACCCATGAACTTTCCTGCCCGTTTGATACAACTGCGCAAGGCTGCTGAACTGACTCAACAGGCACTGGCAGACAGCGCATCGATCCATGTTAACCAGATACGTCGCTATGAAGCGGGATCAGCACAACCCACCTTAGACGCCCTGATCAGGCTGGCTAAGGTACTGCATGTTTCTCTGGATGGACTGGTGTTTGATGAGCATGAACGGGGACCATCCGATGACCTGGCTTTGCAGTTTGAGGCCGTCAGCGGAATGCCTGAAGAAGAACGCCGGATTATCAAGGCGTTACTGGATGGGATGATTTTGAAGTACCAGGCTAAACAGATTACTGAGCGCGGTTAAAGCAGGCGGCCACCTGCCTTAACCGCTGACCACAACCAACTAACAGGAGTAGTTGATATGGCTGAGCACGATACTAAGCCAGAAGTGAGGATTTCCAAAGCGCAGCGCCGCTATAAAGTCGGGTACGTCAGTATCCAGCATATTAACCGGCGCACCCATATGACCACTTACTACAGTCGTTCGCCCAGCCTGCACCTTAAGGGCGACTGGCTGGAAGAGGCGGGATTCAGGACCGATACACCGGTTACCGTGGACGTTGAGCGGGGGCAACTGGTGATCCGGCCTGCTGAGTGACGGGCAAAAAGATCCCGGCCTGGTGACCGGGATCTTTAATGGTTAATAAAAGTCTGGATCTATCCGGCCTTCGGCTTTCAGGATCTCAAGGAAACGTTGGTAGGCTACTTCATCATATTCACGTAGCTCGTCTAACAAATTTTCTTCAATTAACGCCCAATGATAAATACCTGAATGGTAATAAATAAAACCATCCGGTATTGATGGGTCTATAAATTCCACTTTCTCCGCAAGTTTCCCTGTAATTCTATAAGTACCTAAACCACCATTACCTCTTGGCATACCTAATAACATTGTCTCTGTGCAGGTTTTATCGATAGACAAAACCCAATACATACCAAAAATGTCAACAACATTCCCCCATTCATCTTTAATCTTCATTTGATCCTTCCTTTAATCGAATCAATAATATCGGATGGATTAGACGTGGTTCGCTGAGGCGTGACAATTTTCATATCATAGGCTTTTCCAGTAATGGTGTTATATTGATAATGGATTTCAATATTAGAACCATTTGGTAATTTATGTGAGGCTGTCATTTTTTCAAATCCAGCAGATTTAGGGAAACGTGGGTCTGTATTTAAATTTAACCCCATATCAGAGAATTTCTTACCACTGCCAGGATTAGACTCAACCTGATTCCACAGCACCTGCTCATTCAGATCCCTCGGCGCTGTAAACTGCTTACCCGGCTTCGCCGTCGAGATTTTCTCTGCCGCTTTAATCAGAATTTTGTTATCAATGACCTTCGCCGCTTTTCCGACAAGCGACAGCGCCCGTTCTGCCGGGATCGACGTCAGCAGCGCCAGCGCGTAATCTTTTGCATCTTCCGCTGTGAGAAGCGCCATTGCCGTATCTGAGCCAGGATTATTGCTCAGGATAGCTTTAATGATATCCGCGCCTTCCGGCAGATCGCCTTTCACCATCCGGGCCAGATCGGCCTGAACCTGTTCCGGCGGCAGATTTTTCTCCTGAGCATACTGAGCGTAGGACTGCACCGACTGGCCGTAGTCCATCATGCCTTTGCCGAAGCCTTCCAGACCGGACAGCGAGTTATTCTCAAC
>NZ_JAEPBH010000095.1 GCF_016632365.1 Tenebrionibacter intestinalis | reverse complement strand
GAAAGACGATTTGGTTCAGCAGAATCTGAGTAATATTGCTAATCAGGACCCGAGATTGGAAATTGCTATTAAAGGTGATGGGTCAGGTAAAAAAGACTTTTCGATGGGGCAGGGATCACGAGATGAAGCTGACAGATTAGGTCAAATATGGCTTGGTGATGGCGCAAAACAAACTAGCGGCGGTGGTTGGATTAGTGCTGATGGTACACGTGGATACCGACCACCTTCTGCGAAAGATTCTCCTTTTGCCACAACGGGAACACAGGCAAACTTTGAAACTTATGAAATCAACTCGTCAGGCAAACCAATTAAAGTTGGGAATGGCCATCTAAATATTTTGGATTAGAAATGAAAGCGATACTGAAAAATATTGATTGTGCTCACTATGACTTTAATACATATCAAGCTGAAGTTGATGAAACAGCGATAACCCTGACCTTAACAATCGGTGCTATTGATTCATCTGGAGGAGATAACTTCGATGTTTTTATCTGCACCCCTGAATGGCTTTGTAAGCACCATTGGTTGCCAGAGCTGATGCGTCATACACTTTTGGTCCGCAAATACGCTCTGGATGAGATCAAAAAGACCATTACAGATTATATAGAGCAGTGTGAGGGTAAAGATTGGATGCAGGTGGCACAAAAACTCTCCCGCGTTTTTGCTTGGGAATATGAGGATTATCAGTCTTAATCTAAAGCTCCCGCCCTTGTCAGGCGGAAGCTTTTAACTCATTCAAGTAGACTCAATCGCCAACTTAGCTGCCACGCCCTGCAAAAACATCATTACCTGCTGTTGTTCTTTTTCAGGCAAATGGGTAGTGCTGTTGAGCACTTTCATCAACGGAGTTTCGGCTGGGCAGGCAGTGATCACCAGGCAACCCGGCATCACGCGAACATTAATTTTGGTACCTGTGGTAAATNGGCAGTGATCACCAGGCAACCCGGCATCACGCGAACATTAATTTTGGTACCTGTGGTAAATCCGGCTTCCTCCATCCAGGTGCCGTTCAGGCGCAGGCTGGCGCTACGGGTGTAGCGTTTCGTTCTGTTGGTTTTGCGATCGTAATGACGAATGCTGACGTAGCTGACCGTCATATCCCTTAATACTTTGGGTTCTGCTTTCTCAGGCAAGCTGCGATCGTTATTTTTGCGTACTGGCTCGTGTTTTTCTGTATTACCTGCCAAAAGTTTCGATTGTGTTTTGGCAATAGTGGTTCCTGGCTTAAGATTGGTGTCAGCCATATTCAACTCCTCGGAAGTTGCTTGTGGTCAGCGGCATGGAAGTGCTGGTAACACTTTCATGTCGCGCTCTTTAATAATCAGAACTTTCTATTTTATCGATTTTCCTGTTGTGGTCTTTCGGTTGCTTTGTTGCGTCCATTATACCTTGCTGAATAAAAATACAGCACTGGATGAATGAACAAAATTAATATCTGCGAGGCCGCTTCAGGAAATATTACTGATTAATGTAACGTTGCATTTTTAGCTGTTTCTGTAGAAACGTTCTTTCATTCTGAACGACAACTACCCCCTGCCGTCCGGCAACAACGGCTACTTCGTGCCGTCCACCGATCCGGACAGCCCTTACCTCATCACCGTGAACCCAAAACTTGATGGCCTGGGCCAGCTCGATCCGTCGCTGTTTGGCGATCTGTACAAGCTGCTGGACATGAACCCAGGTGCTGCCCCACGCGAGACGGGCAGCCAGTACACCGACATGAATCAGTTCCTCGGTTCGTCGTACATGCTGGGCCGCCTCAGCCTGAACCCGGACAAGGACTATCGCTTCCTCGGCGATGCGGCGTTTGATACGCGCTATGTGTCGAACACCGTGCTGAACCAGACCGGAACGCGCTATATCAACGGCCTGGGCTCCGACCTTGACCAGATGCGTTACCTGATGGACAACGCCGCCGACGCGCAGAGTTCGCTCGGCCTGAAGTTTGGCGTGGCGCTGACCGCAGACCAGGTGGCGGCGCTCGACCACAGTATCCTGTGGTATGAAACCGCGACCATTAACGGCCAGATCGTGATGGTGCCGAAAGTGTATCTGTCGCCAAAAGACGTGACGGTGCAGAGCGGCAGCGTGATTAGCGGCAACAACGTGCAGTTGGCGGGCGGCAGCGTCACCAACAGCGGCAGCGCGCTGCTGGCGCAGAACGGTCTTGCCATCAACAGCAGCAACAGCCTGAGCAACCTTAACGCCGGGCTTATCAAAGCGGGCGGTGGGCTGAACCTGAGCGCGCTGGGCAATATCAATAACATCGGCTCGTCGATTAGCGGCAAAACCGTGCAACTGGAAAGCACGGACGGCAGCATTAACAACATCACCCAAGCGCAGCAGTGGAGCGTGGGCGGTGACAGCCGTCGTGGAAACGTGCATGTCAGCGGCACCGACGTCGGGCAAACCGCCTCCATCAGTGCCAGCGATGGCCTGTATATGGATGCGGCGAATGATATCAACATCACAGGGGCGAACGTGGCCGCAGGCGGCGATCTGGCGATAGGGGCAGGCTCGAACATCAACATTGCCGCCAATCAGATAACCGACAGCAGCAGCCATTCGGGTTTCTGGGGGAAAAAAGACACCCGTTCGTCATCCACCTCAAACCAGGGCAGCAGTAGCACTATCGACGCAGGTAAAACCGCACAACTGGCGGCGGGCAATGACCTGAACCTTAACAGTGCAGCGACCGCAACC
>NZ_JAEPBH010000094.1 GCF_016632365.1 Tenebrionibacter intestinalis | reverse complement strand
ACCTGCGCCAGCAAGACGGCTGGCGCTGGAAGCGCAGACGCCCGTGGCTGCTGGTCACCGGCTCGCCTTCGCTTGTTGAGCAGATGGCCCCGGGCTTAACCACGCAGGGCTGGTTGTGCTGCAATGACGCGGTGTTGCTGTGGGGCGGGAATATTACAGAGGCCGGCAGCGGGCAGGATTTACCGGCGATACGCCGTCTTCGCGGGCGCAGGCCCGTGGACGCGCTGGTGCATATGGCGGACGACACGGCCGCTGACAGTGAGGCGCTTTTACGCGCTCTGCGGCAGATGGCGCTGGTGCTGCGCTGGCGAGCGCCGCTTTACCTGCTTAGCGTGGCAACCTCGGGCGGGGCGCAGCCCCTCAGGCAGGTGGTGCCTGCGGCGGTGATGGCTGTTTCGGCATTCACCCCCGAAACGCTATCGGCAGCACTCGCCGGGCTGAGCGATGACCTGGCGGCGCCGGCGATGGCCCTGGTTGCGCAGGACCCGCGTCAGGATTACCTGCTGCGCCTGGCCGCACAGCTTAAACTGCGCGCCATCCCCCACCTGCGGGAGACGGTTCAGGCTATTTCGGGAAACGGAGCCAGACTCAGCCTGCACGGCGTGGCATTTATGCCGCTGCTGGCAAATGCAGGTACCGGATTTGCGTATGAACAGCAGGCAGGCAAGCTCTGGCGGTGTATTGCCGGGCACAGCGCAAGCCTTGCAGGTAAACCGGAAGGCGTTGATGGCCGGACAATTGCGTGCTGGTGCCTGTGCGGTCTGCTGGGGCTGTGGGCGCTGGGGACAGTGACTGCCGGTATCAGCAACGGACGGCTGATTGCCCGCACGCAGACGCTGATATCCACCTCTTCCGCTTTTACCGGTAAAGACCGGCTGAGCGCGCTACAGAGCCAGCTTCAGGCTCTCAGCCAGCAACAGCGCAGCGGCACGCCCTGGTATCGCCGCTTTGGTCTGGACATTTCCGGGCAGCTCCCGGCGCTGCTGTGGCCTGTGTATCTGCGTGAGGCGCGAGCGCTTATCGTTACGCCGGCGCAGCAGCGGCTTTCGCAGGCCCTGGCGAACGTGTCTGACAGCCCGCAAACAGAGTATGACCGGCTCAAAGCGCTGCTGATGCTCACGCAGCCGGCGCGCGTGAACGATGCGCCGACACAGGTTTTTCTCGCCGGGCAGTTACAGGCGGTTCTGCCTGCTGTCGTCCCCGAACAGCTATCATGGTTTGCCGCCCGGTTGCCGGCACACCCTGAACTGCGCGCCACGCCGGATGATGCGCTTATTGCCGCCACGCGCGCCCGGTTGGCCGTTGCCATTAACGGCGCGCAGGCGCAGGAACAGCGCTATCAGACTATTATTCGCAGCGCCGGCCTGAATTTCGCCGATATCCGTCTCTCTCAGCTTGCCGGCAGCGACGAGCTGACCGGGATTTTCACGCTGGAGGGCGTCGTACCGGGCGCGTACACCCGTGATGCGTGGGTCAGCGCCATCCGCCCGGCCATCGACCGGCAGGTGAAGGATATCAGCGAGCAGACGACCTGGGTGCTCGGGCAACAGCAGGGCGCGCTCAGCCCGGATGCCCTGCGTCGTAGCCTTACGGCCCGTTATTTCACCGATTATGCCCGAGTCTGGCAACAGGCGCTGAACCCGATTCAGTACCGGCCAACCCGCGACGCCGGGCAACTGGCGTTACTGGCCGACAGCCACGCCTCGCCGCTCGCCGCGCTGATGCGGCAGCTTTACTATCAGGGGCTGGCCGGCAGCCCGGATGAGGCGCAAAAAAAGGTTAATGTTCTCCTTGAACCGGTCTTTGGCGGGCTGGTGGCTATGGTCGGCGGCCAACAGGCCGGGCGCAAGGGGATAACGCTCAGACAGTGGCAGGCAGACGCTAAACGTTTTGCCGATCGGATACGCGGTATGTCATCCGCAGAGGATAACGCGCAGGCGCTGGCAACTTCGGTCTTTAAAGGAACACAGATTGATAACACCGCCGCCGCGTTGCCAGGCCGCATTCGCGAGCAGTTGGGCGACGCGCTGGCCCCAATGGGGAATACGCTGTTTGTCGCGCCGTTTGAACGGGCCTGGCGGGAACTCCTGCAGCAGCGTATGCGTGACATGAATGAGCAATGGCGTCAGACCATTGTTGCGGGCTGGCAGCGGCGCTTTGTGGGTAAATATCCGTTTAGCCAGGGGCGGGAGGAGGTGAATCTGGCTGAACTGGCGCAGTTCATTAACCCGACCAGCGGCTATATCAATACGTTTATTCATCGCCATCTGGGGGGCGTGTTGGCATATCGTAACCTGCGCTGGCAGGAAAACGACCAGCGAATGCCGGGGCTTGCGGTCAGTCCGGCCTTTTTGGCCGCGCTTAACCGTCTGAATCAGGCCGGGCAAGTGTTATTTGCTAAAGGCTTTGGCGTGGCGTTTCGTCTGCAGCCCGAAAGCGCGCGCGATGTGGCGATGACGGAGCTGTTTATTGACGGTGTGACGCTAAAATATTTCAACCAGATGCCCTTCTGGCAGGAGGTGCGCTGGCCGGGAGAGACGATGGCGCCGGGGGCTTCACTGGTCTGGAGCAGCGTGCAGGCCGGTGCGCGGCTGTATCGTGATTTCCCCGGCCAGTGGGGATTTATCCGCCTGCTGGAGCAGGCGAAAGTGAGTAAGGAAGGGCAAAACCGCGCCCGGTTGACGTGGGCTGCGCAGGATGGACAGATGCTGAA
>NZ_JAEPBH010000093.1 GCF_016632365.1 Tenebrionibacter intestinalis | reverse complement strand
CAAGCTGTTGCAGAGCGACGGGGAACTGAAAATCGCCTCGACGGGCAAGGATGAGCAGAGCGGCGAACTGGTGACGCGGGAATACAAAGTGCAGGGGCCGGTGATGCTGATGTTAACCACTACGGCCAGCGACGTGGATGAAGAGCTGCTGAACCGCTGTCTGGTGCTGACGGTGAACGAGAGCCGGGAGCAGACGCAGGCTNAAGACGCGTACCCGGCGTGACCACATGAAATACCTGACGTTAATCCAGGCGGTGGCGCTGCTGCACCAGTACCAGCGCGAGGTGAAGAAAACCACGCATCGCGGCCAGACTATCGAGTACATCGAGGTGCAGAAAAGCGATATCCGGCTTGCCAATCAACTGGCGCATGAAGTGCTGGGCCGGACGCTGGACGAAATGCCGCCGCAGAGCCGCAAACTGCTGTTACTGGTGCGCGACATGGTGCAGGCGCTGGCACAGCAGCAGGATTGCCTGGCGTCTGAGGTGCGCTTCACGCGCCGGGATATCCGGGCGTACACCAACTGGAGTGACAGCCAGTTAAAAAACCACTGTATGCGACTCACCGAAATGGAATACCTGCTGACACATGGCGGCAGTCGCGGCCACCTGCTGCACTATGAACTGCTGTGGGACGGCGGCAGCGGCGAGGAAAATCACCTGTGTGGGCTGCTGAACGTGGACGACAACGAGGGCGGTGAACGCAAGTCTGGTACACATGACAGCAAGTCTGCCTCAAGTCCGGGCTAAGTTCGGGCTAAGTCTGGCCTGTAAAACATCCACTCAGGCCAGGCAATACAAGGCCTCACGACAAAACCGGTCTGGAAAGAGCAGAACGCAGTAATAAGGAAAAAAGAAAACGCGGGCGCTGCCTTCGCCTTCGTGATGATAAGGAGATATCAGTGAGACTACGTGAAAAACGGCGGGTGCCGGTGCTGCACCCCGGACGCGGGCCGTACAACGGCCTGGCGCACAGGATGGTGCAGTACCTGGAGTGGAAACAGGAGCGTAACGGGACGGCGCAGGGTCAGCGCCAGCTTGAGCACAGGCTGTCGCTGTTCCTGTTGTGGTGTGAAGAGCGTGGCCTGGAGCAGGCAGGCGATATCAGCCTGCGGGAACTGGAGCAGTACCAGCGTTACCTGTATCAGCGCCCCGGACGTGGTGGAAAGCCGCTTAGTGTCACCTCTCAAATCAACTATCTGACAGCGTTACGCGGCCTGTTCGGCTGGCTGACGCGGCGTCACTGTATCCGGGCTAATCCGGCGGCAGACCTTGAGTTACCCAAAGCTGAACTGAAGCTGCCAAAGGATGTGCTGAGTCATGCCGAAGCCGAGCAGATACTGGCCTGGCCGGATATCAACACCGTGCGGGGGCTGCGTGACCGGGCAATGCTGGAAGTGCTGTACAGCACAGGGATGCGGCGTATGGAGCTGGCCGGGCTGAAGCTGCACAGCATTAACGACAATAACGGCACGGTGATGATATGCCAGGGAAAGGGCCGTAAGGACAGGCTTATCCCCATCGGTGAACGGGCGCGGCAGTGGGTGCGTCGCTACGTTGCTGAGGCCCGGCCAGCGCTGACCGACTTCCCGCCAAATGACGTGCTGTTCCTGACAAAAGACGGGCAGGGGTTCAGCCCGGAAGGGTTGAGTGACCATATCGGGCGCATTATCCGGGAAAGCGGCATCCGGGAGAAAGGAAGCTGTCACCTGTTTCGCCACACAATGGCCACACAGATGCTGGAGCATGGCGCAGAGTTACGCTGGATACAGGCCATGCTCGGTCATGCAGATATCAGCACCACGCAGGTCTATACGAGAGTGAGTATCCGGGCGCTGCGCGAGATCCACCGGGCAACCCATCCGGCAGAGCAGGCGAGTGTTGCCGATGAAAAATAGCGCAGTATACTAACAGTTATTAACTGATAGTAATCATGGGATGGAAACGACAATGCCAACCAGTGTTGCCCTGAGTCCTTATTTCGAAGCATTCATCCGCGAGCAAATAGAAAGCGGTCGTTACAACAATACCAGCGAAGTTATCCGTGCCGGTCTGCGTGCTCTGGAAGAGCGGGAGCAGCAGATGAAAATGGATGCGCTACGTGAGGCGGTCCACGCAGGTATCAACAGTGGTGAAAGCCGCAGTGCCGAAGAGGTATTCGGGCGTCTGTCCCGCAAATATCGCCACATGGCAGAAGGTGAACAGGGTAAATGAAGCTGGGAATATCGCCGCTGGCAGAAGCAGATCTTGAAAGCATTGGTGACTGGATAGCACAGGATAATCCGGC
Organism: Tenebrionibacter intestinalis; assembly: GCF_016632365.1. Taxonomy (GTDB): domain Bacteria; phylum Pseudomonadota; class Gammaproteobacteria; order Enterobacterales; family Enterobacteriaceae; genus Tenebrionibacter; species Tenebrionibacter intestinalis. The sequence continues at coordinate 434 of NZ_JAEPBH010000093.1, read as the reverse complement.
GCGGGCAGTGAGTTTCACGGAGGAGCTTTACCAGCAGTGCCTGTTGATAGCAGAGTCACCGGTTATCTACAGGGAAAGACCGGAGCTGGGCCAGAGTATCAGAAGCTGCGCTTACGGTCGCTATCTCATCCTGTTCAGGTTGCTGGATACTGAAGTGCGTATAGAGCGAGTGATGCATGGGTCGAGAGATATTGCCCGTCTGTTTGGGGAGTCTGACGACGCAGCAGCAACGCCGGACAGCCCGCAGCGTTAGCGGGTGGCGTCTGTCAGCCCGTAAGGAAAGTGGAACGGCAGAGCGCGCCTTCCCTGGCGCGATCTGCCTGCTGTAACGCCGTGCCACGCGGGGTAAATGGCCGCGCAGCGGCATAAGCCTGTCAGAATATGTTCATCCAGTGCGGCCGCAGCCCGTCCATTCACCATAATGCGGGAGATTA
>NZ_JAEPBH010000092.1 GCF_016632365.1 Tenebrionibacter intestinalis | reverse complement strand
TCCTGTCTTAGCTCTCTCCAGGAAATTCGGTGCGGTTCAGTACGCTTCTGGCTGAATGGGTCCGCTGGCAGCGGAAACGGCGGTATGCCCAAAAAACAGAAGAACTTCAGCAGCGCATTAAGGAAACAGAACAGTAAAGGACAGAGCAATGGCGGTTGGACACTATTTGTTTCAGGACGATAAAACGAGCTGCGGTGGTGTGATCACCGAAGGCATGCCTGATCACATGCATTTCGGTCGCTTGCAGGCCTGCGAGGAGCACAGCGTCACCTGTGGTAAATTCCCTGGCCTGTATAAAATCATGGGCGGTTTACCGGACGATTTTATTCATGGCCGTCGCATTGCCGGAACGCTGCACAGCAGAAGCACCTGCCCGTGCCGGGCAGAGTTTATACCTTCGATATACACCGACACGTATGAATTTATTCCCCAAGAGAACAGAGGTAGTAATAACTCAGCCGATCCGTATAATCCTTTCAAAGCCGGGCCGCCGGTATTTGCAAAATCCTGTCTGCGCCCGGAAGGCTGTACCGACGCCGGTACGCAGGAGGAGCCGCAGGAGAACGTGGGCGACATGGCGTTTTATCTGTCTGTGCCTGCCGGTGAAAAAGACAGGGAACGGGCGCATCTGACCCAGCAGCGTCTGGCCATGAGTCCGCCACTGGAAAAGAGCCTGTTCGATAAAGTAACCGGATTTTTCTTTGGGGAAGCGCAGGCAAATGTCTTTTTACCTCCGCGGGGTCTCCCGATACCTATTCCAGGCAATAACAACAGTGATATTGCCACAGACGCAGATACCCAGATGGCAACGGAACTGACAGTCGTCACGCGTAAACTTGGTGACTACATCGTCAGGAAGAAGAATGAGATTGAGATTAATATGTCGCTGCCATGGTTGTTGATGGGGGCTATGGTTTACGACAAATTGAAAGGACACCCCAGCGATTTACTGACGCCTGAGAAATTGCTTGAAGTCGCCATAGGTAAGGGCACAGTGCCAACACGCGTGCGTTATCGCTGGGAAAAAGATCCGGAGACGGGGCGTCTGAAAGCCGTAGGTTATCATACCTCACCGGAAAGCGGCAGAGATCAGGTCAGAGTCAGACTACTGTGTAAGAACATTAATGGTGGTTATGATTTCTGGGGAGATGAGAGAGCGAATAAACCGCTGATCACCTGGACCCCTGCTGACCCACCTGGTCTCGGTAACCCCGGGGGTTGGCACACAGGAAATGATGCTCCGCCCATTGATATCGGTGCTCTGCCTGGGCTGGAATACCCGGATATTGAAGGGGTGAAAATCCTCACCACACCTGTACCGGAAGAGAGGGATTTCCGCGATTACATTCTGGTGTTTCCGGGGAACGTGCATCCGCCAATTTACGTGTACCTGAGCAAACCCCCAGTGGAGTTTCTGGAAGTCGATTTGTATAAAAATTTTGAAGGAAGATCTCGACAGGGGAAATACGAAGTCGATCATATGCCATCTAAGCAATCTGTTATACTAAATTTAAAGAGAAAATACCCACACTTAACAGATAAACAGTTAGATAAAATGTCTGATAATGTTGCATCAATAGCAATCCCTATAGAGGTTCACAGAAAAGTTAGCGCCACATATGGGGGACGGAACAGAAGTCAGAAAGAGAATGACTTACTGGACCTCAGAAAGGCAATGGAAAAGGACTTCATTACTGAATATGAAGCCCTCAAGTCGTATGGGGCATCTGAAGAACAACTGAACAAGGCTCGTGAGAAAATGCATGAGATAAATGAGGAACAGGGGATTTATAAATGACTGTTAATGTTGAAAAATTAGTAAATTGTTTCGGGTTGACACATCAGCAGCTATTAGATGGGAAGATAATTAATTACAAGACGCCACCAAAGGGTACCCAGAGTGATGAGTCTCTTACTTTAGATATGAAAAAGGAAGGTGTTTTTTTGTCTTTTGATAATACAAATTCGCCCGGGCAGCCGCTAAAGGAAATAACACTTACTTTGCATGATAGCAATAAGAAATGGGTGTTTCCAAATGAGCTCCCATTTGGCTTAAAGAAAGAAATGAACAGAAAATGGGTGCATGAAAATTTTGGAACTCCGGAAAAAAGTATTCCCCCCATGGTTATTATGAAAGAAGAGATGGGATGGTATGATCGATATTCGTTGAAAAAAATGAGCACTCCTACAACGATAGTATTCCAGTTTGACTTAAATGAATCTGTTGAAACCGTCACTTTCATTCCCACCGTTTTACTACGATGGTAATAGTTGTANTCACAACTCTACGCCTGGCGCAGCAAACAGCAGCAACAACTGACATCGTCTGAACGCGAGAGCCAACTGGCCGCTGAAAATGCCCGTCTTAAACGGCAACTGGCTGAACGGGATGAAGAACTGGCTATCCTGCAAAAGGCCGCGACATACTTCGCGAAGCGCCTGAAATGAAGTATGTCTTTATCGAAAAACATCAGGCTGAGTTCAGTATCCAGTCGATGTGCCGGCTGCTCCGGGTTGCCCGTAGCGGCTGGTACGTCTGGCGTAAGCGCCGTTTACGGATGAATACACGCCAGCAATTTCGCCTGTCCTGCGATGCTGCCGTCAGTAGCGCTTTTCATCAGTCAAAACAACGATATGGGGCACCACGCCTGGCGGATGAACTTCGCGCCCGGGGACAAACCTTCAATATCAAAACGGTGGCGGCCAGCCTGCGCCGCCAGGGTCTGCGGGCAAAAGCCTCGCGGCGGTTCATTCCGGTCAACTACCGCGCACACGCTCTGCCGGTGTCTGAGAATCTGCTGAGGCAGGACTTCTGCGCCAGTG
>NZ_JAEPBH010000091.1 GCF_016632365.1 Tenebrionibacter intestinalis | reverse complement strand
CAGAAGGTCATGGCGTCGATAAGCGCCTCACACAGGATCGCCTCGTCTGAGGTCGCAAGCGCCTGCTCATTCCAGACGCCGACGAGCGGCGAGGGCAGATACAGGTGTTTCGGGCTGGTGAGTTTGATTTTGTGATCTGCCATTGTGCGCCGCCCGTACAACTGCAACACCCGGCCCCGCGCGGCCACGTCATGGCTTTCAGACCAGCCGACCACCGGCACCACCAGGCAGCCCCGGAAGTGATCCTGGCGGCTGGATTCACGCACCACGCCGAGCGTGGTTAAGCGGCTGCGCAGGGCTTTACCGGCGTTTGAGTGCGGCGACGGCAGCACCCCGGCCACGCCGTGCGTGCCGGCCAGGCCCAGCCGGAAGTGCGTGATGAGTTCAGGATGATGCAGCCCGCGCAGCGCCAGCCATTCCTGGCCTTCCATGCTCTCCAGCAGGTTCTGGTGATAGTAGTCCACCACCTGATGTAGCAGCGCCTGGCCGTCATCGTCCAGATCGGTCAGGTTCTGGCGCGGAGATTCAACAGCGGCGGCTAAAGAAGGGGGTTGCGGGGCAACGGGCGATCCGGCCAGCTCGCGAAGGCGGATGAGGGTTTGTGGGTACGTGAGCCGTTCGGTTTTTTGCACCCAGTCCAGCACCGAGCCGGCGGCGCCGCAGCCGAAGCAGTGGAACAGGTTTTTGGCGGGCGTGATAACGCAGGAGGGCGTTTTTTCAACGTGGAACGGGCAGCACAGCACCACATCCTTGCCCCGCTTTGCCAGCCGGTGGCCCTGCGACTGCGCCACTGCAACCAGTGACACATCGCGCTTAAGCTGCTCAAGCTCTGCCGGGGTTATCCTTGCCATAACGCCGCTCCTGTCAAAAACCTGTCAATATTCATTTGTGGTTTGTTTATACATGCATATATGGTATCTTTCAACCATCAGTTACGATACAGGGGGTTAATATGCGGGCACTGTTTCCCTGGCGAGTAATTACAATGGATTTTGGTAAGCGGCTGGCCGCCCTGCGTAAAGACCGTAAGCTGACTCAGGCAGCACTTGCCGAGAAGGTGGGCTGTCACGTTACGATGATACGCCGCTATGAGTCTGATGAAGTCCAACCCACGCTGGAGATTATCCGCAAGCTATCCCGCGCACTCTCCGTGAGTGCAGATACGCTTGTTTTTGATGAGGCTGAACGTAACCCCGATGAAGAGCTGCGTTTACAGTTTGAGGCGGTGAGTCAGTTCTCACCTGAAGAGAAGGAAGTTGCCAGAGTGCTGCTTGAGTCGCTGATCCTCAAGCATGATTCGACCCGCTTTGCACGTAACCGGTAGATTGAAGATCATTACTTAGCGCGGTGAGAACGGGCGGCAACCCGTTAACACCGCTGACCACAACTAACTGAGTAGGAGTTAATCATGGCTGCGCAAAATATTACGCCAGAAGGCCGCATTTCCAAAGTCTTACGACTGCTGAAGGTGGGTTATACCAGCATACGCCACGCCGATCGCAACGATATAACCACGTATTACAGCCGTTGTCCCAGCATTAACCTTAAGGGCAACTGGCTGGAAGAGGCGGGCTTTGAGACCGGCAAACAGATTAAGGTGACGGTAGAGCCGGGACGGCTGGTTATCTGTATCGGTGAAGGTAACTGACTGGTGTATAAAGTAAAATCCCGGCTCGGTGGCCGGGATTATTGATGGTTAACAGAAGTCTGGATCTATCTGACCTTCCGCTTTCAGGATCTCAAGGAAGCGGTTATAAGCAGTTTCATCATGCTCAATAATGCCATCAAGCAAGCGCTCTTTTATTAAAGCCCAATGATGAACAGATCTCGCATTATTATAAAAATAAATGGTATGAAATTTTATTTCCGGATCAATAACTTCAACCTCACTAGCTTTATACGCTTTTAAGCCACCATGGTTTTTTGGTAAACCATAGAAATATGTATCATTATCAAACCAATAAATACTGAAAACATCGACTATTCTGCCTAAAGGGTCGTTATAATCTTTTATTTTCACTTCGATACCCCATCTGTCAGTGAAGGGCCAGGCTGTAATGGATTCCGTTGTGGTGTAACAACCTTCATATCATAAGCTTTACCAGTATTAATATTATATTGGTAATGTACCGATATTGATGAACCATCAGGTAAATAATGCGTTGCCTCCATTTTTTGAAAACCAGCGGAAGCAGGGAAACGTGGATCGTTATTCATTCCTTGCAACTTTCCACCTTGCGATGGATTAGATTCAATCTGTTTCCAGAAGGTTTGTTCATTTAGATCCCTTGGAACTGCCGATTGTATACCCGGTTTCGCCGTCGATATTTTTTCTGCGGCGCTTATCAACAATTTATTGTCGATAACATTAGCAGCCTTTCCGGCTAACGCCAGTGCACGCTCTGCGGGTAACGATGTCAGCAGAGCCAGCGCATAATCCTTCGCTTCCTCTGCCGTCAGCAATGCCATAACGGTATCAGAGCCGGGATTGTTACTCAGAATAGCCTTAACGATATCTGCGCTTTCTGGCAGATCGCCTTTCACCATCTGCGCCAGGCCTGCCTGAACCTGCTCAGGTGGCAGATTGTTATCCTGTGCATACTTCACATAGGAAGCTACTGACTGGCCGTAATCCACCATCCCCTTACCGAAGTCATTCGGACTCAGCGCATTATTCTCAACCGCGTTTTTCCCTGCCTGCGCCCCGGCCACTGCATCCGCTGTGCTGTCACCGGCAATTCCACCGACCAGCCCGGCCGCCAGCGTACCCAGCGCGCTGATGGTCTGCTTCTGCTCTTCCGTCAGCTTATCCTTCGGCACGCCCGGATACATCTGTTGCGCGATGTACTCGCCCAGCGCCGCACCGCCTGCTCCGGCCAGCGCTGAGTTGCCCTGCGCCGCAGCCACCACTGCGCCCAGTACCGCGTGCGCCATCAGGTTCGCCTGGGTG
>NZ_JAEPBH010000090.1 GCF_016632365.1 Tenebrionibacter intestinalis | reverse complement strand
CTGGTTTATTAGCGCTGATTTATGGGGATTCCTCAGCGCTCAAAGCGGGCTTTTTAATGCCTGAAATGCAAGCGTGGGAGGGTGAGAACCCTCGACCAGGGTTCGACAACAGGCGTAGCCTGTTGGACAGACTCTGAGCCTGCGAAGAGGCTGCCCGCAGGGCGAGCTCCGCGAGTCAATCCCTCCCTCACCGCCATATTCAGATAAAAAGCCCGCGATTTCCCCAAAAGCCTTCGTGCTACAGGAAGGCATTCAGATCTTCTCGACGTTCTTCAAATACGGCGCCACATGCCTGGCCTTTCACGTCAACGCCGCCTGTTTCGTCCGCTTATCGCTTAACCGAACAAAACGGCCGGAAAAAATTCTGCTTGACCGAAAAACCCCGACTCCCTATAGTAGCGCCCCGTTGCCCACCGCAGGTGAGTAACAGACAACAATATGGTGAGGTGTCCGAGAGGCTGAAGGAGCACGCCTGGAAAGTGTGTATACGGCAACGTATCGAGGGTTCGAATCCCTCCCTCACCGCCATATTCAGTTAAAAAAGCCCGCTCAAAGCGGGCTTTTTAGTGCCTGAAATGCAAACGTGGGAGGGTGAGAACCCTCGACCTGGGTTCGACAACATGTAAGTACATCGCCTGACCTGCTCCCCCATTGATTAATACGCCCCTGATTTTACAGGCTTTAGATGCGTTGCTGAGTTCTTTAGCCTGATTAAGCAAACCGGCTTTGGGTTTGATGACGGGATTGGTGGTATGAAGCATGAGAGTTACTTCATGTTTTGTATAAGGATTCGTCACCTATGTCAAAACCGGTAACTCGCAACCTTTCAAAGCCATGTTTCAGATCAAGTCGCGAATAATACACTTCATGCTTAATTATTATGATAATAAAAAGCCAATCTGATCCTATGATTGACTTACTTCACACATCAGCCAACTACGACTTAACCTTTATTTTCTCTGGTACATAAATCGAGTGTATTTCCATTTAATATAGTATCATACATCTCTTGAAGCCTAACTTGACTTGTATTTTTATCTGTAAATCTAAATACAGACGCCGCTACATATTCAGGTGATATCTCAAATGAAAGCCACTTACGTTTCAATTGCTCAGCAGCACTTCCTGTTGTATTTGAACCACCAAAAATATCTACAACAAGATCCCCCGGCTCAGTTAACATATTAATGAAAAACTCCGGTAATTTAGATGGGAATCGTGCTGGATGTCCTTTAACACCAATTTTTTTACAACCGGTTAAATAACCCCCGTTAGATTCGGAGTTGGGGATTTGCAATAAGTTTGGAGGTATAGCGCCGCCATTATCTTTGCCAAAGCTGCTGCTTATATCATGTCCTGATGGACGCATTTTTGGGGAATAAAATTTATTAGGATCTTCAATAAGTTTTTTCATCCTGTCACTATATGGAACAAGAACTTTAGTTATATCTGACTTTGGCCATTCGGTTTTGCTAAACCACCAAATTGTGTTAACAGAATCTTTAACACGCAACTTTCTTTTGTTAACCCACTCAATAGGGCTTGGTAGTTTTGAAGGGTTAAACCAATAGAAATCCTCGGCCAGATGGAACCCAACCTCATCAATCATCCTTATCAAAACCCGGAAATTGTAAACACTTCTAACAGGCACGCCTTTCATGTAAGCGCCACCAATATCGACGACAAAGCTACCATCATCTTTTAGCTTCTTAAAAACTAACTCGCCGAATTTTAAAAACCAATCGATGTACTGTACTTGATCGTGATTTCCATATTCTTTCTTACGCTGTAATGCGAAAGGGGGACTTGTCATCACTAAATTTAGGCTGTTATCGGGCATCGATTCAAGCATTTCAAGCGAGTCAGCAATGAACATTGCACCCAAATCTGTTTTGTACGCAGGTTTTTTATCATCGAATATCATAACTGCTACTTATAGTCTGTAGATCTATTGTCATCAAGGCTGCATTGTCTCGCGAATGGAACGAAAGATAAACCCCTCAAGCGCAAGAGTAATTTTTTCCCATAACATCAGAAAGTTAAGGGAGAAACAGGGTTTATCTCAGGAAGCCCTGGCTGACTTAGCAGGCTTGCACAGGACTTACATCGGGTCAGTAGAACGATGTGAAAGAAACATTTCCATTGATAATATCGACCGAATTGCTTCAGCCCTTGGAGTCTCTCCTGGTTCTCTACTGGAGAATAGTCAGGTATGAAATTTGAGTTGCATCAAGATTGGACAAATTTAATTGCACTTTGGCCTCAGATTGAAGAATATCAACGGTTAGCTAATAAACATGGAATCAATGATATATTCCAGGATAACGGAGGAAAACTTCTACAAGTTCTTTTACTTCTCAGTCTTAAAGTTCTTCCCGGGCGAGAAGGTAATGATGCAGTAGATATCACTGGTACCGAGTTTGAATTAAAATCAGTGAATGTTGAGCTAACCAAGAGTTTTTCAACTCACCATCATATGAACCCAACAATAATTGCGAAATATAGAAAAGTTCCGTGGGTGTTCGCAATTTATAGTAACATCACTATTCGTTCGGTTTATTTACTCATGCCTGATGATTTGGAAGTCTTCTATAATAAATGGGAGAGACAATGGCATGAAAGGGATGGTAACGACATAAACAATCCTAAAATACCGGTTAAGTATGTTATCGAGTATGGTAAATTACTCTGGTCAAATGCGACTCCAGAAGAATTACTTTGGACTCCTGAAATCGAAAAACAAATCGATCCTGGGGGTTTTGAAGCGGAAAATTAATAAGTTAGCTTTAATTTATTGCTTTGCCGTCGTTTCCGACCATCTGGGCGTTTCCGTACACAGTCTCTACGAGTGGCCGCAGGTCATCAAACCCGTTAACAGCGAGCAACATGCCCGTTCACCGTTGATGAAGCCCCGTTTAACATCGGGTTTCAGGTGAACGGGACATCGTCTTAACCTTAAATGGAGACTGTAATTAAAATTGTGTAATTGCCTGTTTTTGA
>NZ_JAEPBH010000009.1 GCF_016632365.1 Tenebrionibacter intestinalis | reverse complement strand
AGAGAGAAAAGGTGTCTGGATATATAGGGTCAAATCCAACGCCCTAAACCATGCCCGGTAAATAATCCGCGCCAGCAACCCCCGCTTTTCCCCTTCACTACGAAAATCCAGCATCGTTTTTCGAAATACTTCCCGGTTAACCAACATCATGACGTGGTAGTGCTTATTGCCGTTCCAGTCGCCAAATTCTCTCACCCAGGCATAAAACAGCTTACAGGGGTAAATTCGCTTACCCGCCTTTTTCCGGCGTTTCATATAGGCTTTAAATTGCGCATTAACTGAAAGTACAAAGCGCGTTATCACCGCTGGATCATCGCCACAGTGGATTCCGGTAGTCGGCAGGTTCAACCCCACCATAAAGGCTAAAACCCGCGCATATTCCTTTGTGGCATACCCCAGCAGCTCTTCCAGACGCTTCAGGTGGTCAGGGTTCAACACCCCATCGTTCTCTGTGTTGTGGGTAATCGTGGTATTTGTCGTAGATCCTGTCATATGGGCTCCTCAGTAACGGGTTTATTGATCAAGCTTCAATAGCTATTCCCCTGTAGTGATTTTTCAATAGCTCACTCTCAGGGTTACCCGTTACTCAGGTTGCTCTGCTTATAGTGGTAGTTGGCATAGCTAACCATCCACTGTGTTACAGGCTGTACCTTTAGAAGGGGGATTACTGTTACTTACAGAGGGTTCAGATCTTCTTTAAACAGGTAAAAGTGTTGCATACCAATAATATTAACCCCGGCAGTGAAAGATCACTGTTGCCATCGACATAACCGCCTTTCGTCCCTTGCCATATCTGCGATCAGAAGACTATTGCAAGTGTAGCAAGCAAAGCAGCTCATAAGTTATCAGCCTCACCACCTTCCTCCTCTGCCATTTAGTGAGATGAAAGGGAAGAGCCATCCAGTGTGGTGTTGGGAAGTGGTTATTCTTTGCTGTTTATCATTGTGTTGAGCCCACCAGGATTTCCTTATGAAGTTCGCTCAACGAGTGAACAACAGAACCAGCCCCGTCTTGCGCGTGCTATAGCAAACGACAACATCAACTTTTCTGCTGAAAAGAGACTATGACATTAGGTTGATTTTATTTGAAAATAAAAAGTACTTTACTAAATTAAGGACTTTACTTATATTAATTACTTTATTTTAAAGTACTTTACTTTAGGGGATTAATACCGTATAGGTATTATACGAATTCTAATTATAAGGGTAAAAGAAGATGGCGTTTAAGCGTACTGTTTCTACCTACTTCACGAACGAAAAGTTGTTTGATCGCTTTAACGAACGAGCAAAATCTCAAAGTCGTACCCATTCAAGGAAAATCATGGAGTTGGTAGAGGAGGACTTACAAAATTCTGATCAACAGCAATCCGGCAGCCTGATACAGACAGGTGCCTCATTTGCCCCATTTGTAAGCCATAACCCACTGCCCTCACCTATTAGTTCAGGCTTTTCTTTTTGCCCGGACATTCGCGACAAAAATCTGATTAAAAAAAGCATCTTTGCTGAAATAGATTCAAAAATTAAAAACTCATTTTCTCAATTGCTACGTGAACGGGTGATCTCACATGATAATAAGCGATTCGTAATCGTAAAACTTGGCCTGGATATTAGTTATAGCCTTTCGAACAATGATGCGGGGGGGCTTAACATAGAGGGACATTATTCCTGCACAGGAATATATTTTGAGTTAACTGAAGAGTTATGGCTTAAATATGGTGGGTGCTATGATCTAACCAAAATCAGATACCGTAAGTATTTAGACTTTTTTAAGCGGGGAAAGAAAGAAAAACTACAGGCTTTAGTTTTAGAAAAAACACTTTCTTCCGATCATGCTGGAGGATTTTTCATCCCGGTTAATCGTTTTGGCTTAAATTACCCTAAGACTCTGGATGAGAAAAAATTCGAATTTATTGCTGTGAGTGATCCCCTCTTAGATGATAAAAAAACTGGTGTGTATCTTCACCTCGCGGGGGTGGATATATCCAGCAATGTGAGCAGAGTAAAATTTACTCAGATTGGGAAAACTGAGGCAGGTGTAAGTATGAATACAAGCACGCGTGTTAAGATGATCCCAAAGTAAGGTGTATTGGCTCAGTTCTTATTTTCCCTGAGGTCTGTTATTAATATGGAAAATTATTTATTTCTATATCACTTGGGTGAATATACTCATTACTGATATGGAATATAACTATGAAACCACTTCACTCAGGATTATTACCATCAGGGCCTTTTACCCGAGTTCAGGCAGAAACTGTCGCTGCGGCTTGTCTCAATGTCGCGATCGAGGATGACCAGGGCACACACTTTCGTCTGGTTATTCGCCGGAATGGCTTGATGGTATGGCGAGCCTGGAATTTCGAATCTGATGCAGGTTTGTGGCTGAATAAATTTATCGAAAGCGACGGCATACCAAAGTAACGTAAACCCCAGCAGTTAATCCAATACACCCATAACAGACAGGCTGCGTTCCTTCGGGAAGCGTGGCCTTTTTATTTCTGCCATCAGAAGGATAATGATTAATGCATACCGAAACAGTGAATATGACCGCCGCTGCCGCACATGACACGACCATCCTAACCGCTACGCCCGTTGCAGATGAACAGCGTCTGCGTTTCTGGCCGCAGCACTTCGGCACCATTCCACAGTGGATAACCCTTGAGCCCCGTATCTTCGCCTGGATGGACCGTCTGTGTGCCGATTATCACGGCGGTATATGGAATTTCTACACCCTCAGCAATGGTGGTGCCTTTATGGTGCCGGAAAGTGAGGAAGGCAGCAATGAGCCCTGGAGGCTGTTTAATCCCATGAATGGCAACGGTGCCGAAATGAGTGCCGAAGCAGCCGGGATTGCCGCCTGCCTGCTGGCCTACAGCCACCATGCCTGCCGCACTGAGTCAGACGCGATGACGGAGCACTACTACCGTCTGCGGGACTATGCGCTCAGCCATGCGGAATGCCGCGCCATTATGCACATCATCGACTGAGGAGCCTCACCATGAATACGGCAACCGTTTCACCGCTCAGCGCCGGAATGACACCTGCGGCACAGCGCACCATCCGACGGGCGCTGACCCTGCTGGAGCAGCAGCTGCGCGAGCCCGGTGTTGCCTTCACCTCCACCAGCGCAGTACGCGACTGGCTGCGTCTGCAGATGAGCCTGCTGAAGCGCGAGGAATTTACGCTGCTGTGGCTCGATAACCAGCACCGCCTGATTACCCGAGAAACCCTGTTTAAGGGCACCATCAACAGCACCGAAGTGCATGCCCGCGAAGTGGTGAAGTCCGGCCTCCGGCACAATGCCGCTGCCGCCATCCTGGCACATAACCATCCCTCAGGAAGCGCTGAGCCCAGCAGGACCGACAGGCTGATAACGCTGCGGCTGAAGGAGGCGCTGACGCTGGTTGATATCCGTCTGCTGGACCATCTGGTGGTGGGCGGGATGGACATCGTCTCGTTCGCTGAACGGGGCTGGCTGTCAGGAGGTGCCGGTGAAAATCATCAGTAAACGCCAGGCCATGGTGATATACCGCCAGCATCCTGCATCCCGGCTGTTTCGCTTCTGCAGAGGCAGGTATAGCTGGTCCGGCAGCGTCTGCCACTGGTACGGACGGGAGGTGCAGGATATTCCCGGTGTGCTGGCCGTCTTCGCTGAACGCTGGCAGGACCGCAATGGCCCGTATGTCGTTCTCCGTAGCGTCACCCTTAACTGATTACATCCACCGTGCCACTCCGGCACCATACATAACAGGAATTTCCCGTGAACACTCAATCCATATCCGGTACCTCACCGGAGAATAACTCCTGCCCGGAATGGGGGCTGCGCAGTGATATCACGCCGCGCTTTGGCGCCCGTCTGGTCCGGGAGGGCCACCGGCTGCATTTCCTGTCCGACCGGGCCGGGTTCACCGGCACCTTCAGCGATGACGATGCCCTGCGTCTGGAGCAGGCCTTTCCATTGCTGATGAAACAGCTGGAGCAGAAACTGCAGTCGGGTGAGCTGAATCCCCCGCCGTCAGGGGCAGGTCACGCTGCGCCTGAATGGTCTGATTTGTGACGCCGATACCCGGGGCAGTTGCGGTTATCTGTATATCACCCTGTACCCGGCAGCCGCTGTTGGCGGTTAAGCCCCTCACTTCCACCGGACTCTCTCCGGCTTTTATCCATTCACTGAAATAAAGAACATTCCCATGCACATGCAACCTGCAAACACCGGGCAGGCGGCCCTGCCGTGCCCGACACCGGTCACCGTCTGGCAGACCCTGCTGGAATATCTGCTGACCCGCCATTACGGGCTGGCGCTTGGCGACACCCCATTCAGCGATGACGCCGTTATCCGGGCGCATATCGACGGCGGTATCACACTGGCGGATGCCGTGAACTTTATGGTGGAAAAGTATGAGCTGGTCCGTACCGACCGCCATGGCTTCGACCAGCAGGCTCAGTCACCGTTTCTGACGGCGCTGGATACCCTGCGGGCCAGACAGGCCACCGGGCTGATGGCCTCACCGACAGCGGGTCTGCTCTCCCGGGAGGCCCGGTGAACATGACCGTCTGTGTGGAGGCCAGGGCCGCCAGCGTACTGCCTCTCAGTAACGGACAACTCGCCGTGGATATGGAGGGCGTGACGCTGGCTGACCTTGTGGATGCCATTAATCAGAGTGGTGGCACGTTACGGATTGCAGACAAACCAGGACATATCGTCACCGGGACTCCGCTACCACCCGGAGCCTCACTGCCGGGGATTTGCTGCAGCACGGCACATATCACGACTGACGACAATCGCCTGCTGTATATGAAGAAGATGGCGCTGCTGGCGCTTTTTTACTGTCTGTACGGGTGCCTGAAAGGGTTATCAGTACGGAACGACACGCCGCCGGGCTGGCAAAAGGCCCTGATGGGGTGATAACGGAAAAATATCGCGATCGCGACCTGCGGTCGCGACAAAAGAAGAACCCCATGCAGAAACATGGGGTTTGTCAGCAATCTGACGCCAGCCCTTATCCGGCTGGCGTTTTGCTTTTTATAAGGAAACCCGATGACCGACTTACAAACGAACATCAATGCCGAAATTCTGACCGGCCATACCGAACTTATCAGCTCCACCAGTATTGAGCGCACCGTCACCGGACGTAACGCCGCGCTGGCGCAAATTAACGACCTGATTCACCAGCTGGATGACATCTCTGCGCTGACCAGCACCATTGGTGGTGGTACGGCACAGGAATGGGGTATGCGCGAGGGACACCGCTATGACTGCTGGTTCACGGAGAAAGTGGAAACCGCAATGAAGGCCATCACCCGCAATATTGATCGCAGTATATGGCGAGACCTGATGCTGAAATCCGGGATGATTGCGCTGATGGATGCTGAAGCCCGCGACCAGTGGTACAAAAGCCTGGAGCAGGATGAAATCCCGGCTATCAGCGAAGAGAATATTCTCAGCACCTTTGAGCAACTGCACCAGAGTAAATCGGCGGTCTTTGAGCGGGGGATTATCAATGTGTTTAAGAGCCTGAGCTGGGACTACAAAAGTAACAGTCCCTGCCGGTTCGGAAAGAAAATTATCGTGACTGGTTTGGTCAGACACGACCAGTGGGGATTTCATATGAACTGGGGACACCGACGCGATCAGCTTGCCGATCTGGATCGGATGCTCAGTCTGCTCGACGGAAAGCCCGTCCCGGAGAGCCGCAGCGACCTCCCGTGCCGGTTCGCGAAGCACATCGATGACGCCCGGCGTTCGTCAGAGGTGTTTGAGGATGAGTATATGGAGATACGGTACTTTCAGAAGGGCACCGCTCACCTGACGTTTAAACGGCCAGATCTGATTGAGCGAATGAATGATATCATTGCCCTACATTATCCGGGTATGCTGGCCCAACGATAATGGGCTGTATTTTCTAACAAATTTATCTGTTGGTATAAATGTTGGTATAAATTTTATCGAATACAATTTTATCCATATAAAACATGAAGATAATGCGTGTGTTTGAATCCTGTAGGGATTAAAAATCAGTAAGTTAAGTAATCCTCAAGCCTGCCTGATTTTCTCCTTGTGTCGTATTTGTGTCATTGCCACCAAAAATAGCGTCAATTTTACGGGCGTGCTCGGTCAGGTGGTTTGGTGCGAGGTGAGCATATTTGAGCCCCATCTCTATTGACTCCCAGCCGCCCATTTCCTGGAGCACCGATAGCGGAACACCAGACTGAACCAGCCAGCTTGCCCAGGTATGGCGTAGGTCATGGAACCGGAAATTTTCAATACCTGCGTTTTCCAGGGCTGCGTACCACGCGTTATTGTCATCAACACGCATCTTTCTGATCGCTGGAGTTAATGATCCGTCAGGGCGACGCCATGCTTTAGTGTGAACAAGCGCCCATTTATTATGCTTTCCTGTCTGGTCACGCAAAACCTTGCAGGCTGTGTCATTCCGCGCTATGCCTATAGCACGGTTAGACTTTGGACTGCCCCCAACCGTAGACAAATTCTGTCCTCACGACGAGGCCTGTTCAAAGGCCTCCGGACTGACGCCGCCGAGGTGGCTGTGGCGCCGGGTCCGATTGTAGGACACTTCAATGTAACCGAAGATATCCGCCCGGGCCAGATCCCGGGTTTTATCGATGTGTTTTCTGATCCGTTCTTTTTGCAGCGAACTGAAGAACGATTCGGCTACCGCGTTATCCCAGCAGTTGCCACGCCGGTTCATACCCGGGGCAAGGTTATTGGCCCGGCAGAATCGCTGCCAGTCGTCACTGCCGTACTGGCTGCCCTGGTATGAGTGCACAATGACTTGGTCTGTGGGTTTATGTCGCCAGACGGCCATCATCAGGGCATCCAGCGCCAGTTCACGTAATAACGGACTATATCGTTGTATATTACAGCATACTCAGACCGCACGAATATAACGGTGGGTTGCCACCAAACGAATCAGAAAATAGATACTGGAAAAATTCTAACGCGGTGGCCAGTTTTTGTTGACCACTACATTGATAGTTCCAGTTTGATGCCTGTTTTTTTGAGGCTCTTTTGAATCAGGGCCTATTGTTAACCTTGTCTAAGGTTGCTAATTTACTTTCTTTCCTGGTGCCTAACTAGTTCATAACAGATTTTAGCGCCTCCAAAAGCAAGGATTTATCCCATTTGACCTCGATATATTTCTCTGGGTTCTCCCAGTCGGAGTTTTTTATTCGTTGAACAACGAACCTTCCATTCGCATCAAAAGATGGATACCAGCCAATATCAATAGTTGTTTCATTATCTAACTTAAATTGTAGTAGGTCTTCATCAAGATTAAATTCCTGACTCTGAGGTGTGGATAAAAAATCCAATTCATTCAGTGTATTATGTATTTTTTGCTCCTCGATTAGGAACGTAAAACCTAAGATCTTATAATTTTTTTTCATTTTAGTAATTTCCTCGCATCTGTTTCAGAGATTGGATGGGAGTGTATAGTTCCCTGGGATTCTTTAGTTACAACCCATCTCGTTTCTTTCCCTCCGTGAGCACCAACAATTTCGTCAAATTCCTTAAGCTTCCAGTTTTGTTTTTTTGTTGAATTAATACCATCCTTCCAAACATCGTGATCGATAGCTGAAATATCTGTTTGTGGCCTGAATTTGGCTGGGCCTGACTTAGTACTTTCTATTATTTCTTTCCAGGATTTGTGCTTAGGCGCGTGGTGTTTATGACCATGAACAAATGAAGTCTTGTTTTCATTCAGGTACACATAAATCGGTGGAATATTCGGCAGCGGCAGAATCAGGATGTAGTCTGCAAATGTCTTTTCTTCCGGTGTCGGGCTGGTGATCGCGTCAATTTGGGTATTGTCCGGCAAGGGGTTAACAATGATTGTTGACGGGATATGTAGCGGTGTCTGATTCCCGGTATTGGACGGAACGTTTACGCCGGAACTGTCTGGAGTCCAGATAAGGGTAACAGGTTCGTCTTCTTCCGTGGTGAAGGTGTAAGCCTGGCGGGAGCCGTCCCATTCCATTTTGCGCACCCGCACCATGTCATTACCCGGCGGTGTGTGCCAGCCGTAAGGCGTCAGGTCACCATACTCATCTGTTTCCCAGGTGTAACGAACGCGAGTGGGTGCTTCTTTCATCTGTTCCGCACGTATGCGGTCAATAAAATCCTGTTCCCCGTCGTTAAGCCTGCCGGGCATCATGCCCACGACTAAGGCCGCTAATGGTGCGCCAGCACCGCCCGCAGCCACACCTGCAGCCCGTGCCGCCCATGTACCGCCAACGCCTGTCAGCCTCCCGGCGACAGGCCGGAGAATACTGGCCCCCTGAGTAGCGGTCTGTACCCGTGCAGCACTTGCCGCTGCGGCTGAAGCTATCTGATAATCCCGTTCCTTTTCACTGCCAAACAGCCATTTGTAGAGTATGCTGCGTTCCTTTGGTTTAGGGATTTCTCGGCTGGCTGTTTTTTCTTTGTGCTCTGCGCATGCTGCGGGGTTTCGGCATCGGTTGCGGGGTCGTCAGCAGGTATGGCCTGGAAAAAGGCCATTGCGGCAAAGTTGGTGTGCGGCTCCGGCGCGTCGCCTGCGTCGGTACAGCCTTTGTCCCGCAGGCAGGATTTTGCGAAAACCCGGTTGCGCTCTCGTTCCTCTTCCTCCCGCTTTTTAGCAGCCAGGCTTGCCGCCAGAGCTACGGCTCTGTGTGCTGCCTGGGCTTCCTGCGCCAGTTCGGAGGGAGATTTTCCCTGGCCGAGCCACTGGCCCAGGGGGGCTATCACACGATTACTGCCAGGAGGGCAGGCACACAGAACATGGGCACCATCCACAGCGGTTGGAAACCCCATCCATGTTCTGCGCGAATCTCCTTCAGTAATGACGCCAGATTGCCCGCATTTCGGACAACGCGTTGTTTTGTCTCCCTGTCTGACAACCCCTCTATCATGTTCTGTGCAATTGGGTAGAGAGCCAATACATTTAGCGCCTGTAGTTGTTAGATCACCGGTCAAAGCCTGGCCGCGTCCATGAACGTTAGAACGGTAGCCCATATTACGCCCCTACCACAGGTTGTACATGTAACAGGCCAGCGGATTTGTCTTTAAGAATAAACAGAGGTTGATTTGGTCAAACCAGAACAGCAGTAAGCATTTTGTCGGTGTGTTGCGTATCCATACGTTAAGCTTCTTTGTCCATTGATGCTCTGGTGAAATGTTAACCGGAACTGTGCCTGGCCTGGAAGAGCTATTCCTCTGTATACATCCGTCAAAAAAGTACAACCTTCAGATTGTTGACAAAGAAGGAAAAAACGGGGTTTTTCCTTCTTTGTAGTAAGCAGGAGAAAATCAATGCATTGATTTTCATTGTCTTTTCTTGTAATTCATCCACCCTGTCTGTGACAGGATGGGGTTTGTCAGCAGTCTCAACCTTGTTGTTAGACGCGATTCCGCTACGTCACATTGCGCACAAAAAGTACTAAAACCATTGTCACAAATATAAAGGGGGGTAATCTTTGGGGATATGCCGAGTTTTTTAAACTAAAAATAGTAATATAAAACAATAGGTTGATTGTTATTGTTCAATCCTGTAGACGCAAAAAGATGTCGCAGCAGGACAGTGACGTGCGACCGGCGCTGGCGCTTGAGGAGATGGCGCAAAAAGGCGTGCTTTAAGGGAGGAGATGAAAGTGCGGCGGCGGAGTAACCGTAAAGGCCGGGGCTCATCGGTGCGGCGCCAGAAGCGTTGTCATCTTCTATACTCACTGTTTGTTTGTGTTAAACGAGAGTGAATCATGACCATCAATAAAAGTGGGCAGGCACACTGGGAAGGCGATATTAAACAAGGAAAAGGCACCGTTTCCACCGAAAGCGGCGCGTTAAAGCAACAGCCTTACGGCTTTAACACCCGTTTTGAAGGGGCGGCGGGCACCAATCCTGAAGAACTCATCGGCGCGGCCCATGCGGCCTGTTTTTCGATGGCGCTTTCGCTGATGCTGGGTGAGGCTGGTTATACGCCGCAGTCAATTGATACTAAAGCTGTGGTGTCGCTGGATAAGGCGGATGGCGGATTTACGATAACGAAAGTGGCGCTGCACAGTAAAGTAGCGGTACCAGGCGTTGATAAGGCGGCGTTTGATAATATTATCCAGAAAGCTAAAGCGGGCTGTCCGATATCAAAACTGCTGAATGCCGAAATTACGCTTGATTACGAACTGATTGCCTGATGGCGATACGCTGGTTTAGGCTGCGGCGCTGGATTTTCCAGCACCTCAGATTGTTGACAAAGAAGGAAAAACGGAGTTTTTCCTTCTTTGTGGTAAGCAGGAGAAAACCAATGCTTTGATTTTCCTTATTTTTTCATTGTATTTCATCCAACTTTTCCGCGACAGGATAGGGCTTGTCAGCAGGCTGCGGCGCTGGATTTTCCAGCACCTTTGCCGTAGCCGCGTGCGCTTAATGTCAGCACAACCTCGTCTTTGCCGTGCTGGCTACATGCGTAGCGTTGTACTGTAACGCTTTTGGACGCGCAGCGGTCTGGCAGAGGAGCATTAAAGCTAAGGTGAGCGGGTATCTTGCCGCCGACTGAAGCGTTATAAATATATTTTCTACGGGTTTTATTCCATTGCGGCTTTTTATCGAGGCGAATGTCACATTATCTGCGCCAGTGTGGATATGTAATGTGTTTACCTCAGGAGGAAATAAATATCTGCGTCGGGAAAAGGCGGGTGAGCGTACCGGGGAGAATAAAATTATTCCCCCGGAATTATTTTTCCTGCCGTTTTTGAATAACTACTCATATTATATAAATATCTATTTTTTATTGCCGTTAGCGCGCCTGTGGTTCGTCGCGCCCCTCAACGATATAATAGATGGTTTGTTGGTAAATATCTGAAAGAATAGCGTTATCGCTGGCTTCCACCCATTTAATTAGCTCCATTAGCACGTCACCCTGCGTGACGCTGCCATTTTTTGCACGCAGGCCCTGTTTAATGGCTTCAATAAGTACGGGGTGAACCGAATGTGTATTCGATTCTGCCGGGAAATATGTGTGCATATGCGCCTCCTTTTCCGTGTCACTACCGCTGAAAAGTGAATTAAATATCCGGATTTTGCGTATGACTATAGAGATATATCTGAGTTATGTAAATTTCCGATCATCCTAATCAGGCCCACTCAGAGGCAGAATAAAAGCGATACGGCTTTTTTAATTAAATGTCCAGTGGCGGAGAGACACGGTACGGGCGTTTTGAGAGCTTTTTTTATCATGAGGAAAAAACAGGCTACAGGCGTACCGTTTACTGCGTTTGGCAAACAGCGCCGCTGTGTCCGCCAGCCTGGTAAATGCGGGAAGGGGACCGCAGACCATATGTGAAACCTTAAGAGAAGGACAAACTGGACAACGCGGCGTTAAGGCAGACGTAAATACACGGCGTCGCTTTGCGATGCCGTGAGGCTGCTGACAAGTCCCATCCTGTCGCATCCAGGATGGATGAAGCAAAAAAATAATGAAAATCAATGTATTGATTTTAACCTGCTTGCCACAAAGAAGGGAAAACTCCGTTTTTCCTTCTTTGTCAACAACCTGACGGCGTCGCTTTGCGACACCGTCTTATACAGCGCAAAGGCCGGTTACAGCGTGCCGGTTCCGCCGTCAGAACACCAGACCTGGCCTGATGCATAGGAGCATTCATCGCTTGCCAGCAGGACATACAGGGGGGCAATTTCAACCGGTTGGCCGGGGCGCCCAAGCGGTGCTGATTTACCAAAAGATTTTACTTTTTCCTGCGGTTGCCCGCCGCTTGGCTGTAGCGGCGTCCAGTAGGGGCCTGGCGCCACGGCGTTAACGCGAATATTTCGTTTACCCAACTGTTTTGCCAGCGCTTTGGTGAAAGCGACGTTACACGCTTTTGTCTGAGCATAATCGAGCAAAATATCGCTCGGTTCATAAGCCTGCACAGAGGCGGTATTAATAATAACCGCGCCGGACTGAAGATACTTTAACGCCGCTTTGGTAACCCAGAATGGCGCGTAAACGTTGGTTTTGAACGTCGCGTCAAAATCTTCTGTGCTCAATTGCTCAATAGACTCGCAGTGCTGCTGGCGACCGGCGTTATTAACCACGATATCCAGCCCGCCAAGCTGGCTTTGGGCGTTATCAACAAGCTGTTGACAAAATGTCTCGTCGCGCAGATCGCCCGGCAGGGCTACGGCTTTGCGGCCCTCGGCTTCAATTAATGCCACAACTTCCTTTGCGTCTTCCTCCTCCTGCGGCAGGTAGTTGATTGCTACATCGGCCCCTTCGCGAGCGAATGCAATGGCGACCGCACGCCCTATGCCCGAATCACCGCCAGTGATAAGCGCTCTTTTTCCGCTTAGTCTCCCGTGGCCCTGATAGCGCGTTTCGCCGTGATCCGGCGTAGGCTCCATTCTGGAGGCAAGGCCAGGCGCTTTTTGCGGCTGCTCTGCAAAAGGTGGTGCCGGAAAATGAGAAGACTGCTTATCATCTGATTTCATAGGTTTGTCCCGTTTGCAAGTGGTTAGAAGTAAATAAGCGAACAGTAAAGATAGTTGTGGATGGGCATATTTGCGAGTTTTGGCCGGGAGACGGGGAAACAATAAGAAAGATCTCCGTTGTGTTTAATTCCCGATACGTCGTTGCGTTTTTTTCTGTCGTCTTTCTTATAAGTTAAATGTGAAAATCTCGCTGTTGTTATCACGCGTGAAGCATAAAGCTGTGACTGCGATGCGCGAGAAAAATAAATTTCCGATAACAGATGTATTGAGGGCGCTACGCGTATTTATGAAAAAAAGCAGAGAAACAGAGCGCGAAAAATTGTTAACGCTTACTTAATTCCGCGAGAAAAAACGCTGTATAAAGGTAAAAGAATAAATTCCCGGATGGCAGTTTGCCCACGATTAGTCGTATAAGCGTCGCCAGGTGAGGAAGGATTTTACTTGCCCGGAGACAGGTTTCGGAGCGTTCTTAATTTAACGGCGCTGTTATTCACATTTTCCCTGGTGTTACACCAGCGTCGAATAAACGCTGAACGGAAATACGTAACAGGTTGTTTTTTGTGGGCGATCGCGAAAGCCTGCTGATATGCAGGCCTTTATCGGGGAAACGTTACCGGGTAATCCGCGCTTTGCCGCTATCGTTATTTACCGCGTTATAAAAAGTTGCCTGCGTTGACGGGGCATCGAAAAGGCGGCTACAGGAGGGGGAAGGTAAAACGCGCGGATAATATCACAGGCGGACAGGCAACGGGCGGGCATGTCAGCAGCAAAGCCAAAATGGCGCGCTAGCGCGTGTCGGAAAAGTAATGACTAATTCTCTACCCCTGCGCGTCAGCGCCAGACGCGGACAGGGTTGTCGCTCTTCTCCGCTTTTGCGATATATTTAGCCATATTTCGCTTCTTTACAATGTAAACAGACTTTTTCTGATTTGTTTTTTCAGGAGGAGAGAACAATTAACTCATTTATTTAACATATGCGGGAATCATTATTTTTATAAATGGATCCATCGTATGTATTCTTTTTTGAAGTTTGGACAGTAAAAAAACTGTAAAACAAAAGTATATCCGTACTATTTATGTTATATTCACCTCGTTGCTTAATCGCTTACAACTGCAACTCATTGTTTTTAGAGGCTTTTAGTGTTTTGATATTCCGCAGGATGCCCCCTCATTAATATTTAATCACGTTCTCTCCACAGTTCTTCACAATTTTTCGTGAATTATTTAGCGGGAGGCAGGTCTCAGTTTTTATGCGTAGCGCTGTGGGTTTATTTTCCCTTCATGCGGTACTTCCATTCACCGT
This sequence comes from Tenebrionibacter intestinalis, assembly GCF_016632365.1. Classification (GTDB taxonomy): domain Bacteria; phylum Pseudomonadota; class Gammaproteobacteria; order Enterobacterales; family Enterobacteriaceae; genus Tenebrionibacter; species Tenebrionibacter intestinalis. The sequence goes on along the minus strand of NZ_JAEPBH010000009.1, from coordinate 83,486 downwards.
ATGAAGGCTTTATGTATGAAAAAAACGCCCTTGTTTTCAGCGGCTCTGCTGCATCCCCGGTACTGGTTGGTGTGGTTTGGCTTAAGCGCGCTCTGGTTGCTGGTGCAACTGCCTTACCCTTTGTTAGCTCGCCTGGGGGCGTCGCTGGGGCGCGGCGCGCGGCCTTTCCTTAAGCGCCGTGAGCGTATCGCCCGACGTAATATCGCGCTTTGCTTCCCCGGCCTGAGTGAGGCGGAAATTGATAAGCTTGTCGTGAACAATTTTGTCTCCCTTGGTATGGCGCTGCTGGAAACCGGCATGGCGTGGTTCTGGCCTGATAAAAGAGTGCGTCGCTGGTTCGATGTGCAGGGATTGCACCACCTTACTACCGCGCAGCACGACAGGCGCGGCGTTATGGTGGTGGGCGTACATTTTATGTCGCTGGAGCTGGGCGGCCGTGTTATGGGGCTGTGTCAGCCAATGATGGCGACTTATCGTCCGCATAATAACCCGCTGCTGGAATGGGTGCAGACCCGCGGGCGTATGCGCTCTAATAAAGCGATGATCGATCGCCGCAATTTGCGTGAAATGGTGCGCGTGCTTAAGCATGGCGAAGCGGTGTGGTTTGCGCCGGATCAGGATTACGGCCCGTGCGGCAGCACCTTTGCACCGTTTTTTGCGGTAAAAGATGCGGCTACCACGAACGGCACTTTCGTGCTGTCGCGCCTGTCGCAGGCGGCTATGCTCACCATCACCATGATTCGCAAGACCGATGGCAGCGGCTATAAGCTGATAATAGGCCCGGAGATGACCGATTACCCGCGTAGCGATGAGCAAGCGGCGGCGGCCTGGATGAATCAGGTTATTGAACGTGAAATTCTGCGAGCGCCGGAACAATATCTGTGGGTACACCGTCGGTTTAAAACCCGGCCCACGGGCCAGGGCTCACTTTACGTGTAACGGACGCTTTTTGTTGCGTAAAAGTCTGGTTCCGTACAGCGGTTTTTTTTATTTACCGCTAGTTATGCCGCCATTTTTGTTAATTATTTGAGTCGACATATTTGCCAGATTTTAAGCAAGTTTGCATGATGCCTGGCTAACAATTTTGATTTAAACGGTTTGCAGGCTTTCCGCGCACGGCATGAGCCGGCAGCCTTCCTGGGGGCAGAGGCGGTACTGTTTTCTCAGTCGGCATTGCGCTGGCGCATGGATAAACGTGATAACGCGCCGGGGATAAAGCCGTTGCGCCGATATGCGAATCCGTAAGCGCCATATGTGAACAGGGAACGATGCGCCTTTGTTTAATAAGCGCATCCAACGCGTGGTCTACCATAATGACCGCATCAACCTGCTCGCCGCGCGGCGGCGGTAACAATTGCTATCTGCTGGTGGCGTGCCAGCCTGTATACAATCCCTTACGGCCAGCCTGGCGGTTTTCGCCAGGCCGGGCGATACGCCGTCCGGTTTGACGCCCACAGGCCAGCGCCGGTGACCATGATAGAGAGCATAATGGTAAGCCCCTTGCGATGTTCTACTTCGTCAATATAACCGTCGGGCGGGCGCATCAGAAATCCAGCGCCGAAGTCGGCAAAGGCCAACGTCAGCGAGGCGAGAGGCTGCTGACGGGAAACAAAGCGTCAGGAATAGACGTGGCGTAAACGCCAAACAGGAAGACGTCGGACTGCTCCGGAAAATTACCAGCCGTTATGCCTGAAATGACGCCCGCTTTTTCATGACTGACGCTGTCGCGGGTTGGGGCATATTATTCTCCGGTTGTTATCAATGCCATGAGAAGGCATACATTTTTATATCAAACAGACTGGCTTCAAACGCTCTGTATTATAATTGTTTTTTATGCGTAGCGCGCATTAATGCGCGCGTGGCCGACAGCGGTCAGAAAATCGCGCCGCATTGATTGTTTCTGCACCGATTGTTGCCGTGTTGTACCCTGATTAAGAGATGTCATACGTATCAACCCCCCGGTTCTCCCCGTATGTTTATCGTTTTTCTGACCGCGCTTTTCCTGTGACTCTATTCAGGCATTACGCAGCTTCGCACTGCATTTGGCGGTGATGCTTAACATTATTGCCTTCTTCTGTTTCCACTTTTACGTGTTGGCGCTCGCTAATAATATTTTGCATATTTATCGCTTTGTTACGGGAATTCCTCTGCTCACGGTGAATCAATACCCTGACGTCAGAATTGTGGTAAGGTTTTTCTTAAGCACGTGTGGATTTATTCTTTAAAATTATGTGATAAATATTCAGCAATCTGAATTTTTAACGCCTGAAAAGCGCGATCGTTGTGCGAATAGTGAGATTAATCAGAGCAGACCTATCGGCATAGGTTCACCAGTCCGTTATAATTACCAGCCCGGCGGTGTTTGGATGCGACCATCTGCTATCAGCCCCGGTAGGGAAGAAACTACGTTTCACCCTGTCTGCTGTAGCGGCACGTCGGGAAAACGTTAAAAAAATAAATGTACAGGGAAGTGGAGCCGCATAAGATGATTCCGGTATTACTTGTTGACGATCATCCAGCTATTTGTTTTGCCCTAAAGGTCTTGTTAGAAAAAAGCGGCGAATTTACCGTAACAAGTTCCTCTGGTGAAAATATCATCGCCAGAATTCATCACGATGCTCCCAAATTGCTTATTCTCGATCTCGATCTTCGCAACGCCGATGGCCTTGCGCTGCTGCCGCGTATTAAGCAACATTTCCCCGCGTTGAAGGTATTGATCTTCACTAACCAGCCTGCTCACGTTTATGCGCTGCGCACGCTTCAGGCCGGCGCTGACGGTTTTCTCAATAAAAGCCTGTCGCTCTCATCCGTTGAGCCGCTTTGTCACCTGATTCTGGACGGTTATAGCTGTTTTCCTGGCGGTATACTGAACGAAGCGCTGCGGGCGACCGGCGATACTCCCCACGGCGATGAAGTGCTGGAGCGCTTCTCCGATCGCGAAATTGCAGTACTGAACTATCTGCGTCAGGGCAAAAGCAATAAAGAAATTGCCGAACGGTTGGCGCTCAGTAATAAGACCATCAGTACTTATAAAGCGCGTATGTTGCAAAAAAGCGGGGCGGAAGATTTGCAGCAACTTTTCGCGCTACTCGACGGCGAGGAGGAAAAATGAGGGCATTCTGGCTGGCGATACTGTGTCTTTTCACCCTTCATGTTTATGCGGCACAAGAGCCTGTCAAACTTCAACTGTTATCCCGTAGCACCGAAGAGCTGAAAGACCCGGGTCTGAGCGCCGAGCAGTGGCGCTGGCTACGTGAACACCGCAAACTGCGCTTTGCCGTCTGGCAGCCTATGCTGCCGCCTTATGATATCACCACAGGCCTGAATGATTACGGCGGTATTAACGCTGATTTTGTCGGGCTGTTGTCTGAAAACCTCGGCGTGGAAATCGAGGTGTCGCGCTACTGGAGCTACGATGGCGCGCTGGCAGCGCTGCGTGACGGAAGCGCAGATTTTATTGCTCAGGCCAGCGATAACGAAAAGCGCTACGGGCTGCTGCTCAGTAAGCCTTACAGTAAAAATACGGCGGTGGAAGTTGTCAATAACGACGCCGCGGTCAGCGGCGATGCGGTAAAACGTCTGGCGTTGTATCCGGTCTACGATCGTGACCGCGTACTGGCGCGTTATCCACATGCCGCCGAACTGGTTTTTTCCAGCGCGCGCCACGCTATGGAGTCGCTGGCGTTTCGAAAAATAGATCTGTTTTTTTGTGACGCCATTACCGCGCGCTATCTGGTTAGCCAGTCAAACCTCAGTAACCTCAGCATTCGGCCCATTTCGCCTGCTTTTAAAAGCAGCGGCTTTTCGTTTGCCGCGCCGGAAAGAATGCGCGCGTGGATTGAGATACTCGATGTCGTACTTGGCGAACTGCCGGAGAGCATCAGCGTGGAAATTCACCGCCGCTGGAGCGGCGGTATTCCGCTGTCGTTAAGTGAACAGCAGCCTATGTTCACGACGCTTGAGAGAAAGTGGATAGAAGAGAACCCGCGTATACGCGTGGCGGTGGCGGAAGATAATGCGCCGGTGGCGTTTTTCGATGAGCAGGGGCAGTTGCACGGCACCATTGCCGATATTCTGACCGCGCTGCGCCTGCGTACGGGATTTCATTTTGTTATCCAGCGCTACCCTTCGCAGGCGGCGGCCTTTGCCGCGGTGCAGAACGGCAAAAGCGAACTGGTGGCGGGCGGTACGCAAGAGGGCATCTGGCAGGCTAATCTGTTGACCACGCGCACCTGGCTTTACAACTCCTGGGTGATGGTCGGTCGCCATAATCATCGGCGCGGCGTACTCACCCAGCGGGTTGTCAGCCTGCGCGGCGAAGCGCCGGAAGCCTGGCTTAAACGCCAGGGCATTGGGCAGATCGAGCATGCAGATACCTGGCATGAGGGGCTGTCTCGTGTGGCGCGCGGCGAGAGCGATATGATGATAGTCCCGCTAATAGTCGCAAACGCGCAGTTGACGCAAAAGGCGTTTTCATCATTGAAAATCCTTGCAAGCCTTGATGCCGATCCTATGCGCTTCGCATTCGGCGCATCGCGCCAGGCGTGGCCGCTTATCACCATTCTTAATAAAGCGCTTATAAACATTCCGCCTGAAGATCTGCACGCCCTGACACGCAGCGGCTTTTCCAACAACAGTTTCGCGTCTGCCTCCAGGGAGGATAATTATAACCTGTACTTTATTATGGCGGCGCTGGTGATATGCGGCGCTGTTGGCTTCTGGCTATGGCGCCAGCGCTGGCGCAGATTGATGCGCATAATGGATGCTGTTCCCGCGCCCGTATATGCCTGTGACCGAAACGGCAGGCTGTTGGTGGGTAATGCCGCGCTGCGCCAGGCGCTGGGGGTGGATGCGTCGCAACTGTGCGGCACGATGCTGGAAACATGGCTGAGCGATGCCCGGCCAGGGGCGCAAACCATTACGCATAACGGCAAGCGCCTGCGTCTGTGGCGCGCGCCGGTTGCAGGGCGCGGCTGGCAACTTGGCGGCTGGCTGGATATTACGCGCCAGCGCGCCATTATTACTGCCCTGCGCCAGGCCAAACGCCGGTCGGACGGCGCGAGCCGGGAGAAAAGCACGTTCCTTGCGACCATGAGCCATGAAATACGTACGCCCATTAGTGCGGTGGTGGGGATGCTGGAGCTGGTTATGCAGCGCGGCGGTGACACCGAGGAGAATCGTCAGTCCATTCGTATTGCACGCGAGGCGGCGCAATCGCTGTTGCTGCTGATTGGCAACATTCTTGACGTCGCGCGTATTGAATCCGGTCGGTTGGTGCTGCGCCCGGAGCGTGCTGCGCTGCGCGAGCTTATTGAATCTGCCGCCATGATGTTTGACGCGCTGGCCGTGAAGAAAGGGTTGCAGTTTGCGTTGGAAATTGACGCGGAATTAAATGTAGACGTGCTGGTGGACGCCATGCGCCTGCGGCAAATTATCATCAACCTGCTGGGCAATGCGATTAAATTTACCGACAGCGGCAGTGTTACGCTACGCGCCCGTCCGCAATGGCACGAAGGCGATCGCATGATGCTTTGCCTGGAGGTGGAAGATACCGGCGAAGGTATTGACGAGGCGCTTCAGGCACGGCTGTTTCGGCCGTTTGAACAGGGTGAAAACAACCGTATGTCGCAGGGCAGCGGGCTGGGGCTGTATATCTCCCGCACGCTGGCGCAGATGATGGGCGGGGGGATAGCGCTGCAAAGCGCCCCTGGCGAAGGCACGTTGCTTACGGTCACGCTTGCGTTGCCGGTTATGGAGCCGCTGTTGCCGACTGAGCGAGCGCATATGCCGGTAGCGGAGGGCGGGCGACGCGCGCTGGATATTCTGGTCGTTGATGATAACCCGGCGGGGCGGCTGCTGCTGAGCCAGCAACTGAGCTGGTTGGGGCATCGTCCACTGAGCTGTTCCGGCGGCGAAGAAGCGCTGGCGCATCTGGCGCATACCCATGTTGACATGGTAATCAGCGACTGCAATATGCCTGGCATGAGCGGTTATACCCTGGCGCAGGAGATACGCCGTCGCTGGCCCGCGTTGCCGCTGTATGGCGTTACCGCCGACGCCCGCGAGTCGGTGCATGATGAGGCGCGGGCCGCAGGTATGACCGACTGCCTGCTTAAACCCGTATCCCTTGCCGCGCTGGAGGCGCTGCTGGTTCGCCTGCCGGTAGCGCAGAGCGACGAAGCGCCATCGGCCCGCGATGAAAGCGACGCGGCGATTTCCGGCGTGCAGGCAATGCGATGCGGCGCAGAGCCGGCGTCAGATATGGAGACGCCGAACGCAGCGCTGCCGCCTGACGCAAAGGCCAGCGTTGAGACGCTGCCGGCTGCGTTGCTCGAAGGCGATAACCTGAAAACTTTTCTTATGCTGCAAATAGCGGTTATAGACGATACGCTGGCGGTCATCGCACAGTGGCATGCTAATGCGCAAACGCCGCTGCGCGAGGCGTTACACCGGCTGCGTGGCGGTATTCAACTGATTGGCGCTACGACGCTTGAGGCGCGCTGCCGTGAACTGGAAATCCGGGAAGACAGCGCAGGCGTTGTATGGCTTGAACAGGCGCTGCGCAGATTGCGCTCGGCATTGCAGCAATGGGGCGAGACAGGACTACAGCCACCGCAGAACGTCCTACGGTGTGATGAGGATGAGACGGTATCGTAATGACAGACACAGGCGAGTTATTCTTTTGTTCGAGGAGAGACGGGAGGCGCATCGGTCGCTTCACGGCTCAGAAAAATAAAAGGAGAGAAAAATGAAAAAATTAATTACCGCTCTGGCTGTCGTCGCTTCAATTNATTCTTTTGTTCGAGGAGAGACGGGAGGCGCATCGGTCGCTTCACGGCTCAAAAAAATAAAAGGAGAGAAAAGATGAAAAAATTAATTACCGCTCTGGCTGTTATCGCTTCAATCGGCGCAATGACTTCTGTACAGGCGGCTGAAAGCTGCGCTGCCAAAGCTTCTGCGCTGGAAAAAGAAATTCGCATCGCGCAGCATTTTGGCAACGCTTATAAAGTTGCCGGCCTGAAAAAAGCGCTGGCGGAAGTAAAAGCGCACTGCACCAACAGCAGCGTACTGGCTGACGCGCAGAAAGATGTGAACAAGCTGGAAAGAAAACTGGCTGAGAAGCGTGAAGACATCGCTGAAGTGCAGGCCGATCTGCGTGAAGCGCAGAGAAAAGGCAACATCAAGAAAATCGCGAAGTACAAAAGCAAGCTGGCGGAAAANAGCGCAGAGAAAAGGCAACATCAAGAAAATCGCGAAGTACAAAAGAAAGCTGGCGGAAAAGCAGGCCGACCTGCGTGAAATTCAGCAGGACCTGAACCGTGCGCGCGCTGAACTGGCCGCACTGCAAAAGTAAGCTTTAAAAGCGATAGCGTTGTCTGATTGGCTGAACGCGCGGAGGAGGGAAACCTTCTCCGCCGTTTTTGTTTCCAGTATAGCCGTTTATGGCGTTGCCCCGGCATTTCCACCGTACGCCGGTTTTGCTGATGTTCACTGCTGACGTCGTCGCCAGCTTTTGGGGCGGCTTAGCAGGAACGCGTCATCAGAAATAGCTAAGCCTGCCGGGTTTTTGTCTGGCTTGCCCATGGGGGAAAGCACGGGCGTGTTTGCGCAGATGTCCGAAATGGGCGTTGTCAGAAGAATAAATGCCTGGACTACAGATACCGCAGAACGTCCTACAGCGCAATGGGGAAGAAAGGGTATCGCAATTACCCGCTCAGGCGCGTTATTCTTTATCCGAGGAGAGACGGGAGGCGCATTGGCCGCTTCACGGCTCAGAATAATAAAATGGAGAAAGACTATGAAAAAATTAATCACCGCTCTGGCTGTCATCGCTTCAATCGGCGCAATGGCTTCAGCACAGGCTGCTGAAAGCTGCGCTTCTAAAGCTTCTGCGCTGGAAAAAGAAATCCGCATCGCGCAGCAGTATGGCAATACCTATAAAGTTGCTGGCCTGAAAAAAGCGCTGGCGGAAGTGAAAGCGCACTGCACCAACAGCAGCGTACTGGCTGACGCGCAGAAAGATGTGACCAAGCTGGAGAAGAAACTGGCTGAGAAGCGTGAAGACATCGCTGACGTTCAGGCGGATCTGCGTGAAGCGCAGAGAAAAGGCGATGCCAAGAAAATTGCTAAATATAAGAAAAAGCTGGCCGAGAAGCAGGCTGACCTGCGTGAAATTCAGCAGGACCTGAACCAGGCGCGCGCTGAACTGGCTGCACTGAAAAAGTAAGCCTTAAGGGGCAATATAGTTAATTGCCTGAACGAGCGGGGTAAGGGAAACCTTTCCCCGCCGCTTTCTATTTATTGCGCGCCAAACCACAATGACGCTTCGATACTCCCCCCTTATGCTGGCTTTGCTGGCAGCTATACCTGTTAATGCTTTGGCTAAAACTCAGGTTATTCTTAATAACGCCTGGAAAGGCGCTATTACCCTTGATATTGACAACGATTTTCCCTGCCTGACACGCCCGTTAATGGAGGAATGGGGCGTTATCACGCCGCTGCTTGAGCGGCTGGAATGGGATGTTAAAGGCTGTCTTACGCAGGAAACAATGCAGCATTTTCACCTGCAATACTGGTACCGCCCGCAGGCGCAGTTACTGACGCTGCTGTTTCCGGATGCGGCGCTTAACGCCCAGCAAAATGGCGTGAGCACCAGCCGCTGGGATGACGGCATTAACGCGTTTTTTATGAATTACCGGCTTGACGTAAACCGTACCAATGCGCATTACAGTTGGGATACAACCGGCACCGACGCCAACCTGGCGCTGGAAAGCGGGCTTAACGTGGGCGCCTGGCGTCTGCGCTATCAGAACACCCTGTGGCGTGAAAAAAGCGGCGAACACGGCTCTTATAGTAACGGTTACTCGCTGTGGCGTAGCGTGCGCGCGTTGCGCTCGCGTTTAACGCTGGGTGATGACTACACCTCATCGAATATGTTTGATTCAATGGCCTATCGCGGCGTTCGGTTAGCCAGCGACCAGGCCATGTTTCCCGACCGCTGGCGTCCGTATAATCCGTGGATTAACGGCTATGCGCGTAGCGAGGCGGAAGTGTCCATTAGCCAGAACGGCGAGCGCGTGTACCGTATCCACGTGCCGCCGGGGCCGTTCATTATCCGGGATTTCTATCCGCCGGACGATCAGGGAAACCTGGAATTGACGATTCAGGAGAGCGACGGTACCGAACGTACCCGAACGTTGCCTTACAGCATCATGCCCAATCTGATGCAGCACAACAAAGTGGACTACGAGGTCGTGGTCGGGCGTTTTAAACCCTGGCACGGTATCGAGATGGATAAAGAGCGCTTCTGGCAAACCACGCTGTCGTGGGGGGCATGGCCGGGGCTAACGCTGTTTGCCGGGTTCCAGCAGGGGGTGCGCTATCTGGGGCAGGTCGTGGGCATGGGGGGAAACCTTGGCGCCTTTGGCGCGCTTTCAATGGATGTCAGCACGGCGCGCTATCGCCAGAATGCGCAAAACCTGGACGGCGCCGTATGGCGGCTTCGCTATGCAAAGGCGTTTCTGAGCACGGAAACCAACCTGACCGCGCAGCTACAGTGGTATCCAGACGGCAGTAAATACCGTTCGCTGGAGGAGAAAATCAGCCGCGAGGCGGCGCTGAAAAGCGACTGGGACGATGACACCACGCTCAGGGCGCTAAAGGGCCAGGTGGAAATTAACCAGAACTTTGGCGAAGACTCAAGCGTAAGTCTGATCTGGGAGCGCACCAGGGGCCGTCGGTATACCGGCAACAGCGATTCGCTGACGCTCAGCGTCAACACCAACTGGCGCGATGTGGATATCAGCCTGTATGGCGGTTATGAGCGCGCCAGAAACTACCCTACGCAAACAACGCTCGGCATCAACGTCAGTATTCCATTTGCGTTCGGCAGCCGGGTAACCAACGTAGGTTACCTCTCGGAACTGGCCAGCCGCGGCGAAAGCAGCCACGGCATGAATATCTACGGCTCGGCAGGCGAAGATAATAACCTGCGCTATGACGTGACGGCAAAACATGTTGTACACAGCACGGATGAACTGAATGCGAGCCTTGGCTGGCAGTACAACGCCGGTCAGCTTAACGTCAGCACCACGCGCGGCGGCGGCAGGCGTGACTGGCATGCCGATACCAGCGGTAGCGTTCTGGTGCACGGCGGCGGCGTAACGCTGGGACAAACGCTTGGCAGCACGTCCGCGCTGGTGGAGGTGCCCAATACGCCCGGCGTGGGTTTCTACAACCAGTTTGGCTCTACAACTAACCGTGAAGGCGAGCTGCTTGTCAGCTACATGACGCCCTGGCGCGTTAACCGCGTTACGATGGACACCTATGCGCTGCCCGAAGAGATGCATTTTGATAACGACGAGCTGGAAGCGGTGCCGACCGATGGCGCTATCGTGCGGTTGAGGTTTGATCCGCCGCAGAAAGAGAAGGACAAAGGTAAGGATAAAGATAAGAAAACCGATAAGGATGACAATGGCGATAACGACGATAATGATGATAATGACGATAACGAGGAGTAGCGGCGCAGGCGCTGTGGCAGCGGCCTTCCCGTTTTATTGCTCTGCGTAAAGCGCGATACTGGCCTGGCATGTTCTGGTTATCTGCGTTACAAGCCGGGCAGGGCGAGCTGCAGCGGCTTGTCTTTCCCGGCGTGTCACTTTAATGCCTTCTGAAAGTCATAATGACAATGCGCAGGTCATTATGACGCTTTATGATGGTGTCAAAATGACTTTCTTTACTGCGTTGGGCTTAAAAAATCATTTAAAAACAAAGTGTAAGAAAGGTGGCATTGCTTTTGCTATAACTATACTGATTCTTTTATAAATAATGAGGTACTGATTATGGCTGCTAAAATTCCGGCTCATTTCCGCCACACCCGCTCTACGCCATTCTGGAATAAAGAAACCGTGCCTCAGGCGTTATTAACGCATCACAACACCAAAAAAGGGGTGTATGGCCGCCTGTCGGTCATGGAGGGGGCGGTCAAATATTATGGCTTTAAAGATGAGCAGGCGAGTGAGCCTGAAATGAGCGTGGTTATTAACGCCGGACAGTTTGGCATCAGTCCGCCGCAGTACTGGCACCGTATTGAACTGCTAACCGACGACACAGTATTTAATATTGATTTCTTTGCCGACCCGGATGAAACGCTGGAGGGGGAAGGGTTTCGTCAGGTTGTGCATACCCCGCATCAATAAACGCCGCAGCGCCCTGTACAGCACGGTTGGCCATGAAATTACCGGCGCAAACTGATAACAGGGAGGACAAAAACGTATTTTTGTCCTCCCCGGCGCTACCAAACCAAAATCAATTTATTGATTGAGTTTGTTTATTTTCTGAGTTTGCGGGCCGACGTTGCCCGGCCCGGCGCCTGGCAACGGTTTCAGCCGGTGAATTATTAGCGGCTTTTTAGTGGCTTACTCAGACGTTTTTTTCACCCCGCGCTTCGGCTTTAGCCTCGTTGGCTTCCACCTTGCGATACCAGCGCGGATGGTGTTTCTTCGCCCAGCGGCGGCTTACTTTGCCTTCGATCATACCCTTAATCGATCCTTTCACCCAGAACGCCATATACATATGAATCAGGATGGCGTGAATCAGGATGATGGCCGTTGTGGCGTGAATCAACAGGCTCCAGCGCACCAGCGTTATCGGGAAAAGGTGGGCGAAGTACGGGCGCCAGATAATGACGCCGGTTACCAGCAGCACGAAAATCATGCTCATGATTGTCCAGAACATCATTTTCTGACCGGCGTTATATTTGCCCACGTCGGCCACTTTGTGCTCGTTGCCTTTGAGCACTTCAACAATGTTTTTTACCCACGGCCAGTCCTTGCGATCCGGAATGTTGTGCTTCACAAAGCGCGCAAACATAAACATCAGCGCCACGAAGATCAGCACGCCGAAAAACGGATGCAGGATGCGGCCCATCTGCGGCGTACCAAAGGTTTCAGTCAGCCACTTCAGGGTTGGGAAAAACAGCGCAATACCGGACAGCGACACCAGAAAGAAACAGATAACCACCGTCCAGTGGCAGGCCCGATCCAGAAATTTAGTTCGGACAATTGTCTTACTTTGTTTCTTAGTCATGGTGTTCCTCCTCTCCCTCGTCATCCACTTCCTTATTTGGCCCAACCCCCACGTAGTGGAAGATCAGGCCGGCAAAGGTGGCGATAAAGCCTGCGGCGGACAGCGGTTTGAGAATGCCTTTCCACAAATTGACCGGTATGTCGATTTTCGGATCCTGCGGCAGGTTGTGGTACAGGTTGGCCTGATCGGCGTGATGCAGCACGTACATTACGTGCGTGCCGCCCACGCCCTGCGGGTTGTACACGCCGGCGTTGACGTAGCCGCGCTGCCTGAGCTTCTCCACGCGCTGCTCGCCCAGCTCCAGCATCTCTTTTTTAGTGCCGAAATGGATGGCGCCCGTCGGGCAGGTTTTCACACATGCTGGCTCCTGACCGACGCTGACGCGATCCACGCACAGCGTGCATTTATACACGCGGTTATCCTGCGGATTCAGACGCGGCACGTTGAACGGACAGCCCGCGATACAGTAGCCGCAGCCGATGCAGTGTTCGGACTGAAAATCCACGATACCGTTGGCATACTGGATAATCGCGCCGGCGGACGGGCACGCCTTCAGGCAGCCCGGATCCTCGCAGTGCATACAGCCATCCTTGCGGATGAGCCACTCCAGCTTGCCGTTCTGCTCGGTTTCGCTAAAGCGCATGACCGTCCAGGATTTGGCGCTGAGATCGGTGGGGTTGTCGTACACCCCCACACAGTGGCCCACATCGTCGCGAATATCGTTCCACTCAGAACACGCTACCTGGCAGGCCTTGCAGCCGATACAGGTAGAGACGTCAATGAGCTTGGCGACCTCATCCTTATAATCGCGCGCCTGCGGAGGCGGCGTCAGGCCGTTGGTCGCCGAACGTTTAATAATGTCTTGTGATTGCATTGACACAGGTTCGCTCCCTTACGCCTTCTCGATGTTGACAAGAAACGCTTTGTATTCCGGGGTTTGCGAGTTCGCATCGCCCACGGACGGCGTCAGCGTATTGGCCAGATAGCCCTTTTGCGTCTTGCCTTCAAAGCCCCAGTGCAGCGGAATGCCCACGGTTTCAACCTGCTGACCGTTTACGTTCAGCGTTTTGATGCGTCGGCTGACAACGGCTTTGGCGCGAATGAAGCCGCGCTTGCTGCTAACCTTCACGCTGTCGCCGTTGCTGATGCCTTTTGACTTCGCCAGCGTTTCGCTGATCTCCACAAACTGCTCCGGCTGAGCGATAGCGTTAAGCCGCGCGTGCTTGGTCCAGGTGTGGAAATGCTCGGTTAAACGATAGGTGGTGCCGACGTACGGGAATTCCTTGCTGTTGCCAATACGCGCCGCGTCTGCCTTGAACATGCGCGCTACCGGGCTGGACACCACGTTCGGGTGCAGCGGGTTAGTGCCAATGGGCGTTTCTATCGGTTCGTAGTGTTCCGGGAACGGGCCTTCCGCCAGTTTATTCAGGGCGAACAGACGGCCAAGGCCCTCCTGTTGCATAATGAACGGCCCTGCGTTCTGCTCCGGCGCGGCGGTGTTGTAGTCCGGCACATCGTTGCCGACCCACTGTGTGCCGTTCCATTCGATCAGCACGCGGCGCTTATCCCACGGTTTACCCTGCGGGTCGGCGGAAGCGCGGTTATAAAGCACGCGGCGGTTGAGCGGCCATGCCCAGCTCCAGCCCAGCGTATTACCCAGCCCGGATGGATCGGCGTTGTCGCGATTCGCCATTTGGTTACCCTTGCTTGTCCAACAGCCGGTATAGATCCAGCAACCTGCCGATGTGCTCCCGTCGTCGCGTAGTTGAGCAAAGGAGCTAAGCAGTTCGCCTTTCTTCACCAGCAGCGTACCGTGGGCGTCATACAGATCGGCGAGCGCATAGCCGTTGTTTTCTTTGGCCACTTCCTCTGATTCCGGTTCGTGGGGCTGTTTATAGTCCCAGCGCATCTTCATCAGCGGTTGAGCGCCTTTACCGCCTTCTTCGCGGTAGAGCCTGCGTAGTTCATCATACAGCCCGGCGAGGATCTGGCCGTCGTTGATGGCTTCGCCTGGGGCGTCTGCCCCTTTCCAGTGCCACTGTAGCCAGCGTCCGGAGTTGGCGATAGAGCCGTCTTCTTCGGCAAAGCAGGTGGACGGCAGGCGGAAAACTTCCGTTTGGATCGTTGACGGATCGACATCGTTCATCTCGCCGTGGTTTTGCCAGAAGTTGGATGTTTCCGTGACCAGCGGGTCAACGACCACCATATATTTCAGCTTGCTGAGCGAGGCGACAACTTTGTTTTTATCCGGGAACGAGGCGACCGGGTTAAAGCCCTGGCAGAAATAGCCGTTTACTTGCCCACGATCCATCATGTCGAAATACTTCAGTACGTCGTAGGCCTGATCCCACTTAGGCAGCCAGTCGTAACCCCAGTTGTTTTCCTGCGTAGCGGCGTTGCCGTAGAAAGTTTTCATCAGGCTGACGAAGAACTTTGGATAGTTGCTCCAGTAGTTCACCTGGCCTGGCAGCAGCGCCTTCGGCGTATTGGCCGCCATATAGCTTTCCAGGCTGTGATGGTGGTCCTGCGGCAGCGTCAGGTAGCCGGGCAGGCTGGTTGACAGCAGGCCCAGATCGGTTAGCCCCTGAATATTGGAGTGGCCGCGCAGCGCGTTTACGCCGCCGCCCGCCATGCCCATGTTGCCGAGCAGTAGCTGAATCATGGCCATCGTGCGGATGTTTTGCGCGCCCACGGTGTGCTGCGTCCAGCCCAGCGCATACAGGAACGTTGTAGTGCGGTCGGCGGCGCTGGTGGAAGCCAGCACTTCGCACACTTTCAGGAAATCCGCCTTCGGCGTACCGCAGATATTTTCCACCACATCCGGCGTATAGCGGCTGACGTGGTGCTTCAGCAGGTTCCAGACGCAGCGCGGGTGGGTCAGGGTCATGTCGCGCAGCGCGTGCCCGTTCTCATCAAGCTGGTAGTTCCAACTGGTTTTATCGTACTGACGCTTGTCGGCGTCGTAACCGCTGAACAGGCCATCTTCAAAGCTAAAGTCATCGCGCACCAGCAGTGAAGCATTGGTGTAGTGCTTAACGTATTCGGCGTTGATCTTATTGTTGTTAATCAGATACAGCAGCACGCCCGACAGGAAAGTGATGTCGGTACCGGAGCGTATTGGCGCGTAAATATCCGCCACCGATGCGGTGCGGGTAAAACGCGGGTCTACCACGATAAGCGTGGCATCGTTGTTATTTTTGGCTTCCATCGCCCAGCGGAAGCCCACAGGGTGCGCTTCTGCCGCGTTACCGCCCATAACAACGACAACGTTGGCGTTTTTGATGTCAACCCAGTGGTTGGTCATGGCGCCGCGACCAAATGTTGGAGCAAGACTTGCTACCGTAGGTCCGTGTCAGACGCGCGCCTGGTTGTCCACTGCCAGCATACCGAGCGAGCGGGCAAATTTCTGGGTCAGCATGCCGGTTTCATTGCTGGCGGCCGAGGCGCAGAGCATCCCGGTAGTGAGCCAGCGGTTGACCGTCACGCCCTGGTCGTTGGTTTCAATAAAATTGGCGTCGCGATCGTCTTTCATCAGACGCGCGATGCGCCTGAAGGCCTCATCCCAGGAAATGCGCTGCCATTTATCAGAGCCTGGCGCGCGATACTCCGGATAACGCAGGCGGTTATCGCTGTGTACATAATCAAGCAGGCCCGCCCCTTTAGGGCAAAGCGCGCCGCGGCTGACCGGGTGATCCGGATCGCCTTCAATATGGAAAATAGATGATTTCGCGTTTTTTGAGCCATCGCCCATGCTATACATTAACAGACCGCATCCTACGGAACAGTAGGTACAAGTATTACGAGTCTCTTTGGCGCGCAGTAATTTATAATTACGAGCTTCTGCAAGCGCCATTTTAGGTGAAAATCCGAGAACCGCTACTGTTGTTCCTGCCATTCCGCCGGCGCAGATTTTAAAAAACTGTCTGCGACTGACGTTCATTGCATCCTCTTTTATATTTATGGCATGACATGGCGGCGAAAATAGCAATCGTCACCGAAAGTATGTTGCGCGAAATCAAAACTCCGGGAGTTAGCTGTATATTTACCCCTAATTGAGTAGCGACAAAATAATTTATAATTATCAGCAACTGGTCGCGTTGTTCATAATAATTGCAAAATAAATCATAGGTTTGCTTAAAAAACATCCGCACAAAATATGTTGTTATTTAACAGGTTATCGTTACATCTTTTTACTTTTCCTGGAATTAAGGGTTTTATTTCTCCTAAAATATTAGTTTTATTTAAGATTAAAATCTTAGCTTTGTAGTTTTGCTGCGTCTGTTTTGGTGTAATTGCTTTTATTTCAGTTAGCTTAACTGGATGGGAGTGAAAATTATATCAGTGGGGTTAATGCATTTCTGTTTGTAAATAATATTTCAGTTTGTTGACTAATTTGAGTGTTATTTAACCAGGTATGCTATTAACGCGTTATTGTATTAAATTAATTCTGTGTATGTTTTTTCAACAGGCGCGCTGCGGAAATTAATTTACACAACGCTGCTTTTGTATGTACCTGCCTGCGAAATGACAAATAACGCCGCTTTTGCTCATTGCAGCGCCATTCTTCGGGGCGCGGCGCGAGCAAAAAACGGCTGTGCAGTAATGGTTGCTTTCCTGCGCTAACGCATGCGCCCGCTGCGGCGTGTTTCATCCAAAACGGCCGCACAAGAAAAAATATCCGTTTCACGTCCTGCCGCATTCGAAAAAAATACAACGCATCCTCTCACTTTCTCAGCAAATCTAAACCGCTGAATGTTTAGCGTTTTTAAACAAATGGGTTAAGGTAATGCCCGACTGAATCGTGTTCAAATTGATCTTTATGTGCGATCCACATGGCTGAAACTGTTTTCTTACTTATCCTTTTAAGGGTTGTGCAATGCGCTGTCGCAGCGGTGAAAAAACCAGGCTCGCGTGGCGTAACGCGCAGACTACGTTTTGCGAATGGAAATGAACGGAATTCGCGATATTGCAGGATTTGTAGTTACCGAAGGGAGCAAAGAAGATGCGCAAGGCGCTCTATCTTGTTACACGTGATAGTTACCTGGCCTGTGGGCTGAAAAAAACCTTTTCTGATGTGCATTTCCAGGGCCTGGCGCTTGAAACGCTGGCGCCGCAGGATTTTCATCAAATCAGCACGGCTAACGGCCGCTACGATCTGATTTATCTGATGGCCGATGCGGATATCCGAAGGTTTGTAAAATTCCATTATCCGCAGTTGAATATTACGGAAGTACCGGCGCGCTGTCGTCCTGAAGAACTTATTGATTTTCTACGCCAGAACACACGACAGCAGGCGGCGTTGCGTGACCATGAGGTTTATATGGAGAAACCTGCCAGCCTGTTCAGCCGCCGTGAAGAGGAAATTTTGCGCTATCTGCAAAAAGGCATGGCGCCCAGCGATATTGCCCGTCAGATTCAGCGTTCTGAAAAAACGGTCAGCCATTACAAGCGGTTAATCATGGAGAAAACGGGCTGTAAATCTCATATCCAGCTTATTGAGCTACTGCACAGCTCGCCCGTGGCCTGATGGCTGGCGCGCCGATGGGCTGTGCGCCGTTGCCTGCCCTGTCAGCCATATTCCTGCGTGGGTAGTTCCCACAGGCGGCAATGCTCCCGGATGAGTTCTGAGAGCGTGGCGCTTTGGCCCATAAATTTGCGAATGCGCAGGGCGTCGCTGTCGCCGCGCGTAACCTGCCGGCGCACGGCCTCAAGCGACCTGGCGCTGCCGAACGGCTTCGCATAGCGCTGTAAATGCGCCAGCGTTTCCAGAATATCCTTTCCGATTGGGCGCTGTTCGCCGCTGCGCACATCGGTAAATACCCCTCCCAACCCATAACGACAGGCCTGAAAGCGATTCCATGCGTACAGCAAATAGTCCTGCGAGCCGGGGGTGAATGGGCGCTCTGTCAGCAGCCAGCAGGCCAGCGCCTGAATGTAGCCGGCAAGGTTCAGCGCCTGCGACAGCCTCAGCGGCGTATCCATCAACCTTACTTCCACGGTGCCGAAGTGTGGGCTGGGCCGAATATCCCAGTGTAGATCCTTTATCCCGTCCACCATCCCGGTGTTCTCCAGACGCTGATAGATGGCGCAAAACGCGCGCCAGCTTCGGCTAAACGGCGCATGACCGTTATCCGGAAAGGCGCAAAACAGATTCAGGCGTGATGAAGCAAAGCCGGTATCCACCCCCTGTAGCCACGGAGACGAGGCGGAAAGCGCGATGAAATGCGGTACATAGCGGCCCAGCGCGTGCACCAGCCATATGGCATCGTCGCCGTTTGCGCAGCCGATGTGTACATGCTGGCCGAAGACCGTGGCCTGCTGCACCAGATAAGCAAAAAGCTCGCGGTGGCGCGCGTAGCGCGGGCTGTCGCATACCTGCTGTCGCTGCCATTTCTGAAAGGGGTGGGTGCCGCCGCCGCAAATGGCAAGCCGGTGCTCCCTGGCGCAGGCGCAGGCGATATCTGATAAGCGCTGTAGCTGCTGGCGGGCCTCTTCCAGGTGATGACAAACGCCGCAGGCAATCTCCAGCATGCTCTCGGTAATATCATGTTTTATCTCGCCGCGCGCAGCGTAGCCCTGACAGGCGGCGATAAGGCGCGAAGAGTCCTGACTGAGATCGCAGGCGGGGGGGCTGACAACCTGAAGCTCCAGCTCAATACCCAGCGTAAAGGGCGCGGAGGCGGTAAAAGCGGGGAGTGGCATGGCGGTATCCTCCTGCGGTTTACCGGTAAGTATAAACGCCCTTTTCTATACCGTTATTCACGGTATTGCTTTCACTGACCCAATCCATCGCGCAGCGCTTTGCTTTGCGCGCCGCAGAACAGCAAAAATTACCGGGAACGTATCATGTTAAATTCACGGTGTGTTAATTATTTGTTTCAATTGGTTGCGCACGATCGATAGCCTGAGCGCTCGGGCGGGATCATGGCGCGCGCCAGGCGGATTGCGGCATGGAAAAAAGAAAACAGGTCAGATTAATGACAAAGAGGACAAAAGCGTGGTTTTGTCCTCTATGTGGCGATTGGATGAAAATCAATATGTCGATTTTCCTTATTTTTTATTGTATTTCATCCATTCTGTCTGCGACAGGATGGGGTTTGTCAGCAGTTTCCAGGTATGGTTTATTTGCATTAACAGGAAACGTTAATCACAGCAGGCTTAGCTGCCTGGCGTTACGCCGACAGCCGGGGGCTTAGCTTGCAAACCGGCGACTATTTGCTGTCAGATACCATTATACCGACCCGCAGAGCGCGGGCCGGTATCGTGTAGGCTTTACTTGCGCGATTATCAGAAGTGGGTATTGAGGCTCATATACCAGGTGCGGCCAGCCTCGTTATAGGTGGCGGCCCCTGCGCCGTACATATAGCCCTTATCGCCGCCGGTTGTCTGGGCGTTGCCTTCACGCCAGTGGCGCTTATCGAATACATTGTCCACGCCTGCCGTCAGGCTGACGTTATTCGTCGCCTCCCAGGTCGCGCTCAGGCCCACAATACTGTACGGGCTGACCTCGTTTAGCTCGCTGCCGGATACCGGCTGGCCCTTATAGTTGTAGCGTTTCGGCTGCTGTTTGCCATACCAGGTCAGGGTGCTCTGCACGGATAGATCGCCGCGTACCTGCCAGCTTAACGTGGAGTTTAGCGTGTACTTCGGAATAATCGACAGGCGATCGCCGGTCTCTTTATTTTTACTCTGCAGCATCCAGGTCAGGTTGTTGCTCCAGGTTACGGTATCGCTAACCGGCACGTTTAGCGTGCCTTCCAGCCCTTCCACCACGGCTTTTGGGACGTTTTCCCATTTGTAGATGTCGGTACCGGCGTTGTTAGACGAGAGCGGCGAGTATCCCGCTTCAATTTTGTCGCGGTAGTCATTACGAAACCAGGTCACGCCCGCCAGCCAGTCGTCACGCTTAAACTCAAGCCCTATTTCTTTGTTAATGCTGGTTTCAGCGTTGAGGTTATCATTCCCCTGTAGATAACAGGCCCCGCCGCTGGCATAGCAGCCCTGGCCTTTGCTGTAGAGAATATAATTTGGGTTGGTCTGATAGAGATTTGGCGCTTTATAGGCGCGGGCTATCCCCATTTTCAGCGTCAGATCGTCGTTCAGCCCCTGGGTCAGGTTTAAAGACGGGCTCCAGTTGTTGCCCACAATGCTATGGCGATCGAAGCGTAGCGCCGGCGTCAGCATGGTGCTGTCAGTCAGCGCCATATTGTCTTCGGCGAACAAAGAGAAGATCTCCGCCTGTGAGTAAGGGCTGCGGCCCGTGCTGGCGGCGCCGTTTACCGGACCGCCCGTCAGCGCCTGCGTATTGGAGGCGTTGTCCTTCATCTTTTGCTGGTTCCACTCGGCGCCCAGCGTCAGAGTCTGGTTGACCAGCAGATCGAATGGAACGTTCACCTCGCTGTGGAGCATGACATCGCTCAGATCGATATCCACAAATTTGTCGCTGGAGAATAGCCCTTCGGTACCGCCCGCCAGCCCTTCGCCGATACGTGAGTTGCGGGTGTGTACGTATTGCGCCCAGGTGTTGCTGGTCACGCCGTTATCCCAGCCGCCGTTCCAGGTCAGGGCATAGGTCTGACGGTACGTCCGGTTCGTTTCAGCTCCATACTTCTTCTTCACCAGATCGCTGGTGTTGGTGTTCTGGGTATCCCCGGCGTAGAGGTTGCCCTGGCGATTATAGCCGGTTTCAAACTCCAGGCTTTGCATGGGGGCGAAGTCCCAGCGCGCCTGGCCGTTGATGCTCTTATTCACCACGCCTTCGCGACCGGCGGGAAGGGTATCGGCATAAATGCCGGTGCGTTCGGAGCGGTGATTCGCATTGATATATTGCGAATCGGCCTGGGTTTTATCCAGGTTGCCCCACAGGCGGAAACTGACGTCGCCGCCCAGCGGCCCGGTAAGGCTAAAATTGGTGCGCTTTGTTGCGCCTTCGGCCTTGTGTTCCGGCGCGTTGAAATAAGCATCCCAACTGCCGTGCCAGGTTTTGTCGCTGCGTTTAGTGATGATGTTCACCACGCCGCCCGCCGCGCCGTTGCCGTAGCGTGCCGCCGCCGGGCCGCGAATGACGTCGATACGCTCTATCATTTCCGGCGGCACCCAACTGGTGTCGCCGCGCGTATCGCGCTCGCCGCGCCAGCCCAGGCGAATGGCGTTGCGGCTGGTTACGGGCTTGCCGTCAATCAGAATCAGGGTATTTTCCGGTCCCATACCGCGAATATCAATCTGGCGGTTATTGCCGCGCTGGCCGCTGGTGGCGTTGCCGGTAAGGTTGACGCCAGGCATGGTGCGGATTATTTCAGAGACGTCGCGAGCGGGCGGGCGTTTGCGGATCTCATCGGCGGTGATGGTGGAAACGCCCGGCGCCTGAAGATTTTGCACGGCGGCGGACACGACCATTGTGTCTTCATGGTGGGGGGTAGCCGCTTCGTCTCCTGCGTTGCTCTGTTCGCCCGCATTTGCGGGCTGTTCAGCCGCCATAGCCGGCAGCGAACCGCCATATATCCCGATGTTAATAAGCATGGCGAGCGAATACGGAATCTTTTTGTTCATTTTGGATGGTGTCCTGCCTGGTTTTTCTTCGCCGCGCCTTTCTTCATGAAATCCCACCGAAAGGAGCGGCATGATGTCAAAAATATTTAGAAACGCGAACTTCTGCCGATGCGCCCTGGATGGCGTCAGCGTTTTTATTATTCAGTCCGTCGCGAAATGGCTGCGAGCCAGCGGTAAATACGCTATTGCAAATGAAAATAATTATCAATAATATTATCTTTAAATTTTGATGTGTAACTAATTTTACTTACTTTACATGGGGTTAACTCGGTGAAATTGAGTGAATTGCAGCCAGGGATGCAAGGCTGGTGGCAAGTTGTACAGCAGCAGGGCGTGCCGGCAGTGACACGCCTTTCGCCAGACCGTTGTGCTGTGACGTTTTACTGGCGCGATCCGGGCGGTTGCGCCCGCACTTCCAGCGTGCGTCGCGTCTGGATATATATTACCGGGGTTACCGATCATCACCTGTGTTCGCAGCCGGTGAGCCTGGAGCGCGTGCCCGGTACCGATGTCTGGCAGTGGAGTACGCAATTGCCTTCAACCTGGCGCGGCAGTTACTGTTTTATCCCCTCATCCAGTGAAAACGATTTTGCGCCGCAGGCAAGTTGCGCCGCGCCGGATATGCAGGCGTTGCGCGAGAGCTGGAGCCGTTTGCTGCCGCATGCGGTGGCCGATCCGTTCAACCCGCACAGTTGGCGCGGCGGGCGCGACCATCCGGGCTGCGCGTTACACCTGCCGGATGCCCCGGTTCAGCCGGGTTGGGAAGCCAGACACCCCGCGGCGGCCGCGCCGCTGTGCATCACCTGGCAGAGTCAGCGTCTGCAAAACCGCCGCCGAATATGGATATTTTCCACCGGCGAACAAGACCCGCAACAGCGACCGCTGGCGCTCCTTCTCGATGGCCAGTTCTGGGCTGAAAGTATGCCGGTATGGCCTGCCTTACAGGCGCAGACCAACGCAGGCGCGCTGCCGCCTGCGGTTTACGTACTGATTGATGCGATTGACCGCGAACATCGTGCCGTGGAGCTGCCTTGCAACGATGAATTCTGGCTTGCGGTACATGATGAGCTGCTGCCCCTGTTACGCGAGCATGTCGTCTGGCGCGAGCACCCATCAACGACTGTCGTGGCCGGGCAGAGTTTTGGCGGTTTGGCGGCGCTGTATGCCGCGCTGACCTGGCCTGAGCGCTTTGGCTGCGCGCTAAGCCAGTCGGCTTCCTGTTGGTGGCCGAATCGCGCTGACGGCAACGCGCCGGGGCGGCTTGAGGAGCTTATGCTGGCGGGTCTTGTCGGAAAGCAGCCCGTGAACATATTTATGGAGGCGGGCATTCGTGAACCGCTTATTTTCCGCGCGCACCAGCGGCTGGTGCCTCTACTCCGGCACGGGCGGCACAGGCTTTTGTGGCGTCAGGTAGAAGGCGGACATGACGCGCTGTGCTGGCGCGGTGGACTGCTTGATGGGCTGATAGCGCTCTGGGCTGATGTTCCCGCGCCATAAACTTTTGGGCGCCGTCTCTGGCGACGCGTTATTCGACAGGAGTAAAGCATGGATTACAGCAATCCCTTCGACGATCCGCAGGGGCGGTTTTTTATACTGGTTAACGATGTAATGCAGTACAGCCTTTGGCCCGCGCACTGTGCGCTGCCGCCTGGCTGGCGGACGGTAACCGGCCCGCAGGATCAGGAAGCATGCCGCCGGTGGCTTGAGGCGCACTGGCAGACCATTCAGCCCGCTCATTTTGTTTCCGATCGTTTGCAGTGAGGTGCGTTGTGAGTGAATCAGAAGTGGTTATCCCCGTAGCTCCCGGAACAGCGTTGCCGCTGGTCGCGGCGCAGCCGGGCATATGGATGGCGGATCGGCTGTCGGCGCAGGCCAATGCGTGGAGCGTGGCGCACTACGTTGAACTCAACGGCGAGGTGGATATTGCCCGGTTGAGTCAGGCGATTGTGGCCGGAATGAACGACGTTGATACGTTACGCATGCGCTTTACCGAACGCGATGATGGCGTACCGGTGCAGTGGGTGGATGCGTCATTAACGTTCAGTTCGCCGGATATGCTTGACCTGCGCGACGCCGCCAGTCCTGTTAGCGCCGCGCTGGCGCATATGCGCCAGGATCTTGAGCAGGATTTACGAATAAGTAGCGGTAAGCCGCTGTATCACCATGCGTTGCTGCGCATTGGCGAGCGCCGCTGGTACTGGTACCAGCGTTATCATCATATTGCTGTGGACGGTTTCAGCTTTACCGCGATTACGCGCCATATCGCCAGTCTCTACACTGCGTTGTGCCGCGGTGAACAGCCGCCAGCATCGCCTTTTACGCCCTTTAGCGACGTGGTAAAGGAGTACACCCATTATCAGGCGACGCCTGTCTGGCTGCGTGACGCCGAATTCTGGCATCAGCAGGCGCGTGAGCTGCCGCCGCCAGCGTCTGTGTCCGATAAGCCGCTGAGCGGGCAGGGCGCGACCACGCGGTTAATTCGCCAGTCGTTGACCTTCGATAGCGGTGATTTTCAGCGGCTGACGGCGCATGGGCAACCGCAGCGCCTGAGCGCGGCAGATATGGCGCTGGCGCTGACTTCGCTGTGGCTGGGCCGCCTTGCTAACCGCACGCAATACGCAGCAGGCTTTATTTTTATGCGCCGCCTCGGCTCAACGGCGCTGTGCGCCGCAGGCCCGGTACTCAACGTATTGCCCTGGGCGGTGCGTATACCGGCGCAGGCGACGCTCGTTGAACTGGCGGCGCAACAGGCGCGACAGATGAAAACGCTGCGCCGCCACCAGCGCTATGATGCCGAGCAGGTACAGCGCGATCTTGGCCATGTGGCCGATGGCGAGCCGCTGTTCGGTCCGGTTATCAATATCAAAATGTTCGACTACCGCCTCGACTTCAACGGCGTTAATGGCATTACGCATCAGCTTGCTTCTGGCCCGGTGCGCGATCTGGAGATTGCGCTCTATCCCGGCGAACAAGGCGAGCTGGCGATGGACGTGCTTGCCAACAGTGAACGCTATGAGGCTGACGCGCTGGCGAAACATATCAGCCGCCTGCCGCGCCTGTTAAAACAGTTTGCCGACGATCCGACGCTGACGTGCCAGCAGGCGGATTTACTTCATGATGATGAAGTTGCGCTCATTAACCGGGTGAATGCAACGCGCAAGCCGCTGGCCGCGCAGACGCTGAGCGGCATTATCGCTCAACAGGCGAAACTGACGCCGGATGCGCCCGCGCTGGCGGATGATAGCTGGCAGTTCAGCTATCGTGATATGCGTCAACAGGTACTGCTGCTGGCGCAGCAGCTAAAATCGCGCGGCGTGAAGCCGGGCGACATTGTGGCCGTCGCGCTGCCGCGCTCGGTATTCCTGTCGCTGGCGCTACAGGCGATAGTAGAGACGGGCGCGGCCTGGCTGCCGCTTGATACCGGTTACCCGGATGACAGGCTGCGTATGATGCTTGAAGATGCCGCGCCGAGGCTGATTATCACAACTGATGAACAGCTTGCCCGTTTTACCGGCGTGACGAATATGGCGGCGCTGTGCCTGACGGCCCCGCTGGCGGGCCGCGTGTCGCACGAGGCTGAAGACCTGTCGCGCCCGGCGCACACGGCCTATGTGATTTTTACCTCCGGCTCCACCGGCAGACCAAAAGGCGTCATGGTAGGGCAGGAGGCTATCGTCAACCGCCTGCTGTGGATGCAAAATCATTACCCGCTGAGCGCAGACGATGTGGTATTGCAGAAAACGCCGTGCAGTTTTGACGTCTCGGTATGGGAATTTTTCTGGCCGCTGATGGCGGGCGCACGGCTGGTTATGGCGCCGCCGCAGGCGCACCGCGACCCACAGGCGCTTTTGCAGCTTTTCAGTCGCTGGAAAGTGACCACCACGCATTTTGTGCCGTCGATGCTGGCCGCGTTTGTGGCGGCGCTTGCCGATGGGCGAAGCGCCGCCGGTTGTGTGAGCCTGCGGCGCGTATTTTGTAGCGGCGAGGCGTTGCCTGCCGATTTATGCCGTCAGTGGAAGCGGATTGTCGGTACGCCGTTGCATAACCTCTACGGTCCTACGGAAGCGGCGGTGGACGTGAGTTGGTATCCGGCTTTTGGTCAACACCTGGCTGCCGTTGAGGGCAGTAGCGTGCCTGTCGGCTGGCCGGTATGGAACACAGGGTTGCGTATCCTTGACGGCGCTATGCAGCCGGTGCCGCCAGGGGTGGCGGGGGATCTTTATCTTACCGGCGTGCAGTTGGCGCAGGGGTATCTGTCGCGGCCCGATTTGACCGCCAGCCGCTTTATTGCCGATCCGGTTGTCCCTGGCGCGCGCATGTACCGCACAGGCGATGTGGCGCGCTGGCTGGACAATGGCGCGGTGGAATACCTTGGGCGCAGCGACGATCAGTTAAAGATTCGCGGCCAGCGTATTGAGCTGGGCGAGATTGAGCGCGCAATGCAGGGATTACCGGACGTTGCGCAGTCGGTGGCGGCGGCCTGCGTGCTTAATGACGGCGCGGCGGGCGGCGGCGATGCGCGTCAACTGGTCGGCTATCTGGTGTCGGCCTCCGGGGCGGAGTTGGATGCGACAGCGCTGCGTGAAAGGCTGCTGGCGCAGCTACCGGCGCATATGGTGCCGGTGGCGCTGGTGCAGATGGATAGCTTCCCGCTGAGCGCCAACGGCAAGCTGGATCGCAAGCGGTTGCCGCGCCCGCAGCCGGCGGCGCGCCCGGCAGGCCGCGCGCCGTTGCCGGGACTGGAAACGGTTATTGCGAACGCCTTTACGGGCCTGCTTGGCTGTGAGATTCGCTCCGCGCAGGATGATTTCTTTGCGCTCGGCGGCCATTCGCTGTTGGCGATGCGCCTGGCGGCAGAGCTGCGTAACCGGCTCCGGCGTCCCGTCACTGTTGGGCAAGTCATGGTGGCGTCTACGGTTGCCGGCCTGGCGGCCGCGCTGGAGCAGCAGGATGAGACGAGCGTGAACCGCGCCGGGTTTGAAGCTGTGCTGCCGCTGCGCCGGAGTGAAGGGCCGACGCTGTGGTGTTTTCATCCGGCATCGGGATTCGCCTGGCAGTTTAGCGTGCTGACGCGCTGGCTCGATCCGCGCTGGTCGGTGATGGGTCTGCAGTCGCCGCGACCGGAAGGGCCAATGCAGCAGGCAAAAAACCTGGCGCAGGTGGCGGACAGCCATCTGGCGACGTTGCGCGAACGACAGCCGCACGGGCCTTATTATCTGATGGGGTATTCGCTGGGCGGTACGCTTGCGCAGGCCGTGGCCGCCCGTCTGTGCGAAGCAGGGGAGGAGGTCGCTTTTCTTGGATTGCTTGATACCTGGCCGCCGGAAACCCAGAACTGGCAGGAGAAAGGGGCCAATGCGCTGGAGCCTGCTGTGCTGGCGGAGATTGCGCGCGAGCGTGAAGCTTTTCTCGCCGCCCAACAGGAAATGGGCTCCGATGCGCTGTTTTCGGCGATTGAGGGTAATTACGGCGACGCAGTGCGGCTGTTGTCTACCGCGCGTAGCGTGCGCTTTGCCGGAAAGGCGACGCTGTTTGTGGCCGAACGCACGATGATGCCGGGGCTGTCCCCACGCGATGCGTGGGCGGCCTGGACGCAGGCGCTGGATATTTATCCGGTGGACTGCGCGCATGTGGATATTATTGCGCCGCAAGCATTCACGACTATCGGGCCAGTACTCCAGCGGCTGTTAGCGCTTCGGTAAATAAAACGCCATGTTCTGCATGGCGTCAGTTTGTTGACAAAGAAGGAAAAAACGGGTTTTTTCCTTCTTCGTGGTAAGCAGGCGAAAAACAATGCATTGATTTTCGTTATTTTTTATTGAATTTCCTCCATCCTGTCTGCGACAGGATGGGGGTTGTCAGCAGTCTCACGCCATGTTCTGCATGGCGTTGAGGTTATCGATAAGCTACCGTAACGAACGGTTTCGGCTGATATTTTCAACAAGGGCAAAATGTCGTTTTTGCCCTTTTCGTTATTACTCTATTCCCCAGCTTTTATATATCGCTCTCTGGCGAAGGGGCCTTTCTGCTCAGGTAGGTCGGCTCGCAATACTATTACGCTGCACCCATTTAGTTGGACTTATAGTGGTTTACTGAATTTGGCCGCCTGATTCAGCTTGATAAGAGCAGGCTTGTCAAAGATAACTCAGTTCTTTTACAAATAAAGGTCCGCTTCTGGCACAAAGCGGACATCAGTATTCAAAAAAATGAAAAACGACGACTTGATGTATAGCATTTGCTATACATGGTGTGTCTCATGAAATCAGTTGTTCAACTTAACCTTAGAGCTAAGGAATCGCAGCGGGCGCTTATTGATGAAGCTGCGGAAATCCTTCACAAGTCACGTACAGATTTCATTCTGGAAATGGCCTGTAAGGCTGCCGAGAATGTGATCCTTGACCGCCGTGTATTTAACTTTAACGATGAGCAATTTGCGAAGTTCATCGATACGCTTGATGCGCCGGTCGCAGACGATCCCGTTATCGAAAAACTGCTGGCAAGGAAACCTCAGTGGGACGTGTAACAGCACCAGAACCTTTGTCCGCTTTTCATCAGGTGGCTGAGTTCGTCAGCGGTGAGGCTGTGCTCGATGACTGGTTGAAGCAAAAGGGCCTCAAAAACCCGGCTCCCGGAGCGGCCAGAACATTTGTTGTGCGCAAGAAAGACGCGAAGCAAGTAGTCGGTTTTTACTCTCTGGCCACCGGCAGCGTCAACCATACAGAAGCGACAGGTAATCTTCGGCGTAACATGCCAGATCCCATCCCTGTCTTTATACTTGCCCGTCTTGCTGTCGATCTCTCATTCCATGGAAAAGGGCTTGGTGCCGATTTACTTCATGATGCAGTGCTTCGTTGCTATCGGGTTGCCGGGAATATTGGTGTACGTGCAATCATGGTTCATGCGCTTACCGAAGAAGCCAAAAATTTCTACATTCATCATGGTCTCAAATCATCACAAACTCAGCAGCGAACATTGTTCCTGAGGCTCCCTCAATAGAACGCAAAGACTGTTACGTTCAAATCGCCATAAGCGATAATTTGATAGTACGTATAAGATTAAATCAGTAGGAATCCTTCAGGAAAGAATACGACGAACAAAATATTGATGAGACAGGAATCCGCGTGATGTAAGAAAGCAACGAAATGAATGATCCGATTGCGGAAAATGTTATTTAGGTATAGCCAGAATAAAAAAGCGCCCGTGTATTATATGGACTCTTTAACTGATGCCCCGGTTAATCTGATCAACTTTTTGGGGCCAGAACACTCTCAGGCTAAACATCAGGGCGGTTTTTATTTCGGCGGCGCGATAACGGAATATTCGACATAATGCTGTGTTAATCTGATTACGGGTCTGTTATTTATTCAGTTACAAACGCGTAAGCGTAATTACTTCGCCCGGCTGTGTTTGAATAAAGCGGTTCAGAATATTCATGCCAGAAAATGGCCGAAGCTTTATTGGCGGTATAACAGGCAAGATTCTCTCCTCGTTTATTTTTATATGCTATCAGCTCCACTTTATTTTTATACAAATTATGATACACCGTTGGCCTTGTGATTTTTCATTAAGGATAATGAATATGGCAATCAGACCTGTTAACCTGACCGTAAGCGGTACGGCCATCAGTAATGAGTATGCAAAAACGTTTTCTTATCATCGGGATGGAAAAAGCCAGGATAAAAATCTTTATCGAATCCCGCTGTACCGAATGACAATAAGCGGGAGAGACGATGCCGGTAATGCGGTTCAACACACAGTTCGGGTGATTCGTTTCGGCGTGGGCTGGAGCACACAAACAAACGTCAGTTATGTTTATGGACTTGCCAAACTCCAGTCCTCTTATATTCGCCGCTGGCTTCCCGACTATAGTGTGCATAGCGCCCGGCATGTTTTTAAAGATTACCTTATTCACGATGGTGCGGATAACCCTGTACGGGAGGTTTATGCGACCGCCGGCTGTATCGACGTGTGTGATGATCCGTATGGCTTTGATCGCGTTAATTCGCTAATTATCAGGCTGTCCGGCGTTGAAAAGGCCCTTCCCCGGGCGCGGCAACTGCGTGATATCGCTCATGCGGGCAGGAAGAAAATTACTTATGAAAGAGCGCTAAGGCCAGCGCTGCGGCTGTGGAATGCCTGAATCAGGTTTTAGTAAAATTTTTATTTGGCCGCACAAAGGAGGAAAGGGTGCGAAAATATATTTTGGGTATAGCCCTGTTAGCCACAACGGCGGCGTTAGCACAGCATAATGGATTTAAAAGGCATATCGATGAAGTTAATTTTTCATATACCGGAGAAAGCCAGGCGCTGAAATGGTTTGATATTATTCAGGGCGCACCTGCATTTCGCCATAAGCTGTCTGTTAAATTTAATAGCGTTGATGCCAGTGAACAGGTGGAATTTCTCAATGATCAATTCGCCACCGATATTTTTACAAAGGCTTCACTGATTAAATTGGCCGATTTTGTAACCTACTTTCCTGAAAATTCCAGCGCGCATGCGGCGATTATTGAAACCGCTTTTAAACAGTGCAGCCAGTTGTTGTCGGCCTATAAAAAGGTAAGGGCGCTTAACAGCCAGAAATTTAATCTGAAAGTATTAAACAAATTCAGAAGTTATAAACAAGACCATAGCCTGATGTTTATTGTGTCTGAAACACCGTTGCAGCCGGAAATTACGCAGCTATTTACGTGGCTTGACGCCAGTAATCACGATACGCCGTGTATGGCGCAGCCAGTGGACGCGAACGCCGGGGCGAAGTAGACGCTATACGCAGAAGATATCGCCTGCGCCGGTGCGGCGCAGGCGTTTTGTTATCTGCGCCCCAGCGGGACGACCAACGGTGTGTGGGCGACCGGATCGTCAATAATCATGCAGCGCAGGCCGTATATGGCTTCAATCAGTTCGGCGGTCACGATTGCTTTAGGCGCGCCCTGGGCGATAATTTTCCCCTCGCGCAGGGCGATAAGGTGCGTGGCGTAACGGCAGGCCTGGTTGAGATCGTGCAGTACGGCCGCCAGCGTATAGCCCTGCTCGCGATTAAGGCTGCTTAGTAATTCAAGCAAATCGATCTGGTGGCTGATATCAAGCCAGGTCGTGGGTTCATCCAGCAGCATGATGGCGGTTTCCTG
Source organism: Tenebrionibacter intestinalis (assembly GCF_016632365.1). Lineage (GTDB taxonomy): Bacteria > Pseudomonadota > Gammaproteobacteria > Enterobacterales > Enterobacteriaceae > Tenebrionibacter > Tenebrionibacter intestinalis. The sequence continues at coordinate 52,719 of NZ_JAEPBH010000009.1, read as the reverse complement.
CGCCAGTACCATTGCTATCCAGGCGCGCTGGCGCTGGCCGCCGGAGAGCGTATCCACAGGCTGTTTTGCCAGCGCCTCGATGCCGGTTGCGCGCATGGCGTTGCGCACGGCGTTCTCATCCTCTTCGCGCCAGCGGGTAAAGAGCGGTTGATGCGGGTAGCGTCCCCGTGATACCAGTTCCTGAACGCTGATATCCCCCGGCGTGCTGGCGTTTTGCGCCAGAAGCCCAATGCGCCGCGCCACTTCTTTTGTGGCGTAGCGCCCGATAGGTTCGCCATCAAGCCAGACCTGGCCGTTAAGCGGGGTCATCAGGCGGCTGAGGCTACGCAATAGCGTCGATTTGCCGCAGCCGTTAGGGCCAATAATAGCGGTGAATTCACCGTCGGGAATGGAAACGCTAAGATTGTCCGCCACCGTATGTTTGCCGTAGCCCAGGGTGAGCTTTTCGCCTCGCAGGCGGGATTGTGTCGTCATCTTTTGCGTGACTCCTTAATCAGCAGAGCGATGAGGTAAAGCCCCCCAATGCTGACGGTAACAACGCCGACCGGCAACTGGTAAGGCATAAACAGGCGCTGAGCGCATAAATCCGCAAGCAGCAGCAGCACGCCGCCGCACAATGCCGACTGCGCCAGCCCCCAGCGCGCCGTGCCGCTGATGCGGCGCGCAATATGCGGCGCAACCAGCGCCACAAAAGAAACGGGCCCGGCCAGCGCGGTAGCGCAGGCGGTGAGCAGCACTGCGGTGAGAATTAACAGCATGCGCGATAATTCCACGCGTACGCCGAGCGCGCAGGCGGTATCGTCGCCCATCTCCAGCAGGCGCATACGGCGCGCCAGAATACCGGCCGCCGCCAGTATTACCACAATCAGCGGCGCGCCAGGAAATAGCTTGCTCCATGTCAGGCCGTTGAGCGAACCGGCGTTCCATAGCCCGGCGGAAACGGCTGTATCGAGTGAGGCATGCAGCAGTAGCCAGGTGTTGAACGCCATCAGCATTGCGCGTACGCCGATACCGATAATAATCAGGCGAAAGGTATCAATGCCGTTACGCCATGCCAGCAGCCAGACGACAAACGAACAGAGAATGCCGCCGCCCATAGCGGCAAAAGCGACAGTGGTCGCCTGCTGATTGAATAACACCATCGCCAACAGCACGCCGCTCCATGCCCCGGTGTTGAAACCCATGACGTCCGGACTGCCCAGCGGGTTACGCAGCAGCGATTGAAAAATAGCGCCGCTCACGCCGAGCGCGGCGCCAACCAGCAGCGCCGACAGGACGCGCGGCAGACGCCATTCAACAACCACTAATGTTATGCCGCGTGGCGCGTTGCCGAACAGGGCCTCGAAAACCTGGATGCCGCTGAGCGGCACGGCGCCGCTGCCGAGGCTCCAGCCGCCCAGGCCGACGGCTGCGGCAATCAGTAAGATAATAGTCGTAAGCAGGCGTGGGGTTAATGGCTTCATAGCGCGACCCCCGCACGGCGTCGGCGCACCAGCCAGATAAGCACTGGCGCGCCGATAAAGGCGCTGACGACGGAAACGCGCAGCTCGCCGGGCACCAGCAGACGCCCGAGAATATCGGCCGCCAGCAGCAGCGACGGCGTTGCCAGCAGGGTAACGGGCAGCGACCAGCGATGATCCGGGCCGGTAAGCCAGCGCGCCATGTGCGGCATCATCAGCCCAATAAAGGCAATGGGGCCAACGGCGGCGGTGGCGCTGGCGCATAAAAGCGTAATAACCAGCAGGCCCAGAAGCTGAGTGCGGGCCACTTTACTCCCCAGCGCCGTTGCCGTATCGCTCCCCATGCTCAGGCTGTTTAGCGAGCGTGACAGCAGCAGCGCTGTCGCAAGCCCGACTGCGATCGGCGCAAAAATTATTTTTAGCGTTGAAAAGGTGCGGATGTCGAGCGAACCCGATTGCCAGTAACGTAGCTGGTCAAATACCGCCGGGTTGAGCAGGGCGATACCGCTGCTTAACCCTTCCAGTACGGCTGCCAGCGCAACGCCTGCCAGCGTCAGGCGTACCGGGCTGAGCTGGCCGCCGCCCTGGCTGCCGGTCAGGGCGACCGTTAGCGAGGCGAGCAGCGCGCCGGTAAAGCCCAGACCCAGTAGCGTCACAGGGGAAGAGTAGCCAAGTAGCGCGGTTCCCAGCACGATAGCGAAGCTTGCGCCTGCGTTCACGCCCAGCAGTCCGGGGTCAGCCAGCGGGTTGCGCGTGAGCGTTTGCATTAGCGCGCCCGCGACGCCCAGGGCGCTGCCGGCCAGTAGCCCGGCTATCGTGCGGGGCAATCGCGCATTGAGCACGATAGTACAATCGGCGCTGCGGCACTGGCCGCCGAGGGCGTCAATGACCACAGAAGGAGAAAGCGTTTTAGCGCCTGTAAACAGGCTTAGCGCCGCCATCAGCAGCAGAAAAATAGCCAGGCCCAGCAGCACGGCGCCGCGCGCTGAAAAGCGGGAAAACCACATAAATGCATATCCTGAATATTGATAATGATTTTTATTATCGTTATCACTACTATTTGTTTATGGTAGCATGGCGCGCGCGTCTCCTGGTAAAGAAAAATGTTTAAGGCCATGTAATGAAGAAAAATTCTTTATGGCTGAACCTCAGTCTGCTGAGGAGCCATCCTGCTTTTTGCGCGGTATTTGTAGCCCGCCTGATTTCTATTCTCTCATTGGGCCTGCTCGGCGTGGCCGTACCGGTTCAGATTCAGCATCTGACAGGCTCAACCCTACAGGTCGGGCTGTCAGTGACGCTCACCGGCGGCGCGATGTTTATCGGCATGATGGCAGGCGGCGTGCTGGCAGATCGCTATGAGCGAAAACGCCTGATTCTGCTGGCGCGCGCTACCTGCGGGCTGGGGTTTATCGGTTTGTGCGTCAACGCCATGTCGCCTGCGCCATCGCTGACGGTCATTTATTTGTTGGGGGTCTGGGACGGGCTTTTTGCCGCAGTAGGCGTTACTGCGCTGCTGGCGGCGACGCCGGGGCTGGTAGGGCGAGAAAATCTGATGCAGGCCGGGGCGATAACCATGCTGACGGTTCGTCTGGGATCGGTGATTTCGCCGATGTTGGGCGGGTTACTGCTTGCCTTTGGCGGTGTGGCGTGGAACTACGGCCTGGCGGCTTTTGGCACTGTTATTACGCTGCTGCCGCTGCTGCGCCTGCCGCCTCAGCATCCACCGGCGCAGGCGCGCCAGCATCCGCTGCGTGCGCTCTATGAGGGGCTGGCGTTTTTGCTGGGTCATCCGCTGCTGGGCGGCGTAGCGCTTATTGGCGCTTTGTTGACGATGGCGAGCGCAGTACGTGTGTTATATCCGGCGCTGGCTGGTTACTGGGGCATGAGTGAAGCGCAAATAGGCCTACTTTATGCGGCGATACCGCTTGGCGCAGCGCTCGGCGCGCTTACCAGCGGATCGGTAGCGCAGAGCGTGCGGCCGGGGCGGATTATGCTGTTTAGCACGGTGGCTTCGTTTGTCGCGGTGGGTATGTTCAGCCTGATGCCAGGCTGGGCGCTGGGGATGTTCTGCCTGACGCTGTTTGGCTACCTGAGCGCGATAAGCTCGCTGTTGCAATACACCCTGATTCAGACGCAGACGCCGGACGCTATGCTGGGGCGCATCAACGGGCTTTGGACGGCGCAAATTGTCACCGGCGATGCCATTGGCGCGGCGCTGTTGGGCGGGATGGGCGCGGCGCTGTCGCCGGTAAGCTCCGCAAGCCTGAGCGGCTTTGCCCTGGCGGCGCTGGGCGCTGTGCTGACGCTTGCCTTCAGCCAACTGCGCCGTTTTCGCCAGTTGCCGCCGGAGGCTGGCGTAACCGGGAAGGCCATCTGATGTGGTTGCGCGCCCGCCTGTTAATCATCAGGATTTAAACCGCTGGTTGAGCAGCGTAAGCAGATGCCTGACGCTGTAATAATCAAGGCGGAATGTCTCTGTGCCAAGCGGCCAGACCTGTTGCTCTCGCACGGCCGGGATATGGGCAAGCAGCGGATTATTGCGCAGGGCGTCGGCGTCGCGCTCGTCATTGGCGAACAGGAGCAGCGTCTGGCCGTTTAGCCCGGACGCGAGATTTTCGCCCGCCAGTTGCACAATATCGTGGCGTTTGCCCTGACTCTGGCTGGTCTGCATCTGCGCAGGCGGTGTGGCGAGGGTAAAGCCCAGTTCGCTGAGCAACTGGCCCTGCGCGGATTGCGGCGTCCAGAGATTGGCCGTGCGCGCAGGCGTGTTGTACACCAGCGCGCTTATCGGCTGCGGCGGCAGAGTAATGGCGGCTTTCGTTTTAGCCAGTTCGGCATTAAAGCTGGCGATGCGTGCTTTGGCCTGCGCTTCATGGCCGGTAATCGTGCCAAGCTCCGTTAACAGCGCCTGCCAGCTCTTATCGTCGTAGTTTACGACAAGTGTAGGGGCGATAGCGCTGAGCTGATCGTAAAGCGCCAGGGCTGAATCGCCGCCGGTCGCGCTAATGAGGATCAGATCGGGCATTTGCGCCGCCACGGCTTCGGCGTTGGGTTCGCCGATATAAAGGCGCTGGACGCGGCGCGCTTTCGCCACGTCGCTCCACTGGCGCAAAAAACCCCGATCGTCGGCAAAGCGGTTGCCGGGCGTGGTGGCGCCGCTGGCAATGACCGGCGCGTCAATGGCGAGCAGCGAACCTGTGAGGGTTACGCTTGTGGAGACAATACGCTGCGGCGCCTGCGTAAGCGTATGCGCGCCGCGGCTGTCGGTTATCTGGCGCGGCCATTCGGCAGCGGAAGCTGAAGTTAATCCGAAAAGTAAAAGCGCGGCATAAAGCGCGGGAAGCAGGCCAGAGAGATGACGTTTCAAAGCGGATATCCTGTGAGTGTTATTTTGGAATGCTTCTCATTTTCACGCCTGACGCTTCAGGGTGCAAGCATCAGACAGGTTAAAAAATTTAACCTTGTTGACAGAATAAAGTTCTGGACGTAGCTTACGCAACAAAATACAAATGATAATAATTATCAATCATCTTATCATTTATATGGAGGGTGCATGGATACACTATTGATGCAAGCGCCGACGCAGGCCCCGTCTGCACTGGCGTCGGACAGTTTCTTTTTTATGTCTGCGTTCAGAAGCTTTACCACGTCTGGCTGTGTTTCTCGCTTTACCGCCAGCGCCGCTGACGGCGCTGATTTGCAGGGGAGTTTTCAGCGCCGGCTGCAAGCTGCGTTTGACGCGGCAAAAGCGCAGGGCGTTAAAGACCCGATAATGGTTGGGGCGATACCGTTTGATCCTCGCCGGCCTTCGGCGCTGTTTATCCCGCAACGGGTGACGCCGTTTTGCCGCAGGGAGCGCCAGCGAGAGAGCCAGAGCGAAAGCCGTCTGCGCCAGCCCGGCGTGGTGTCCCGCAAGGCTATCCCTGAGCAGGCTGTATTTGAAGAGATGGTGGCGCGTGGCGCTGACGCTACCCGTCAACCGGGCCTGGACAAAGTGGTGCTGTCGCGTTTGATTGATATTACCACCGAGCGTCCGGTTGACTGTGCGGCGCTGTTTGAACGCCTGGCCGCCCAGAATCCGGATAGCTTTAATTTTCACGTACCGCTTGCAGACGGCGGCGCGCTGATAGGCGCCAGCCCTGAGCTGTTGCTGCGCATGGAGGGCAGCGCGTTTAGCTCGCTGCCGCTGGCGGGTTCCGCGCGTCGTGACGCCGATCCGCACGCGGATAACGCCGCTGGCGAAGCGCTGATGCGCTCGCGTAAAGATCGCCACGAGCACAAGCTGGTCACTGACGCGATGCGCGATGTACTGGCGCCGCGCGCATCGTACCTGGCGCTGCCGGACTGCCCGAGGCTGATTACCACCCCTACGTTGTGGCATCTGTCCACACCGATTAAAGGGCAGGCGCGCAACCCGGCGGAAAATGCGCTGTCGCTGGCCTGCCTGTTGCATCCAACCCCGGCGCTGAGCGGTTTCCCTGACGAGGCGGCGCGCCGTCTTATTCATGAGCTGGAGCCGTTTGAGCGCGATCTGTTTGGCGGCATTGTCGGCTGGTGCGATGCCGAAGGCAACGGCGAATGGGTCGTGACGATCCGCTGCGCAAGGCTGCACGGCAGCCAGGTGCGGCTGTTTGCCGGCGCGGGAATTGTGCCCGCGTCGTCACCCACCGCTGAATGGCAGGAGACGGGTACCAAACTTTCTACCATGTTAAATGTATTTGGTCTGAACTGAGGCAAGGATATGGCAATTCCTTTTAACCGCTGGCCGGATGCGCTGGCTGCGCGCTACCGTGAGAAGGGCTACTGGGCGGAGTTACCGCTCACGGACATACTGACTCGCCACGCCGACAGTGAACGTACGGCAATTATCGATGGCGAGCGTCACATCAGCTACCGCGAGCTGAATGCGGCTTCCAGCCGGATGGCGGCTGCGTTGCAGCGCCGGGGACTGAAAACGGGCGATACCGCGCTGGTGCAACTGGGCAATCACGCTGAGCTGTTTATTACGCTGTTTGCCCTGCTGAAGGCGGGCGTGGCGCCGGTTAACGCGCTGTTCAGCCATCAGCGCACGGAACTGACGGCCTATGCCGCGCAGATAGCGCCGAGGCTGCTGGTGGCCGATCGCGCGCATGCGCTGTTTCGCAACGACGATTTCCTCAATCAACTGCGCTGCGATTATCCAACCCTGGCTACGATCGCGCTGCGTGGCGATGACGGTGAGTATTCACTTCAGTCGATGATCGACACGCCGCAAGAGAATGTCGGGACCCGTTCGTCGGCGCCGGATGAAGTGGCGTTTTTCCAGCTTTCCGGCGGCAGTACCGGCACGCCAAAGCTCATCCCGCGCACGCATAATGATTATTACTACAGTATTCGGCGCAGCGCCGAAATTTGCCGCCTTAATGAGCATACCCGCTTTCTTTGCGCCATTCCGGCGGCGCATAACTATGCGCTTAGCTCGCCCGGCTCGCTTGGCGTTTTTTACTGCCAGGGCTGCGTTGTGTTGGCGGACGATCCCAGTGCGACGCTGTGTTTCCCGTTGATTGAAAAGCATCAGGTTAACGTCACTGCGCTGGTGCCGCCTGCCGTCAGCCTGTGGTTGCAGGCTGTGGGCGAAGAGAACGGCAACCGACAGTTGGCCTCGCTGCGTTTGTTGCAGGTCGGCGGCGCGCGCTTCCCTGAGGCGCTGGCGCGCCGCGTGCCGTCTGAAATTGGTTGTCAGTTACAGCAGGTGTTCGGTATGGCGGAAGGGCTGGTGAACTACACCGCGCTTGATGATGACGATGAACATATCTTCACAACCCAGGGCCGCCCAATGTGCCCGGACGACGAAGTTTGGGCCGCTGATGAAAACGGCGACCCGGTGGCGCCGGGGGAGGTTGGGTTGCTGATGACGCGCGGGCCATATACGTTTCGCGGTTATTACAACAGCCCTGAGGCGAATGCGAAGGCGTTTGACGCCGATGGCTTCTATTGCTCGGGCGATCTGATTGTTATCGACAAAGACGGCTATATCCGCGTGGTGGGCCGCGAAAAAGATCAGATCAACCGTGGCGGCGAAAAGATTGCCGCTGAAGAGATAGAAAATCTGTTGCATCGCCATGAAGACATTATCCACGCCGCGCTGGTGTCGATGGATGACGAGCTGATGGGGGAAAAAAGCTGTGCGTTTATTGTTGGCCGACGCCCTTTTCGCCCGGTAGACATTCGCCGCTGGCTGCGTGAGCTGGGCGTTGCGGATTACAAACTGCCGGACAAAGTGGAAAACGTGTCCGAACTGCCGCTAACCCACGTGGGGAAGCCTGATAAAAAACGTTTGCGGCAGTTGATTGCCGGGCGTCGTTTGTCCACAAATTAAAGGAGATTTTTGTAATGACCATTCCAAAACTACACGGATATGCCCTGCCGGGGGCGGCGGATCTACCTGAAAATAAGGTTAACTGGGCGTTTGAGCCAGAGCGTGCCGCGCTGCTGATTCACGATATGCAGGATTATTTTATTGATTTCTGGGGCGACGGCTGCCCGATGATAGAGCAGGTCATTGCTAATATCGCCGCGCTGCGTCAGTTCTGCCGCCAGAACGCTATACCGGTTTACTACACCGCCCAGCCGGAAAATCAGCGCGATGAGGACCGTGCGCTGCTCAATGATATGTGGGGACCGGGCATTAACCAGCATGCCGAACGTAAATCCATCGTGAACGCGCTGGCGCCGCAAGAGGGCGATACCGTGCTCGCCAAGTGGCGCTACAGCGCGTTTATCCGCTCGCCGCTGGAGCAGGCGCTTAAGGAAACCGGGCGCGACCAGCTAATTATTTGCGGCGTGTATGCCCACATTGGTTGCATGACTACCGCCACCGATGCGTTTATGCGTGATATTAAACCGTTTCTGGTGGCCGACGGGCTGGCGGATTTCAGCCGTGAAGAGCACATGATGGCGTTGAATTACGTGGCCGGGCGCAGCGGGCGCGTTGTGACAACCGGTGAATTGTTGCCGGCGCCGCAGAGTAAAGCGCAGCTTCGCGCGCTGGTGCTGGCGCAGCTCGATGAAGAGGATGTGCCTGAGGACGATGAAAATCTTATCGATTACGGGCTGGATTCAGTACGCATGATGGCGCTGGCGGCGCGCTGGCGTAAGGCATTGAATGATATTGATTTTGTTATGCTCGCTAAAGAGCCGACCATTGACGCCTGGTGGGCGTTGCTGAGCCGCAGGAGCACGTCATGACGCAGGAATTTCAGGGGCAGACGGTCTGGGTGACTGGCGCGGGGCGCGGCATTGGCTATCAGACTGCCCTGGCCTTCCGCCTGGCGGGCGCGCGCGTGGTGGGCTTTGATCTTACGTTTGCGCTGGGTGACTATCCGTTCGCCACAGAAGTGGTGGATGTGTCCAGCGCCGATGAGGTAAACGCGGTATGCCGGCGTCTGCTTCAGGATACCGGGCGGCTGGATGTGCTGGTGAACGCTGCCGGTATTTTGCGTATGGGCGCGACCGACGCGCTGGCGCTGCGCGACTGGCAGGAGACTTTCGCGGTTAATGTCGGCGGCGCGTTTAACTTTTTTCGCGCCACGATGGCGCAGTTTCGCGCCCAGCGCGGCGGGGCGCTGGTGACGGTGGCGTCGGATGCGGCCCATACTCCGCGGCTTGGGATGTCGGCCTATTGCGCGTCGAAAGCAGCGCTGAAAAGCCTGGCGCTGACCGTGGCGCTGGAGCTGGCGCCTTACGGCGTGCGCGGTAATCTTGTCTCGCCGGGTTCGACGGATACCGATATGCAGCGCGCAATGTGGACAACGCCGGATGCGCAAAGCGCGCGTATAGCAGGCTACCCGGAGCAATACAAACTGGGCATTCCGCTTGGCAAAATCGCCCATCCGCAGGAGATAGCCAACACGGTGCTGTTTCTGGCTTCATCGCGCGCCAGCCACATTACGCTTCAGGATATTGTGGTCGATGGCGGTTCGACGCTGGGAGCGTAATATGATCTGGAAACGTGAGCTGTCCCTTGAGGCGCTTAACCATATGGCGGCGCAAACGCTGGTCGGCCACCTTGGTATTGTGTTTACCGGCATTCATGACGACAGGCTGGAAGCTGAAATGCCCGTGGATCACCGCACCCTACAGCCGTTTGGCCTGCTGCACGGCGGCGCTTCAGCCGCGCTGGCTGAAACAATGGGATCGATGGCCGGCTTTTTAGCCAGCCGGGAGGGGCAAAGCGTGGTGGGAACGGAAATCAGCGCCACCCACCACCGCGCCGTGTCGCGCGGGGTGGTGCGCGGCGTGTGTAAGCCCCTGCACCTTAGCCGCAGCTCTCAGTGCTGGGAAATCATGCTTTATGACGCGCAGGGAAAACGCTGCTGCACCAGCCGGTTGAGTACGGCGGTTCTGGGTTGATTATTATCCAGCGCGCCCTTATCCCCCCGTCCTGCATGGCGGGGGGGATAGGGCGCGGTTTTCCGACTAACCTTGCGTTTGCTGCTGCTCAGCGTATTGCCCGCTGATCGATATCGGCGCATCAGCGCAACTGCCTGCCCAGCCATTGCAGCCGTCACTGAAAGATCCGCAGCGTGGCGGCAGGAATGACTGCCAGAAGCGCGCAGCGTTTCCCCGCTTCAAAAAACGCGGTCAAAACGATGCATTCCGCTACCCGCAGGGCGTGAAACGCGATCGGGTCAACAATTGCCTGTCGCTCGCTTCCAAAGCCGGGCTGGATACGCTACCGCAGCAGCCGTGAAGTCACAGGGGGGGTGAAAAACGTCACGATCAGCCAGTCATGCGGTAAAGGGTTTGTGAATACCCAGACGAAATACGAAGCGACTGACCCCGTTTGCAACGCCGAATCGATGGTTGGGCTGGATGTCGGAATAACCAAACCTGCGACACTCTCATACGGCACGATATACGCGCCTGTAAACCGCTTTAAAGCCAGCCAGCGCAAGCTGGCGACGCGCCAGAGACAGGTAAACCGCAAAGTTAAATTTAGTGCCAACCGGCAGAAACCAGCGAAAACCACGCGATGATTGTCATTGAGGGCCTGAAGGTCAGCAACATGTCAAAGTCGGCAAAAGGTATGGCCGCGCAGCACGGGAGAAACGCCAGAGCCGAATCAGGACGTCACTGCGCGATACGGGAGCGGGGCTGGTATGAAATGCGTCGTCAGCTTCATGGCGGGGGTGAGGCGCTGGCTATCTCTTCGGCATATACCCGTCAGCGCTACGCCTGGGTGAGGTCGGCGGCAGGTGGGCAAAAAATATTTCAGCCCGGTTGCGAAAGTGGGGTTTCTGGCCGTTGCCGGTAAGTTTCAGGCCACGATTGACAGCGGCGCGATTTTGGCGCAGTAAACCCGCTCGCAGCTTACGCAACGGGAGGGCAACCATCGACTTGACGCTTTTCTTTATGGTTATGGCGCTGGCGCTGTTTTCGGTGAAAGCCGCGCTTGCGGCGATGCGTAATCCGCGGCCAACGGCGCGTGAGACGCCGTATGCGCCAGCGCCGGAAAACCTTGAACAGTTTGTTGCGCAGCCCAAAAACGCGCACTGAGTCAGTTGCAAAAACGTCTCTCGTATGGGAGGCTCAGAGCGCAAAACCGGGGTTTTGCCCTCTTTGCGGTTAACAGATGAAAATCAACGTAATCGTTTTTTCAGATTGATTGCCATGATTTTTCGCTCCGGCGTTTGTTAACGCTCTTCGCCGTTTCCCGTGTGGGAGGCGCGGGTAGCGCTTTAAGGAGAAACAATGTTCGACACGCTTGCAAAAGCGGGCAAATACCTGGGCCAGGCGGCGAAGCTTATGGTTGGGGTGCCCGATTATGATAATTATGTCCAGCATATGCGCCTGAACCATCCGGACCAGACGCCGATGTCTTATGAAGAATTCTTCCGCGATCGCCAGGATGCGCGCTACGGCGGCAAAGGCGGCGCGCGCTGTTGTTAAGTTTGTGCCGCAGGCGCAGTTCAGGAAAGTTGTTATGAATGATGTTGTCTCCGTTACGCTGCTTACCGGTTTTCTCGGCGCGGGAAAAACCACGCTAATCAATTATTTTCTCTCTCACCACGGCGACGCGTCAGTCGCTATTCTCGAAAATGAGTTTGGCGCGGTCAATATTGACGGCGCGCTGCTGCGCGACGGCGAAAACGTCCACGTTGTGGAGCTGTCTAACGGCTGCGTGTGCTGTAGCGTGCGCGGCGAATTTACCGCTGCGCTCAACGAACTGCTTGATAAGCGCGCAAGCGGAGAAATGCGTTTTGAACGCCTGATTGTTGAAACCACGGGGCTGGCCGATCCGGCGCCGGTGATTCAGACATTTTTTGTACAAGAGCGCCTGCGCGAGGCGCTGCGGCTGGACGCAGTGGTTACGCTGGTGGATTGCCGACACATTCAGCGCCAGCTTGATGAGCATCCGGTGGCGGCGGCGCAGATAGGCTTTGCCGATCGTATTTTGCTGACCAAAGCCGATCTTTGCGATGAAGAAGAGCAGAATCAGGCGCTGGCGCGCATTCACCGTATCAATAATAAAGCCGAGATTTTCCACATCACTCAGGGTGAATGTCCGGCGGCGCTGTGGCTTGATATCGCCGCATTTGAACTGAGCGACGGCAACGCGCTTAGCCAGGGTTTCCACATTATTCGCGCCGCAGACGTCCAGGCGCCGCGCTTTATGCCGTTTCGCCAGCCTGTAGGGGGCATGCGTTCGTGGGATGATGCCATTCAGGCGCACGTTTTCGAGGCCGGACGGCTGGATCTTAAAAAGATTGGCGCATTTATGGAAAGCTGTATTGCACGTTATGGCAACGATATGCTGCGTTACAAAGGCGTGCTGGCCGTAGACGATAACCCCCGACGCCTGATTGTGCAGGGCGTGCATAAAGTGGCGGGGTTTGATTACGGCGCGCCCTGGGGCGGGCAGGAGCCTGTGCTTTCACGGCTGGTGATTATTGGCCGTTATCTGCCGCTTGATGCGCTTCGGGCTGCGTTTTTAGCAGCGGAAATCACCACCGCTATGGGAGAGACGGCGCCTGACGCTAAGCGTTAGCGAGGCCCTGAAGGCCGGCTGTGAAACAGTCGGCTGGCCTCTTCTTACTTTGTTATAAAGCGAATCTCTGTAACACTGGCCCATACCGGATATTGTTTCCAGCGGCTTAGCCCTCCATTCCGGCTGAAATTGAGCGGTAGCGCCGTGATAGCGTCGTACCACTCTCATGTATCACGTGTGCATAAAAGACGCCACCGTTGAGCCAGCCCAAACTACCGCCAACGCGCGGTGGCCGCGTAACCCTTTCATATGACTGGCTGGAAAGTCGGCTACTGCATTGCGCCTGCGGCGTGGAGCGCTGAATTACGCAAAGTGCGTCAATATCTGACGTTTTCCGTGAATTCGCCGGCGCAGCTTGCGCTGGCGGATATGCTGCGCGCCGGGCCGGAACACTACCGCGAACTCCCCCGCGTTTTACCGCGCACAACGCGATCTGTTTGTGCAGGCGCCTGCGCCGGGGCGTTAAACTGCTGCCTTGTGAAGGCGCCTGTTTTCTGCTGGCGGACTATAGCGCTATTTCATCGCAGGATGACGTGGCGTTTTGCCGCTGGCTGACAACGGAAGCGGGCGTGGCGGCGATACCGCTTTCCGTTTTCTGCGAAGGGCTGTTTCCCTGTACGCTTATTCGCCTGTGTTTTGCCAAACAGCCCGAAGCGTTGCGCGGCGCTGTAAAATCCGCTGCGCCTGCATGCAGGTTAACATTGAGCGGGGGCGAAAGCGTCGCGTTTTCGCCTGCCGCGGCGCGCGTATTTGAACCGTGGGTCAGCGTATAAACGGGGCTTCGCTGAACGCCGGTTGCCCTGAAAGCCGTTACCAGTTAGTGCGCTGATTTATAACGTTGGGTGGGATTTTTCTGTATGCGTTGACCCGCTACGCTGACGGATGGTTAAATTCAGTAGCGGGCGGTTGCCAGGCCGCGTTGTTAGATATCGCTTATTGATTTGATAATGGATATGCATTAGCTGAATTGTTCAGAATTCGGTACCTTACATCCCATCGAAAACGTGGAGGAAGTACAGATGTCCTTGATTAATACTAAAGTTAAACCGTTTAAAAACCAGGCGTTCAAAAACGGTGAATTTGTTGAAGTAACGGAGAAAGACATCGAAGGCCGCTGGAGCGTCTTCTTCTTCTATCCGGCAGACTTCACCTTTGTTTGCCCGACTGAACTGGGCGACCTGGCCGATCATTACGACGAGTTCCAGAAGTTGGGCGTGGATATTTACTCTGTTTCTACCGATACCCATTTCACGCATAAAGCGTGGCACGGCAGCTCAGAAACCATCGGTAAAATTAAATATGCGATGCTGGGCGACCAGACGATGGCGCTGTCCCGCAACTTTGAAATTCTGCGCGAAGATGAAGGCCTGGCAAACCGCGGCACCTTCCTTGTCGACCCGCAGGGTATCATCCAGGCTGTTGAGGTGACCGCTGAAGGTATCGGCCGCGACGCGACCGACCTGCTGCGTAAAATCAAAGCGGCTCAGTATGTCGCCTCACACCCGGGTGAAGTGTGCCCGGCAAAATGGAAAGAAGGCGAAGCGACGCTGGCGCCGTCGCTGGATCTGGTTGGTAAGATCTAAATTCACTGCCCGTTACAGAACAAACGCGCTACCCCCGATGGCAGCATCGGGGATATTCATAGCGCCATGTAAACCTGACGAGAAACGTCTTTGGCGCCGCAGTATTTTGCGGCGCAATTTACAGCAATTCCGTTTATGAGTTATCGGGGCGATAGCCCGCTGTTTCTTGCCGGCCCCAGGGAGAAAACCATGCTCGACGCAAATATGAAAACACAGCTCAAGGCCTATCTTGAGAAACTGACGAAACCTGTTGAGTTAATCGCTACGCTGGACGACAGCGCAAAGTCGGCAGAAATCAGGGAACTGTTGGGGGAAATCGCACAGTTGTCCGATAGCGTCACTTTTACGGAACGTAACGATTTGCCGGTTCGTAAACCGTCCTTTCTGATTACAAACCCCAGCTCTGAGCAAGGGCCGCGCTTTGCGGGATCGCCGCTCGGCCATGAATTTACATCACTGGTGCTGGCGCTGCTGTGGACCGGTGGCCATCCGTCGAAAGAAGCGAAAGAACTGCTGGAGCAGATTCGCGATCTCGACGGCGATTATGAATTTGAAACGTATTATTCGCTCTCCTGCCACAACTGCCCGGACGTGGTGCAGGCGTTGAACCTGATGGCGGTGCTTAATCCGCGCATCAAACACACCGCTATCGACGGCGGCGTTTATCAAAATGAAATTACCGAACGTAACGTGATGGGCGTGCCGGCGGTGTTTCTGAATGGTAAAGAGTTCGGTCAGGGCCGCATGACGCTGGCTGAGATTCTCGGCAAAGTGGATACCGGCGCGCAAAAGCGTGCGGCAGAAGCGCTGAACAAGCGGGATGTATTTGACGTGCTGATTGTTGGCTCCGGTCCGGCGGGCGCGGCGGCGGCGGTTTATTCGGCGCGTAAAGGTATCCGAACCGGTCTGATGGGCGAACGCTTTGGCGGCCAGGTGCTGGATACCGTAGATATTGAGAACTATATCTCGGTGCCGAAGACGGAAGGCCAGAAGCTGGCTGGGGCGCTGAAGGCGCACGTAAATGACTATGACGTGGACGTTATCGACTCTCAGAGCGCAACCCGTCTGATTCCGCCAGCCGAACAAGGCGGATTGCATCAGATTGAAACGGCTTCTGGCGCAGTGCTGAAGGCGCGCAGCATCATCATTGCGACCGGGGCTAAATGGCGCAACATGGGCGTGCCGGGTGAAAATGAATACCGTACCCGCGGCGTAACCTATTGCCCACACTGCGATGGCCCGCTGTTTAAAGGCAAGCGTGTCGCGGTGATTGGCGGCGGCAACTCCGGCGTGGAGGCCGCAATTGACCTGGCAGGCGTGGTTGACCACGTGACCCTGCTGGAATTCGCGCCAGAAATGAAGGCCGATCGGGTGCTGCAGGATAAAGTTCGCAGCCTGTCGAATGTCGATATTATTCTTAACGCCCAGACCACAGAAGTGAAGGGCGATGGTCAGAAAGTGACGGGTATTGAGTATAAGGATCGCGTCAGCGGCGACGTACACAGCCTGGCGCTATCCGGTATTTTCGTGCAAATCGGCTTGTTGCCGAACACTAACTGGCTTGAAGGCGCGGTTGAACGTAACCGCATGGGTGAAATTATCGTCGATGCGCGCTGTGAAACCAGTGTGAAAGGCGTGTTTGCCGCAGGTGACTGCACCACGGTGCCGTACAAACAGATAATCATTGCGACCGGCGAGGGCGCTAAAGCCTCTCTGAGCGCCTTTGATTATCTGATTCGTACTAAAACCGTATAAAAAAGGAAGCCGTTCAGGCGCAAGCCTGGAAAACGGACAAAGACAATATACAGCAATGTGATGAGGCTACCTTCGGGTAGCCTCTTATTTTATCGCCTGTCGCCGCAGGCGCAATTAACGGACAACCAGTACCGGCACGGTCGCATAGCGAATGATGCTCGCGGCATTCGAGCCAAGCAGGTGAGTGGCGATGGTCGGGTTTTTAGAGCCGATGACGATGATGTTTGCACCGAGCGCTTTCGCTGCCGCATTCACTTCGTCGCGTACGTTGCCAAAGCGTATAACGGTTTGGATACGGTGCGAAGGCAGATGGAAATGCGCTGCTATGCCGTCAAGCTTTTCTTTAGCTTCACGCGTCAGGTGCTCTTCAAAGCGCCGCAGCTCGGCGGCAAAACCGCGAAATAACCTGGCTGAGGAGCCGGGCAGTATGTGCAGCAGATGAATCATGCCCGTATCCTGCGCCAGAAACTCAGCGTGGCCGATTGCTTTTTCGCTGAGCTCTATTTCAAAAACGTCTACCGGCATCAGGATTGTATTGTACATACGCTTACGCCTTATGAGAGTGGAAAAACGCCTCCTTTTTAAGCGTAGTACGTGAAAATAGTCTGCGTGAGCCGGGCGTGTAAGACGCCAACAGGATTGTGAGCGTGAGCTAATTTGTGGCGTGAGTGACGTTTTCATACCGTGCCAGACAGCGGATGGCCTTAGCCGGCGGTTTTGACGCTGATGCGCGTTGTAGCCGCGAAGGTTACGCCGTTTTGGCAAAAACAGGCCCCCGCCGTAAGTCCGGGGGCGCTGTCAGAAAAGGTTGTATGGAAGGCTACAGAAGCAGGCTTCCCATCAGCGCCAGCAGGAATGCGATACTACCGAGCAGCGTTTCCATTACAGTCCAGGTTTTCAGCGTGGTTTTTTCATCCATTTCGAGGAAGCGGCCAACCAGCCAGAAGCCGGAGTCGTTTACGTGAGACAGCACGGTCGCGCCGCCCGCGATAGCGATAACGATAAAACACAGGTCAAACTGGCTAAGTCCGGTAGCGGTTTCCACCAGCGGCGCTATCAGCGCGGCAGTAGTCGTCAGGGCAACAGTGGCGGACCCCTGGGCTACGCGTAGCGCGGTGGAGATAACAAAGGCCGCCACGATAATCGGCATCCCGGTGTCGGACAATACGCCTGCCAGCGCATCGCCAATGCCGCTGGCGCGCAGAACGCCGCCGAACATACCGCCTGCGCCCGTTACCAGAATAATGCCGCAAATAGGGCCGAGCGCGCCTTCGCAAATTTTTTCCAGGTGCTGGCGCGAGTGACGGCCGCTGAAGACGATCAGCGCAAACAGTACAGTAATCAAAAGCGCAATCGGGGTCTTACCCAACATGCGCAGGAAGTTTACCAGGGCGTTATCGCCGGGTACCGCTCCCATTACTATGGCGGTATTCAGGCCGGTATCAAGGAAGATAAGCGCCAGCGGCAGCATCAGAATAGTCATAACCATGCCGAAAGAGGGCGGCTGATGTTCGCAATCAACCTCTACGGCGCTTAAAAAAGAACGGGGCAGCTTAACGTCAAATTTTTTGCCCGCGTACAGGCCGAACAGATAACTACCAATGTACCAGGTCGGGATGGCGATAATCAGGCCCAGCATCACCAGCAGACCAATATTAGCCCCGAGCAATTCCGCAGCGGCTACCGGCCCCGGATGGGGCGGAACCAGCGCGTGCATAACGGCGAATGCGCCTGCGGCCGGAAGGGCGTATTTTAGCGTTGAGCCGCCAAACTGCTTCGCCACGCTAAAGATAATCGGCAACATGACCACCAGACCTGCGTCGAAGAAGATTGGAAAGCCGAACAGCAGTGAAGCGATGCCGAGTGCGAACGGCGCCCGGTGCGACCCAAATTTGTTAATAAGCGTATCGGCCAACACTTTGGCGCCGCCCGATACTTCCAGCAGGCGGCCAATCATGGCGCCCAGTCCTACCAGCAGGGCAACGCCTGCCAGCGTGCTGCCAAAGCCGCCAAGCAGCGTGGGGACGACTTTATCAAACGGGACTTTGGTCACCAGCGCGACCATAATGCTAACGACGGTTAGCGCCAGAAACGCATGTACTCTGAAGCGCATAATCAGCACCAATAGCAGGGCGACGGCCAGAGCCGCGATGCCCAGTAGCGTTCCGGCTCCGTATGCGTAGGTCATTTCTGTCATTTCTCTACCTCTACTCTTTTTTACGATACCGGCCTGACCGCCGATTGTGCTGATACCGGTAACATGATACTGGTAACATTCAGTGCGGAGTTATAAGTATTGCTACTGTGATTAACATTTTGAGAAGAACATCAAACATTCGACATAAACATACCGTCCGGCTTCTCATTTCTTGCGCTTTCCTGTGGGTATAGCCTGACCGTAAAACCGGAGCTGGACGTAAACGATCCCGGCCTTGCGTCAGAGGGCCGCACTTTTGACAGAAATCAGGCGGCCCTGTTACATAATGATAACGGCTGCTGTTACAAATAACGCTGCTGTATTCGCGCCCGGATAAAACGGTGAGGCAGTGCGCGTTAACGGTGCCGGTTGGCCTGCGGTTGCAGAAGTTCGCGTAGCCGCTGTTCGCGCTGTTCCGGCGACAGCCACAGCCAGCGGGGCTGTATACGGGGTTGAGGTTGCGCATCAAACAACGCGCGAAGACTGCGAAGATAGTTTTCGGTGTTGAGCATAATGTCCTCCTGCCGGTAATGGAATAAAGCGTGACAGAAAAATAGGGAACAAAAAGAGAAGCGATTGCTTTTTTGCTTGCGGATTTGTGTGAGGCAACAATTAACCCAGACATCGGGAGCCGGATGCGGCAGGACGTATTGTGCTTTACTTTTTTACGAAAAAGCGTGGTGAATAATACCGACCGCGCAAACATTTTTAAAAAGCGCGAACAGCGCCAGAGCCGCTGTTAAAACGCAGATGCTTGCAGCGTGAAACGAGGTAGCCGCGCTGAAATCGGCAAATTGAAGGCGGGGGAAGCCGCCTGAAGGGCGGCGAGGTCCAGGGCAGGCCTTTTTACGTTATTTGTCAAAACCTGCTGCGTCGAGCAGGAAGCGCTTAGCGCAGTTGCCGGGATGGGGCTGGGCGAGGAAGGAGTGGGCATTGAGCGGGGCGTTAATGCTATCGGCCCGCAGGTTAATTTGTATTTCCGTCAGCCAGGCCGGGTTGCCGTGGCAGGTAAGCTTCACCGCCTTCACGCTGTTTTTACCCCACGCATTTTCCAGCGCACGATTAAAATCACTGCGGCTCACGGTTTCTCCATAGTGCGCGGCCAGGAAGCGACCCAGTGCGCTCTGGCGTACCTCCTGATTCAGACGCAGCATCGTTGCGAACCACGCGTCCGGACTGAAGCCAAAGCAAACGCCGTGTTTGGCATATTCGTAACGTTCCAGACAGGAGTTACCGCCAGCGCCGGGCATGGCATTACTCAGCTTTTCTGCAATGTCGGGGCTAATAGCTACCTGCGGCAGCGCGCATTTTCGCGCGCTTTTCGCTTCGGGCATATCCGGAACGGGACGTGTGGCGCAGCCATAACGCATCCAGCGTTTATTATCTACGCCGCGTGCGGCGATGGATTTGGGTAAACCTGGCCACAGGCCGTGGATTGTCAGAAACTGGGTTTTATCCCGTTTTTCCTGCTGCATGCGACACTCTGTTGGGACGTTGCGCCCGCGCACGTGCATACTCTGACAAAAGCCGGTTTGCCAGGAAAGGGCCAGCACATAGTTATCAAAGTCGCCATAGCGGGTTGGCGCCAGCGCTGTTGCCGCTTCGCTGTGGTTGACAAAGGCGGACAATAAAATAAATGCACTACTAATAAGCCTGTTTTTCATTGGGTTTCCGTCGGTGACGCTCGATGCGGCGCTATTTAACCACAAAAACCGTTGCTCCGCTGATTCAGACATTATCCCGGCAGAGGCGCTCATTAGCCGTTTTTAACCCGGCCGCGCTCAAAAAGCCATGTAGAGCATAGCGCGCTGTGCCGCCAGTATGCCTGGCGTGCCCGTTTTTACGCGCGCCTTGCGCAGTTAAACTGCGCAGAGAAATACGGGGCTGTCTGAGTCAGGAAATACGTTATATAACTAACAATAATCCGTCAGCGCAGCATTACGCACAGCAAGCGTTTATTTTTTTACGCCTGTTAACAGTAAAATTCCGAATGGATTATTAAGGTCAGCCTGAAGGGTAAAAATAATGACGGGGTTGATCGCGTGATAGCGCTTTATGGCATAATAACCCTTTTGGGTTATTGAATGAGATGCGCCATAAGTCGGTACAATGTGAGGCCCTCTACGGGCCTGGCGCCTTTGCGCGCACCGTAGAAACGTAAATACATTAATGCCTCTTAATTAAAAAGGGCTGCCCGGCTAAAAGAAAGTATACCAGCGGCTGCTAATCGTCCTCATTGCGTATTGGCTAATCCGGGCGCGTGTATACAGAATCCGAATTTGAGATAATGGTAATAGTATTGTGAAAGCATCAAATAAATATTTCATTATTTTGGCTGGGTTTATCACTCAGTTATTTGCTGTTTCGGCTTCGTACGCCGCAGATGAAAAAACGGGATGGTTTTCTACCTTTACCGATAATGTCGCGCAAACCTGGCATGCTGCGCAGCATGTCGACCTGTACGTGCCTGCTATTACCTGGCATGCGCGCTTCGCTTACGATAAAGAAAAAACCGATGGCTATAATGAGCGCCCCTGGGGCGCGGGGATCGGCCAGTCTCGCTGGGATAAGAAGGGTAACTGGCACGGATTATATGTGATGGCGTTTAAAGACTCTTTTAACAAATGGGAGCCGTTTGCCGGTTACGGATGGGAAGCCACCTGGCGCCCGTTGCCCGACGAGAAATTTCGTCTTGGCCTGGGCTATACCGCCGGCGTTACGGCGCGTGATAACTGGAAATATATCCCAATTCCAGCGCTGTTGCCTTTGGCGTCCGTGGGCTATGGCCCGGCGACATTCCAGATGACCTATATCCCTGGTACATATAATAACGGTAATGTTTATTTTGCCTGGCTGCGTGTTCAGTTTTGAGGTGTATAAAATTTATACGCCATTTTTCACTGTTACCTGCAAAAACAAGGGATAACGCGTTGTGTAAAAAAAAGTTGGCGATTTTTATCACTTTTTAGCAATGTTCGACTGGACAAAAGCCACCACAATTGTTGTACTGGTGTCCGACACAGCATTTGTGTCGTTTTTCATGTAAAGGTAATTTTGATGTCTAAGATTAAAGGTAACGTTAAGTGGTTTAATGAATCCAAAGGTTTCGGTTTCATTACTCCGGAAGATGGCAGCAAAGATGTGTTCGTACACTTCTCTGCGATCCAGAGCAATGGTTTCAAAACCCTGGCTGAAGGCCAGCGCGTTGAGTTCGAAATCACTAACGGTGCCAAAGGCCCTTCTGCTGCTAACGTAATCGCTCTGTAAGCCGCAGTAAGAATTAAAAACCCACCCATCAGGGCGGGTTTTTTTTGTCCCGCCGTTTAGCGCTGTATGCCTGCATTATCCCCAACTGAACAGCCATCCGTACAGGAAGGCCGCCACGATAAGAATACACATTAACAGCGAACCCCAGCGTTGGACATTTTGCAAAAATGTTTTCATCATGGTTCTCCGGTAATGACTTACCGAATGGTAACAGTGAAAGCTTAAAGGAACATTAAGCTGTGTCCCTTAATCCAGCATCATAAGGTTTAAGGGACACAGCCTAAGGCCTTATGCCTGTTGTGATGCGGTTATCAACCAGTAGGCGAGTGCCGTCATGGCAAAGGCGCCCAGCATATTGGCCAACGCATTCAGCCCGGCCCAGGCCAGGCGCCCTTCCTGGAGCAAAAAAACAGTTTCTGCTGAAAAGGTGGAAAATGTGGTCAGTCCGCCGCAAAAGCCGGTGGTAATGAGCAGCTTCCACATGGGATCGAGCTGCGTCATGCGGCTGAACCAGGCCAGACCCAGCCCGATAATAAATGCGCCGATGAGGTTGGCTGCGAGCGTACCAAGCGGCAGTTGACCGTATACCGGGTTAAGCCGCAGGCCCAGCGCCCAGCGCGCGACGCTGCCGATGCCCCCGCCAATGAAAACCGCTAAAAACATCTGTAACACGCGTTTTTCCTGCTAAAAATAATCTGGAATGGCGCAAGTGTACCGCTGCGCGGGCGCTGCTGACCAGCTTTATGCACAGGAGGGGAAATGAACGCTGCTGTTGGGCAATTTGCCGTAACGCCGGCGTGGCGCAAAAACCTTGCAGCCTGTCAGGCGATGATGCGTTCTGCCCGACGGCCGCGGGCGGATTTACTGGTGTTGCCGCAAGCCGTGCTTGCACGCTCAGATAACGATCCGGATTTGTCCGTGATATCCGCTCAGCCGCTGGATGGCGTCTGTGTTCAGGGTTTGCTGACCGCCAGCTGCGGCTATAGCCTGACAACGGCGCTGACGATACACGTTCCAACCTCGCCAGGCGGAGCGGCGAACACGCTGTTGGCGTTGCGTGCTGGCACGTTAAGAAAAACTCCATCTTTATGATGTCTTCCAGGTTCAGGAATCAAGGCGTGTGGATGCGGGCAGGGCGTTGCCGCCGCTGATTGACGGGGCGGGTATGAAGGCGGGCCTGCTTACCTGCTAAAACTTACGCTTCCCCGAACTGGCGCTGTCCGGAGCGCACGCGCAGGCGCTGCCTGCGGCGTGGGTTCGAAGGGCGCATAAGGAGCGGCACTGGGAAACGCGGCTGGCTGCGCGCGCTGGATACGTCCTGCCGGGTAGCTGCGGCAGGCGAAGGCGGAAATAAAAATATCGGCCATAGCCGGGTGGTGGATCCTTTTGGCGTAACGGTGGCCGCAGCCGCTCAAACGCCCGCTCTGCTCGTCGTCAGCGCTGAGCGGGTAGCGGAAGTGCGTGCGCAACTGTCGGTATTGAAAAACCGCCGTTTTGCGCCGCCTCGTTTGCAGTAAGGGTTTTTATCGACGCTTGATTCACCTTGTTACAGATTGCTATTGTGTTGCCGCACTGAATGACCGTTAATGGGCTTAGTTTTTTTCCGGTCTGTTTTAAAAAGAAGGTATATATGGGCGAGATTAGCATTACCAAACTGCTGGTAGTTGGCGTACTGATTGTATTGCTGTTCGGTACTAAGAAGTTACGCACGCTCGGCGGCGATCTCGGGGCGGCGATCAAGGGCTTTAAAAAGGCCATGAACGACGAAGATAGCGCAACTAAAGCTGCTACCGGCGCTGAAGCATCGGCAGAGCGCATCTCTCATAAAGAGTGATTCAGACCATGGATGTAAAAAACCGGCCGTCAGGGCCGGTTTTTTTATGGCGTGCGAAAGTGAAATGTAACTAAATGTTTGGCTTTATTTGACTTCAATGCCCTTTGCCTGGAGATCGGCATGGTAAGACGAACGCACGAACGGGCCGCATGCCGCATGGGTAAAGCCCATTGCCAGCGCTTCAGCTTTCATCTCCTCAAATTCGTCAGGGCTGACGTAGCGTTGTACCGGCAGGTGATGGCGGCTGGGCTGCAGATACTGCCCCAGCGTCAGCATGGTTACGCCATGACGGCGTAGATCGCGCATGACCTCGATAATTTCTGCATTGGTTTCGCCAAGTCCTACCATCAGGCCGGATTTGGTCGGGATGGCCGGGTGGGCCTCTTTAAAGCGTTCCAGCAGCCTGAGCGACCAGTTGTAGTCTGCGCCCGGACGCACCTGGCGATAAATACGCGGCACGTTTTCCAGGTTGTGATTAAACACGTCCGGCGGCGTGGCGGTAAGAATATCCAGCGCGCGATCCATGCGCCCGCGAAAGTCGGGCACCAGCGTTTCAATTTTAATAGTTGGGTTTTTTTCACGGATGGCGCTGATGCAGTCTGCGAAGTGCTGAGCGCCGCCGTCGCGTAAGTCATCGCGGTCAACGGAGGTAATCACCACGTAACGCAGGCCCATATCGGCAATGGTCTGGGCAAGCTTCGCCGGCTCGTTTACGTCCGGCGCGTTGGGGCGGCCGTGGGCGACGTCGCAAAACGGGCAGCGGCGGGTGCAGATGGCTCCGAGGATCATAAAGGTTGCGGTGCCGTGGTTAAAACATTCTGCAAGGTTAGGGCAGGAGGCCTCTTCACACACGGAATGCAGGCCGTTTTTACGCATTGCCGCTTTGATACCCTGGATACGGGTAGAATCGGCTGGAAGCTTGATTTTCATCCATTCCGGTTTTCTTAACAGCTCCTGGCGCTCGGCGGCCACGGTTTTCACCGGGATAAGCGCCATTTTATCTGCGTCGCGGTATTTGACGCCGCGTTCCATCACGATAGGTTTACTCATAGCGTGCGTATTCCACTGTATGATCGGGAAAAGAAGAAGATAAATTTGGCTTACGTGCTTATTCGTCAACTTTTTTCAAATTAATTAACCGCAGTATATCATTTATGAAACGTCTTAAGCAGTCGAAGAAATCGAAAAAAGCAGCCAATTTTACCGCTTACCTGTCAGAGAGGCGCGTTTTCCGTAGCCTGCGGTAAACCCTGTTTACAGCGTGTTGGCGGGTTACCAAGCAGACGCAGTAAATGCGACACCAGCAACGGCTGTACTGTGGCAAGCGTAACGTCCGGGCGCAGCGCCCGGACCTGCGTCATCGTCATACCGGCATAGCCACAGGGATTAATGCGCTCAAAAGGGCTGAGATCCATGTCGATATTCAGCGCCAGCCCGTGGAACGAGCAACCTTTACGGATACGCAGCCCCAGCGAACAAATTTTACTGTCGCCTACGTATACGCCGGGCGCATCCGCGCGCGCGCGCGCCTCAATGCCCAGTTCGTCAAGCGTGGCGATAACGGCATTTTCCAGTAGCGTAACGAGATCGCGCACGCCCAGATGGCGTTTTCTGAGGTTGAGCAGCAGGTAGACCACCTGTTGACCGGGGCCGTGATAGGTGACCTGGCCGCCGCGATCGCTCTGGATAACCGGAATATCGCCCGGCATTAGCACATGTTCAGCCTTACCGGCCTGGCCCTGGGTAAAAACGGCCGGATGTTCAACCAGCCAGATTTCATCGGCGGTATGCTCGCCCCGGTTATCGGTAAAAGCGTGCATTGCCGTGGAAACGGGCGCGTAAGGCTGAAGCCCGAGCTGGCGAATAAGGAGAGTATCCTCAGACAAAACAGCGTCTCCGGTGGGAAATCGGTGGGCGCAGTATAACACAGGGGAAAGGGAAACTTACCCGGCGCGCGGCCGGGTAGAGGAATTACAGCACCATCCGAACAATTTCAATATTGCCAAGTTCTTCGTAGAGCGTTTCAACCTGGTCAATATGGGTGGCGTTAATGGTGATGGAAACGGAGTGATAGTTTCCTTTGCTGCTGGGTTTGACCTGTGGCGTATAGTCGCCCGGTGCATGGCGCTGTACAACTTCAACCACCAGATCAACCAGCTCTGGTTTCGCTAGGCCCATAACTTTGTAAGTGAACGGGCAGGGGAATTCAAGCAGCTCTTTCAGATTGGTTTTCATAGTCGCTCCAGCGTAACAAAATAATAACTCCCGCCTGGGCGGGAGTCGCTTTGATAATCAGTATATGGGGCCGGTTATGCGCTTTTCAAGCCTGCCCGCCTTAACCGAACCAGCGGTGGAACATCAGTTTGATGTAGTCGATAATTCTGCTGAAGAAGTTGCCTTCTTCAATGGGCTTAAGCACTACCAGCGGACGCTGTTCAATGGTTTTGCCGTCAAGCTGGAAGTTAATGGTGCCAACGACCTGGTTTTTCTCAAGGGGCGCGTGCAGCTCCTGGGCGTTTAGCACATAGCTGGCTTTAAGATCTTTCATACGCCCGCGCGGGATAGTCAGAAAAACGTCTTTATCCACGCCCAGCGATGCGCGATCGCTGTCGCCAAACCAGGACGGTTCAGAGGCGAATTCTTTACCGGCCTGAAGCGGATTTACGGTTTCAAAAAAGCGAAAGCCCCAGGTGAGCAGTTTTTTGCTTTCGGTTTCGCGCCCTTTGTAAGTACGTCCGCCCAGCACCGCAGAGATGAGGCGCATCTGACCTTCGGTGGCGGAGGCCACGAGGTTGTAGCCAGCTTTACTGGTGTGGCCGGTTTTGATGCCGTCTACATTGAGGGTTTTATCCCACAGCAGGCCGTTGCGGTTTAGCTGGCGAATGCCGTTAAAAGTAAATTCTTTTTCTTTATAAATGCCGTATTCGTTCGGCACATCACGGATCAGCGCCTGGCCAATAAGCGCCATATCGCGCGCGGAGCTGTACTGGCCGTCTGCGTCCAGGCCGTGTACGGTCTGGAAATGGGAGTTCTTCAGGCCCAGCGCCGCCACATAATTATTCATCAAACCGACGAAGGCATCCTGACTGCCTGCGACGTAATCGGCCATTGCCACACAGGCGTCGTTGCCAGACTGCAAATTGATGCCGCGGATAAGCTGAGCAACCGGCACTTCCATCCCCGGTTTGAGAAACATCAGAGACGAGCCTTTAAATACGGGATTGCCAGTGGCCCAGGCATCTTTACCGATAGTGACAAGATCCGTTTCTTTGAATTTTCCCGCTTTCATCGCCTGGCCGATGACGTAGCTGGTCATCATTTTGGTCAGGCTTGCCGGGTTGCGGCGTTCATCGGCATTTGACTCAGCCAGCACTTTACCGGAGTTGTAGTCAATCAGAATGTAAGATTCGGCGTCAATCTGCGGAACGCCGGGGATCATGGTTTTAATGTTGAGGTCGTCAGCCTGTGCAACAGAGAGGGTAGCCAGGGTTACGGCCGCGGCGAGCGCAAGGCGCCGGGCAAATCGTTTACGAGGAGATATGGTCATGGTCTGAACGAGCAACATCCGTGATGAAGTCAAAAAAGTGATTAACTATAGCAAACGCTATTTTTAGAGACATCCGACTTTGCAAAGTAATTGTGACAGAGGTTTACATAACCTGACACAAAGCCGGATGTCGCAAACTAGTGCGCCTGCGCCGCTGTAATAAATGACTGTAGCTGGGCCTGCGCCATCAGGCGCTGCTGAAGCGCAATGGCTTCGCTACGCAGGCTAAAAGGGCCAAGCTGTACGCGATAAATATTATCGAATTGCGTTACTTTACCCGGCACGCTAAATGTTTGGCTCAGTTGCTGCTGCCACTGCGCGGCGCGTACGCCGTCGCCGATGGCGCCAACCTGTACCATATATCCGGCGCCGGTCGCAGCCCCCTGTACTGAACCCGGCGCGGTGATCGGGGCATTCATACTGCCTGTGGCAAGCTGCGGTTGCCCGGCGGGCTGTACCGGAGCGCTTGCTTCGCTGACGGTCGCCGGCGCCTGAGCGGCGGCGTTATGGCTGGCTTGCGCAGCGGTGATAGGGGCCGCAGCCGCTGGCGTCAGCGTATTGTTGTCAATGGCATTAACATTACCGGCAGGCGTTTGAAGCGCAAGGGCCGCGTCGCCTGTGCTGCTGCTCAAATCGGGGCGGGCGGGCAGAGCATAGGTCTGTTTTGCGATAGTCGTGCAGGCGGTGCCGGGGCCGGACAGGGAATTATCCGGGGCGACGATAATCGGATCGATACGCACTTTCGTATTATTTGACGTGTTCAGACGGTCTGCCGCCGCGCGGGAGAGCGAAATAACGCGGCCGTTTCCGTAAGGCCCACGGTCATTGATGCGCACAACGATCATGCGGCCGTTCGCAAGGTTAGTGATGCGCGCATAGCTCGGTACCGGCAAAACAGGATGCGCGGCGGTCAGTTGGGTCGGATCGAACGCCTCGCCAATCGCGGTCAGGTTGCTGCCGGGTTCTGCGTCGTAAATGGCGGCAAGGCCGGTCTGCGTGAAGCGTGACGGATCGCGCACGATTTTCCAGGCTTTGCCGCCACGCGTGTAGTCCTGGTTCGCAACAGGGTTAAGCGGCTCATAGCGTGGCTGCGCGCCGGTAATTTCAACCGTAGGACCGGTACACACCGCTGGCTGCGGTATTGCGCTGGTTTGCGGCAGGTTATCGTTATTTGTACTGCATGCCGCCAGCAAACCTGTCGCTATGCAGACGCTTATCCATTGCTTACGCATCATCCACCTCTTACACGTTTTTGGACAACATTTTCCTGTGGGTATGTATCGACATGACGATGCCAAACCCGGCCATTAGCACGATAAGCGCCGAGCCTCCATAACTTACAAGCGGCAGGGGCACCCCTACCACCGGCAGGATGCCGCTTACCATGCCGATATTGACAAATACATACACAAACAGAATGAGCATTAACGCGCCGGCCATTACGCGCCCGAACGTTGTTTGAGCGCGGGCGGCAATCCACAGGCCGCGAACAATCAGCAGCAGGTAAAGCGCCAGCAGCACCAGAACGCCAATCATACCCAGCTCTTCGGCCAGCACCGCGAAGATAAAGTCGGTATGGCGCTCCGGCAGAAACTCCAGTTGTGACTGGGTGCCGTGCAGCCAGCCTTTGCCGCGCATGCCTCCTGACCCGATAGCAATTTTAGACTGAATAATGTGGTAACCCGCGCCCAGCGGATCGCTTTCGGGATCGAGCAGCATCATGACGCGTTGACGCTGATAGTCATGCATCAGGAAGAACCACAAAATGGGAATAAAGGCCGCCAGAAGCAGAACCGCAATGCCAATAAGCCGCCAGCTCATGCCCGAGAGGAACAGTACGAACAGGCCCGAGGCCGCTACCAGAATTGAGGTGCCGAGGTCTGGCTGCGCTGCAACCAGCAGCGTTGGTACAAAAATCAGCACCAGCGCAATGCCGGTATTCTTAAGCGTGGGCGGACAAACGTCGCGGTTAATAAAGCGAGCAACCATCAGCGGTACGGCGATTTTGGCGATTTCCGACGGCTGAAAACGAATAATCCCCAGATCCAGCCAGCGCTGTGCGCCTTTGGAAATGGCGCCGAAGGCATCCACCGCGACCAGAAGGATAATTGTGACGATATAAAGCCACGGCGCCCATCCTTCGTATACGCGAGGCGGCACCTGCGCCATGATGATCATCACCACAATACCTGCCAGAATCTGGCCGACTTTACGTTCTGTCATGCCCGGCGACTGGCCGCTGGCGCTCCAGATGACCAGCGCGCTGTACAACAACAGGGCGAAGATAGTGAGCAGGAAGGTGGGATCGATATGTATTTTTTCCCATAGCGACTTTTTAGAATGATTTTCGGTCATGTTACTGATCCTCTGCCGATAGTGTGGCCGGATTAGCATTCGGCAGTTGCGTGTTGTTATCGCCCAGCATAATGTGATCGAGGATCTGGCGCATAAGGGTGCCGACAGCCGGGCCAGCGCCGCCGTTTTCAAGTATCATCGCCACTGAAACCTGTGGATTCTTATAGGGCGCATAGGCCACCATAAGCTTGTGATCGCGCAGGCGTTCGCTAATTTTGTGGGCATTATAGGTTTCATTGGCCTTCAACCCAAAGACCTGCGCGGTGCCAGACTTGGCGGCAATTTTGTAAGGCGCGCTCTGAAAATATTTATGGGCAGTGCCGTTAGGGCGGTTCGCTACGCCGTACATGCCGTCTTTGGCGATTTCCCAGAAGCCGGAGTGGATATCGCCTACCGGCGGCTGTTCCGGCTGTTTCCACGGCACTTTCTGCCCGTTAATTGTGGTATTCATCAGAAAGTGCGGGACCTTTACCACGCCGTCGTTGATAAGAATCATCAGCGATTTGTTAATCTGCATGGGGGTCGCAGTCCAGTAACCCTGGCCAATACCGACAGGAATGGTGTCGCCCTGATACCACGGCTTTTTAAAACGCTTAAGCTTCCACTCGCGAGTCGGCATGTTGCCTGCGCGCTCCTCGAAGATATCCACGCCGGTCAGATGGCCATAGCCGAATTTGCTCATCCACTCCGACAGGCGATCGATGCCCATATCGTAAGCGACCTGATAAAAGTAAGTATCTGCCGACTCCTCCAGCGCTTTGGTCACATTCAGACGGCCATGCCCCCACTTTTTCCAGTCGCGGTAGCGTTTTTCCGAGCCGGGTAGCTGCCACCAGCCGGGATCGAACAGACTGGTGTTGCGGGTAATGACGCCCGCGCTCAGGGCTGAAACCGCGACGTAGGGCTTGACGGTGGAGGCGGGCGGATAAATACCCTGCGTAGCGCGGTTAACCAGGGGCGTGTTCTCGTCTTTGAGCAGCCCTGAATAGTCTTTACTGGAGATGCCGTCAACGAACAGATTTGGGTCATAGCTTGGCATGGAGACCATCGCCAGAATACCGCCAGTGCGCGGGTCTGTGACAACCACCGCCGCGCGGCTTCCGGCAAGCAGCGTTTCAATGTACTGCTGAAGCTTAAGGTCGATGGTAAGTTGAATATCGTGTCCGGCCAGCGGCGGCACTTCCTTAAGCTGGCGAATGACGCGGCCGCGGTTGTTAACTTCAACCTCTTCGTAGCCGGTCTGGCCGTGGAGTACATCTTCGTAGGAGCGCTCAATGCCCAGTTTGCCGATATCGTGCGTGGCGGCATAGTTGGGCAATTTGCCTTCTTTATCGAGGCGCTCTACGTCTTTATCGTTGATTTTTGAAACATAGCCGATAACGTGAGTCAACGCCGAACCGTAGGGATAATAGCGGCGCTTGTAGCCTTTGACTTCCACGCCCGGAAAGCGGTACTGGTTGACGGCAAAGCGCGCCAGTTGCACTTCCGTCAGGTTAGTTTTTACCGGGATGGAGGTAAAGCGATGAGAACGGGAACGTTCTTTTTTAAAGGCGGCGATATCCTCGTCCGTCAGATCGACAACAGGACGCAGAGCATCAAGCGTGTTCTGCACGTTATCAACCTTTTCTGGCATCATTTCTACCTGATAAATGGTGCGGTTAAGCGCCAGCGGCACGCCGTTGCGGTCATAAATTACGCCGCGCGACGGAGGAATCGGCACCAGCTTGATACGGTTTTGGTTAGAGCGGGTCTGGTAGTCGTCGTGACGGCGGATTTGCAGATTATACAGGTTGACAATGAGTATGCCGGTCAGCACAAGAATGCCGAGAAAAGCGACGACCGCCCGGCGCACGAAGAGCGCGGACTCAGCTGAATAGTCACGAAAAGAGTTCTGTAATTTCATCCGCTGCGTTTGCCTGGCTGCTTGCCTTTATTCCCGATGATAGGGGTGATTAGTGGTTATGCTCCATGCCCGGTACAGGCTCTCTGCCACCAGCACACGCACCAGCGGATGCGGCAGGGTGAGCGGAGATAGCGACCAACTTTGCTCGGCCGCCGCCTTACAGGCCGGCGCCAACCCTTCCGGGCCGCCGATTAGCAGGCTGACGTCGCGTCCGTCCTGTTTCCAGCGCTCCAGTTCATGGGCGAGCTGCGGGGTATCCCAGGGGCGGCCGGGGATATCCAGCGTGACGATCCGGTTGCCTTTGCCTGTTGCCGCCAGCATGAGTTCGCCTTCTTTATCCAGAATACGCTTGATATCAGCATTTTTACCGCGCTTGCCAGCGGGAACTTCCACCAGATCGAAAGGCATATCTTTTGGAAAGCGCCGCAGATAATCGGTAAAACCGGTTTGCACCCAGTCGGGCATTTTAGTGCCGACAGCCACGAGTTGCAGCTTCACCCGTTAGCCCCAGAGTTTTTCCAGTTCGTACAGGCGGCGGCTTTCATCCTGCATCACATGTACAATGACGTCGCCAAGATCGACCACCACCCAGTCGGCGTCGTTTTCCCCCTCGACGCCAAGCGGCATCAGGCCAGCGGCGCGGGATTGCTGAACAACGTGGTCCGCAATAGAGATAACGTGGCGGCTGGAGGTGCCGGTACAGATAATCATGCAGTCGGTGATACTGGATTTGCCTTTAACGTCAATGACAATAATATCCTGACCCTTAAGATCGTCGATTTTGTCGATGACGAAATCCTGAAGCGTTTTACCCTGCAAGTCTTCCCCCTGCGTCGTTACCTGTTTAAAAAGCGCCCACAAGGCCGATGCCGTAAGGTGGGCTATCATCCCATCCACAGCAAGCGATTGCATCGTCATTTTTGTAAAACAATATCAGAATCGGGTCGGCCGGGCGGTGTTTATGGCTGCGGAGGATAGCAGCCTGACCGGCTGTGTCAATGGTCAACGGCCCGTGTGGCCCCTGTGGGGGCAAACCGGCCGCGAAATCAGGATTTTTACCGCGTTTTCTTATTGGTACAGGCCCTGGCGCTGAATATATGCCTGTACCGCAGGCGGCAGCATATCGTCGCACGACTGGCGTAGAGCCAGACGCTGGCGGATAGCGGTGGCGGAAATAGCCAGCTCTGGCGTGTCGGCCAGAAGAATACGCCCGGCGGGACGTTGGTGCAGCTCGTGAATATCCTGGGTCAGGTGGCGTTTTAGCCATGCCTTGTTCGCAGGTGTTTTCATGCTCAGGGGATAACCGGGGCGACGGGTGACCAGAATATGGCATAACGTAAGCAGGGTTTCGTAGCGATGCCACTGCGGCAGCGTAAGTAGAGAATCCTGGCCGATAATGAACGCCAGCGGCTGTTTTGGCCCGGCTTCACGGCGTATTTCGCTAAGGGTTTCCACCGTCCAGGATGGAGTAGCGCGACGCAGTTCACGCTCATCAAGCTCAAACAAGGGGCGATCGGCAATGGCCAGCGCAACCATTGCGCTGCGCTGCTCGCTGCTTGCCTGCGGCTGTGGGCGATGGGGCGGCACGTTGTTTGGCATAATGGTGACCCGCGCCAGCCCTGCTTGCTGCGCCAGCGCCTCCACGGGTTTAAGGTGGCCGTAATGGATAGGATCGAAGGTGCCGCCATAAATAGCGCGCAGGGGCGGGGCGGCGTTATTCATCAATAAACACATCCGGCAGCGCCTTATGACACATCAGCAGGGTCAGATTCTCCAGTTCGCTCCAGACCGACTGGCTATAATCCTGTTTTAGCGAACGCTCGGCGCGGCTTAACAGGCGCACCGCCTGCCACAGCGTATTGTCGCTGAGCCGACCGAGGGCGTCGGTAATGAGCGCGCGGCGGTTTTGCCATACGCGCTGTTTGTCAAACAGCGCGCGCAGCGGCGTCTGGGCTGACTGGCGTTTGAGATTGATAAGCTGCAGCAGTTCTCGCTGCACGGTACGTAACAGCATAGCGGGTTCGCTGGCCTCCAGCCTTAGCTGTTGCAGAATATGACGCGCACGCTTGCTTTTTCCCGCCAGCAGAGCATCCACCCAGTGAAACGGCGTAAAGTGCGCTGCATCGTTTACTGCCTGTTCAACGCGAGGCAGCGTCAGCCTGCCATCCGGCCATATCAGAGACAGGCGCTCCAGCGCCTGATTGAGCGCCAGCAAATTGCCTTCGTAGCAGTAGCACAGAAGTTGGGTGGCCGCATCATCAAGCTTTAGTTGCATCTGTTTTGCGCGCGCGCTCACCCAGCGCGGGAGCTGCGCCTGCTCCGGCGTCTGGCAGGTAACCTGTACGGCACGTTTGCTCAGCGCGGTAAACCAGGCGGCGCTTTCCTGCGCTTTGGTCAGGCGCGGCCCGCGTATGATAAGTAACAGGTCGTCGTGCAACAGGCCGACCAGCTTTTCAAGCTCTGCGGCCATCGCGGCGTTCGGGCCGTTTTCCGGCAGCGTCAGCAGCAGCGTCTGGCGGGTGGCGAACAGGCTCAGCGCCTGGCTTAGCGTAAAAATAGCGTCCCAGTCGGTGGCGGCATCGAGCTGGAACGAGTGGCGTTCGCTAAAGCCCTGTTGTTCAGCGCGCTGAAGGATGGCGTCCTGGCTTTCCTGAATTAACAGCGGGTCGTTGCCAGGCAACAGATAAGCGGCGCGCAGCCCTTCGTGGAGCTGCGCGCGCAGTTGTTCCGGCCAGAGTTTTAGCATTACCTGGCAGCGGGGAGCGTGGCGGCGACGCGGTTGCCGGAACTGGTCAGCTCGCTGCCGTTTTGCGCGTCGCTTACGACAGGTTGTTCATTCTGGCGGGTTTGCTGTACGTCGGCAACGTGAACGGAAGTAAGCTTACGCACCAGTTGCTCGGCGGCTTTGTCATACATCTCCTTGATAATCATGTCCTGTTCGGCATCTTTTGCCAGCGCCGCCAGCGGGTTATCAAAGAATGAACGGTATACTTTGGTGCTGATGGGGTAAATATCGTGCCCCGGGATTAAAATGTTAGCCCTTACTACCATCACCATCTGATATTCCGCAGTGCGGCCGTCCTGGAATACTGAAGCGGTATCTTTACCAATGGCCGCGCTGACAAGGCGCAGGGACGGTATGTCCTGGCGAAGCGGATCTTTCTCAACGACGTTCACGCCGCTCAGGCGCAACTGGTTACGCACCGCGCGGGTCAGCGGGCCGTAGGGGTCGCTGGAGTCAAGAATCAGGGTATGCATCTGGTTTGGCACCTGAGCGGTGCCGCGAAGATGAAAGCCGCAGCCAGCGGTTAACAGTACCGCCAGGCCAACAAACAGAGTGAACAAATAGCGCACGCTTCCTCCTGTGCTTAGCCCACAACCAGGTTCAGCAGCTTACCTGGAACATAAATCACTTTACGGATGGTCACGCCGGTGAGGTATTTCGCCACCAGGTGTTCCTGTCCCGCACGTTCACGCACCTGCTCTTCGGTAGCATCGGCCGGAACGGTAATTTTACCGCGCACCTTGCCGTTAACCTGTACGACGATAAGCCGCGTGTCTTCAATCATGGCGTTTTTGTCCGCCTGTGGCCAGCTTGCGTTGTCGATATCGCCCTCGCCGCCCAGGCGCTGCCACAATGAGAAGCAGATGTGCGGCGTGAACGGATACAGCATTCGTATAACCGCCAGCAGCGCTTCGTGAAGCAGCGCGCGATCCTGCTCGCTTTCCTGCGGCGCTTTCGCCAGTTTGTTCATCAGCTCCATAATGGCCGCAATGGCGGTGTTGAAGGTCTGGCGGCGACCGATATCGTCGGTAACTTTAGCAATGGTTTTGTGCAGTTCCCGGCGCAGCGCTTTCTGCTCCCCGGTCAACGCATCCATCTCCAGGGCCGTGACGGCGCCTTTTTCGGTGTGCTCAAAAGCCAGCCTCCACACGCGCTTGAGGAAGCGGTTAGCGCCTTCTACGCCGGACTCCTGCCACTCAAGCGTCATCTCCGTCGGTGCGGCGAACATCATGAAGAGGCGTACAGTATCTGCGCCATAGCGCTCCACCATCACCTGCGGATCGATGCCGTTATTTTTTGACTTGGACATCTTGCTCATGCCGGCGTAAACCAGCTCATGACCTGCGGCATCGGTCGCTTTTACAATACGGCCTTTGTCGTCGCGCTCAACGATGGCGTCAACAGGAGAAACCCAGACGCGTTCGCCATTGCTGCCGGTGTACCAGAACGCATCGGCCAGCACCATACCCTGGCACAATAGCTGCTTCGCCGGTTCGTTGGACTTAACCATGCCCGCATCGCGCAGCAGCTTATGAAAGAAGCGGAAATAAAGCAGGTGCATGATGGCATGCTCAATTCCCCCGACGTAAATATCGACCGGCAGCCAGTAGTTGGCGGCGTCGGAATCCAGCATGCCCTTATCATAATCCGGGCAGGTGTAGCGCGCGTAGTACCAGGACGACTCCATAAAGGTGTCGAAGGTATCGGTTTCGCGCAGCGCGGGCTGGCCGTTAACGGTGGTTTTCGCCCACTGCGGATCGGCTTTGATAGGGCTGGTGATGCCGTTCATAACGACATCTTCCGGCAGTATGACCGGCAATTGATCTTCTGGCGTTGGCATTACCGTGCCGTCTTGCAGCGTTACCATTGGAATTGGCGCGCCCCAGTAGCGCTGGCGTGATACGCCCCAGTCGCGCAGGCGATAGTTAACCTTACGCTCGCCCATGCCGAGTGAAGCCAGCTTGTCGGCAATAGCGTTAAAGCCGGCGGCGAAATCGAGGCCGTCGAACTCGCCGGAATTAAACAGCACGCCTTTTTCGGTCATGGCGGCGTCGCGCAGATCCGGCGCGTTGCCGTTCTGATCAAGGATAACGGGCTTAATCGGCAGGTGATATTTCGTGGCGAATTCCCAGTCGCGCTGGTCGTGGCCCGGAACCGCCATCACTGCGCCGGTGCCGTACTCCATGAGCACGAAATTAGCAATCCACACGGGTATTGCTTCGCCGGTCAGCGGGTGGATGGCGTTAAAGCCGGTAGCGATGCCCTTTTTCTCCATTGTCGCCATTTCGGCTTCAGCGACTTTGGTGTTGCGGCATTCATCAATAAAGGCGTTCAGCGCCGGGTTGGCGGCAGCGGCCTGCTGCGCCAGCGGATGGCCTGCGGCCACGGCCAGATAGGTTACCCCCATAAAGGTATCCGGGCGGGTAGTATAGACCGTCAGGGCGCGCTCGCTGTTTTCAACATTAAAGGTAATCTCTACGCCTTCTGAGCGGCCAATCCAGTTGCGCTGCATGGTTTTGACCGTATCCGGCCACTGCTCCAGCGTATCGAGATCGCTTAGCAATTCGTCGGCGTAGGCGGTAATTTTGATAAACCACTGCGGGATCTCTTTGCGCTCAACTTTGGTGTCGCAGCGCCAGCAGCAGCCGTCAATGACCTGTTCGTTCGCCAGAACCGTTTGATCGTTCGGACACCAGTTCACCGCCGAGGTTTTTTTGTACACCAGGCCTTTTTTATACAATTCAGTGAAAAACTTCTGCTCCCAGCGGTAATATTCCGGGCGGCAGGTGGTCAGCTCGCGGCGCCAGTCATAACCAAAACCCAGCGTTTTGAGCTGCGTTTTCATGTAGTTGATATTATCGTAAGTCCAGGGGGCCGGCGCGGTGTTGTTTTTCACCGCCGCGCCTTCCGCAGGCAGGCCGAAGGCATCCCAGCCGATAGGCTGTAGCACGTTTTTGCCTAACAGACGCTGGTAGCGGGCGATAACATCGCCAATGGTGTAATTGCGCACATGGCCCATGTGTAGCCGACCAGAAGGATAGGGAAGCATTGAAAGGCAGTAATACTTCTCTTTATCTGCATCTTCTTTGACTTCAAATGTGCGCTTCTCTTGCCAGTGAAGCTGTACGTGGGGTTCTATCTCTTCCGGGCGATATTGCTCTTGCATGGCAGCCTGTGGTCCTGTGAAAAATACCAATAATGAGGTCTTATACGTATAGATCGCAATAGCATAGCCGATTCGCGCGCAGCGCAACAGCACTTCGATTCCGGCAGGCGTAAATCCCGCGCTTCGCCGCTGGCGCGAAATTATGCGTACCGTGGCGTATCCGGCAGAGTGCGTCGTCATTCGCGGCTACTATTAGAAGTGGTTACCGCGCTTTTAGCAAATCCTGGAGGGAGTAAGATGAACAAGGTTGCTCGAATTTATCGCGAACTGCTGGCATCGCTCACCGAGCGTCTGCGTAACGGCGAACGTGACATTGACGCGCTGGTTGCCAGCGCGCGCAAACGGATGATGGAGGCGGGGGAGTTGACCCGCATTGAAGTGGAAGAAACCACCCGTGCGGTGCGCCGCGATCTTGAAGAATTCGCCCGTAGCTATGGTGAAAGCCGTGAAGACGACGACAGTGTTTTTATGCGCGTTATTAAAGAAAGCCTGTGGCAGGAACTGGCGGATATTACGGATAAAACTCAACTGGAATGGCGCGAGGTATTTGAGGATCTGAACCACCACGGCGTCTATCACAGCGGCGAGGTGGTGGGGCTTGGGAATTTGGTGTGTGAAAACTGCCGCCATCATCAGGCCTTTTATACCCCGGAGGTGCTGACGCCGTGCCCGAAGTGCGGTCATACGCAGTTTCATCGCCACGCGTTTGAGCCATAAAATGGCGGTGGGCGCGTATCCAGGCTTGCCGGAAAGGGGGAGCTACATGTCGGGCCGAATAACTCCGGCCCGACGTGTAAGAAAATTAACGCATCCTGGTGAGATTTAAAAATGGCATAACGCTGATTTTGCTCTCTTTGTTATTTAATTAAGCGGGTTAGTGAAGTATTTTGGCGAGGAATTCTTTTGCACGCGGCGACTGGGGGGTGTCAAAGAACGCGTCTTTCAGGGAGTCCTCAACGATTTTACCTTCGTCCATAAAAATAACCCGGTTTGCCACTTTCCGGGCGAAGCCCATTTCATGGGTAACGACCATCATTGTCATGCCTTCATGCGCCAGTTCCACCATGACATCAAGCACTTCGTTGATCATTTCAGGGTCGAGCGCCGAGGTTGGTTCGTCAAACAGCATAGCGACCGGATCCATGCACAGCGCGCGAGCAATGGCCACGCGCTGCTGTTGCCCGCCGGAAAGCTGGGCCGGGTATTTTTCCGCATGCGCCGTCAGCCCTACGCGCTCTAACAATTTTTGCCCTTTCTTGCGTGATTCCTCTTTGCTGCGCCCGATGACTTTCACCTGCGCCAGCGTGAGATTTTCAATAATAGATAAGTGCGCAAACAGCTCAAAGTGCTGAAACACCATGCCCACGTGCGAGCGCAGGCGCGCCAGATTGGTATGTTTGTCGGTAACGACCGTACCGTCGACGACAATCTTGCCGCGTTGCACCGGTTCAAGGCCATTTACCGTTTTAATCAGCGTTGATTTGCCGGAGCCGGATGGGCCGCATACCACGACCACCTCGCCTTTTTTAACCGCTGTGGTGCAGTCGGTCAATACCTGAAATTGCCCATACCATTTTGAAACGTTGTTTAGGGTAATCATGTTACCGTCCTTTTTTTCAGCCAGTTGACCAGCAGTGAAGCGCTGAGGCTAATCACAAAATATACGGCGCCCGCAAACAGGATCATCTCCACCTGCGTGCCGTCGCGCTCGCCGATGGTGGAGGCAGTGCGAAAGAAATCCGCCAGACTCAGTACGTAAACCAGCGAGGTATCCTGAAACAATACGATCCCCTGGGTGAGAAGTAGCGGCACCATTGCGCGAAACGCCTGCGGCAGGATAATAAGCTTCATGGACTGCCAGTGGGTCATGCCGAGCGCCAGCGCGGCGCTGGACTGGCCGCGTGAAATACTTTGAATGCCCGCGCGGATGATTTCTGAATAATAGGCGGCTTCAAACAAAGAGAAAGCCACCATAGCGGAAATCAGTCGGATATCGGTTTTCGGCGACAGCCCCAGTACCTGTTGCAAAAAGCCCGGCACGATGAGGTAAAACCACAGCAGCACCATCACCAGCGGCACCGAGCGAAACACGTTAACGTAGGCGCTGGCAAACCCGCTTATCAACCTGATGCTGGACAGGCGCATCACCGCCAGCAGCGTTCCCCAGGCAATGCCCGTCACCACTGCCGTTACGGTGATTTTCAGCGTAATAATCATGCCGTTTAACAAATACGGTAGGGAAGGGGCGATGGAACTCCAGTCAAACTCGTACATTATTTGCCTCCCATATTGCCCGGCAGGCGTACTTTACGTTCAACCAGGTGCATCGCCAGCATGATGAAGGCATTGATCAGCACATAGGCCAGCGTGATAGCGCTAAAGGATTCCCAGGCGTGGGCGGAATAGTCGAGTAGTTTGCCTGCCTGCGCCGCCATATCCACCAGCCCGATGGTGGAGGCGATAGCGGAATTCTTAACGAGATTCATCATCTCCGAGGTCACAGGAGGAACAATAATGCGATACGCGTTAGGCAGCAGCACGTAACGATAGGTTTGCGTGAGCGTCAGCCCCATCGCCAGCCCGGCGTCCTTTTGCCCGCGCGGCAGCGACTGGATAGCCGCGCGCACCTGTTCGCACACGCGGGCGGCGGTAAATAGCCCAAGGCAGAGCATTGAGGAGACAAAAAACTGCACGTCAGGATCCAGCTCGGCCTTAAACCACATACCGATATTTTTCGGCAGCAGTTCAGGTATGACCAGATACCAGGTGAAAAATTGCACGATCAGCGGTACGTTGCGAAACAGCTCCACATATAGCGTGCCGAGAGCGGAAAGAAAGCGGTTTGGGACGGTGCGCAGGATACCAAATAGCGAACCTACCAAAAAAGCGATAATCCAGGACATGACAGACAGCGCCACGGTGACCTGAAAACCACTCCACAACCAGCCAAGGTAAGTAGTATTGCCGAACGGGGCGGGTTGTAAAAATATCCCCCAGCTCCAGTCTATAGACATAAACGCGCTCCAGAAATGAAGGCCTGGCCCAGGCTGGCGGAAGCTGTGCGTGCTTTCTCCCGCTTAATATGGCCTGGAGAAAGAAGCATAAGGTTCCGGCGGCGGCCATATTCAGAATAGCAATGCGTGCCGGCAGCAAGGCGAGCGGCCTGGCCTGAAACTCAGCTTAAGGCCGCTGGCGTTTAATTCATTGCCTTATCGTTGGGTTGTTTAAACAGCGCTTTCATGTCGTCAGACAATTCGAAATTGAGGTTGAGATTTTTGGGGGGGATGGGGCGCTTAAACCATTTATCAAACCAATTCGCCGCTTTGCCGGACGTCTGTATTTGGGCAATGGTATCGTCAACGACTTTTTTGAATTCAGGATCGCCTTTACGCAGCATACATCCGTAGGCTTCTTTGGACTGCGGCGTACCGACAATTTCCCAGTTGTCGGGTTTCTTCGCTTTAGCGCGCTCGCCGGCCAGCAGGGCATCGTCCATCATAAACGCGTAGGCGCGGCCGCTTTCCAGCGTGCGAAAGGAGTCGCCGTGATCCTTAGCGCTGATAATACGCATATTCAGTTTCTTATCGTCGTTAAGTTTGTGCAGCAGAACTTCTGACGTCGTTCCGGAAGTCACGACTACAGCTTTGTCCTTCAGGTCGTCAAAATCGTTAATATCGCCGCCCTTCTTCACCAACAGCCGGGTGCCGACCACAAAGATAGTATCGGAGAAGGCTGCCTGTTTCTGGCGTTCCAGGTTATTAGTGGTAGAACCACATTCAAAATCATAAGTGCCGTTTTGCAGCAGCGGAATACGGTTCTGGGACGTGATGGGGATAAGCTTGACCTGCAAATCGGGCTTGTTCAGCCTCTTTTTGATGGCTTCTACGATGGCGCTGGAGTAGTCCTGAGAGTAACCAACCACTTTTTGTTGATTATCGTAATATGAAAAAGGCACGGAAGACTCACGATGGCCAACCACAATAACGCCGTTTTTGGCGATTTTTGCAAGCGTAGCGCTTTCTGCCGCCTGCCGATCTGCGGCCTGCGCCACGCCCGCGCCAAGGCTCAGCGCCAGGATTGTTGTGGTTAATGTACGTAATGGCATATCCACTCCTTATTGTTGCGCCAGGCTGGCGCTGATACCGTATGTACTGTTTGTTGTTGTGATAGCGGTTGCGGCCGTTAACAGGCTGCGACCCGGCCTCTCTTTATCCTGGTTTACTGTAAATATTTTGCTAATTATTTGTGTGTTTTTGCGAGGCGCGCCGCACCGTCACGTGGCTAACCAGGCAGGGACAGTTGCGTGTGACCGTAGTATTGAACGGTGTCTGTGCGGCAGCGTGAAACCTGTCACCGCAATGTGGCGCTTATTCATCAGCCGGTGACGGGAAATTTTTGTGATCGGTTACGGTATTTTTTAAGCATTAATAATTTGTGTCTGAAGATATTTTATTTTCCCTGAAGCTTGTCATCGCTGGTTTTTAATTCTTCCGCCTGCCGTTACGGCGTGAAGATATCCGCTAAGGCATGTTTCCCCTTCTTTACAAACTTTTCCGGCTGATTTATATACTTTCCGGATAGTTTTTAGGGTCGCTTTACGGACTAAATGCCATACAGAATAACTAATGGGTGTGTCACGCATGACGGGCCAGGACGAAAAGGCCACGGGTATATCTGAAGCTCCTCATTCCCGAACCACCCCTGACACAGGAGGTCAGCCCGGATGGATAATGCCTTGCCCCGCTTTTTTAGCCGCAACCGCCAGCGGTTGAGCGTACAAAACTGCGCCGTCCCTCTTTATGTACTGGCTCTGGAAGCCCGGGCATTCCTCAACCGTCCGTTTTGCTGGGTAATTGGCCGGCGCACCCAAACATTGCAGCAGACGACGGGGGTGCCGGGGGCGTTCAGCGATGAGCTGGCGTTATGGGACAGGCAGACGCGCGCGTCGCTTCAGCAGGCGTGTGAGCGCGATTTCAGGGAGGAAAAAGTCAATGCGCTGTGATTTTTGCGATAAAAAAGGGCTGGCGGTGCTGCCGGTCAGGCCGGCGGTGGTGCGCTGTGAGGTGGGGGCGCCCGCGCTGGCGGCGGAAATTAAGCCGGCCGTGCCGGCGCGCGCTAAAGTGACCTACACCTGCCGCCTGCTGCGGGAAGGCTATCTCTATGTCTGGGATGAAAAGCGCCGCCGCTGGACGGACTACCTCGTTACCGGCGAAGGATACTTCAGACGTACCGATGCGGCGCTACCGGTAGTGGACGCCCCTTCCTGTATTCGCCCCTGCGCCGGCAAAAAAGATGAGGTGGCGAAAGCCAGCTTTATCACACTGCCCGTTTCCCTGAATGCGGAAAATCATGGCCGCTTCTGGTTTGCCTGGTCTGACTACCCCTGGACGCCCGTGGTGCGTCAGGCCCATGAACAGGCGGGCTGGCGTGAAAGGCATATGCAGTGTTTTGACCTGGCGGCCTGGCTGAAAGAGCGCAGGGGGCCGCAGGCGCTGCCGCTGAGTCAGTTGCAGGAGACGGTGGCGGAATATGTTCCGGCGCTGGCGCAGGGCGGGGGATTTGATTTTCTCTCGGCCCCCTGGCTGGCGCGGGATGACGATGCCGCGCGGTACCTGCTGGAAACGGCCGTGAGCGTGTCGTCGCAGCCGCCGCTGCGCGTTGACCCGACGCTGCCTGTGATGCTGGCGCTTTGCGATGCCACCGCCGTGGCGCGCGACCTGGCGCAGATACTGGCGCAGGCCCCGGATGAATCACTGGAATACTGCCGCAACAGCGGCGGGTTCAGCGACTTTGACAGGGAAATGAAGCTGCACGCCATGATTGAAACAATGCGATACAGCGTGCAGGAAAGCGAAAAAATGTTTATCACGCAGGAAATGAAGCGGCGTGAAGAGCGGGCGTCGGCCGGGTATGTAACGGGCGCCTTCGGGGAAATGCAGTATGTGCCCATGACGGCGCAGACGCGGCGCGTCGTAGCGGAAATGATACACGACGCTGCAAAAAAGCAGTTTGAAAACTGGAGCAGCGAGAGCTGGCCGCGCTATCAGGAATATTACAGGGTAGCTGAACAGCGGCGGTTTGAAACCAAAGTCAGGCAGGCGATGGATGTGTTTTACGCCACGCATACCGGGCCGCTGACGGA
Source organism: Tenebrionibacter intestinalis (assembly GCF_016632365.1). Taxonomy (GTDB): domain Bacteria; phylum Pseudomonadota; class Gammaproteobacteria; order Enterobacterales; family Enterobacteriaceae; genus Tenebrionibacter; species Tenebrionibacter intestinalis. Next base: position 9,696 of record NZ_JAEPBH010000009.1, on the reverse strand, counting down.
GATGTATCTTGAACAGCTCCGCCATCCCACCTTCATTCGTTTTTTTGAGCATAATTTTGACCCCACGGACATCGCGGGCGGCGCGCACTATTCGCTGACGCTCGGGCTTTGCCTGCTGGGCGGGCAGCAGGAGGGGCGCTGTTTTGAATTTTATCGCGAGCGGCTGCAGGGCGACCCGGAGGACCCTGAAAACCCGTTTCTGCGCGCCTGGCTGCTCAACCAGGATTCGCTTGCGCAGATGATAAAGCGCTCAGCCCCGACGCAGGTGGCGATGAGCCATGTGCACGAACTGCCCTGGAGCGCGATGATTGGCGCTTATGCGTCCTGGCTTGGCGAGCTGGGGAGCAGGAAAGAGTTGCTGAATACGCTGAGTATACCGCTGACGGGGGTGCTGCTTTCCCTGCTGGGGGAGATGGGTGAAAAAGGCGTGTCGCGTTTTATTGTTCTGCTGAGCGTAAGAACAGAAGCGCCGCTGGCGTATTTTGAGCGGCAGGGCAGGCGCAGGGAACTGTCGGAAAAACTCTCGCGCCTGCTGTTAAATCATCTTTTTGACGGAGAGGGGCTGTCGCCGGCGAAAAGGGTACAGGCGCGTGAGCGCTTTGTGCGGCAGGTGACGTCGCGGCCGGATACGCAGGAGATGGTGAAGCTGCTGGAAAAGGAAATGCTGCAAAAAGAGGCCAGCGGCATAAACTTACAGGGCGAGGCGAGACAGGGTTATCTGATGCTTCTTCAGGATGAGATGGACGACGCCCTGAAGGGCAGGAGCGTGGATGAGCGGCTGGCGTGGGCAAAGGAGAGGGCGATGAGCGGGGATATGGCGGAAGATTTTCTGCTGAAACGGCGGCTGACGCGGGCCTCGCTGGGGGGCAATGTGGTCTCGGTGCTTTTTCAACTGGCGGCGGTGGGGCTGATGGTGAAGCAGGAGCAGAGCTGGTACGGCGGTGTGAAGACGCCGGCGGCGCAGCGCCTGACGGCGACCTGGGCGGGGATAGCGGGCAGCACGCTGGAAACCGCGGCCGGAATGATCCAGTTTCATATGATGCGCGGAATGCGGGCGGCCAGGCCGTGGGTGAAAGTGTTGGGTAGATTAGGGAAGGGGCTTGGGTTAGCGGCTTCGGGGTTTATTGCGTGGCTTGATATATTAGAGGGATGGAAACAATGGACTTTAGGCCATCAGATGTTAGCTAGCTTTTATTGGACTTCTGCTGGTTTGGGATTCATTGGACTTATTTTTATTTTTATGGGTTTACCAATGTTGGGAATTGTTCTGGGAATAATGATCTTAGGTGTGGCATACCTGATTGAATATTTTAAACCTAACGATATGCAAAACTGGCTGTCGCGTACATACTGGGGCGTTGCTGACCCTGATAATAAGGAGCAGCCCTTTATAACGGGTCAGCAGGAAGAAGATGGCTTTAATCAACTCTGGCAGCCTCCTGCCAGCATAAAACGGTAAAGGGACAGAATGCGGCAAATAAAGGATTTACATCTTAAGTTTACGGTCGATCGCGTCCTGTCCCGCGAAGAGCTGGCGAATCACCGCGGCCTGTATCAGGGTTCACGCTATCCCTACAGCGAAAGAGAGCTGATGGATAATATGCAGTTGATACGGATGAACTCTACTTATCTGGAGACCGTGGATGTGCATTACCGGGAAAGAGGAGCCTTTACTTTTGTTGGATTGTTTATTAGTTTTCTGAGCCTCATTTTTTTTGTGATGAGCGCCTGGAAATTTGGCGTTTTAATGTCAGACTGGTGGCCTGCTTTATATATTTTTTTAATTTTTTCGCCTGTGGAAATAATGTGTGGTTTTCTTATGCGGCGAGAATGTTTTAAATATACCCATTACCCCATTCGCTTTAACCGCCGTAGTCAGGAGGTACATCTCTTTCGTAATAATGGCGAGGCCACCACCTATAGCTGGAATGATATTTTTTTCACCAGGGTGCTGCGTAAGCCGCACGGTTTCTCTTCGAATATGTGGTATCTGTGCGGGATAATATTTGCTGAAGATAAAATAACCGTGCGCGATATGTTCACCGTCAGCTTTTATGGCCCGGAGGAGGAGTATGTGTATCGCTTCTGGGAGCTGGTGCGCCGCTATATGGAAGACGAAGAGGGCGTGCGCGAAGTGGCGGACGGCGTGGGCTGGTTCCTGCCGATAGTCAAACGCCGGGAGCCGTTCTGGCTGGGGTTCCGTATGCAGATGATACAGTATGGCTGGGCGGCCATACCGATGTCGCCCTATGTGCTGCTGGAGAGCGTGGGCCGCTGGGTATCCTTTCGCACCAGCAAAATCCCGCAGTGGCCGGAGGAGATTGAGGCGCGGTGCGAAATAGCGCCGGAGGACCCGTACAACTTTGACAGCAGCAGCGTGGACGAGCTGCGCTGGGAGTGGAGCAACCTGCTGTTCTGGCGGCTGAAGAAAATGCGCTCGGTTACGGGCAAGGAGTGGGACGTGTAAAGTAAAGCCGGCATGTCGTGTTGCGGTTGTGAAGAAGTATGTACGAAGCTACGAAACGTTATCTGCTCACTTCTGTTACTGGCCGCTGGCGTAAAAGCGCTGCTTCAGCAGGTTTTTTACGCCAGCGGACCATGCTTACGATACTTAACCGGACGGCGTTTTTCGTGATAATACCGCTTAGCGCGTGAAACGGCGGTTTAGCATTAGCGCGCCTGCGCCGAAAAGAAGAGCGATGGTCCACAGCGGCCAGCCGCCCATGCGTGCATACGGCGTAAGCCCGCGGGTTGGCGTAACCTGCGCGCTCAGCACTTCGCGCACAAACTGCGGGATGGCTTTTTGCACGCTCCCGTCTGCGCCAATGACCGCCGTAACGCCATTATTGGTGCTGCGTAACAGCGGGCGCGCCAGTTCCAGCGCCCGCATACGCGCCATCTGGAAATGCTGCCACGGGCCGATGGAGTGACCGAACCAGGCATCGTTAGAAACCGTCAACAGTACATCGGTATCCGGGCGGAAATTATCCCTTACCTGTTCGCCAAGTACGATTTCATAGCAGATGGCCGCCGTGAGTTTAATGCCGTGCGCCTCCAGCGGCGGTTGAACGCGCGGGCCTCGGCTGAAGGAAGACATCGGCAGGTCGAAAAACGGCGCCAGCGGACGCAGAATTGCTTCCAGCGGTACGAACTCGCCAAACGGCACAAGATGGTTTTTATTGTAGCGATCGCGGGACGCGTAGCTGTACGGACTGCCTTCGCCGAGCGTGATGATGCTGTTATAAGTGTCATAACGGTTCTGGTTGTTGAGGCGTGCATCGACGATGCCGGTGAGCAATGTGCTGCGGTGTTCGCGCAGTAAACCGTCAAGCGATTTCAAAAAGCGCTGTTGGTTGATTTCCAGATCCGGTATGGCTGACTCCGGCCAGATAATCAGTTGCGACTGGCCCAGCACTGGCCGGGTGATATCAAGATAGACGCGCAGCGTATTAAGCAGCTCGCCTTCATCCCATTTTATCGACTGGGGGATATTTCCCTGTACCAGGCTAACGTTGAAGCTGCGCTCGTTGAGCGGCTGAAACCACTGGATATAGCGTAGCGGCCAGGGCAGCGCCAGTAGCAGAACAGCGGCCAGGGCTGGGCGCCAACTGCGCTGCGCGAGGGCAAAGGCAATAAGCCCTGCGATGATCATGAGCAGAAAATTGATCCCTTCCACCCCAAACAGCGGCGCCAGGCCCTTAAGGGGACCATCAATCTGACTGTAGCCGAACTGAAGCCACGGGAAACCGGTTAGTACCCAGCCGCGTAAAAATTCGGTGAGTTGCCACAGCGCAGGGGCCGCAAGCGCTACGCGCCAGAGGCTGGCGCGTGGCCACAGGCGGCTGAGCAGGCCCGCGAACAGACCCGTGTAGAGTGAGAGGTAAGCGGCAAGCAGCGCAACCAGGAAAACGTTAACGACGCCGGGCATACCGCCGAACTGGGCAATACTGACATACACCCAGTTAATGCCGGCGCCGAACAGGCCAAGCCCCCAAAAAAAACCGATCCAGGCGCTTTGCAGAGGGCGGCGGTTGAGCGTTAACCCCTGGAGGCCAGCCAGCGCAAGCAACGCCGCAGGCCAGATATCATACGGCGAAAAGGCCAGCGTGCCGCTGGCCCCGAAGAGTAGCGCCAGTGCTAAACGCAGGGGCTGGCGTTGGAGCAGTGAGCGGAGCGCCATAGCGTTATTCTTCCAGTCTGGGAGGCGGCGAGTCGTCCGGCAATCTGACGTGAACCTGAATAATGCGCCGGCTATCGGCCATCGCCACCTTAAACAGATAGCCGTCGATATCAATGGTTTCGCCGCGTGCGGGCAAATGGCCGAAGGCCTGCATAATCAGGCCGCCTATCGTGTCCACTTCTTCATCGCTGAAATGCGTGCCGAACGTATCGTTAAAGTCTTCGATTGAAGCCAGCGCACGCACAGTCCAGGTATGGCGACTGAGCTGGCGGAATTCGATATCGTCTTCTTCGTCGTACTCGTCTTCAATTTCACCGACGATAAGCTCAAGGATATCTTCGATGGTCACAAGACCGGAAACGCCGCCGAACTCATCAATCACGATAGCCATGTGATAGCGCTGGGAGCGGAACTCTTTGAGCATGCGATCCACACGTTTGCTTTCCGGCACCACTACAGCCGGGCGCAGTACTTTGTCCATGCTAAATGGCTCGGCGTCGCTGCGCATAAACGGCAGCAGATCCTTAGCCATCAGAATCCCTTCAATGTGATCTTTATCTTCGCTTATCACCGGGAAGCGCGAATGGGCGGATTCAATGATGACATCGAGGCATTCGTCCAGACTCTGGCTGCGCTTGAGGGTTATCATCTGAGAGCGTGGAATCATGATATCGCGCACGCGCTGGTCGGCGATATCCATGACGCCTTCAAGCATATCGCGGGTGTCCTGATCGATAAGCTCGTTTTGTTCAGAATCACGAATTAGCGCCAGCAGTTCATCGCGGTTTTTTGGCTCACCGTGGAAAAGCTGGCTAAGAATCAGGGAGAAAAAGCCCTTTTTTGTGGAGGTGTCGCTACTGTGAGAATTGTCGTCGCTCATGGCGTAAGGATAGGGATCTCATGTTGATTAATGTACTGGCGCAGCGGGTAAACGCACGCTGCGGCGGTATGATGCACCGGGCGGTTAATATTTTGCGCGCGGGCTACTCTTTCTCGGCAATGTACGGGTCGGCGTAACCAAGAGCAAGCATTATCTCTGTTTCCAGCTTTTCCATTTCTTCGGCCTCCCGGTCTTCAATATGATCGTAACCCAGCAGATGCAGGCTGCCGTGAACCACCATATGGGCCCAGTGGGCTTCCAGCGGTTTTTCCTGCTCCTGCGCTTCGCGCTCCACGACCTGGCGGCAAATCACCAGATCGCCAAGCAGCGGCAGGTCAATACCCGGCGGCGCGTCGAATGGGAAGGAAAGCACGTTGGTGGGCTTGTCTTTGCCGCGGTAGGTCAGGTTCAGGCTGTGGCTTTCGGCTTCGTCCACCAGGCGAACGGTCACTTCGGCTACCTCCTGAAACGGTATCACGGCGGCATCAAGCCAGCGTTGAAACTGAGCTTCCTGGGGAAGGCCGCTGTTGTTTTCACAGGCCAGTTGTAAATCGAGAAGCACCTGGCTCATTTGCGCTCCTGAGAACGGTTTGTCACTGCTTCATGCTTGCGTTCGTCGGCTGACTGCGCTCGGCGCTTCTGGTCGGCTTCTTCCCACGCTTCGTAGGCATTAACGATGCGCGCAACGACCGGGTGGCGCACCACGTCTTCGCTGTGAAAGAAGTTGAAGCTAATTTCTTCAACGTTAGCCAGCACTTCAATAGCGTGACGCAGGCCGGATTTGGCATTGCGCGGCAGGTCAATCTGCGTGATGTCGCCAGTGATGACCGCTTTGGAGTTAAAGCCGATACGGGTCAGGAACATTTTCATCTGTTCGATGGTGGTGTTCTGGCTTTCGTCAAGAATGATAAAGGCATCGTTTAGCGTGCGGCCACGCATATAGGCCAGCGGCGCGACTTCAATGACGTTGCGCTCAATCAGTTTTTCAACGCGCTCAAACCCCAGCATCTCAAACAGCGCATCGTACAGCGGGCGCAGATAGGGATCGACTTTCTGACTCAGATCGCCCGGCAGAAAGCCAAGCTTCTCGCCCGCCTCGACTGCCGGGCGAGTCAGCAGAATACGGCGAATTTCCTGACGCTCCAGCGCATCGACCGCGGCGGCGACGGCCAGATAGGTTTTACCGGTGCCCGCCGGGCCAATACCGAAGGTGATATCGTGATCAAGAATATGAGCGATGTACTGCGCCTGATTCGGCGTACGCGGCTTGATAACGCCGCGGCGGGTTTTAATGTTAACCGCTTTGCCGTAATCGGGAATGCTTTGCGCCGCCTGCTCCAGCACGCGAAATTCTTTTATAGCGAGATGGATTTGTTCTGGATTGATATCCTGCGTTTGCCCGCGCATGGGGGCCGTATCAATATAAAGATGGCGCAGTATATCCGTAGCGGCGCTGACGCTAAGCTGCCGCCCGGTAATCTTGAAACGGTTATCGCGGCGGCTAATTTCAATGCCCAGCCGGCTCTCCAGTTGTTTGATGTTGTCATCAAATGGCCCGCACAGGCTTAACAGGCGGGCGTTATCCGCTGGTTCAAGGGTTATTTCACGTGTTTCGATATTCAAACTGTTCCTCTTTACGTCATACAGGGCTTTGAGATGAATAATAGCGCCTGTTGCATGGAGCTAATGCGGTTTCTGGCGACAGAAGTTCAATATCTGGGCGGTGATTCAGGAATGCAAGTATTCGGCTGCAAACGCCAGTGGAACTATGCGAAGCCAGTTCCACTGACGAAAGGCGGGCCGGGCGTCAGGGCTGGTAGATGCCTACGCCGATATCGTTCTCTTTACGGGTGCGGGCAATAACGGACTCCGGCGTTTCCATCGCACGTAAATCCATGTCGTCTTCGGTGCGCACGACCTTGCCGCGCAGCGAGTTCGGGAAAACATCGACGATTTCCACATCGACAAATTTGCCGATCATATCCGGCGTGCCTTCAAAATTCACCACCCGGTTGTTTTCCGTGCGCCCGGATAGTTCCATCAGGTTCTTGCGCGACGTTCCTTCCACCAGAATACGCTGAGTGGTGCCAAGCATACGGCGGCTCCATGCCATTGCCTGCTGGTTGATGCGCTCCTGAAGAATGTACAGGCGCTGCTTTTTCTCCTCTTCCGTAACATCATCCACCATATCGGCGGCTGGCGTGCCCGGGCGAGCTGAAAAGATAAAGCTAAAGCTCATGTCGAAGTTTACGTCGGCAATCAGCTTCATCGTTTGTTCAAAATCCTGGGCGGTTTCCCCCGGGAAACCAACAATGAAATCTGAGCTGATTTGTATATCCGGCCGCGCGGCCAGCAGTTTGCGAACGATGGCCTTATATTCCAGCGCTGTGTGGGTGCGCCCCATCATATTCAGCACGCGGTCGGCGCCGCTTTGCACGGGAAGGTGCAGGAAGCTCACCAGTTCCGGCGTGTCGCGATACACATCGATAATGTCGTCGGTGAATTCAATAGGGTGGCTGGTGGTAAAACGAATGCGATCGATGCCGTCGATGGCCGCGACCAAACGCAGCAGCTCGGCAAAGGAGCAAACGCCACCGTCAAAGGCGGCGCCGCGATAGGCGTTAACGTTCTGGCCGAGCAGGTTCACTTCGCGTACGCCCTGGGCGGCAAGCTGGGCGATTTCCAGCAGAATATCGTCGCAGGGGCGACTGACTTCTTCGCCGCGCGTGTAGGGCACCACGCAATAAGTGCAGTATTTGTTGCAGCCTTCCATAATGGAGACGAAGGCGGTCGGCCCTTCGGCGCGCGGCTCCGGCAGGCGGTCGAATTTTTCGATTTCCGGGAAGCTGACGTCAATGACCGGGCTGCGATCGCCGCTGACGCGGTTGATCATTTCCGGCAAACGGTGCAGCGTCTGCGGCCCAAATATGATGTCTACATAGCGCGCGCGTTCGCGAATATGCTCGCCTTCCTGAGAGGCCACGCAGCCGCCGACGCCGATAATCAGCGCCGGATTCTTTTCCTTGAGAAGCTTCCAGCGACCTAACTGATGAAATACTTTCTCCTGGGCCTTCTCGCGAATTGAGCAGGTATTCAGTAGCAGAACGTCCGCCTCTTCAGCCACGTCGGTTAATGTAAAACCGTGAGTGGTTTCCAGCAGATCGGCCATCTTTGATGAATCATACTCGTTCATCTGACAGCCCCAGGTTTTGATGTGAAGTTTTTTTGTCATTGGTCTGGCTTATGTCATACGTCATACAAGGAATGCAGGGCGCGTATTGTAATGCTTTGGCGGCGTTGTGACCAGCAAAGCGCGCCTGCCGCGCGGCGGTGAAAAATCCGGTAGACTTAAGGGATTCGTGATTAAGGAAAAATGGCTATGGCAAATCAATCCATTGAGGTAGCGGTTGTCGGCAGCGGAATGGTTGGCGGCGCGGTGGCGCTGGGGCTGGCGCAGCGCGGGTTTCGGGTGGTTGTCGTGGAACATGACGCGCCTTGCGCCTTTAACGCGGCTTCACCGCCGGACGTGCGGGTTTCAGCTATCAGCCGCGCGTCGGTGGATTTGCTCAAATCGCTTGGCGTATGGCAGCAGGTGCGCGCTATGCGCTGTCACCCCTATCGGCGGCTGGAAACGTGGGAATGGGAAAGCGCGCACGTCGTGTTCGACGCCGCAGAGTTGAGGCTGCCGGAGCTGGGCTTTATGGTGGAAAATACGGTGTTGCAATATGCGCTGTGGCAGGCGCTGGAAGCGCACCCGCAGGTACAGCTTCGCAGCCCGGCGACCCTGACGGCAATGCATTCCCGCAGCGGCGGGCATGAGCTGATGTTTGATAACGGCGATACACTGACAGCGCAGTTAGTGATTGGCGCAGACGGCGCCTGTTCGCGCGTGCGCGCGTGGGCCGGCATTGGCGTCCACGCCTGGGAATACCGCCAGTCCTGTCTGTTAATTACCGTACGGTGTGAACATGCGCCAGGCGACAGTACCTGGCAGCACTTCACCCCCAGCGGGCCGCACGCGTTTCTCCCTTTATTTGACCATTGGGCGTCGCTTGTGTGGTACGACGCGCCGGCGCGGATTCGCCAGTTGCAGGCAATGACGATGCCGCAGTTAAAAAATGCCGTTGCCGCCGCTTTCCCCGCCCGGCTGGGAGAGGTTGACCCGATTGCCAGCGGCGCATTTTCGCTGACTCGCCGCCATGCGATGCGCTATGTTAATCCCGGCCTGGCGCTGGTGGGAGATGCGGCGCACACGATTCATCCGCTGGCCGGGCAGGGGGTGAATCTTGGCTATCGGGACGCCCGGGCGTTACTGGAGGTACTGGGTAACGCCCGGGATCGCGACGAAGAATGGCACGGTTTGCCAGTGCTTACGCGCTACCAGAATCGCCGTATGCCGGATAACTATGTGATGCAAAGCGGTATGGACCTGTTGTGTAATGGTTTTAGTCACTCCCTTGCCCCGGTACGGGTGCTGCGTAATCTGGGGCTGATGGCCGCGCAGCGCGCGGGCGCGCTTAAACGTCAGGCACTGAAATATGCGTTGGGGTTATAAGGCGCGAGACGGGATAGCGGTGAACGATGCAAACAAACAAGGCCCGCTTACGCGCTGAGGGATCCCCATAAATCAGCGCTA
>NZ_JAEPBH010000089.1 GCF_016632365.1 Tenebrionibacter intestinalis | reverse complement strand
GTGTCGTGGAGTAATGCAGCATTTTTGCCGTTAATATCGAAGCTGGATGAGGCCGAAGCTACCCTGCCGCCGTGTGAGGTGGCATCACCCAATACCACTGCGCATATTGCCATGAGATTTCCTTACCCTTTATTGACAGGTCGTCCGCCCGCCTCCCAGCCAAACAGACGGTTTTCGTGTCTATATCGTTCAAATTGCTCAGGGTAAGTATCCTTATAATCCTGAGCGGCTGTATTTGTATGGATCATGGCCGGCCTTTCAGGAATATTAAGGATCCCTTTTTCCATATAAGGATCTAATCCCTGAGTCCAGTCAGCCATAGTGCGGATTTGGTCCATAAACGCTTTATTCATACTTGCATCACAAAACCCAATCGGCAGATCATAAGCGACCACACGACTCATAAATTCTTTGCTATTTGGCAGGGTGCTGTGATCCGTAGGCTGAGAGATATATTTACCGACCCGTGCGGCTCGCTCTTCGGCCGTTTCCCGCCTGTAAACGGGCCTGGCACCATAAGTCGTTGGCTCATAGCCAGTCAGTACCTGCTGATAAGGATACAGATTGATATAGTTTTTAAAGGTATCGTCTACCGGCTTAGACTCTCCGGTTTTATCATGTATTTTTTTACTCAGCTGACCCCAACCGTGGCCATACTCTTCGTTCGGAAGCTCTTCTAATCCCACACGTGTTTCGTCAAAATCAACCATTTCACGGGTTTGGATTGGGTTTATGACTTCTTCTCCGTTGATATTAACAGTCCAATAGCCCGTATTATTATAAGTGAATAAATCACCATTATCATCCCAGAAAGGTTTTCCATCCGCTGGAGTGAAAGAGGTTTTAGGATTAGGCTTGTCACCACAGGGTAACCAACGGGCCAGTATTCTCTGAAAAATATGCCCTTTATATTTCATCATTAGCGAATGAGGGCTACCATCAGGATTGTTTTTCAGTCCTACCCAGCCCAAGCTAAGTAGTGGACTAGCCCCCATAACTCGATCATGGGGGTTGCAGTAAATATAAAATCGCCCATGATTATCACGTTCCGGAATATCTTCCCCATTTTTTTCTGATTTAAAAATCACATCAGGTTTCCAAGGTTTCTTATCTAATGTTTTGCCTACGCACAGTGAGTTATAGTCATCAACAGGCAGAGGTTTACTCTGTGTGGCAATCTTGTCAATAATAGCCGCCAGAGTCTGGTGGCGGGAATTGTCCGACGAATCCTCACCAAGCGGAAGCGCAATAGTATCAGTGACTTTATTTGATAATGAATAAGGTGAGCTAAGGATAAAAAGTGCATCAGGTGCCCTTTTAGCCAACGTGGTGGCAGCCATTGCGATCATTGTTCCCTGGCTATGAGAAATTACGCTAATTGTATCGCGTGGGTATTCCTGGCGGATAAAATCCATTAAATCGGCCAGCCTTTTTGCTGCATGAGCGTAATATTTTCTCGGCGGCGCATTAGTGAGCAGGCGATCTTCATCTGGCGCGACCAGTTGAACGGGAAAAACACCGAATAAGTTTTCTTTAAATCCTTCTTCACTCCATAAAGATCCCAGTTGGGTAGTACCGTTCTGAAAAGGGCCTCCCCCCCAAAAAAAAGGCCCTTTTTTTCTTATATCCTGCTCAGGAATACCGTCAGCGATCATCTGATGATAATCTTCATTATTAATATTTACTAGCGGAATTGTATACTTACCTTCATCACCTTCTGGCGATCTATAACCCCAGTAAAAACGAATAACCGGAGATCGTCCTTCTGTTAGAATTCTCCTGCGGCCATTATCTGAAGCAGGGCTATCACAACTATAAATATTTGGTCGTAGTGAATATTCAGTATCTCCTAAGCCAAGGCGTATATTCAAGCCAGCGCAAAGCGATTCTTCTGCCGTCTGATACCACTCGCCAGTAGAATTTACTCCATGAACAAAGATAACAATACCCGGCAAATGCGGTGGAAAACTGCAATCCCCACGAACTTTAACCGATTGTGGAGAAGCACAGCTATTCCAGAAAGGTCGCCCGTTATCATCCATACACGTTTCCAGATCACGCCCCGGTTCTTCTAAATTCATTTTATTCATTCCTTTTCAGGCTTGATAAACTTTACTTTTGATGGTTTTATATTTTCATCACAAAAAAAACCAACTCCGTTCATCCGCTCAATTTTCATCACCCCCTCCCGACCAATATATTGATTACTTACATTTTTTTCGTCGGAATAAGGAACAACCTTTATATATTCTCCATATCCATCAGCTCTTATATAATAGTCATTTTCAATGATGAATGTAGTTCTTATATTCGGATGGCTTGTCGAGCGATCATAGGTACTTTCAAAAAATGTACGGCCCTTATCCGTTGACACCAACACAGTCTGGTAACAACCATGGTTATTGCTGCACCCCTGCCATCGATTATTAACAAACGGAAATACCAGCACGCCATTGGTCGCATTGTTAATAAGCTTCCCTTTAAAGTGCATAAAACTGTTTTCCACATCCTTTAGCTGGATCTGGTCATCGCCCGCATACTGATTTTTTATCCTGGTTTTACCATCATCACTCCAGCCATCGCGACTGAATGCTTCAAGTCGTGTTTTTATGCCCAACTGGCTATCATGGTAATAAACCTGACCACTCTTGTCGCAGGCAATATAGTTTTCCAGTGTCAGATAACGGTGATCGTCCAAGCGGTAAATCACCTGCGGCGGGGCATTGGTTCTCACCACTCGCCGGTCATTATCCTTTCTGGCCGGACCAGGCATGCCATAACCAAAACTTCTCCCTACGGAAGGAAGATTTGCGATAATAATCGTAATAACAATAAACAGCACACAACACAGGGAAATGATAATCAGCGTTTTATTTTTCATTTAGTTACCCTCTCAAGCCAGGTAATGACCATATCCTCAGTTGCCTGAGACTGTACCAGCTCTGTTTCACCTTTAGCGTTCGTAATCCCTTCGATAACTTTCCCATCAGCTAATTTGATACGATAGCGCTGGTTAGCCAGCGGTTGCTTAGTTAGTCCATGCAAAATTCTGAATTTCTCATCAAAACTTTCCGGAGCGTAGTTCTTCATCACC
>NZ_JAEPBH010000088.1 GCF_016632365.1 Tenebrionibacter intestinalis | reverse complement strand
CGAGGTAGCGTCTCCAAGTACCACTACGCGTATTGCCATGAGTTATCCTTACTCTTCACTAACCGAAGATGAGTCAATTATCCCCAGACGATCGCGTGTTTCGGAGACCTGATAATCACGTAGTTCAAAAGCTTTAAGCAATTTCTGACGCGTAGGCTCCATAGATGCTTTTCGCCGCTCTTCCCGTGCATCTTCGACTTCAGCAACGGTCTCAGTAGAAATAATGGGGGGAATTTTAACTTCGGGTAGGACACCACTTTCAAAATAACTGTCATAGCCTTTTGTCCAGTCGGCCATATCCCTCAGTTTTGCCATAAAGGCTTTATCCCAAGTGGCATCACAAAAACCGACAGGTAGATCGTAAGCCACAACTCGACTCATAAATTTCCGACTTCTGGGGAGCGTACTGTGATCAGTTGGCTGTGAAATGTATGAACCTACACGAATACGGCGTTCTTCATCTGTTTCCGGGCGCATCTCCAATTTCTGGTATGGGAAATAATCAAGCCGACGATAATTCCCAGTTGACACTTTTTGCTTAGGAAACAGCCTGATATAATTATCGAACGTATCATCATTAGGAACAATCACCATTTCACCTGTGAGCGGATTCACTTCTGTATGAAATTGCCCCCAACCTTCCCCAATTTTAGCCTCGGGTTTTTTATCTTTTCTCTTTCCACCCGTACGAGATTGATCAAAATTAGTCATCTCATCTTTTGAAATAGGCTCAGGAACCTCCTCTCCATTAATATTTACGGTAATCTTTTCATGCGGATTATGGTAGGTCAGCATATCACCATTATCATCCCAAAAGGCTTCCCCTCCAGGAAGTGGGCTAAATACTGTCTTTGGATTTGGTTCTTCTCCACAAGATGTGAAACGAGCCATCATACGCTGGAATAAATGTCCCTGATGTTGTAATAAAAAAGGATGGGGCTTATTTTCACGGAGCGTATTAGGAAGCCCTTGCCAACCCAAACTAAGCAAAGGTGAAGCTCCCATAACTCTATCGTGGGGATTGAAGTAAATATAGAAACGTCCATGATTATCACGTTCAGATACCCACTTTTCCGTCAAAATTTGTTTAGCAATAACTTTGGGATAATCCTTCCCTGATTCGCTATAGGTGGTAGCTGTCTGGAGCAACTTTGATTTATGCATGATATCCGGTGTCCAAGGCTTATTGTCTTCAGACCTGCCTACACACAGGCTACTATATTGTTCCTGAGACAATACCGTAGCCCGCTCAGCTACTTTCTCAATAATGGCTGACAGAGTTTTTTGGCGCGCTTCACTTGTCAGGCGTTCTTCTGCGGGCATAGCCCCTCTATCAAGCAATTGATCTTCAATACGGTATGGTGAGTTAAGAATAAACAGGCTGTCTGGTGCCTTTTTAGCCATTGCTGTAGCAGCCAACGCAATCATTGTCCCCTGGCTATGAGAAATCACACTGACCGTATCACGTGGATATTTATCACGAATAAAATCAAGTAAATCTGCTAAACGCTTTGCTGCATGAGAATAATATCTGCGCCCTGGCGCACTGGTTAACAAGCGATCAAAATCAGGGGCAAATGCTTGTACTTTCATCCCTAAAAAGAGGTCTTCATTAAACCCTACATCACTCCAGAGTGAATACAAATGTGTTGTACCATTCTGAAAAGGGCCTCCCCCCCAGAACCAGGGGCCTTTTTTTCTGAGCTCCTCTGCTGTTGCTCCCTGTTCTTTTAAGGCTCTATAATCTTCATTGTTTTTATTAACCAACGGAATTTTATATTTTTCTTCATCACCATCTGGCGAGCGATACCCCCAAAAAAAGCGAATAATTGGCGAATTCGCATCGGCTAGATTAAGAATCTCACGATCCTTTTTATAATTCTCAAGATCAAGTGAATTATCGCTATTATATATATTAGGCCGCAATTTATAAGAAGTACCATCCAGTCCTAATCGTTTATTCAGCCCATCACAAATTGCAATTTCGGCGTCCGAAAACCATTCTCCAGTAGAATTTACCCCATGTACAAATATAATAATCCCCGGATAGTGGACTGGTCGCTTGCACTGTGCCCGCACCTTAACAGAATTCGGGGATAAACAGGTTTTAAAGTACGGCTTACCGTTATCATCAAACCAGTGCACTGCATCTCTGGTTGGTTCATTTTTCATTATCATTACCTCCCTGTCAGGATCGCTAATTATATTTTACGCTGCGTGGCTTAATATTATTATTGCAATGAAAGGCATTATCCTGTGAAATTTTATCAATAGTAACTTTACTAATGGCAATCGATTCATACTCTCCTGAATTAGGTGTATTAAATTTCTTATACATTTTATCCGTAGATGAAGAGCGAATATAAACAGCCCCATCAGTCACCTTAAGCTCATAAATGGAGTAAGACATATCACCACCAAAAACAATCCCCTTATCATTCAGCTCTTTGTAAGTAAAATAATAGTTCTCACCACCATATTTATAATTCCTTACTCTGAAAGGGTAAGCAATAACATTATCACTAGCAGAATAAATAAACTTTCCTTTAAAAGCCATAACATCATTTTCCACTTCAAGATCCAATTCATCCTGAGGCTCTTTATCCGTGGCACCTGATGTAACTAGCTCTTTTATTCCTCTTCTCGTATCATTGTAATAAACAAAGCCACCATGTGTACAATCTTTATACTTTTCTAGGGTAAAAAATCTATTTTTATCAATACGATAAACCACCTGTGGCTCCACATCAATAATGACACTTCGGACACGACTTCCACCTGAACCAGAAGGAAAACCAGCCCCAAAGCTGCCACCTATGGTTGGCATAAAAAGAAACCAGATCAAGACATAGCCTAATATAATCAATACCACACCCGCCGCACACAACTTAACAATCGTCTTTGTTCCGTCTTTGTTATCTGCCATCTTATTCTCCCCCCTTATGTTCATTATTTCTCAATTGGCAGGAATGAAAGAATCATGTCATCAACCATTTCTGACTGTAGTAACTCTGTTTCGCCTGTAGCAGACGTTACACCTTTAATGATTTTTCCATCGGGCAACTTAATCTGATACGGCAGGTTAGCAATAGGATCGCCCGTCAGTGCATGTGTCACCACAAACTTCTCATCAAAACTTTCCGGAGCGTAGTTCTTCAT
>NZ_JAEPBH010000087.1 GCF_016632365.1 Tenebrionibacter intestinalis | reverse complement strand
TCAGGGATAATCGGAGCGCCGGACTCAGCCGCGGCGCGCTTCATCATCGTCAGCCCCCGCCGCCGTCTCCGGCGGGGTCATCGCCTGCGCCATCGCCTGCGCATCAACGCTAAAAATACGCGACGGCAGCCTGAAGCCGCGCAGGCGCAGCAGCGAGAGCGGCCCCTCGCCCAGCTCGGTACGCAATATCCACTGCAACTGCGCATCGCGGGTCACATACGTCAACTGCCACCGGCTTTCGTCCAGCCGCGCGCGCTTCGCCTTCTCCAGCCAGCGCACCAGCCCCCAGGCTCCCTGCCAGTCGCCGTAAAGCTTCGCGCCCCCCTTCGCGCTGCTCCAGGTGAGCATGGCGCCGGGCTTATACGTCTCGCCCGGCCAGCGAAAGCGATGCCAGCTTTCCATCTGGTTGAAATAGCGCAGCTTCTGACCGTCCACGGTCAGCGTCGTTTCCGTCACCCCCGGCGCCGGGCGCGCCAGCAGCTCAAAACGGATACCCTGGCTGCCGTCGGTGAACATCACATCCGCAAGCTCGCTTAGCTGACTGAGCGCGCGCAAAAACGCCGGGTCAAAGTTCAGCCCGCGGGCGTTCACCGGGTCCGGCGCCCAGCGCGTGCCTTCTCGCCTGAGCACCCCGCCCAGCTCGCTGTCAAGAAAGCGCGGGATTCGCCCGGCATCCCGGCGGATAAACTCCGCCAGCATCGCAACGGATGCCTCGCTTTTACCGGCGGCAAACGGGTAGCGCCCGGCAAAGGCGCTGTTCCAGTTGTTCACCACCGTATCCTGCCAGCGCTGGTTAAGGCTTGCCGCCGACGGCTGCAGCACCGTCTCCCAGGCCTGCCTGAGCGGCTGTACGAATACCGTCCGCCCGAAGGCGCGCCACTCCTCGCCGAGGCTTGCCGCCACCAGGCTGCCGTACTCGCGCGTGTCAGTGAGGTCAACGCTTTTGCCCCGGAACACCGTCTGCGCCAGCGCCTGCATCATCTCCTGCGGGTCCGGCGCGCTCGCCACCTGCTGGAGCCGCAGACGCACGCGGGTCACGCGGGTAAGGTAAGTCTGCAGGCTGAGCGAGCCGTCGTGCCCCATCACTGCGCCGCTGTCGCCTTTGCCCATCAGCGTCAGAAGCGGGCCGAAGGTGCCGTCGAGCGGGCCGGTCGGACCGGCGCTCTGCTGACTGATAACCGGCGCGTCATCCTTATGCAGCAGCTCGCGGGCTGAACTTAACAGCACATCCCCCGGCGCCCGCCCCTGGCGCCCGGTCTGGCCCTGCCAGGCCAGCGTGTTCATCAGCGCAATCAGCGGCGACTGGCGCACGTCGCTCATCAGCGTCAGTTGCTCCGTGACCTCAGAGAGGTTGTGCGTGGCGTTCCAGCGCAGACTGTTGAGAAAACCCAGCCAGCTACCGGCAAAATCATTGAAATAGCGGGCGGTCAGGCGCTGTTTAAGCTGTTCCGGCGATACCTCGTCGGAGACCGTCTGGCGGCTGTCGCTCAGCACCCAGTCAATCTCCTCGCGCCGGCTGCGGGCCGCCTTCTCTATCGCCGCCCGCACCTGCCCCTCCCACGCCCGGCGCGTGAACATGCCGGGCACCACCTCGCGGGTGGTAAACAGCCGGCTGGCGTCGGTATCGCCGGTCATGTCTTCCAGCCGCAGGTCGGCATAATTGCGCCGCGCCGACTTCAGCAGCGCCTCATAGAGCGCGCTCTCGGCGTGACGCCGGCCCGTCTGCTGAAGCAGCACCTGCCGCACACGGCTTACCCGCTCTGCATCAGGCGTTATCGCCCAGCCCGGCTGCGAGGGCAGAGCGGACATATAAAACGCCCACAGGTCAGCCGATAAATCCTGCCACAGCACCTGCGACAGCCCTGCATGCTGCGGCTGTACCTGCCTCATCACCTGCGCAAAGAACGCCGGGTCGGCCTTCTGCGGGCGCGCCATCATCAGCAGCGCCTTAAGCTGTCCGTAACCGGCCTGCGCGCCGGCGGCGCGCTGCGGACTGTCCGGCGGCAGGCTCGCCAGCGCGTCCAGCGCATCCGTTAAGGCGCGCTGCGCCTCGTCGCGCAGCAGTCGGTTATTTCCCTCGCCCCACAGCGGCATCAGGGCGGCGAGCAGCGGGTCGCGCATGTCCAGGCCAAAGCGCTGATACCACGGGCTGCCATGCTGCTGCTGAGCGTGCAGCCGGGCGATGCGGTTGCGCAAATCTTTAAGCGTCATCAACTGCTGCGCGTAGTCGCCTTCCTGCGCCTTCAGGCTCTGCGCCTGCGCGGCCACATCGGCAATCTGGTGGCGGTTAACGGCAAAGGAGAGCAGCATGCCCGCGCCCCACAGCGTCATCAGCCCGGCCAGCGCCCAGCAGGCGCCTGCCAGCCACGGCACGCCGGGGCGCAGTCCGCGCGCCTGTTTACAGTCGGCCAGCAGCGCCGACCAGGACGCGTCCGGCTGCCAGTGGCGGGCGGAAAAGAGGGTAAACGTCGGGGCGTCGGGCTTATCAGAAGAAGGTGAGGACGCGCGCGCCGCGTCTGATTCGGGGGGCGCCTCAGGCAGCGGGCTGAACACCAGGCCGCGCAGCGCAATGCGTTTTGTATAGCCGGCAAACCACGGTGAGAGCGTCTGCCGCCAGCGCGCCGCGCCCTGCTCGCGCAGCGTCAGCCCCAGGCGCAGCAGGAAGTTGTGCTGCGGGTCCTGCATCACCTGCTGCATACCGTGCTCCAGCAGCGCCCCCGGCAGGGCATTGAGATATTCTGTGACCTGCGCCTCAGTGGCCTGCGCCGGGAAGAAGGTGCCCACGGGCTGGCTGACAGCCTGCCCGGCGCCGGTTTTACTGAGCTGCCACAGGTACAGCGGCGCATGCCAGCGCAGGCGGGCACCGACCTGCTGCAAATGGCGCAGCCCGTGGTCCATCCAGGCCGCGCCCGGATAGTCTGACTCGCGGGTTACCCATACGATGCCGTCAAGCGGGCGGCGTCGCGCCAGGCGCCTGAGCGCATCCAGTCGGGCCGTGTCCGGCTCCGCCTTCAGGTCGCCGCCGGCAATCAGCACCGTGCCGTGCCCTTCGGCCCAGCCGTGCGCGCGCAGCTCAGGGACAAGGGCGTCAACATCGGCATCGTCCCCGACGACCAGCAGCAGGCGGACTTTTGCGCGCCAGAAGAAGGTGTAAACGGCGCGGAGGTGGTCGCGCA
>NZ_JAEPBH010000086.1 GCF_016632365.1 Tenebrionibacter intestinalis | reverse complement strand
TGCTCTTTAACAATCCGGAACAAGCTGAAAATTGAAAATCCATAGACGGTTTACCCGTTTATATGGGTCTCTCAAGCTCACAACAGAAAGAGAAAACAGTATGCAGGCGATGTGAGCAAAGTGAAGGCAAGGCGTACCGCGCACAGCGAGCGCAGTGGACTTATTGTCCATGAGCATCGCGAGCACGGAACAACGCAGCATTCACGATGCGCAACAAGCCGGGCATCAGGAAACATCTTCGGGTTGTGAGGTTAAGCGAATAAGCGTACACGGTGGATGCCCTGGCAGTCAGAGGCGATGAAGGACGTGCTAATCTGCGAAAAGCGTCGGTAAGGTGATATGAACCGTTACAGCCGGCGATGTCCGAATGGGGAAACCCAGTGTGATCCGTCACACTATCATTAACTGAATCCATAGGTTAATGAGGCGAACCGGGGGAACTGAAACATCTAAGTACCCCGAGGAAAAGAAATCAACCGAGATTCCCCCAGTAGCGGCGAGCGAACGGGGAGGAGCCCAGAGTCTGAATCAGCGCAGGCGTCAGTGGAACGGTCTGGAAAGACCGGCGATACAGGGTGACAGCCCCGTACACGAAGATGCATGCGCTGTGAGCTCGATGAGTAGGGCGGGACACGTGTTATCCTGTCTGAATAGGGGGGGACCATCCTCCAAGGCTAAATACTCCTGACTGACCGATAGTGAACCAGTACCGTGAGGGAAAGGCGAAAAGAACCCCGGCGAGGGGAGTGAAAAAGAACCTGAAACCGTGTACGTACAAGCAGTGGGAGCCCCACCACTAAGCCAGTGGTGAAACCATATCTGCATCCTTTGCTGATGGCGTGGTTAACGGAGCGCAAGCGACGTGTAACCCCGAAAGAAGCAGAGGGGGCNTCCTTTGCTGATGGCGCGGTTAACGGAGCGCAAGCGACGTTTAACCCCGAAAGAAGCAGAGGGGGTTTAGTGGTGGGGTGACTGCGTACCTTTTGTATAATGGGTCAGCGACTTATATTCTGTAGCAAGGTTAACCGAATAGGGGAGCCGAAGGGAAACCGAGTCTTAACCGGGCGCTCAGTTGCAGGGTATAGACCCGAAACCCGGTGATCTAGCCATGGGCAGGTTGAAGGTTGGGTAACACTAACTGGAGGACCGAACCGACTAATGTTGAAAAATTAGCGGATGACCTGTGGCTGGGGGTGAAAGGCCAATCAAACCGGGAGATAGCTGGTTCTCCCCGAAAGCTATTTAGGTAGCGCCTCGTGAACTCATCTTCGGGGGTAGAGCACTGTTTCGGCCAGGGGGCCATCCCGGCTTACCAATCCGATGCAAACTGCGAATACCGAAGAATGTAATCACGGGAGACACACGGCGGGTGCTAACGTCCGTCGTGAAGAGGGAAACAACCCAGACCGCCAGCTAAGGTCCCAAAGTCATGGTTAAGTGGGAAACGATGTGGGAAGGCCCAGACAGCCAGGATGTTGGCTTAGAAGCAGCCATCATTTAAAGAAAGCGTAATAGCTCACTGGTCGAGTCGGCCTGCGCGGAAGATGTAACGGGGCTAAACCATGCACCGAAGCTGCGGCAGCGGACGTGANCGAGTCGGCCTGCGCGGAAGATGTAACGGGGCTAAACCATGCACCGAAGCTGCGGCAGCGGACGTATCACTTAAAGCGATTCAGCGACTGACGATTGACGGAGCGAAGCGACGTCAGAGCGTATACAAAGTCGAGTCGGTTTAAGGATACGTCCGTTGGGTAGGGGAGCGTTCTGTAAGCCGTTGAAGGTGTGCTGTGAGGCATGCTGGAGGTATCAGAAGTGCGAATGCTGACATAAGTAACGATAAGAGGAGTGAAAAACTCCTCCGCCGGAAGACCAAGGGTTCCTGTCCAACGTTAATCGGGGCAGGGTGAGTCGACCCCTAAGGCGAGGCCGAAAGGCGTAGTCGATGGGAAACGGGTTAATATTCCCGTACTCGGTGTTACTGCGATGGGGGGACGGAGAAGGCTATGTCATCCGGGCGACGGTCGTCCCGGTTTAAGCGTGTAGGTGGAATGGCCAGGTAAATCCGGTCATTCATAACACTGAGGCGTGACGACGAGGCACCACGGTGCTGAAGTGACAGATGCCCTGCTTCCAGGAAAAGCCTCTAAGCTTCAGGTAACAACGAATCGTACCCGAAACCGACACAGGTGGTCAGGTAGAGAATACCAAGGCGCTTGAGAGAACCCGGGTGAAGGAACTAGGCAAAATGGTGCCGTAACTTCGGGAGAAGGCACGCTGATGCGTAGGTGAAGCCCCTGCGGGCGGAGCCGAAGTCAGTCGAAGATACCAGCTGGCTGCAACTGTTTATTAAAAACACAGCACTGTGCAAACACGAAAGTGGACGTATACGGTGTGACGCCTGCCCGGTGCCGGAAGGTTAATTGATGGGGTTATGGGTAACCAGAAGCTCCTGATCGAAGCCCCGGTAAACGGCGGCCGTAACTATAACGGTCCTAAGGTAGCGAAATTCCTTGTCGGGTAAGTTCCGACCTGCACGAATGGCGTAATGATGGCCAGGCTGTCTCCACCCGGGACTCAGTGAAATTGAACTCGCTGTGAAGATGCAGTGTACCCGCGGCAAGACGGAAAGACCCCGTGAACCTTTACTATAGCTTGACACTGAACACTGGTCCTTGATGTGTAGGATAGGTGGGAGGCTTTGAAGCGTGGACGCCAGTACACGTGGAGCCGTCCTTGAAATACCACCCTTTAATGGCTGGTGTTCTAACCCAGACCCGTAATCCGGGTCGGGGACAGTGTCTGGTGGGTAGTTTGACTGGGGCGGTCTCCTCCCAAAGAGTAACGGAGGAGCACGAAGGTTGGCTAATCCTGGTCGGACATCAGGAGGTTAGTGCAATGGCATAAGCCAGCTTGACTGCGAGCGTGACGGCGCGAGCAGGTGCGAAAGCAGGTCATAGTGATCCGGTGGTTCTGAATGGAAGGGCCATCGCTCAACGGATAAAAGGTACTCCGGGGATAACAGGCTGATACCGCCCAAGAGTTCATATCGACGGCGGTGTTTGGCACCTCGATGTCGGCTCATCACATCCTGGGGCTGAAGTAGGTCCCAAGGGTATGGCTGTTCGCCATTTAAAGTGGTACGCGAGCTGGGTTTAGAACGTCGTGAGACAGTTCGGTCCCTATCTGCCGTGGGCGCTGGAGAACTGAGGGGGGCTGCTCCTAGTACGAGAGGACCGGAGTGGACGCATCACTGGTGTTCGGGTTGTCATGCCAATGGCACTGCCCGGTAGCTACATGCGGAAGAGATAAGTGCTGAAAGCATCTAAGCACGAAACTTGCCCCGAGATGAGTTCTCCCTGAGGCTTTGAGTCTCCTGAAGGGACGTTGAAGACGACGACGTTGATAGGCCGGGTGTGTAAGCGCAGCGATGCGTTGAGCTAACCGGTACTAATGACCCGTGAGGCTTAACCTTACAACGCCGAAGATGTTTTGGCGATGAGAGACGATTTTCAGCTTTGTTCGCGGAGATAAAGTCCGAAGGATTTCGCGC
>NZ_JAEPBH010000085.1 GCF_016632365.1 Tenebrionibacter intestinalis | reverse complement strand
TCCCTCAAAGTGATCTACTATTCCGCGCAGCTATTTAGTAGATAAAAATTATAAAGCATCACTTAAGTATTATCAGATGGCTGTGAAAAATGGTTACGCAATAGCAGCTTTGCAGTTAAAAGACTCCTTTAATGGACCTGTTTCAGAAAATAGAAGTGATTATCTTGCATTAGAAAAAGATCCAGAACGAGTTCGTCGCTATGAGTTAATTCAGAAAGAGCTTCGCTATCATCCAGAGGCTCGTTTCCCAGACATTGATAAAATTGTTCCCCTGCCGCCAGCAGAACTACCAGCCTGGGATGGCACTTTTGAGTACAAAAAAGCACAGCAGTAACAGTGTTACCTGCTGATATTGATAAAGGAGAGGGTAATGAAACGGAATTCATTAAAAATATCGGCCATTGCTGCCCTGGCTTTTTTCTTGTGTGGCTGCGTACAGGTTGTCAGTTCCCCTGGGGATGGTGGCTCAGGCATTAAAGTAACGTTACCGCAATGGTATCAGGACCGGCAACAGAAAAAGGACAGGCAGAACATGGTAAACACACTCCAGGAAGAAAAATTGCAGTTTAATTGCGTAGATGAGGAAGACAATCATCCACAGTTAGACCCACAGGCAGACACTTGGTTTCGGCAGGCCCGGCTACTGGAAAAAGCCTCAGGTCCTAAAGATTATGAAGCCATTGGCACGTTGTACCGTAAAGCAATTGCCCGTGATCACTATAAAGCCATGCGTAACTTGCAAAACCTGTTGATGGACGGCCTGGTAAAACCGCTGCCGGGAAAAACGGCACCGGAAGAAGCGGTAGAAATTGTAGAGCGTATGATCAAACTCAATATCCCAGCCGGTTATTACGCTATGGGCTATTATCTAGAATTGGGCTACGGGGTGGAACAGGATAAAAGCTCATCAATAGTGTATTTCCGCAAGTCTGCGGATTTAGGCAGTCCAGAGGGTCAATATAAAATTGGAACTATATTTCTCGCTAAGAATTTGCCAGGTATAGGGGCGAATCCTGCATATCGACCAGATATAGGGGAAAAAATGCTAGATTGCTCTTCAAGACAAGGCAATCCGGAATCAGCTTTAAGATTAGGTAATTACTTTTCTAATAAAAACTATGGAAATGCTATTAAGTATTTTCAGTTGGCAGTTGTTAATGGCAGTTTAATAGCTGCATCGCAACTCAAAAGCTCATTTAATGGGCCTTTACCAACCGACAGGATGGATTATTTAGCATTGGCTAAAGACCCTGAGCGGGTTCGACGTTATGGGCTAATTCAAAAGGAACTTCGTAATCATCCGGACGCGCGTTTCCCTGATCTAGATAAAATTGTTCCCCTGCCGCCAGCAGAACTACCAGCCTGGGATGGCACATTTGAATATAATAAAGCCATTCAGGAATAATACGTAATCATTAACGAAACAGATGAAGGGACAGGCCATGCGCTTAATAAAGGAAGGATATTCAGGAAGGATGATTTCACATCGGTATTTTTGCAGAACGAATTTCCTGTTACTTATTGCTCTAATATCTACAGGAATTCTGCTCTTTCTTTCGCCTGTCAGGGCTGAAAATCTGCCCGATAACTTTCATCGCGTTACACCAGAACTTTATCGCTCCTCTCAGCCTTCTGCCGGGCAGATGCACCGGCTTGAAGAATACGGTATCCGTACGGTACTCAACCTGCGCCAGTGGCACAGCGACAGGGATGAAGCACAGGGTACCTCGCTGATTCTTTATCATGTTCCTGTCAACACGGCGGCATTTCGGGAGACAGAAATTGAAGCGGCTTTACGTATTTTGCACCGGGCAGTGAAACCAGCTCTGGTGCATTGCTGGCACGGCAGCGATCGTACCGGGCTGATTATCGCGCTATACCGTCTGGTATTTGACCGCGTAACCAAAGCGGATGCGTTGGCTGAACTCCGTAACCCAGCGCACGGCCATCATGAGCAGTTTTATCCCGATATTGCCCGTTATATCGAAACCATTGATGTAGATGCCCTTCGCCAACGGGTGTTGAAACCATCCCCCCTTTTCGCTAAATAAAAAGCAGGAGAACATATGCGCGCCTTTATTCAGCTTGGCGATACCACCGACCACGGTGGTAAAGTTATCACCGCCTCCGGTCCGGAAATGTATGGTAAAAAAGTGGCGCTGGTCGGGGATAAAGTGGCGTGTCCTGTGCCGGGACACGGCGTTAATGCCATCCTGCCCGGCGGCACACGGGTGCTGATTGGGAATAAGCAGGCGGCCCTGCACGGCTTTCGCACGCAATGCGGGTGCAGCCTGATTGCCAGCCTGGGGAGAGCAGGAGAAGAATAACGCGTGAAATGGAATATTCCTGTCATGGAGGATGCACCGCTGCCGCCTCGTCCGCGCTGGTGGCTATGGGCTATTGCATTGTTAATTATTCTGCTCGCCGGGTTTCTGCTGGCAGTTTATACCCTGGAAGGGGCGCAGCTACAGAACAAATCACAACTGCTCACCGTGGCCTGTGGCGGGCCGTTTCTGCTCTGGCTGGTAATGCTGGGCGTGCGCATTATGGTTTATGAATTTTCCTCACTGCGCGTTAGCGCCCGTAACGACATGTTGGCGGTGCGTCGCTGTGAGTGGAAGCGGTGGGTTAATCAGGGAATGAGCGTGCTGGCAGCGGCGCATTATACGCAGCCGGATGAACAGGGCGTATCGTTGTCCCCGGACGGCCAGTTGCCCGTCAATAATCAGCAGCGGCTGGCTTTTGAACAGCTAGCCGGGTTGCCGGAGTGGGAGCGACGCGCGATATTTCTTTCCCGTCTCCTGGCGCCAGTGGCCGATTTTGTGCAGCAGACCGGGTGTCGTGAGCCGCTTACATTGCGTTTTCGGTGCGCTTCGGATGATGAGAATGACTGGCGTGGCGATATTGAGAAACAGGCCATCAGTCTGAATCTGCCGCTCCGCAGTGTGGAACCGCTGGAGACGCCGGATATCTTCAGTTGGCTGGCCACAGCCTGCGATGATGCGTCGGAGGAGCCAGTTTGCCTGATTTTTACCGAATTTGGTGAAGCTTCTTTTGCAAGTGAGGAGGGCGCATGTCTGCTGCTGGCATCGCCTGCCTGGTGTCGTGCGCGCCGTTACACACCGGTAAGCAATCTGCCTCGCCCGTTGTCATCCCCTCCTGGCGGGCTTTCGCAGGCGCTGCAACAGATGTTTGACTGGCAGCATCCTGCCCGCGGCCTGGCTGTTGCCAGCTACAGCGCCGTGCCTGCCGCAGAAGTCGAAAAGCTTCATCTGATTTGTCGGGGAGCGCTTTGTGATAACCGCATCCTGCTGGATGTGGATAATGCGCTGGGCAATGGCGCAGGGGCGCGCCATGCCGTGCAGTTGGCATTGGCATGCCGGTTTGCGCCGTCCTCGCTGTTGCTAACATTTATTGGCGGGGAGTACCGACTGCAACAGGTCATTTCAGGAGCGCAGGTATGATCGGGCTTTTGTTGATACTGATAGCTCTGACGCTGTTGTGGTGGCGGGGCGGTGACCTGCTTTCGCTGTCTGTGTTTCAGGAGGGTGAAACACCGTCCCTGCTCTGGTGGTTAGTCATAGTCTTTGGTCTGCTTATCATGGCATTTGCGACCGCGCTGGTGCTGCTGCGCCGCGCGCCGCGCCAGCTTGACCGGGAAGGCATTACGGCACCGCCGCTGAGTAAGGCGCAGAGGATTCAGCCACGCCAGCGGCTTAATACGAATGAACTAAAGCAGCACCTGCGCCAGCAAGACGGCTGGCGCTGG
The DNA here is from genome assembly GCF_016632365.1 of Tenebrionibacter intestinalis. GTDB lineage: Bacteria > Pseudomonadota > Gammaproteobacteria > Enterobacterales > Enterobacteriaceae > Tenebrionibacter > Tenebrionibacter intestinalis. The sequence continues at coordinate 10 of NZ_JAEPBH010000085.1, read as the reverse complement.
AAGCGCAGAC
>NZ_JAEPBH010000084.1 GCF_016632365.1 Tenebrionibacter intestinalis | reverse complement strand
TTGCTTAGGGTTGTGTCCATATTACGTGGGTAGGATCATATTAATCGGGTTAATCCTGACCATATAACTTTAGAGCAGGAACACGAATCAAGCGACTTTCCCATCGGACAAACTGCTTTTCAAAGTCTGCTGAGAGGCACGAGAAGGTCATCAGAGCCTTCGTCGAGAGATACATGCCCTACTGATTGGAGTCATTACCATCACCACTATAATTGAATATTCAAAATAGCCCGCACAAGTCACATGCGGGCTTAATTACTCTCTTGAAATAAAGATATCCCTGACTAAAATCAATAATACTTCAGTTACAGATCACGGGAATTTACTCAGCGACTGTTGAAATCAGGAACATATTTCAGGGTAAGTCTCAGCTATTTCCCTTCTCTAAAGACTGCAATTTTTTAATCTTCAGCAGAAGAATTCTCTCCCATATAATCAATATACCAGTGAAGAATACCAACCATTCTTTATCCGGCAATTGATATAGTAAAATCATGAGAAACACAGCCACAAAGGTTGTTAACGAAATGTTGACATATTCTTTAGAAAAGACGAGTGACTTCAACTCCAGTCTAATTAAGCTATCGAACATTTATCACCCCTTAATATATTATGAGCCGCCCCCTGAAGAACCGGTAGCGGAGGCAGAAGAGGAAGATGTACAAGCACCTATGGCAGTCATTCCTGTTGCAATCAATCCGACCGCCCCGCCCAAGACTGAAACAACCATTGCCCCAGCCGCAAGCACACAATTAGTATCAACGCTTTCATACAAAGCACCCGATGCAACTTCTAATTCACGTTCAGTTAATTGTCTCATTGTGTCTCCATTTTAACATACTATGTTATGTGAAAATTATTACCATATCTTTGGGATTTAAAACCATTACTTATATTTATATATTCTAAAATCAAAAGGATGTATTAGAAGTCATGTCCACAGCCACAACAACAGTCACATCCACAGCCGCAAACATATTCATCGTATTCAGATAATGGTTCATTTTTATTGTTATCTCCTCCGTCTGGGGCATGAGTGCTATTAGTAGCCTGAATTACAGGATTAAAAGATAAAAGGTCCATCTGTCGAAAATGAGGATGAAATTAAGATTCTTTTACGATCTGGTTTATATCTATTACTGGCGGGATATACAGTATCTTAGCCATTGTAGTATCCTTACTCCGGTTTTGCGCTTTATCAAAATTCATCCTGATATCTCCTTTGAAAGCCGCCAGCATGGGCAACTGATTAAATTGCCCATGGAAGGAATGGGCAGCTTACCCAAGGTTAACCACTGAAGGTTCATCTAAGGCTACACACCTATCCCTGAACAACAACGAAGATAGTAGTCGTCCAAAAATCATTTGACTTAGTGTGCTTACTATGTCAGCTTCGTAAAGAAAAGTAAATACTAATCATTATCTTTTACATAAGCATTTCATGGAGGAGATATGTGGCTTATTCTGAAAATACATAATGACAACAGCAGTGTTCCTGGTATGAGACAGCAGATGCTGCTTTCCTTAATAATGTCAGCAACATTACTCGAATATTCGTTATCAATGTTCTGAATCTTCAGGCGTAACAGTAAGACAATTCAACATTGGTGGTTACTCCAGAGGAAGAATGAAATTTCGTCATGTTAGGGGGAATATTCCTATGGGCCTGTTTCTCGCGATTTATTATGAGAAAATCATCTCATAAATCAGGTTGATTTAACCTAACAAGCTTCTTCTCATATTAATGAGTTTGACAGTGTTTATATTCGCTCGGAAAATATATAGAGGTAGCATTGGTATGAAATATAGTTCTTCACTTGCTGGGCTAACCGATAATCTGGTTCCTTTCACTGCCCGACGAGTAACCTCTTCGTTGATCTGGTGTGCTCAAGATGTCCGAAATACCGAGGCATTACGAAAAGCATGTAGTTATATAATAAATCCAGCCAGTTCAGCTTCTGCCAAAATATTCCTCGCGGAGCGCTATGGTGGTAGTGGAATTCAGCGTAATGGCGGCGGCGCACGTTGTGGATTTGATGGTAACTATCAGGTTAAAGGCATAGGAGCCAATCCTTTAGTCGGTGAAGGGACTGATGGACGTCATTCTAACGGCGCACTTGGTGCCATCCATGCAATCTATGAGGCTTTATGGGGAGAGGTGCTGGCACAAATATTACCCTATGGTGCAGTGCGTGCCCGGGCAGTTTTACTTACGGATGTCTATACCGACAAGGCATTTGACCGCTCCCAGGGGAAATCCCGACGAGCGCTCTTGGTACGCGACCCCGTGGTTCGCCCGGCGCATTTTGAACGCGCGCCATACTTTAGACCCCAGCCAGGATATGCTGGGCAGCTGATACATGACGCTCAACGGGTCAGGTCTGTTATCCGAATGCTGCCCGCGAATTTGCCCGTTCCGGCAGAGGGGGTCAGTACCGATGCTCAGCATGATCCTCGCCTCGCTTGTATTGAACGACTATGTGAGCTGGCACGTCGTGAGGCGTGGCAGATGGCATATTGTCGTACCCGCTTTCTCAGGCTGACAACGTCTCCTTCCAATATTACGATGGATGGTCGGTTAATGGATTTTAACGGACTCAGTTGTCTGTTCCCCGGAGATTATCCCGACGATTTTGGGCACCGGCTCCGGCTTACTGAGCTGATAAAAGAACCTGTCGTATTGTATCAGGGGTTGGCCGATCTCTGTCTTTATCTCGGAAAATATCTCTTTGATTCTGAGTTTACACTGATGGTCCGTCAGAAGATTGAAGTGACTTTTCAGAAAACGTTTCATGAAGCCTGTTATTACGGTTATCTGGAACAACTGGGCATACCCACAGAGCTCCTGCCGGAGGGTGAAATACCTAGTGCCCTGAAACAACTGGTGGACGGTTTTATGTCGCTGGTTAACCGGCGTGGTGGGAATTTGCACAGCCCGGATCCTGACGGGAATGGTGATTCTCCCCTGCAAAAACTTGTGTCCGAACTGATTCATCGGAGCCAGGAGCATACCTTCGCACTGGACAAGGCCCCGGAACGTGATGTCCATTTCAACGAAACATTACGTTGTTTCATCCAGGGGATCCGCTGTCTTAAACAAGTCAGTACAAAGGGAAAGGGTGACAACTCGTCGCTTCTTACTGGAATAGAACAACATGCCCGAAAGAGACTGCAACCCAGAAAGTGGCTGGGAAAGGCGTGTCTATCTGAGGAGATTGCCACTCTTCTGGATGAACACAGTGATAACCCATATTACCTGCGTGAGGCATTTTCTGATATGGGAACCCGAATGCAGGCATTTTCCAGAGAAGCCTTCGGCCAAGTAAATCCTGTCAGAATCGCGGTGTAAAATATAAGGATAATGACAATGATGTCGCATATACGAGAATCCATAAGGGGCAGAGAGGAATGGACCGTCTATGAGCAGATTGGTTTTGCAGTCAGTTGCATGCTTCATAACCGTAACTACAGCCTTTATCCGGTGTTAACCATTCAATACTGGACTGAATATGCGATACAGCACCATCAGATAAAGTTTCTGTTTGATTCGCGAGGTTTTCCACTGGCGTATATTACCTGGGCGTATCTTGAGGCAGATACGGAAGCACGCCTGCTCAACGATCCGGAGTTCAGACTGCATCCTTCTGAATGGGATGAAGATGGAAGGATCTGGATCCTGGATTTCTGTTGTAAGCCCGGCTTTGGCCAAAAGGCCATTGAGCGTTTATTTCAGCTTCGCCCATGGGGGGAGGGAGAGGTGCGCTGGCTGAGCAGGAGAAAGAAAATCATGACATTTCGGCCCACGCGGCGACATAAAATGCCAGTGGCTCCGGAGACAAAAGAACTGTGAATACCGGAGACGGAATGCACCCCCGGTATCATTTGAACCGCACCGAATTTCCTGGAGAGGGTTAAGACAGGAAGCTCAGGCTGCCAGATTGTTACAGTT
>NZ_JAEPBH010000083.1 GCF_016632365.1 Tenebrionibacter intestinalis | reverse complement strand
TCCCTCAAAGTGATCTACTATTCCGCGCAGCTATTTAGCTGATAATCATATTGCTGCAAATTTATTTGATGCTGAAAATATTGTTGTATATATGGCAACCAGTCCACTTTCACGACATAACCGCCATCATAGATCTCTGACTCATCAGAAAGACCCAGTTTATCTAAGAAATAGACACTGTTATCTAAAATAGCCGAAAATTCCTTCCCTTCCCCTTCAGAGGTTTGCTTATTAAACCACTGCAATCTCATTCTATATGACATGCCCATACCCTATTATTACCATTTATCTCTATAATCAAATGAAATGAAATAATCATAAGAAGATAAGTTAATACGATGTTTGAAATGAGGCTGTAAATGCATAACCCAATCACTTCTTAGATCAAAAGAGCCATTATTTACAATATCTTTTGTTGGTAATCCTAAGCCATCAGTCATGATGCTGGCATCATCACCAAAATCAATAGAATATTCTTTACCTAAACCCAACTCTGTTAACTTATCAAACCATTGCAGTCTTAATTTTAGTCCCATTTTGGCCTCACAAATAACGTTTAATATTTCGGCCTTTTACAGCAGGCTTCAATTGTTCACCAGTTTTATGATCTACCGACCCAGGATGCTCACCGTCGCTTGCACGATATGTTTCCAGTTCACCATGTTGTGAATCCCACTCATATACACGGGTAGGATCAGGTTTCTTCTTTTTAGCGATTTGGGCATGTTGAGGAACGTCATTATCTGTAGCCGGACTGGCAGCCTGCTGATAAAATGCCATCATAGCAAATTTAGGAATTTTTAATTCAAATATAGAAAAGCAGCGCATTAATACATGTGCTGCTCAATATAAATTATAATCTATGTCATCTTGCTTTCAAGATATATNTTCTGATACTTTTTCACCTTCTGAATAAGCTTCATACTCACTAGTATATTCATTTATTTTATCTATGGAAAAATTCTTTATCTCATCCAAAAAAATTATTTTATTCTGAACAATAACGTTTTCTTGTCTGAAATATAGAACCCATGAGAATAAAAAATTCGCAACTTTAGGTGAATACATTGAAACTACTAGTGTCGCATTATTTTTTCCATAAATACCTTTTTTTAAAGAAGAAAGCCAACTTGCATAGTATTGTTTGATGCTCCAATAATCGACAGGGATCAGCATTCCTTCTTTAAATTCGCCTATGATAATTGAAGCAGGTAATACTGTTTCATTAAATTCAGACTTAAAAGATTTATTTTCTGTAAAAATACCAAACATATTATCACCCTTTCACTCTGTTTAAATATTTATCATATGTACTTAAGCGAACGCCTTTTTTACTAAATTTTTTCCATCCTTCGGAAACATTATGCCCGTCAACATCTGGTGTTATGTAATCTTTTCCATTAAAAAATGCTGGTTGCCCGTGAGAATTGAATGGTGCTTTATTTGGGGCAACACGTCGATTATAACCAAGTTTTTTAGCTGCTTCTTCCGCAACATTGCCTTTAAGAACAGAATGTAAGTAAACATGAATCGGTGGTATATTCGGCAACGGCAGTATAAGAATATAATCCGCAAATTTCTTCTCTTCCGGCGCCGGAGTGGTTGTTGCTTCAATACTGGTATCTTCCGCCAGCGGATCAACAACTACCGGGTTCGGTATTCTTACCGGGTTTTGGTTGCCGGTATTCCACGAATTATTCTCACCTGTGTTGTCCGGCGTCCAGACGATCGTTATAGGGGGATCTTCCTCCGTGGTGAACGTATACGCTTTTCGGGTATGATTCCACTCCATTTTACGCACCCGCACCCTGTCCTTACCCGGCGGCGTATGCCAGCCATGCGGAACCAGATTACCCTGACTGTCGCTCTCCCACGTATAACGCACACGCGTTGGCGCTTCACGCATCTGCTCCAGCCGCATGCGGTCAAGAAAATCCTGCTCGCCGTCATTGAGCCTTCCGGGCATCATCCCCATTACTACAGCGACAAGGGGCGCGCCGGGGCCGCTGGCGGCGATCCTTCCGAGTCCGGTCGCCATCTCGCCAAATTTTACCGCCCACGTTCCTGACGTAATGGCGCTGCCACCAATCAGGCCGAGGACGCTGGCATCTGCAACCGCCGCTTTCGCATTTTCGGCTCGCTCTGCTGCGTCTTTTGCAGCCTGATAATCCATTTCCTCATGATTACCGAACCACCATTTATACAGAGCGCTTCGCTTCTTTGGTTCAGGGATATTTTCCGCGGATTTCTTTTTCCTGGCGCTCTGAGCGTGCTGGACAACAACATTATCTGATACAGGATCAGCAGGTGGAGCAGCCTGATAAAATGCCATCACAGCAAAATTAGTATGAGGCTCCTGCTCCTCTCCGGCATCATTACAGCCCTCGCCGCGAAGGCAGGATTTGGCGAATACCCGATTGCGCTCACGCTCTTCCGCCAGCCGTTTTTCCTGCGCTTCTTTTTCAGCCTGACGAACCAGCAACATGGCTGCATGTTTTTCCTGCGCTATCTGTGCAGGGGAAGGGCCAGATCCCATCCACTGACCTGAAGGCGCTATTATCCGGTTGCTGCCTTGTGGACAATCACACATCACTTCACAACGATCCACCGCAACCTGAATCCCCATAAAGGAACGGCGATACGCTTTCGCACTTTCGATAACTTTGCCAGCCTTCCCGCACTTCGGGCAGGGAGTGGTGCTATCACCCAACCGGATAACGCCAAATCCCATAATATTTACCTGATTAACAGGAATCGATGCGATAAGGCGGGCGCCTGTTGTTGTTTTATCACAACTGAGGGCCATTCCCAGACCATCAACATCAGGACGATACCCCATTTACGCATCTCCGGTTGCGGTAAGAAAATCTGGTGGCATTGCAACGACTTCCCGTCCTGTCAGAGCAGCGCCAACCTGCGGGGGGCTGATTATCTCATCACCGTGATAAAGAGCAGTAATCGGATGCTCACGGCAAAATGCTTTCTGTTCTACAGGCAGGGCACGGGATCCCTCATCCATCTCTGCCCGTTGCTCCGCCGTAAACGGGGATTGATCTATTGTTGCCAGCGCTTCCGGGGTCAGTTTATTGTTATATTGTCGGCCCATTTTCCTTTTCCCTGTCATTTTTATGGTTAAGTTAATGCAATGCTAACCGATTTCTGAATTTACTTAAAAGTGATGTTTATCATACTGTTAGGAAAATTAAATAACGACACGACAATAATGAGGTATTTATCTTAGAGCATTAATGATTTTATTGTTGCTTCACTTATCAGGCTAAGTTTGGATACTGGACTACTATCGTCTGTCAGTAGTGGGTTATGCTTAATCGTTCATCAATTACAATATTTTAGTGGGTGGAGTAGACCCCATGTACGGTGTTGCTACGGTGAAATATAAACCCATCAGGAGGTTGAAATGTTAAAGAAACTGAGTGTCGCGACGTTGCTGCTGGCAAGCGCAGGCGCATGGGCGGCAGGTAACGATATGTTGACCGTAAGCGGGTTGGCGAACGGAGCGAACAGCAAAGCAGCCTTTGCCAGAATGGCGCAAGGGCATCGCCTGCCGGCCTGGATTGCGCAGGGCGGCACTGGCTCGCCGGCGAGGACGGTGACGCTGGGCGCAGAGACATGGCAGGCAATCGGCGCCTGCAAGCCACACAACTGCAGCGCCGAACGCGTGGCGATACTCTGGTCTGCGGAGAAAAAAATCATGGCTGGCGTTTACTCAACGGTGGATGAAAAAAGCGCGCAAGAGAAACTGGTATGGATGAACGTGAGCGATGATCTTGCCATTGACGGCAAAACCGTGCTTTATGCAACATTAACCGGTAGCCTGGAAAATCACCCGGACGCATTTAATTATAAATAAGCGCGCTGTCTGAAGTGCCTGTTTCCTGTTGTGGCGTCTCTGTTTGGATATCTGCGAGGCTGCCGCTTTATTGCTTACCAGGACGGCAGGAAAGTAAAAATCCCCCTTCTTAGAAGGGGGCATTGATTTCG
>NZ_JAEPBH010000082.1 GCF_016632365.1 Tenebrionibacter intestinalis | reverse complement strand
GAGAGGCGAAGTGTCTGGTGATCTATGGGGCTAGTCTAGAAGTACCGCGATTAGCAATTAACAGCAAGTGAGGTTATAGAAGGCCGCCCGCAGAAATAACGCTCTCTTATCTGCAAAACTAATAGTCCGTCTTTCGCATCAAACAAAAGTCTAAAGTTTCATTTTTTCCATTTTATTCAATAAGTAATCGGGAATATAATCCAGAAAACACACTTTAAGGATCTTAATATGAGGATCACCGCGACCCAAATTGAACAGTGGGCGGACACAAGAGACGCTCAGGGATGTTGCCCATTTTGATACGGCGATTAATCAGCGCGACCACAACAATAACAGCATTGAGCATGCCCGGCGGTGATTCTGTTTCAACCAGCGGTTGGGATGGTATTATACAGGCTGACAAAGGCAACATCTGGGTTCCTGATGGTGCCTCTTTCTGGGAAATTGGCTGTTCCTCCGACATCATTACTAAGGCACGCTCAGATTTTCGGAAAAGAAATCAACAAATTTCACCACAGGAAGCTACTAAAAGTTGCTTTGTTTTCGTATCGCCACGTCGGTGGCCCAAAAAAGATAGCTGGCTCAAAGAAGCTCGGGCTGAAAACATCTGGTTCAACGTTTATGCACTTGTTGCTGACGATCTGGAGGCATGGCTGGAAAACACTCCGGCTGTAGCTCTCTGGTTAGGTGAACTAACGGGCCATACTGGCACAGGCATTGAATCCATTTCCCATTTTTGGGAACAATGGCGCAATCAGTCACAATTTCCATTAACAAAAGAAACTTTGCTGGCGGGCAGAGAAGAAGAAAAAAACACGCTGAACGGCTTTCTGTCAGAGAAAAAAGAACAAATTATTATCCGGGCGGACAGTCAGGAAGAGGCCATCGCTTTTGCCTGCGCCAGCTTAATAGAAGTGGGGCATGAAAATATAGCCGCCTGCATAACAACTGATGATGGATGGCGCTTTATTGATAAAAATCCCTCAATTAAGTTCTGTCTGGCGATGAACAGTGATATTTCCAGACAAAGCCGTCATCAGCCTGAACGAACTGTTTTTATTCCATTTTCCTTGGGCGATCACAATACTACGGGTAATAAACGAAGTGATACTATTACTCTGGAGCGTCTTACCAGAAGCGATTTTGAAGAGAAGCTCATTGCTTTAGGAGAAGAAGAATCCGATGCAAGGCGATTATCGCGAACAACCGGACGATCCTGGTCGGTTTATCGACGTCTCAGGGCCAAGTACCCGACAATTTCATATCCCGTATGGCTGACCACATCGCCAGCAAACGCGTTAATCACATTGACCCTGGTGGGGTGCTGGAATGGCAAAAAAGCAGGCGATAAATATTGCGTTGAAACTATTGCGAAAATAAATTACGAAGAACTGGAACAGGAACTACGCGAAATCTCTCTTCAGGATGACTCTCCGGTATTACAGATTGGCAATGTATGGAAAGCAAAATCTCCCATTGAGCTATTGTATCAACTAGCCCCTCGACTTACAGAAAGTCAGCTCGAACGTTTCTTCTTGATTGTAAAACAAACGCTACTTAAACCCGATCCTGCCCTTGAAATCAAAAACGAAGAACGCTGGATGGCGGCTATCTATGGAAAAGTTCGTTCAGAATCAGATTTTATTCTGAAATCAATCGCTGACTCACTGGTGAAGCTCAGAATCTACGCTGAAAGCAGTGAAGGGGTTAATTCAGATTTCATCATTGTTGCCATCGACAATCTGGTTAGAGATCTGTTGATGGATGCTGATGGTGAGAGATGGCTGTCATTAACAGACGTATTATGTCCGTTAGCTGAAGCATCACCAGAGGTATTCTTAAAATCCATAGAAACAAGTTTGCAGTCAACAGAGGTTGCCGTTACTCGCCTACTAACGGAAACAAGCGAAAGTACAGGCTTTGGTATGCGTTGTTGGCATGCTGACTTATTGCATGCGCTGGAAATTCTGGCCTGGAACCCAAGACGATTACTTAGAATCAACCTTATTCTTACAACGTTATCATCATTAAGAATTCAGGGAAACTGGACCAATACACCGGAAAATACCCTGAAATCATTGCTCAGACCCTATTGGCCGCAAAAAATGGCTACTGATGAACAAAGACTTATCGTACTTGATATGCTTATCAAAAAGCACGATAGCATTGCCTGGCGTTTTCTCTATGAACAAACCGATCCTATGGGTAGTACGTATACGGAAAATGCCAGACCAAAATGGCGGGATGATGATGCTGGCAGTGCGAAAATGAGAGGAATTTTTTTTAGTGCATATTATTCTGCACTTGGTGAGCTAATACTGAGTTTGGCAGAAAAAAATGCTGAAAGAATAGCTGCACTTATTAAGCGAATAGATCATTTTGAAGGGGGCTATCAAGAAAGACTTATTTTATTAATTAAAAGCACGACTTCATTTCCTGACAAAGACAAGGAGATTGTTAGAGAAGTGTTATATCATTATCTAAACTGGCATAACTCTTATAACACTGATGGAGATAAAAAAAGCAGATCGGTTGCAGAAGACCTCATGCCATTTGTCAGTTTATTAACGCCTCAAGACATTATTCTTGATAAACGCCGACTGTTCACCTCTCATTACCCTGTATTACCAGAAGGAAGTGAAAAAGATCATCTAAGGCATAGTGAAAAAATAAGAAAAATGCGAATCAATGCAATAGAAGAAATCTACTATCAACAAGGATGGGACGGATTATCATCTTTACTTTCAGTAGCACAATCCCCCTCTGTCATAGGGGAGTCTCTGGCAACCTGTAACTTACATTTATTAGACTCATTATCATGGATTATTGAAAAATTCAGGAGTAATGGTTTTCCATTCCATGATCCACTGATCAGTTCATTTTATAACTGGCTCCCTGAAGAAAAGCGGCTTATCCTGATAAACTCTTCAATATTTAAGAATGAGATGGATAGTGATGAAAAAATTGCTGCATTCCAATCAGTACTTCCGCCCACTATGGCTACATGGCACAACCTTACAAATTACCCCGAAAGCGCTCAAATGCTGTACTGGAAGGGAATAAATTATCCACATATCTGGAGTGACGATGCTGATGAAATTGACTACTTCATCGGAAAAATGATGTTTTCTGATAGATATATATCCGCATTTAATCTCGTAAGACATCATATGGAAAAGGTTTCCTGGCAAAACCTATTGAAACTGTTAAACGGATTCCGAACTACCGCTGAAAAAGATGTACCAATGCCAGATGGTTGGCATTTGTCCAAGGCTATAGAATATCTTGAATCGTCAGGACAGGTATCGCGTTTAGAGATTTGGCCTTACTGGAATTTTTCTTTTTCACAGCGTTTAGAAGTTGTGAGAAAGGAGCAAAAAACCTCTACGCGGAATTACTTTGCAATCCACCACTCTTCACGCAATTAATATGCCTTACTTATAAAACAGAATCAGATAAAGAATATAAACAGGATGAATCCTTAATTGCTGCGGCACAACAAGCTTATAGAGTGCTGGATAAAGGGAAAGGGATCCCCGGTCAGAAGCCAGATCAAAGTATTGATGAAGATGTATTTAGTAACTGGATTAAGGAAGTCAGAAAACTAGCGACAGAAAATGACAGAAGCAATATTACCGATTACATAATCGGTAAATGGCTATCCCGCTCAAAACATCTAAATGATGCACCATGGTCCAGCATGACAATCAAAGATTTGCTGGAAGAGACAGAACGGGATGAAATCAGACAAGGTTTCTATTTTGGCACTATTAATAGCCGTGGTACAACAATAAGAGATTATTATGAAGGCGGTGATAAGGAACGAAAACTAGTTGACCAATACAAAGAAATTGCCAACCAGTTATATTTTACTCATCCCAAACTAGCAAGTATCTTTGATGATCTTGCTTCACATTATGATTTTGATGCTGCAAACAATGATCGGCATGCAAAGTTAAGACTTGAAGGATATTAAATCCAACACATTGACACACTTAGTTCTCAAAAGGATTTAAAAATGGGAAAGAACAGCAAGGCAAAACGAGATTTAAAAAAGAAAAAAAGCAGTAACAAATCCAGAGAAAAATCCTCTAGCAAGGGTAATAGAAACTATGAAGACGCTATGCAAAAAATAAAAGATAATTTAACTTCTGTATATAAAGAGTACAATCTCGCAGATCTTTTACTTACATTAAGTATTTCCGAACTATGGCTACCTAATATCTCGTCACCTGTAAAACACACTATAGCTTTCAACACCTTGCTCTCCATGGATGTTAGTACTTTTAATAACCAAAAGGAACTTAAAACATATCAACAAGCAAGAGAATTTTTTAGTATTATTTACAACATATTACCTAACATTCCTCAAATGGAAGATTTTATCCCTCAGCAAGACTGGGGAGCCTGTCAGTAATTCTGTGTAACTGCCAATGTATTA
>NZ_JAEPBH010000081.1 GCF_016632365.1 Tenebrionibacter intestinalis | reverse complement strand
ATCAAAAACAGGCAATTACACAATTTTAATTACAGTCTCAGACTGGGGACAAATAAAAATACCATGGAGAGATAATATTTATAAGATTTTTTATGGTAGCTCCATCGAGCGTTTATATGATTATATTCAAGATTTTGGAATCAGATACGCAGAATATCCAATTATCCTTAAGCAAATGGAAAATGTTCTTATTTTACAGAACCAGTTTTTATCAAGCCTAAATCCGGTTGATACACTCTCAGAACAAGAGTTCTCTCCCGGCCATGTCGAAATCCCTCCAGAAACATTTTGGAAAGGTTGCCATCAGGCTTTAACGGATGCCTGTCATGTGTTTGAGAAAATAAGTAGTCAGACGGAAAAAATATTTATTAAAAAACCAGGGGAATTTAGAAGCATTAACTCTACCGCTGAATTATCAAATATAATAATGGAGGGCGTAGCACTCCCTGCTATTGGTATCAACATTGGTGATCGTGTTTATCCATTGTCATTCAGGAATATGGCAAATGTAATTATTGAGCACTATGCTTCCAAAAAAAGGGATATCGATTGTTCAGATGCTATTTCAAATTTCATATCTCAGCGTTTTGAAAACATTATTGAGGAACCATTCTTACTTCTTAAACAAAAAAAAGTCCTTCCTTATAAATTCTCTGGAATACTAGAGAGAAATGATAAATTTTATTTATTTGTATCTTTTGATACTAATTCAATAAACAAGCTAAAAAAGATAGAAGAAGATGTTTTCGAACTTTTTAATCAAGGTGAATGGGCTTTATCACCGATTTCATCACCACAACTATTAGGCATTCGAAATCGCTCGGGGAAACAGCTATCAATTGATGATATTGAATTTATTTTCATATATTCTAATCTTACTACTGCCATGCATTTTTTTGAGCCACCACAACTAAAATATAGTCATCACATCTTCTTTCTGACAGAGTTCATTGCATTGTTTGACTCAATAGAGAATCTAAATGAATTATCATTATTTTTTTCATATTTAGATAAGAACAAGTCAAAAATAAATCCGTCCTTTATTTCCATAATAGATAAATTTGCATCATTTAAAGGAACTCATTCTGTATTAGAAGATGGTGCCATTAATTTTAATATGATTAATCTTGACCCTCACTGGGGTTCTAATTGGAGATATGAAGAACTGGGAAAATACTGGTCACAGGCTCCCTCGAATTTTCCTGATGTCAATGTAAAATGGAACATCAGTAATAGTTACCAAGGAAATATTTCGTTAATATCGAAAAGTCATTTCTATGTCTCTTGGTCCACAACGATAAATAATTGCACAATTCATTTTTGTGCGGATTGCAAGTCCCTACTTAATGAAGATCCCCTCAACGGTCAACTTCTGACATTATTTTTAGAAAGTGCTTGTGATGCATTATCGCAACGAAAAGATATTTTAGAGAGTACATCTTTCCAAGGTATAAACAGAATTACCGTACACTGCACTATTGACAAAAAATATCTTGTCGATAGTAATTCTGACATTACAGAAAATTTTGCTCCTGAGTTGTTTACTCAGGTATCGTTAATTAACAAAGATAATTATTCCGCAAATATAAAGATTTGCATTAATTTGCCACTAATGCAATATCGTCTTAACAGACCTCAAAATGCCAGTTTCCAGGCTGATGTTTGCATTGCATTCTTACAATCGCTCTCCAAAATACTTCATATCGGGTTCTCCGAGGAAAGTAGGCAAAAGTTAATCAACACAGGGAACAGACCCGCAAGGATGGCAATATCCAAGGAAGAGCGCACTTTTGATACTTTAGAAATAAAACCAAACATTCCTGAAGCCAAACATTTTAAACTAGCCAGAAAAACATTGGCTAATTTCATTAAAGACTCTGGTGTTCAGGAAGGAAATTATGAGTTACAAAAAGCCAAAGATATTATTAACCCTTTGGCCGATTTTTTCAGAGAAAAAATTCACACAACAATACGCTCGATAAACAGGGAGCACTTGCTACAATTTGTAATTGAAAACTATGATGCTTATGTAGCCGAAGATCATAGAAAAAAGAAAAATATTATGTTAAGCCTTCAACATGAGGTTAATTATAATAGAACAGAAAAATTAGCGAAACAAAGCACTGAGTTCAACCGAATGTCAGCAAATTATAGATATTTGCTTGAGTGCACTTTAAGTCTTAACTCAAAAAGTGAGACCATACCGACTACCGATGATATTTTGCAATTACTTGCTGATATTGATTGGTTAATCGTACTTTATAATGCAAGTGACATCCTGCATAACGATATTGATGTAGGTGGTTTGAATATAGATAATTTTTACATCCCACAAGTATTTTTTTCCGAAGATCGTGAGATTAAAGAAGATAAGTTTAGTGAAGAACAAGCAGGCTATAAGTTAGGTTATAATTTAAACGACACTGATTCTGTAGAGTCTGATATTATAAATGAAAAATTAGATGATCTTGATCGTGCATTTCAACAAGATCTAGGCTTCAAATACTCTAGTTTACTTGCTGTTTTCTCTATTCTGTTTCAATGGGCACGATTTAACCAAATTGAATTAAATGTTTCATATCAGACGACAAAGACTGATATGGTAAACATACTGCTTAACAGCAATACTAACTTGGTTAATGAGGAAGTAGAGAAAATAATAGATTTTCTTATTCTTGATCCTAATAAGATAAGAAAATTACTGGGTACTTATTCTGAATGTTTTGATGTGCCTATATCCGATCACAATAAACGAGAACATAGATATAATATTCGTCCACTGATAGAAACTAGTAATAATAATATAATCTGGGGCGCTGCGGCAGCATATCGGGCAGGCACAATATGGGGTGCCCATATTGCGAATGGATATCTTCCTGCCGAGTTTGAATGGAGTCACATTTCACATGAAGTTGGTAAAATAAAAGAGAGTATTGAAAAGCAATTAGAAATAACCACTTTTGATATTGTAAAAAGGTTCGCAACCCAAATTGAACTTGGTCTCGACTTTAAGAAACGCTTTCCAAAGAAAAAATTTCCAGATGTAGGTGATTTTGATACCTTAGCCCATTTTCCTGATAGCAATACCTGGTTAAATATAGAGTGTAAGTATAATCAGCCCTACTATTGTATTAAGGATATGCGTCGATTACGAGAGAAAATATTTGGTAGAGGTGATAAAAGGGGACAGATTGGAAAAATAGAAAAAAGGATTAATTTTCTAGCAGAAAATTATAATGATATTCGTACTCTACTAAACTGGAATGAGCCAGCAGATAATCATGAAGTTAAATTCATTCATTTATATATTAGTAGACAAATTTATTGGTGGTTAAGATATCCGCCATATGAAACTAATATTAATTTTGTACAAGTAGATGCGTTAGAAGCCTGGTTAAAAGAAAATTTATAATATATGAACCAAGCGCTATGATATTAAGGTGGTTTAAAAATAACCACCTTAATATTTTCTCTCCAACCCAAAATACCAATCAGGCATGAACCAAATCCCCCAACGTCACCATCAATGTCATAGGATCCATCGGCGACGGCTCAAACCCCACCCGCAGGTAAAACTCCCGCGCTTCATCCGACAGGGCATGGACTAACATCCCACGAATACCGATAGTTTCCGCCACCTGAATCACCTGCAGCCCGGCATCCCTCACCAGCGCCCGACCTACGCCCTGCCCATGTAGCGACCGATCCACCGCCAGACGGCCCAGCACCACAACGGGGATAGGATCGGGCATATTGCGACGAAAGCGACCGGGGGCGGTGTTTGTTGTTACCGCGCTGGACGCCAGCGAGTAATACGCCAACACATTAGAATCACTGCCACAACACACAAAGGTGCGAGATGCGCCAGTGACCTGATTTTTCATTGCCCGCTGTTTCAGCCAGTTATCCATCGACTCCACGCCGCAGCAGAACGGGGTAAGAATATGCCCGGCATGTAGTGGTTCTGGGGCGGAAATCATTTTTCCTGTTCCCACGGCGCGGGGGTCTGCATGGTTTTACGCAACGCATCGTTTGGCGTGGGAGTCTGATCCAGACGGGTCAGAAATGCCTGATAAGCCTCTGGATCGGCCATAATGATGCGTTGCTCGATCAACGCCTCTTCTGCGGCGACGCGGGCGGCCTCCAGCACAAAGTCAGTGCGGTTTTTCCCTCTGGCTTTTGCAGCCCGATCGATAAGATCGCGCTCGGCGGGCTTGATGCGTAGGTTCAGGGTTTCGCGTTTCATCGCCATACTGTTTGCGGCTGGCATGGTGTTGTCCTCCTGTGTTTCTGTGGATATTAAGTATACAACAAGCGTAACGCAGATGTCATTACGATAAATTCAGAAGGAATCGAACCGAAGTATCGAACCGAGAGACTTTCTACTTATGTTAATCTACGTTTCTGATTTAAAAGTAGAAATGAGGGTCAACCTCTGGGTCTTGACGGGAGATAGCAAAAGAATTTATTATGTAAATCAAATTGGTAAGTAATTGAATGTTCCCGGGTCCGGGCACCAATAACACTTCCTGTGACGTCCGT
>NZ_JAEPBH010000080.1 GCF_016632365.1 Tenebrionibacter intestinalis | reverse complement strand
GCCAGAAGAAGGTGTAAACGGCGCGGAGGTGGTCGCGCAGTTCGCGGGCAAACAGGCGTAAAGGAGCAGTCGTCTGTGCATCGTTAGTTACCTGCGCCACACCCGCAATGCCTGTGCGCGCGCGCTGGCGGATAAGCTGCGTGCGCAGCAAATAACCGACTCCGCTAACAACAAACAGCAAGACCCAGGCAATAGCGCAGCCCAGTAAAATCGGGCCTATCCCATCCCACGTCGAAGGCCGCTGCGCGGGCCAGAGCCACCAGACTATGCCGGCAAGCGCCACCACAATCGTCACCACGAAAACAAACAGCAGCAGCGACAAAAAAACCGAAAGCCCCCCGGTTTGTTTATTGTCCTTTTCCATCAGGTTTTATGATTCCCAGTGCCAGTGTGTGTATGATATCGCAGGCTACCCAGCCACACGCCGTGGCGTGCGTTTGCGCATAACGGGCGGCAAGTGTCTGCGCCACCATAGCCTGCAGATGGCCGATATTTCCCCAGTAGCCATCCTGAATATGTTGCCGGGTGTTCCAGCCAATATTATCGAGCCCGGGAAACCCGGGTTGTGAAAAGATGAACGAGACATCCGGCGGCAGGCTAAGCTCGCTCTGCTGTTGCGCCCGCGCCGCCAGCGCCAGCACATCGGTATCCCGCTCTGCCTGAAAATACTCCCCGCAGGTGAGTTGCGCCCCCCCTTCGCAACCAAGCAGCCAGAGTACGGCCGCCTCGCCCGCAGGGCGCTCACTCGCGGCTGTGGCCGGCATAACACAGCAGCCAGCGCAAAGGAAAACCGCCCCAGGCGGACCGCTTCGCAGGCGTTCAATAAGTGCGGGCATGGCCTCTGCGCCACCCCAGCGCTCCGGCGCCTCCGGCAATGTCAGCCCCGGAAAACAGTTCATTGCCTGCTCCCGAAAGGCCTGCCAGGCGCCAGAGCTACCGACCCAGTAGCTGGCCGCTGGCGCAGGCAGCCTGCCTTCACGCTGTTCACACCACTGCAGCGCCAGTAAACGCGCCAGCGCCGCTTCCCGCGCGCCGATATCGCCGTGAAAAGTACGCGCCAGACGCAGCGCCGGGCCGCCTTCGGCCAGGCGAGGCGCCGGCGGGCGCAAGTTGCCGCTCATCAACGCCTGGCACTGCGCCGGCGTTACGCATGTGGGGCCAAGCAACACGCTCTCCTGCAGGGCGATGTGCCGCCTGTGCTCTGCCCACCAGACCGCCTGCACGCGGTCAGTTTCCAGCCTGTAGCGCTCGGCGTTGTGTACGCCTGCGCGCCAGTACAGCAGGCGCAGCAGCCAGGCCAGCATAAACAACGCCAGCGCGGCCAGTAAAAAAGCCAGCGTACCTGGCTCAGCCGCATACGTAGCGCTACCCACGCCCAGCAGCACAGCGCCGGCCGTTGACCAGTAGCGAGCGTTTGGCGCCAGCGGTTTCGGCCAGGGTGCAAATACGGGGGCCGGCTTCATTATTGCGCTATCTGGCTGTCAGGAAATGAACTGACCAGCGTGCAGCCGCAGGCGCAGCGGTCGCCGTGCAGCGCGACCGGCTGCCCGTCAACCTGAGCCAGGCCGCTGCCTTCGGCAATTTGCGTTATACCGTGGCGGGCGCATTTCACCGCATCGCCTTTGCAGGCTATCCCTTTACCGTGGCATAAATAGTGTCCCGACAGTACCTTGCCGCCATATTCGCGTAGCGTATCCCCCTGGCGTACAATACTTTTCATCCTTACCTCCCTTTTATGTTAATTCCGTTTCGCCCGGCGCCTCATCCCAGATACTGGCAAGCAACTGCTTTGCCTCGTCCCTGAACTGCCCGGCCATCTGTTCTTTTTGCTGGCGCACGAATTCGCCCGGCAAGCGGGTTTTTGCGGTAGTGAACGAAACGGGCAAACCGGTGGCGGTATCCACGGCTTTAATTTGCGTTTCAATACCCTCAGGCGTAACCACCTGGTTAAAGATAAACTCGACGGCGCCCAACACCGGCTGGCCTTTAATGGCAAGCAACAGGTTCCATTCCTTGCTACAGGCATCGCCAAAATAGATCTGGCGGTCGATAAAATAACTGGCGAAAGGCTCGCGGCTGCCCAGTGCGGCGTGCATAAACCAGGCGCGCGAGTCGTGAACCTGGTCATCAAACAGCGCGCGCACCCGCCCGGCGGGCTGCTCTGCGTTGCTCGCCTCGCCGTGCGCCGGAAAGAGTATTTTTACCCGCGCGTCGCCGTCTGCCTTTATGCGTTTACGCTCGGCGCGCTCATCGTCGCTGTTAATAATAAACAGGAGGTTCTGATACCCCTTGTCCACTATCAGATGCGCGGCGCTGGTTAACGTTCGCCATTTCCCGGCATAATCTTCGCCAAACTCCCGGGCGGCCTCATAAAGCTGGGTTTTGGCGATATCGGGGTCAAAATCTTTAACGCCGGGCAGCGCGGGGGTAAAGGGGTCGCCTTTTTTCCGGTTAGCCTGCTGCGCTTTTCTTTCCTCTTCAACGGCCTTCTGGGCCTGGTCCCGTTCCTTCTTTTTTTGTTTGCGCACCGCGTCATTTTCCATTGTGTTGGTGGCGCGCAGGTAAAACGGCGTTTTCAGCAGGCTTTTGCGGGCATAGCGTTCGATTCGCCAGGCGGTTATCCAGGCAATCTGGTTTTCAATGGCTTTCTCAAGGGTATGCCCCGCGTCTACCGGGCTGTAATTTATGGCCTCCCTGGCGGAAATGGGCGTCTTCGGAGCCGGAAGGCCCAGGGTTAGCTCACGCCAGGCGTTAAAACGGTTGATTAAGTCTGGTGCGATAACAAATTCTTTCGCTGAGGCCGCTGACATTTTACGCCATACGTCATTTGTTAAATCCCTGGGAAGGGCCAAAGATGGTACTTTTAATGGCGCACCAGCTTTAAACGCTTCGGCATAGAGGTCGTGCAGAACAATTTGCGATAATAAAAAATCATCACCGGTTTTAGCCTCAGGGTTTCCTTTTCCCTGATCGCCCGGCGGGTAGCCGCCGCCAACGTCAGAGTGCATACCGGGGTATACAACCTCAGCGCTGTGCTGCGGATACTGGCCCTGCGTGCGCCGCAGCGAATCAAGCGGGAAGCACAGGCGCTGCTCGTGGGCGGCCACAAACTGCACGCAGCGCTTAATCAGGCCGCTGAAGCGCGCCTCGTTGGGCAGCTCCATCGTATCATCCGCCCAGCCCATATGGCCTTCGGCCACGGGCGCGATATGGGCAATGCCCACGGAGGCGACGGTATCCAACAGCCCCAGAAACTCAACGCTCACGGGGATTTTTATACCGTGCACCTGCAGGCACTGCTCGGGCCGGCGCCCGCGGTCTTGAGGCTTAGTAATAAGCCCGGCCAGCCAGTTTACAAAGGCGCGCGCCTGCGCCGCGCCGCGTGAAAAGCCGTACACATACAGCTTAATGCCCAGCAGCTTTGGCTGGCCGGGGGAGGGCTGGTTAATGGCGTTATACAGCTTCGGCGCCATCCCGCGCAGCAGGCGCTGAAACTCCGCCTGGCGGTTAGCGGCGCCGGTTACCCCCATCGTCGCCATCCAGGTGCCCATCGCCTTTATGGATGCCAGGCAGGCGTCATCGTCAAGCCGCCCCAGCCCCAGGGCGCGCATCAGCGCATCAATAATGCGCAATAGCCCCCAGTTAATGCGCTCCTCGCCGCGGGCGGCGGCCACCAGCCCGGCGGCGCTGAAGTCATTATCCTCCACCTCCGGAAACGGCGTTCCAACGCCGGGCACATAGTATTTAAAATATTTTCCCCCGGTCTGCTCCGGGTTATCGGTTACCTCCTGCGGCGCGCCGCCCGCAAGCCCGGCCCCAATGGACGCCCGGAACAGGCGGGCAATATTGGTCGGGCTTTGTATTTCGCCCCGCCCGCCCTTCACGTACACATCATGGTTAAGGTTATTGCCGGTGCCGTCGAAAAACAGGCTGATACGGAGCGTTTTACAGCAGGGCATATCCACGCGCCGGCCCGCGGCCAGACACAGCTCCTGGCGATAAGCCAGCTCCTGGCTGTCCTGCCGCCGGCAGTGTTCCCCCACCAGCGCAGCCTGGGTCGGTAACCGGCCATCAACCGGAAACGCGGGGGGATAGCAAACGCTTGCCGCGCCAGATTTTATTTTGGACATACCTGCGGCTCCGGCATTCTTAACGGCTCCTTTACCGGATATTGCGGGTCGGAGTAGATATGGCAACTGGTGGTCACTTTGACCTTATCGCACGGCAGAAAATGCACCGAGATACCGCAGGTCTTTTGCCCGGTGTAATCAGGAACCAGGACTATGGCTGAGTGTTTTTTCCTTGAGGAATCTATTTTCCTCTCCCAGGCAAGATNCCATAACCGGGAAATTCATCTGTATCGCCAATCCCCGTTTCCCAGTCAATTTTTACCGTCATACCCGGCTGCCACTGCGCCGGCGCCCTGAAGCAACAGCCGCCCCCGCCCCCCTGGTGCGGGCCGATAATATCAATGCCCGACTGCCCGTTAACGCTAAAGTGGTTTATCGCCCAACGGGTATGGTTTACCGCCTCAATGGTGCCGCCCGCCGCCTGCGCCGGCGCCTGCTGGCAACCCGCCAACATCAGCCCCGCCAGCGCCATTCCTGCCCTGAATACCTT
>NZ_JAEPBH010000008.1 GCF_016632365.1 Tenebrionibacter intestinalis | reverse complement strand
CACCTCCACAGGAGGTGGTGTTCAGATGGGTATAAAAAGTGACCTCGTTTAGAGGTCACTCAGTGTGTTGTCGAACGCCGATACGTGCGGCTTTAAACCGAAATATCAGAAATTAAAGTAGCAAAAAATAGACGCTTTTTTTCGACCGATCGTGACAAGAAGGGCAAAGCCACGTTTTTAACCTTTTTTGTCAACAACCTGAGCAACCGTATTTAGCGGTAATAGGCCTTTATTATTGTAACGCGATACTTAATATCGTTGAGGCTGAATAATCGCCGGCGACGATATTGCCATCGGTTTTAAGCGTCGCCATAACCGTTAGCGCATTGTCGCCTGCCGCCAGATTTATTTGCTGTTCACTGGCAAGCGACGTGCCGTTCACGTAAAGGCTGGCGGTAAGGCCAGCGTTACCGCCGTTTTTTAGCGTGATATTACCGTTATCCAGATTGCTGATACTGGCTGTGACCGCGCTGCTACAGGTCAGCGTAACGGGAACGCTCCGCTGTGCGCCGTTAACCTCTTTTGTATTTAGCGTGCCAAAATCAATATTGATGTTATCAAGGTTAAAATTGCACGATACCTGAGGCGGCGGCGCGCGGAAACATTTGGCTCCCGGTAGTTGATGGGATTGTCTGTTATCCGAGACGCCAAACGTAAAACAGCCTTTCCAGTGTATCGGCGCTGAATATATGCCTTCGCCTGAAGTGCCCGTATTGTTTATCATCGTCTGAATGAGCGAAGCCCATGTAACTGAGGAATTATTGGGCACGCCGAAAGACCACGGCGCATTCGTTTGCAGGTAATTATCTCCCGATGAGTTAACCAGAACGTCAAATTTCCCATGTGGAAAAAAGAGATTGCCGGGAATGTCATTAGAAGAAAATTTCCATGAGTATTTATAACAGGCGGTAAGCCCCGGATAGCCGTTGGGGCATTCGCTGACGTCAACGCTGATGACATCCACAATTTCCGGATGGCCGAGCGCATGAGCAGGCGAAATACTGAGCGAGAAGATATACAGAGCAACAGGAAGCGCGGTTTTCAGCCCCCATTGCAGGGTGGTTTTTCCCGGCAAAAAGAGCAGGTAAATGAAGTTTTTCATTCTTTCCTCAATAGTTATTGCACAACATGCATTCAGGCAATATCAAAATTATTGATAGTCAATCATCATGGTTGCCGAGGCGGCGAATGCGCCTCCTTTCAATGGGTTTTCCGTTAATTTTATGGGCGCTGCTGATAACTGCGGCGCTACGTTACCATCAAAGTTAATCCATTGATTAACAGGCAATGTTTGCCCGTTACTAAAGAGTTTAATACCAATATTTTCCTTATTGGTCTGCAATGCGCTGTTATTAAATGTACTGGCGGTTCCCGATATTTTTAATTTGAGCGCGTTATTGGTGCGTTGGGCGCAGTCCAGCGAATAAGTTATAGCCTTTTTATATTCGTTTCCATCAATAAGCGTCGTCAGTAGATTATCGCCAAAATTAACGTTAATCATTTCGCCATTATTAATTACGCAGGGCGAAGTCTCAACTTTAACATGTACTGTTACCGTGCTGGATATGCCCCAACATAACGGTGATGTAATACTAACGATCAGGGTAACGAATAGAGGCATCAATAATTTTTTGAACATGGGTATAATTACCATATTTGCACTGTTTACTCGCCGTTAATGGCAACAGGTTATCTTATTTGCGTATTATTACTAATCTTCATTACTGATAGCTAAAATTCACTGTCGCAACAGCGCTAAAGGTTCCCGGGATAATGTTTTTTTGTGCTACCGCCGGTGGTTCAGCCTGTATATAAGCCTGAAGCGTCAGCGTATTGTCCCCGTCTGTTAACAGACGGCTTGCTCCCGGCTGATTAAAAGGGATGTTCTGCCCGTCCGGTTTTTCCAGCCCAATGGCTATTCCGTGAGCCTGGGAAGACGCAGAAAGCGCAAGTAAGCCTGGAAGCTGGCTATCCTCATTGCCGCTTAGCGTTACCGACACCTGGCGGGCTACGCTGCTATCGCAATTTTGTAGATGCAGCGCCAGCGCTTTGCCTGGCGTGCGCAAATTTTTATACAGGTCACGGTTAATCACATCGCTGAATACCAGCGTAACGTTAACGCCGTCTGCGGGAATAGAGCAGGGCTGTGCCGTGAGCGCGCCGTGGAAATGTATATTATCCTTCGCCTGAAGGCTGGCGCTGCGCGTTAGCAATAAAAGCATACACACTATTGTCGCGCCTGCCCGGCGTAGTGCGTTGGGCCTTTTTTGGCTGTTCATTATCGATACTCCGCCAGTAGGGTTGCTGTGGCGTCGAACTGGCCTTCGGTGAGCGTGGCGCCTTTTTCGCTCACCGGTACGGCAAACAGTGCGGGTAGCCTGGCCATATCGACAGTAAAGGGCGTATTAAGCGTAAATGGACGCTCCCCCAGTATCAGACGTATGCCTAAACCGGGCTTAGTTGTTTGCACTGCCGCTGCGTCAAACGCGCTGGCCGTCCCCCTCAGCGTCAACGTGAGCCCGGTTTTCGCGGCATTTGCATTACAAGTTAGCTGGTAGTCTATGGTCTGTTGGTAATGCGCCCCGTCCACTTTTGCGATAGCCACATGCTCGCCAAAAGAAACGTCAATCATTTTGCCCTGATTAATGGTGCACGGCGGCGGTTCAATTAATGTACCTGTAAATTGCATATTCTCTTGCGCATGCAGGCAGGAATAAAACAAACCACCAATCAGCAGCAGCGCCAGACGTAGTGAAATAGTCGCCATTTTATTTCTGTTTCCTGTCAGCTAACGTTGTGTAGCCAAAAAAGTGTCCGGGCCGCCCGCTTTCTTTTGGCGAGCGGGCCGCAGGCGGACAATATGCCGTTTTCGCAACCGGCTTTGCCGACTCTTGCCGCGTATGCGCAAAGTAATAGCCCGTTTTCTGGCGAAATGGCGCAGCGGCGTCTCTTTGCCCGGTGTTTTTCATTGTTTTCCTCCGGAGCATGTGAATTAGCTGCCCTGCTCGATAACGCTCGCTTTACAGGTGGGGCCGCTGCAGTGAAACTGCAGTTGAGGGCGGCCGCCGTAGTCGTTGATATAGGTCAGCACCGGGCTATTGCCCAGCTCTGCTGCGCTCCCCTTAAGACGTTGCTGGCTTTTGGGGGCAACCATTAAGGCTTCAAACCCAGCGGCCGTCTTGCCTTTTAGCGTGCGGCTGGCATCAATGATCGTGATGTAATAGGGGGTTGGATTCATGACCTGATATTTATCGCCCTGGCGAATCAGCGTAATTTGCTGCTGCCACGGCGTTTCCATTTCGTTGGCGCTTTTCATTATGGCCTGTGGCCGATAAAAAAGTTTGATGCGGGTTTGTAGCGCAATCTGTAAAACATTGGGTTCATTAGCGCGTGGCGGTATTTCACGTAAGTTAAAATAAAACAGGCTTTCGCGATCCTGCGGCAGGGTACTGACGGTCGGCAGGCCCTGAATTTTTAACTGGCTTCGCTCTCCTGGCTCCATGCGTTGAACGGGGGGAAGCACCATTAACGGATTATTTATCTTTTCGCCTTTTTCATTTTCCAGCCAACCCTGAGCAAGGTAGGGCAGTTTTTTATTTTCATTGGTGATGCTCAGGCTCTCTGACTTTTGGCTACCGTCAAAAATAATTCGGGTGCGATCCAGCGCAATGGCCGCATGCGCCGTGGGTATGGCCAACGAACCACTGACGAAAATGAACATTACCTGGCGAATAATTGTTTTTCTCATAGCAAATCTCTCTGTAAAAATAAAATGGGCGCGCTCGTTTTTCCGCTACGGTCTTATTACCCGGCGGCAAGGAAGCATGAGTTTATTGAGCGACGCCTGTGCAAGCCTTGTCGGGAAGGAGATAACGCACTGGCTGTCGGACCAGTTGACCGTCATTTCATCGCCCGGATTAACCCCGCTGAGATAAGCGCTGCCATCGTCATTGATAATGCCGACTTCTTGCTTTTTCTGGTTCAGCACGCTTGCGCCAAACGGCGGCGCGGAGCCGTCAGGCAGGCGAATTTGGGCAATCGCTTTACTCCCTTCGATAACGTTAAAGCGTCGATAGCCTATTGCGCCTTCGGTTAGCGTTGCCTGCACCACGGAGGTCTCGGCCTCGGCATTGTCGGGAATCTGGTTTAAATCAATGTCAACGCGATTGCGATAGTAGCTTCCCAAATCAGCGATGGCGGCCTTACCAAAATCGTTGCTGTGGGTATTAATGCCGGCGCCGTGAATGGGTATTCCGGCAACGCCGTCAGTATCGACAAGCATTCGCGTGCTGCCAGGGTTGCCATTGCCGTGTAGCGCGGCGCCTTTTGCCGTTGCCGTCATACCGCCGCGTACGCCCAGATTTAGCGAGGCGTAGCTTCCTTGCTGATAGCTGACACTGGTATTAACTTCTGCGTAATCGCCCTTATGGGTATAAAATGCGCTTGCCGTATATTTATTACCGTTGGCAACGCCGCTATCTATTTGGTAGCTGTCGTTATCATTAATGCGGCCGAAATACGTCACCTGATGTCGGTTTTCGCCGCGCGTTATGGTTCCGCTATAGCTCAGGCTACCGCCATTGGCAAAAGGTAACGATGCGGAAATATACATGCCCTCGTCTTTAACGTGGTTGTAGTTATAGCGGTAAGCGGCAAGGGATAAGTTGACGTCCTTAAAATGGCCGATATCAATATAGCGCGATAGCGATAAATCATAGCGGTTGCTTTGTGGGCGATCCCAATAGGTCTGGCGGCTGTAGTTTAAATAGGCGGCAAGGCTTAGTTTTGTAAACCGCTTGCTTAACGAAACCGTATACATTTCTTTACTGCTATAAACCGGTTCACCGCGTTGCCACGCCTCAATAAAATCATTAATCCCCAAATAGTTGCGTTCAGCAAAACGATAGCCTGCAAAGGTTATCTGGCTGTCATAGCGATCGAAATTTTTTGAATAGCTAAGGCGATAGGAACGGCCGTTCAGGGTTTCTGCCTGCCACGGCGTGCGGGCCCGCGATTGCGTAACGTCAAAAGACAGCGCGCCAAGGATTAACAAATCCCGCCCAATCCCGGTTGCCAGCGCCTGATAATTCTCACCGCCTACTGCGCCGCCGTAGAGCGACCAGCCGTTACTGACCCCCCATGAGAATTCGCCAGTGCCCAGTACCGGCCCTTCAGCGTGATGCCTGAAATCAAGTGGGCCGACCCGCGGCCAGCTTATAACGCACCGTACCAGGACGCGTCAGATAGGGGATATTTGCCGTTTGTACCGTAAAGGTTTGGGTTGTTCCGTCCTGTTCTTCAACGCGCACGTCCAGTTCACCGGTTACGGCGTCATTAATGTCCTGAATTCTGAAGGGGCCTGCGGCAACCTGGGTTTCTTCAAGGATCCTACCCTGCTGGCTGATAACAACGCGGGCATTGGTGCGGGCAATACCCGTGACTTCAGGAGCGTAACCGCGCAAATCAGGCGGCAGCATGGCGTCATCGCTTCTCAGGCTGACGCCTGAAAAACGAAAGGCGTCAAAAATATCGCTATTAAGATAATTCTCACCCAATTCAAGCTTAGCGCGGAAGGCAGGCAATGCCCGATAAAAGTAGTAACGGCTCCAGCGCCAGGCTTCCTGCGGCACCTGGCGTTGTCTGGAGTGATTGACCCTCGCCTGCCAGTCGGCGCGAAATCGCCATGCTCCCAGGTTCGCACCGACGGTTCCGTTGCCGCTAAGGCTGCGGCTGCTGGCGCTGCCCTGCTGCTGGCGATTTTGCATATTGAGATTGTAGTCAAATATAACGCCGGGAATGCCGTTATCCCAGCGGGAAGGCGGCTCCCAGTTCTCGCTGGCGTATTCCAGATACGCTTGCGGAATATTAACGTACAGCGACATCGTCCCTAAATCGCCGCGCAGCGTCGTACCCGGTAAACTTTCCGGCGTCATACATTTACCGTTATGCCACCAGGTTAATGCTTTCTGTGCCTGGCGAGTTAATGCCAGTTGCGCCACCATTTGCGCAGTGATACAGGCGCTACTGCCTTTGGGATCGTTATCCGGCGGGTAAAAAGTAATGTGCTGTTCGGGTATCTCCTGCTTATTAACGCGCAGGGACATAGTATATTCACCAGGCATAATATACCCCCGGTGGGAAAACTGTGTCATGTCAATATTATTGCGATCGGCAGCATCGAGGATATCTGTATTAAACTGGATGTTGTCCTCTCCCGAAGCGCCGTATGACCAGAAAATGATGAAAGGACAAATCAATAATATTCCAGGTCTGAAAGACAATATCGGGGAAGTTAAATTATTATTGTGCATAGTTTTATCCGATGGCTGACTTGCTTTACAAACAGGGTTGTAAACCTGGGTTTGAACGTTATAAATAGCTTATTTTAAAATGTACTGCCGCATTGTAATTTCCAGGTTTTGGGGAGTGTCCGGTGCTGACCGGATAGACCCTGTAATTTAATGCTAAATTATCTGGTGAAATAATTTTTGCGGGCGAGGCCTCTCCTGGCGTTATAATATGCCCTTGCATGTCGTAAAAGTTTAAAGTCACGCCCTTTGCTGCCGCTTTAACGTCGGTTAATACTGTATTACTGTCAAACGCGACGTTAAAATATTTTTCTGTAGAGCGATCCTGTAGCAATTTTTTAAGGGCGCAGTGTATTAAAAAAATCGAGAAGCGCTGGCCTGGGGCTTGTGCGTAATGGATGTTGTCGCTAACGCTTAAGCTTTTTATCGCAACGGTCTGGTTCATTGCCTGAGTGGCAATTGAACAGGGCGTTTCTACAATGCTGCCTTTCATATTGATATAGCCTGTTTGTTGCCCGGTCATGGCAGGCGAGCAAGCGCTGAATAATATGATCAATAGGAAAGTGAACATTCTGAAGCCAGTATTGTTAAACATGAGCGTACCTGTTCTTTGAGTCGTGGCTGTATACATGCGGAAGCCCGCATGTATGCATTAAACGCGCTTACTGGTAGGTAAGAGTGAAGTTAGCAATACTTTCAAAACTACCCGGAACGATTTCAACCGGTGTCGGGCCGTCTTCACCGTTACCGGTGCTGCCATCGCCTTGTAGGTAAGCGCTAAAGAGCAGCGTATTTTCGTTTACCTGCAATGCCTGCGGGGTGGTTGGCTTGCCTAATTCAATCGGATTGTTAGACGCATCAAGCAGCGCGATGCTGGCGCCTTTTGCAGACCCGGTAATGCCGAGCAAACCATTTGCTCCGGCAGGGCCAGTAAAGGTGGTTGTTACTGTTTTTTGCGTACTCAGGCTGCAATTTTCCAGATGAATCTCGAAGTTCTTCGGCGTTGACTTGCCGCTGTTTTGTAGCGCAACGCTGGAGATTTTCCCCAGTTTCACCTGTTGCTCAGTGCTGTCTGGGTTAATAGAGCATGGCGCGTCAATGATAGAACCCGTAAATGTTACTGTACCGCTGCCCTGATCTGTTGTTGCATGGGCAAACGCAGACATACCAAGGATGTTGAATGGTTAGAAAGATAACGATGGTAAACAATGTTAAAACAGCATAATGGTATTTATGATTTATTTTCATTCTGGGTTACTGATACCGAATAATCATTAAAACAGCTAATGAGCTGATCGTCGTGACTGTTGTATATGCACATAACGATAAGGGCATTTAACATATTATTCGTTTTATGTTCTCCCCCCAACGTATGAACGTAAAATTTGGCTTTGTTTGTTTTGCAATCAATGTTGTATTTGGCCGCCAGTTTTTCTATTTTCTCTGTGCCCGATAATGCAGGATATAGGTTGGTAAAAGGCCCCAGAAACAGCAGTGAACATTGTTGGTTGTTTGCTATCAAATCGTAGCTTGCAGGCAGGATGCCGTTTTTATCACGACTGTAACTCATACCCAGTTGTAGAGCGGCGAGTAGGGTGATAATAACGAGTATCCACAGGATATAACGTTGTGTTAACGAAGACCTGCATAATCCGAATAGCCGAAAGCAAGTAAAGAAAGACGCTGTAACAGCGGATGCGTTTCTCTGCGTGTGAGTCTGGTCGCTCTGTATATTCGCTGCGGGGGGAGAAAGGCTTTTTATTTCCGGTTTAGTTTTATCAGGCCCCTCATTGTTGCTGAAGAGTGTTTGGGTCCCCGTTTTTTCTTCCGCCAGGGGTTTAACGGTTAATTCAAAAGCGAACCCAACTTTTGGTTGTGTACGTATTGCCTGGTATTCAATACCTAAAGTACTAAACATTTTACGTAGCACGCTAAGTGAATTATAGAGCGTGCTACCGGAACCGCGAAATCCATTTTCAACCCAGGCCTTGTCCATCAACATATCGCGAGAAATAAGCACCTGAGCGTTTTGACAAAAAACATCTAATAGTAATACTGCGGGATAAGGTAATTTTATTTTTTGTTTCGCGTCAATAGTACTCAGCGTTCCTTCTTTAACATCAAAAATTAGCATACTGTGCAGCAAATATCGCATGTAAATACCTAAAGCTGTAACTCTGAATAGTTCAGGGTATAGGTTTTATAGCCAAAATGGCGCATTACGTTATGTTAACTATTGAATGTGTATTCTATCTACTTTTTTTACATAACACAATTGGAGTTAAGCTCTTTCGTAAGGTGCTTAATGACTGAAGGGAAAGGTAATATTATAAAATTACATTCAGTAACTTATTGCTGAGTTAGCAGGCTAATATTGTCTGTAGGTATTATATGTTGAGTGTTATTTGCCGTGCATAATATTAAATCGACCGTATCACAACGGCTGGCACAGGACCGTTATCGCACTGCCAGAGCGTTGGGACGCACGTCTGCATATATTATGGGTCTGCGCTACGGGCAGATTGCGATTTAAGCAGGCTGTTTATGAATGAGGCTGTGTCCCTTAATCCTCATTGCTGGCGCTGAGCGAAAAATCCGCAGGCAAGGCGCAGGGCACAATGGCCCTCTGTTCAGGCCCAACAACGCAGTCAGCGGTTTTTTCGCATGCGCCCCAGCAGCATCCATGCTGGATTAAGGGAAACAGCCTGGACTAAGCTGCGTTTTATATGCCTGGAGAGGAATGAAAATCGTTATTCCGCTGGCTGACGGGGCGGTTAGCCAGCAGAACTTTTATAGCCTGACAGTAACGGGATTCACTTGCGGCTGAACCCCGTTACTGCCGATACCGCGTCTGAACACGCTTTGCAGGCGAGGCGCCTTCAGGCCGCTTCTGTCTTATATAGCTTTTTTTTATCCTTACGCGGCTGCGGTTGCGGCTGCGCGGCAAGCGCCTGTGGTTCGAACTCATCAACGTTAATCGTGCGCAGACGGCTGGCCTCCGCCAGACGCAAAACGTCGGCTTCTTCCGCTGTAATTTGCCCCTGCGCCAGCGCCTTGTCCGCCAGTTCGTCCAGACGGGTAAAGGGCAGATGTTTACCGGCCGCTTTGCACAGGCGCGCATGGATTGGCTCGGCGGCAAGGGTATCATACAGGGCCTGCTCAATCTGACCGAACGGGTTATGTTCGTCTGGCGTCAGATACTGGCCGCGGCCGAGGCGTGAACGGGTCGCTGACGGCGTTTGCAGGATCTGCGCCAGCTTGCTATCCAGCGTGTCGGACGGTGCGCGGCAGGCGCGTCCCAGTGGGAAAACCGCCAGGCGCATTGCGCCTGCCGCAAAACGGTTCGGGAAATTACGCAACAGCGCGTCGATAGCCTGCTCGGCCTGGTACAACGCATCCTGAACGCCCCAGTGCAGCAGCGCTATATCCGCCTCGTTGCGGCCTTCGTCGTCATAACGCTTAAGAGCCGCGCAGGCAAGAAAGAGCTGACTGAGTACGTCTCCAAGACGTGCGGACATGCGTTCGCGGCGCTTCAGGCTGCCGCCCAGTACCGCCATTGAGACATCCGATAGCAGCGCCAGATTCGCGCTCAGGCGGTTAATATGCTGATAATAGCGGCGCGTCGCGTCGCGGGTTGGCGCGGCGCTGGCAAGGCCGTTGGTCAGGCCTAGCCAGAAGCTGCGCACTTTGTTGCTGGCGACGTGGCCGATGTGTTTAAACAGCAGCCTGTCAAACGCGTTAAGGTCTCTGTTTTGCGCGGCGGCCATCTCCTCAAGCACATAAGGATGGCAGCGTATTGCGCCCTGCCCGAAAATCATCATGCTGCGGGTCAGGATGTTGGCGCCTTCTACAGTAATCGCGATAGGCGCGCCCTGATAAGCGCGCGCGAGGAAGTTGCTCTTGCCAAGCATAATGCCCTTGCCGCCTGTGATGTCCATCGCATCAATAATGGCGCGCTGGCCGCGGTGGGTGCAGTGGTATTTCACAATGGCTGATAATACCGCCGGTTTTTCACCCTGCATAATACCGCTGGTAATCATCGTTGCCGCCGCGTCCATGACATAGGCGTTCCCGGCGATGCGCGCCAGCGCTTCTTCAATACCTTCCATTTTGCCAATTGGGATTTTGAACTGCCGGCGGATGCGGGCATAGGCGCCGGTAGCCAACGCCACGCTTTTAAGGCTGCCGGTGGAGTTTGACGGCAGCGTAATACCGCGGCCTACCGACAGGCATTCCACCAGCATGCGCCAGCCCTGGCCGGCCATTTTCGGGCCGCCGATGATGAAATCGATCGGCACAAAAACATTGTTGCCGCGGGTTGGGCCGTTCTGGAACGGTATGTTTAGCGGGAAGTGACGTTTGCCGATTTCTACGCCCCGGGTGTCGGTGGGGATCAGCGCGCAGGTAATGCCTGGCGCTTCGTCATCGCTTAACAGACGATCGGGATCGTAAAGCTTAAACGCCAGCCCCAATACGGTGGCGATCGGCGCAAGCGTAATGTAGCGTTTGTTCCAGGTCAGGCGCATGCCCAACACCTGTTGTCCTTCCCACTCGCCCATACAGACCACGCCGGTATCCGGAATGGCCCCGGCGTCAGAACCGGCTTCAGGACTGGTGAGGGCAAAGCAGGGGATCTCGTCGCCGCGCGCCAGGCCCGGCAGATAGCGATCTTTTTGTTCATCTGTGCCGTAGTGCTGGAGCAACTCGCCCGGACCGAGGGAATTTGGTACGCCGACGGTAATAGCCAGAATGCCGGATACGCCGGCCAGTTTTTGCAGTACGCACGCCTGCGCGTAAGGCGAGAACGCCAGGCCGCCATACTCTTTTTTAATGATCATGGCGAAGAAGCGGTGCGTTTTCAGGTAAGCCCACAGTTCAGGCGGCAGATCGGCAAGCTCGTGGGTTATCTGAAAGTCGTTCGCCATGCGGCAGGCTTCTTCCACCGGGCCGTCGATAAAGGCCTGTTCTTCGGCGCTAAGGCGCGGCTGCGGATAATTGTGCAGTTTGTTCCAGTCTGGCCGGCCGCGAAACAAATCGCCTTCCCACCAGGTGGTGCCCGCATCGATAGCTTCTTTTTCGGTGCGCGACATTGGCGGCATGACGTTATTAAACATACGTAACGCCGGGGCTGAAAACAGAGACTTGCGCAACGGCGTAATCGTTAGCGGCAATAAAATAACCCCCAGCGGCAACAACATCCAGGGCGTCCAGAGACCTGTTGCGATAAGCGCGATTGTCCACAACGCCATAATAGCGCTGCTTACCATCAGGGCTATCTGATGGTAAAAAAGCGCAGCGAGCGCAACAACGGTAAAAATAATACTCAACGTTAGCATGAGAAAACTCCCCTGGCTTGCTTGAGGTCTGACCAGTAATGAGTATTGTTGTAGTTGCTTCCCCTGTTTTTATCAAAATGTTTACAAGATAATTACAACCTGGCTCACAATGTGACCCCCGGCGCCAGCGAACCTGGGCAGCGCAGCGTGGCGCTTCTCGCCCGTAGCGCTATCCGGTACACTGCTTATTATGACTCGCTAAAGCTAAAGGAACCTCTCATGTACCAGGATACTATCCGTAGTGAACTGAACGAAGCCGCTGATACGCTGGCGAATTTCCTGAAAGATGACGCCAGTATTCACGCTATTCAGCGTGCGGCGGTGATGCTGGCGGACAGTTTCAAAGCCGGCGGAAAAGTGCTCTCCTGCGGTAACGGCGGCTCTCACTGTGACGCCATGCACTTTGCTGAAGAGCTGACTGGCCGCTACCGTGAAAATCGCCCGGGCTATCCCGCTATTGCAATTTCCGACGTCAGCCATCTCTCCTGCGTCAGTAACGATTTTGGCTATGAGTATGTTTTCTCCCGCTATGTTGAAGCCGTAGGTCGTGAAGGCGACGTCCTGTTAGGGCTGTCCACCTCCGGCAATTCCGCAAATATTATTAAGGCCATTGAGGCGGCGCGCGCAAAAGGTATGAAAGTCATCGCGCTGACCGGTAAAGACGGCGGCAAAATGGCCGGCAGCGCCGACATTGAAATCCGCGTGCCGCACTTCGGTTACGCAGATCGCATACAGGAAATCCATATTAAAGTGATCCATATCCTGATGATGCTGATTGAAAAAGAGATGGCTAAGGCATAACACCTTCAGCCCTTCCAGCGATGAGGGGCGCGGTACGGGAGGCAGAAATGTGTGAACTGCTCGGGATGAGCGCTAATGTCCCCACGGATATTTGCTTTAGTTTTACCGGCCTGGCGCAGCGCGGCGGCGGCACCGGCCCGCATAAGGACGGCTGGGGGATCACGTTTTATGAGGGCAAAGGCTGCCGCACCTTTAAGGACCCACAGCCAGGGTTTAATTCCCCTGTCGCGAGGCTGGTGCAGGAGTACCCCATTAAATCCTGCTCGGTGGTGGCGCATATCCGCCAGGCCAATCGCGGCGACGTATCTTTGGAAAATACTCACCCCTTTACGCGCGAATTGTGGGGGCGAAACTGGACTTTCGCGCACAACGGCCAGCTTAAAGGCTATCGCCGTCTTGAAACCGGCAGCTTCCGCCCTGTAGGCGAAACCGACAGCGAATACGCTTTCTGCTGGCTGTTGCATCGTCTGGCGCAGCGCTACCCGCGTACGCCTGGCAATATGCCGGCAATGTTTCGCTATACCGCAGAGCTGGCGGGGGAGCTGCGTAAAAAAGGGGTGTTTAATATGCTGTTGACGGATGGACGTTACGTGCTGGCGTTTTGTTCTACCAATCTGCACTGGATAACGCGTCGCGCGCCGTTTGGCGTAGCGACGCTGCTGGACAGGGACGTGGAGATCGATTTTCAGCGCGAAACCACGCCGGATGATGTCGTGACGCTCATCGCCACCCAGCCGCTAACCGGTAATGAAAACTGGAACCGGATAGCGCCTGGGAGCTGGGCGTTATTTTGTCTGGGAGAAAAGCTGGTTTGAGGCCAACAGCGGCTGGCCGCCGTTACTCACGTAAGGCCGGGCGTTGACGACATACTGGCCGTTGTGCACGCTGACCATCGGCGGTTGCCTGTGCTGCATAAAATAGTCATATCCTGGCTTCAACTGTTTCCAGAAGCTGGCGTAATAGGCGTGTTTGTGGCGCGCCATGTTGGCGTCGTTCATACGAAACGGATAAATGCTTACCTCAACGCGCGGCTGGCCGAAGACCAACGCGGCGGTGACGTATTGAAAAATCTCATCGATGCCGTTATCGGTCATGGCGTAGCAGCCTACTGAAACGCAGGCGCCGTGTATCATCAGATATTTGCCGTTGTAACCGTTTTGCCTGTCGAATTCGTTCGGAAAGCCGATATTGATGGCTTTATAAAAGCGGCTGTCTGGCTTGAGCTGGCTGCGGTCTACGCTAT
Organism: Tenebrionibacter intestinalis; assembly: GCF_016632365.1. Taxonomy (GTDB): domain Bacteria; phylum Pseudomonadota; class Gammaproteobacteria; order Enterobacterales; family Enterobacteriaceae; genus Tenebrionibacter; species Tenebrionibacter intestinalis. Next base: position 84,368 of record NZ_JAEPBH010000008.1, on the reverse strand, counting down.
AGAACCCTTCCGGGCTTTTATAATCCCCCATGCGCCGCTTCGGTCCCAGACCGCCTGAGTAATTACAGATATTGTAGCTTTTCATGAGCTGGTACTTTTCACCTGACTTCACCCACAGCTCAAGCGTGCGTTCTTCTTTAAAAATCTGAATATAGACCGGAGCGCCCATAAATCGCTGCTTATCCTGCAGCGGGGAAGGATTACTACTAAGCAGGCCGGCATAAGAGATGCACGGCAGGAGAAGCATCGCAAAAAACAACGCGATCGTACGCATACTACTGGTTTCCTTTATAAACCGGGAACAAAAAACCTGAGCGGTAAACAGGCCCTGAATCAGAATGCACTGGAATTTTGCGCTCACATTATCACCGCCTGTAATTTTCGCAAGCGCAGGAAAGGCGTTTTACATAACGGCGGCATTTTAATCTATTTCGCCTCGTTTGCCCAAAAGTTGCGTTTTCCTTCGCATTGTTGACTACAGGTAGACAGTAGTTATGCCGTTTGCAGGGGAATTAATGTTAAAATTGGCGCGAAAAACGATACAGGGACAAGAATTAGGGGGATTTCTGTGTTTGGTTTATGGGATCTTCAGGTACCCTCTTTTTCCTTTTCCGTTTAACGGAAGTAATACCACTCTGGCGTCGCGCATGCTGCGGCGTAATAACAATAATCCATACTTACTTAACCTTATGATCAAAATTAAAAAAGGGCTCGATCTGCCGATAGCGGGCGTACCGGAGCAGCGCATTGATAAATGCCCTGCGCCGCGCCGCGTTGCGCTGTTGGCAGAGGAATATATTGGTATGCGCCCCTCTATGCTGGTTCGGCAAGGCGACCGGGTACGCAAGGGGCAGGCGCTGTTTGAAGATAAGAAAAATCCCGGGGTTTTTTATACTGCCCCAGCCAGCGGCACGGTGGAGGCCATCAACCGCGGCGAACGCCGTGTGTTACAGTCGTTGGTCATTGCCGTAAGCGGCGATGAACAGGTTGATTTTGCTCGCCACAGCGTTGAGGAGCTGGAAACACTGCCGCGCGATGCCGTCATGCGCCAGCTTCTGGCTTCCGGGCTCTGGACGGCCCTGCGCACGCGTCCGTTCAGTAAAGCGCCGGTACCTGGCAGCGTACCCGCCGCGATTTTCGTTACTGCGATGGATACTAACCCGCTGGCCGCCGATCCACAGCCGATTATTCACGCGCAGCGCGCCATGTTTGATGCCGGGCTGACGGTGCTTACGCGTCTGACGCAGGGCAAAGTACACGTTTGCCAGGCCAGCGGCGGTAAACTGGGCGGCCATCCGCAGCCGCAGGTCACGTTTAATGAATTTGCCGGCCCGCATCCCGCCGGGCTGCCGGGCACCCATATTCACTTCCTTGAACCGGTCGGCCTGCATAAGCAGGTTTGGCATCTCAACTACCAGGACGTTATCGCAATCGGCAAACTGATGGTGGATGGCGAACTGTGGACAGAGCGCGTTATCGCGCTCGGCGGCCCGCAGGTAAAAAAACCGCGCCTGTTGCGCACTCAGCTTGGCGCATCCATTGAAGAACTGATCGAAGGCGAATTGCGCGACGGTGAAAACCGCGTCATTTCCGGCTCCGTGCTAAGCGGCGTTCAGGCGTGCGGCCCCCATGCATTCCTTGGCCGCTTCCATCTGCAAATTACAGCGTTAACGGAAGGGCGCGAAAAAGCGCTGTTTGGTTGGGCGATGCCGGGGAAAGACAAATTTTCTGTTACCCGCACGACGCTTGGGCATTTCCTGAAACGCCGACTGTTTCACTTTACCACCGACACCCACGGCGGCGAGCGCGCGATGGTGCCTGTTGGCAACTACGAACGCGTGATGCCGCTGGATATCCTGCCTACCGTACTGTTACGCGATCTGCTGGTGGGCGATACCGATAGCGCGCAGGCGTTGGGTTGCCTGGAGCTGGATGAGGAAGACCTGGCGCTGTGTACCTACGTCTGTCCTGGTAAATATGAATATGGCCCGGTATTGCGCGACGTATTAACGCGCATTGAGCAGGAAGGGTAAGCAATGGGGTTAAAGCATTTTTTCGAAAAAATAGAGCCGCACTTTACCGGTAGCGGCAGGCTGGCGAAGTACTATCCGCTGTTTGAAGCCACGGCTACGCTGTTTTACACGCCGGGCCAGGTCACGCGCGGCGCTTCTCATGTGCGCGACGCAATCGATCTCAAACGCATGATGATTCTGGTGTGGCTGGCCGTGTTCCCGGCGATGTTCTGGGGCATGTACAACGTTGGTCATGAAAGCCTCTCGGCGCTCAATAATCTCTACGATGCGGATCGGCTGCAACAGGTATTAGCCGGTGACTGGCACTGGCGGTTGGCGCAGTGGCTGGGGGTGAACTTCACCGCCGAGGCAGGTTGGCTTAGCATGATGACGCTCGGCGCTATCTGGTTTGCGCCGATCTACCTGGTGGTATTTTTGGTCGGCGGGTTTTGGGAGGTGCTGTTTGCGATTGTGCGTAAGCATGAGATAAACGAAGGCTTCTTTGTCACTTCCATTCTCTTTGCGCTTATTGTGCCGCCGACACTGCCGCTGTGGCAGGCGGCAATGGGCATCAGCTTTGGCGTGGTTATCGCCAAAGAAGTATTTGGCGGCACGGGCCGCAACTTCCTTAACCCGGCGCTGGCCGGACGCGCCTTTTTGTTTTTTGCCTATCCGGCGCAGATTTCGGGCGACCTGGTGTGGACGGCCGCCGACGGCTTCTCCGGCGCGACTCCGCTTTCCCAGTGGGCGAGCAACGGCGGCGAGGCGCTAATTAACGTGGCCACCGGCCAGCCGGTTGCCTGGATGGACGCCTTCCTTGGCAACATCCCCGGCTCGATAGGGGAAGTCTCTACGCTGATGATCCTGCTCGGCGGCGCCGTTATCATTTTTGGCCGCATCGCCTCCTGGCGCATCGTAGCAGGCGTCATGCTGGGGATGATCGCCACAGCGACGCTGTTCAATCTGATTGGCTCCGACACGAACCCCATGTTCGCTATGCCGTGGTACTGGCATCTGGTGCTTGGCGGTTTTGCTTTCGGCATGATGTTTATGGCGACCGACCCGGTTTCCGCTGCGTTTACCAATAAAGGAAAATGGAGCTATGGCGTATTGATTGGCGCGATGTGCGTGCTGATTCGCGTCGTTAACCCCGCCTACCCGGAAGGCATGATGCTGGCGATTTTGTTTGCCAACCTCTTCGCGCCGCTGTTCGATTACCTGGTGGTGCAGGCCAACATTAAGCGGAGGAAGTTGCGTGGCTAATAAAGGAAATGACAGCACGGGCAAAACGTTGCTGGTGGTGCTGGTGCTTTGCCTTGTTTGCTCAGTCATCGTATCGGGCGCGGCGGTAGGGCTTAAATCTCGCCAGCATGAACAGCGCGAGCTGGATAAACAGCGCAACATTCTGAGCGTTGCCGGGTTAATGCAGCCGGGCATGTCCAGCGATGAGGTGCAGGCCGTATTCAGCAAGCGTATTAGCGCGCGCCTGGTGGATCTGCAAAGCGGCGATATTCTGGACAAAGATCCGGCCGCATTCAACGAAGCGCAGGCGCTGCGCGATCCGGAACAAAGCCTGACGCTAACTGCGCAGCAGGACCCGGCGGGCATTAAGCGTCGCGCCAATATCGCCGAGGTCTGGCTGGTGCATGATGAGCATCAGACAAAGGTGAAAGAGCTGATTTTGCCCATTTACGGCAACGGCCTGTGGTCGGTGATGTATGCGTTTGTGGCGCTGGAAACAGACGGACGCACCATTCGCGGCATGACCTACTACGACCACGGTGAAACGCCGGGCCTGGGGGGTGAGATTGAAAACCCCAACTGGCTGAAGCTGTTTGCCGGTAAACAGGTGGTCGATGAAAACGGCAGGCCGTCTATTCGCGTGGTGAAAGGGCGCGCGCGCGCAGGCAGCGCCTATGAGGTCGACGGCCTGTCTGGCGCGACGCTCACTTCCAAAGGCGTGCAGCACAGTTTTGAATTCTGGATGGGCGAACTGGGATTTGGCCCTTTTCTGAAGCAGGTTCGAGAAGGAGCGCTCAACAATGGCTGAAATGAGCAACATAAAAACATTCAGGCGGCTGTTGGTCAGCCCGCTGATTGCCAATAACCCAATCGCGCTACAAATACTTGGGGTTTGTTCCGCGCTGGCGGTCACGACCAAACTGGAAACGGCGTTTGTTATGGCGATATCGGTCACGCTGGTTACCGCGTTTTCCAGCATGTTTATCTCCTTGATTCGCCACCATATTCCAAATAGCGTGCGCATTATTGTGCAGATGACGATTATCGCCTCGCTGGTGATAGTGGTGGATCAGTTGCTGCGCGCCTTCGCCTACGAGGCTTCCAAACAGCTTTCGGTGTTTGTCGGCCTGATTATCACTAACTGTATCGTGATGGGGCGCGCCGAGGCTTACGCCATGAAGGCGCCGCCGCTGGCGAGCTTTATGGACGGTATCGGCAACGGCCTTGGCTATGGCGCAGTCCTGATGATAGTGGGTTTTGTTCGTGAACTCATCGGCAGCGGCAAGCTGTTTGGCGTCACCGTGATGGAAACCGTGCAAAACGGCGGCTGGTATCTGCCAAACGGCCTGTTTCTGCTGGCGCCAAGCGCGTTCTTCCTGATCGGCATGCTGATTTGGGGCCTGCGTACTCTTCGGCCCGAACAGCAGGAGAAGGAGTAACGAATGGCTTATTACATCAGTCTTTTTGTGAGATCTGTGTTCGTGGAGAACATGGCGCTGGCCTTCTTCCTCGGCATGTGTACGCTGCTGGCGGTGTCTAAAAAAGTCTCCACCGCATTTGGTCTGGGCCTGACGGTCACGCTGGTACTCGGCATTTCGCTGCCGGTCAATAACCTGGTTTATAACCTGGTGCTGCGCGACGGCGCGCTTGTCGAAGGCGTGGATTTGAGCTTTCTCAACTTCATTACCTTTATTGGCGTGATTGCGGCGCTGGTACAGATACTGGAGATGGTGCTGGATCGCTTCTTCCCTTCGTTGTATCACGCGCTCGGGATTTTCCTGCCGCTTATTGCCGTAAACTGCGCCATTTTTGGCTGTGTGTCGTTTATGGTGCAGCGAGATTACAACTTCCCTGAATCCGTGGTATACGCCTTTGGCTCCGGCATCGGATGGATGCTGGCTATTGTTGCGCTGGCGGGGATCCGTGAGAGGCTTAAATACGCTAATGTTCCGGTTGGCCTGCGCGGGCTGGGGATTACATTTATCACTACCGGGCTTATGGCGCTGGGCTTTATGTCCTTCTCCGGTGTGCAGTTATAAGGGCGGTTCGATATGGAAATTATTCTTGGCGTAGCCATGTTTACGCTCATTGTTCTGGCGCTGGTCTTGATGATTTTGTTGGCCCGTTCGAGGCTGGTCAGCACTGGCGATATCGTTATTGAAATTAACAATGAGGCGGATAAACAGTTCCACGCGCCGGCGGGTGATAAGCTGCTGAACACGCTCAGCGGGCAGGGGATTTTTGTCCCCTCGGCCTGCGGCGGCGGCGGTTCCTGCGGCCAGTGTAAAGTCACGGTGAAAGAAGGCGGCGGTGAAATCCTGCCGACCGAACTGGCGCATATCACTAAGCTTGAGGCCAAAGAGGGCTGCCGCCTGGCCTGCCAGGTGGCGGTGAAACAGAACATGAAAATTGAGCTGTCGGAAGAGATCTTCGGCGTCAAAAAGTGGGAGTGCGAGGTTATCTCTAATGATAACAAAGCGACGTTCATTAAAGAGCTGAAGCTGAAAATCCCGCAAGGCGAGGTAGTACCGTTTCGCGCGGGCGGCTACATTCAGATTGAATGCGGTCCGCACACCGTGGACTATGCCGATTTCGACGTGCCTGAGGCCTACCGCTCCGACTGGGATAAATTCAACCTGTTCCGCTTTCGCTCTGTCGTAAAAGAGCCGTGCGTGCGCGCGTATTCAATGGCGAACTATCCGGAAGAAACGGGCATCATTATGCTTAATGTGCGCATCGCTACGCCGCCGCCGGGTGTGCCGAATGCGCCGCCGGGAGTGATGTCCTCTTATATCTGGTCGCTGAAGCCGGGCGACAAGGTGACCATTTCCGGTCCATTTGGCGAGTTCTTTGCAAAAGAAACGCAGGCGGAAATGGTGTTTGTGGGCGGTGGCGCGGGGATGGCGCCGATGCGTTCACATATTTTCGATCAGCTTAAGCGCCTGAAGACGCACCGTAAAATCACTTTCTGGTACGGCGCTCGTTCGCTGCGCGAAATGTTCTATCAGGAAGAGTTTGAACAACTGGCGCGTGAAAACCCGAACTTTACCTTCCATATCGCGCTCTCTGAGCCGCTCCCGGAAGATAACTGGACGGGGTACACGGGCTTTATCCATAACGTGTTGTATGACAACTATCTGTGCGACCATCCGGCGCCGGAGGACTGCGAATTTTACATGTGCGGGCCGCCGATGATGAATGCGGCGGTAATTAAGATGCTTAAAGATCTCGGCGTGGAGGATGAAAATATCCTGCTCGACGACTTTGGCGGCTAACGGAGGCGCGTATGGTAACGGTATTCCTGGCGACGTTTGCGGTCTTTGGGCTGGTTATTCTGGGGATGTCGCTGGGCTATATGCTGCGGCGAAAAACGCTGCAAGGGAGCTGCGGCGGCATCGGTTCGCTGGGGCTTGAAAAAGTTTGCGACTGCCCTGAACCGTGTGATGCCCGTAAGGCGCGCATGGCGCGGGAAGAGAAGTTAAACCAAAAACGCATCCTGTAAAAAAACGGCGCCCTGCAGGCGATGCTGGGCAGGCGAAGTTAAGGGGCCGTTCACTTAAAGCCCGATGACAAAGGAAACTTCAGGTGAGCGGCCCCCCTGCGGCCCGCTTTGCCGCACGCACTATCACAAAATACGTATGCTGGAAAGATACGGGAAGATAAGCGCTAAATACAGCGTATAAGCGCCTGTAAAAATCAAAAACATTGGTTTCCAGCGCCTGCCGAGAATATTTTCCCGTTTCCATAAATAAACGGGAAAGAACAGTATGCCCCACAGCGGGTGTGGAGAGCGCAGCCCTGCGTTAGCCAGCGCCCGGCGATCCAGCGTAATGAATATCATTGAGGCCGCCAACTGCAGCGCCGCGATGAAAATATATTCAAGCTCAATACCCGTAAAGCTCATCAAAAAGGGATAAAGGATAAGCAGCCAGCACCAGAAATTGTTTGGCTTGCTGCTTTCTTCGCTTATTAAACTTGCCATCACGCGTCCATGTGTTTGTTGATTAGAGTGCGGTTTTGCCCGGATTTATCGCTGAAGGGATGCTTTATCCTGGTTTTTTGCTGCGGTGTAAAGCCCGAATTTGTGGGCAGGGGCATTGCATACAATGCAAAATTTGTTATGCTGTATATTTATACAGTTTCAGGGTTGCTGGCATATGCGCAAAATTATTCATGTCGATATGGATTGCTTTTACGCAGCCGTCGAGATGCGTGATAACCCGGCGCTGCGCGATATACCGCTGGCCGTCGGCGGCAGCCGCGAGCGGCGCGGCGTTATCAGCACCGCCAACTACCCTGCGCGTAAATACGGCGTACGCAGCGCTATGCCTACCGCTACTGCCCTGCGGCTTTGTCCGCACCTGACGTTGCTGCCGGGGCGCTTTGACGCTTATAAAGAAGCCTCTGTACATATTCGTAAGATCTTCTCCCGCTATACCGATCGTATCGAACCGCTGTCGCTTGATGAAGCCTATCTGGACGTAACCGATAGCATACATTGCCGTGGTTCGGCGACGCTGATTGCTCAGGAAATTCGTTCTACTATTTTTCACGAGCTGCGGCTTACCGCTTCGGCGGGCGTTGCGCCCATTAAATTTCTGGCGAAAATCGCCTCCGATTTGAATAAGCCGAACGGCCAGTTTGTGATTACGCCTGAAGCTATGCCCGGTTTTTTGCTTACGCTGCCGCTGGGCAAAATCCCCGGCGTCGGAAGAGTAACGGCAGCGCGGCTTGAAGAGGCAGGGCTGCGAACCTGCGCGGATGTGCAAAATAGCGACCTGGCGAACCTGCTCAAACGCTTTGGTAAATTTGGCCGCGTGCTGTGGGAGCGCAGCCACGGTATTGATGAGCGCGAAGTATGCAGCGAGCGCTTGCGTAAATCGGTGGGTGTGGAGCGCACGCTGGCGGAAGATATTCACCGCTGGGAAGAGTGCGAAGCCATCATTATTGAGCGCCTTTATCCGGAGCTGGAACGGCGGCTGGCAAAAGTGCAGCCGAACCTGCTTATCGCTCGTCAGGGCGTGAAACTGAAATTTAATGATTTCCAGTTGACCACACAGGAGCACGTTTGGCCGCGGCTGAACAGAGACGATCTTATCGCAACCGCGCGGAAGGCCTGGGAGGCGCGGCGCGGCAAGCGCGGCGTGCGGCTGGTAGGCCTGCATGTGACGCTGCTCGATCCGCAGCTTGAGCGTCAACTGGTGTTGGGGTTATAACGACGCGCTTTTTATAAACGCGCGTCGTCGGCGCCCCGAAACGGGAAGAGGAGCCGTATGCGTTACTACCCGGATCTGAACGGCATGCTGTCGTCGGCCATGCCCACGGAGTGGGATTATGACCGGTTACAAAAAACGGCCCCCGGTTTGCCAGTTAAGCCCGCTTTCCGAAAGGCCGCTATAGCTTACGTTATTTTGCCGGAATGGCCTTGAGCAGCGCGGTCAGCAGCGTCCAGTACTGGCCGACGCTTTCGATATTTACCTGCTCATCCGGCGAGTGCGGGCCGGTAATGGTCGGGCCGATAGAAACCATATCCATATTCGGATAGGGCTTCTTAAACAGTCCGCACTCCAGGCCTGCGTGGATCACCTGAATATTCGGTGTCTTGCCAAATAACGTGCTGTAAGTTTCACGCACCAGCTTCATCACCGGGGACTTGTCGTCCGGCTGCCAGCCCGGGTAGCTGCCTTTCACCTCTACCTGCGCGCCAGCCAGCTCGCCCAGCGACTGCAGGGCGCCTGCCAGCGCGTCTTTACCACTGTCGATAAGCGAGCGGATAAGACAGATAATTTCCGCCTTGCTTTCATGGGTTGTCACAATGCCCAGGTTCAGCGACGTTTCCACTACGCCTTTCATTACATCAGAGTTACGGATAACGCCGTTTGGCGTAGCGTTGAGCAGATTGACCAGCGTATTGCCGCTTTTTGCCGTCAGCGGTTGAAGCTGTGTTTCGACGGCTTCAAGCGACAGCGTCAGGTTTTTCTCTTTTGCCGCCAGTTCGTTTTCCAGTACGGCCTGATAACGAGCAAGCTGTGCTTTCAGCGTATCGAACTTGTCGGCTGCAACGGCCACGATAGCGAAGGCTTCGCGTGGAATAGCGTTACGCAGCGTACCGCCGTTGAAATCTACAAGGCGCAGCGCCAGCGCCGCTTGTTCTTTTAGAAAACGCGCCAGCAGTTTATTGGCGTTGCCAAGGCCAAGATGGATCTCTGCGCCGGAATGGCCGCCTTTAAGGCCTTTGATAGTCAGTTTACAGGTCTGAAAACCCGCCGGGAGCGCTTCACGCGTCAGCGGTAGGGTGGTGATGGCGTCAACGCCGCCCGCGCAGCCCATGTAAATCTCGCCTTCTTCTTCAGAATCGGTATTGATCAGAATATCGGCCTCAAGCCAGTGGGGTTTCAGGCCAAACGCGCCTTCCATCCCCGCTTCTTCGGTCATGGTCAGCAGCACTTCCAGCGGGCCGTGCTGTACGCTGTCATCGCAGAGTACCGCCAGCGCCGAGGCCATGCCAATACCGTTGTCCGCGCCAAGCGTGGTGCCACGCGCTTTAACCCACTCGCCATCGATCCACGGTTGAATCGGATCCCGGGTAAAATCGTGAACGGTATCATTATTTTTCTGCGCCACCATATCAAGGTGCGCCTGTAACGCGACCGGCTTGCGGTTTTCCATTCCTGGCGTGGCGGGTTTACGAATCAGGATATTGCCGACCTGGTCGCGCTCCGTATGCAGCCCTTTCTCTTTAGCCCAGCTAAGCACGTGCTGCGCCAGCGCTTCTTCATGGTAGGAGGGATGAGGAATGGAACAGATTTTGGCAAAAATATTCCACAGCGGTTGCGGAGAGAGTTGGGACAATTCAGACACGATACATCTCCTGGACGACGACCGGCGATAAAAGCGCGCCAGGTCACTGGGTTGCCGAAAAACGAAAAGACGCGGGCTATTACCCGCGCGATAGCGTTGAGGATACCACTTTCTGTTATGTCTGGAGAACAAAAGCCTAAAAACCGCGCCGTTGCCAGCGCGGCACTGGTTTTTAGCGCGCCGGATCTCTATAATCTCGCGCAACCTGATTTCCTCTGAATATTTTTTAAGCCGTTATTAACAGGCTGGGACACTTCTACATGAGCGAAAAATACGTTGTCACCTGGGACATGTTGCAGATTCACGCCCGCAAACTTGCCAGCCGCCTGCTGCCAGCCGAGCAGTGGAAGGGCATTATCGCGGTAAGCCGCGGTGGCCTGGTGCCGGCAGCGCTGCTGGCGCGCGAACTGGGTATTCGCCACGTGGATACCGTTTGCATTTCCAGCTACGATCATGACAACCAGCGCGAAATGAAAATCCTCAAGCGCGCCGAAGGCGATGGTGAAGGCTTTATCGTTATTGACGACCTTGTGGATACCGGCGGTACCGCCGTGGCTATTCGTGAAATGTATCCTAAAGCGCGCTTTGTCACGATTTTCGCCAAACCGGCGGGTCAGCCGTTGGTTGACGATTATGAAATAGATATCCCGCAGAATACCTGGATTGAGCAGCCGTGGGATATGGGGGTGGCGTTTGTGCCGCCGCTGTCCGGCCGCTAATTCATTCATCATGCGTTATCTCGCCCGGCTTGCCGGGCGTTTGTGTTCTAATGGGCTGCGCAGGGGTAAACTAAGGGGCAGTAATTTGCCAAATGAGAGAGCGTGATATGTCGCAAACTAATCTTAGCGAAACGCTGTTCAAACCTCGTTTTAAATATCCTGAAACCTCAACGCTTGTGCATCGTTCTCGTCACTATAGCGTTTGCGCCATGCAGTCGGCGCTTGATGGTAAAACCGCTGCTCACTGGTATCGCCTGATCAATCGTCTGCTTTGGGTGTGGCGCGGCGTGCATCCGCTGGAGATCCTCGATATACAGGCGCGTATTGCCGCCAGCCGCGCCGAACGCACCCATGATGCAATCCTTGATACCGTGGTGGGCTACCGTAGCGGCAACTGGATTTATGAATGGTCAAAGCAGGCTATGAGCTGGCAGCAGCGCGCCTGCCAGCAGCAGGACAGTGTGCTGGCAGGCAAACAGTGGTTAATGGCGGCCAATCTTTACAGCATTGCCGCCTATCCGCATCTTAAAGGAGATGTGCTGGCCGAACAGGCGCAGGTGCTGGCGAATCGCGCTTACGAAGAGGCCGCGCCGCGGCTTTCTGGCGGCCTGCGCAAACTGGAATTCCCCGTCACCGGCGGCGGCGCTATTACCGGTTTTTTACATATGCCTAAAGGCGCAAAAGGGCCGCTGCCGACGGTACTGATGTGCGGCGGCCTGGATACGTTGCAAAGCGACTATTACCGCCTGTTTGAGCACTATTTCGCGCCTGCCGGGCTGGCTATGTTAACGATTGATATGCCGTCGGTGGGATTTTCGTCAAAATGGAAACTGACGCAGGACTCCAGTATGTTGCATCAGCATGTGCTCAAGGCGCTGGCGGATATTCCGTGGATAGATCATACCCGCGTGGCGGCGCTGGGTTTTCGCTTTGGTGCGAATGTGGTGGTGCGGCTTGCCTATCTTGAGGCCCCGCGCCTTAAGGCCGTAGCCTGTATCGGCCCGGTGGTGCATGCTCTGCTAAGCGATCCCGAGCGCCAGCGACACGTGCCGGAAATGTATATTGATGTCCTGGCCAGCCGCCTTGGGATGCAGAATGTATCCGACAGCGCGCTGGGTACAGAGCTGAATCGTTATTCACTCAGGACTCAGGGGTTACTTGGCCGCCGCTGCCCAACACCGATGCTGTCCGCATGCTGGGAAAACGACCCCTTCAGCCCGGAGGAGGAGTCGAGGCTGATTGCCTCATCCTCCGCTGACGGCAAGTTAATGCAGATCCCATTCCATCCGCTGTTTATGCACTTCGATCGCGCGTTAAGCGAGATGACGCAGTGGCTGGATAAACGGCTGCGCTGACCTGGAAAAGGGCGATTTTGTCGGAAGCTTATTGCTGTCGCGCGTCAAATGTTGCTTAATTTTGCGCAATTGTTAAGAATGGCGCGTTCATCAACAGGAGATCGCAATGTCGTTACCGAGTGGTTACCCAAAAAGTCGCCTTATCAAAAAACTCGCGGCGCTTGGCCCTTATATTCGTGAAGATAAGTGTGACGAAAATCGTTTCTTCTTTGACTGCCTTGCCGTGTGCGTTAACGTTAAGCCAGCGCCGGAAAAACGTGAATTCTGGGGATGGTGGATGGAGCTATCGCCACAGGAAAATAGCCTGTATTACACCTGGCAGTTCGGCCTTTTCGACAAAGACGGCGTCTGGCAAACGACGGAGTTTAAAGACAAGGCGGTTGAAGAGCAGGTGAGCCAGACGCTGCGTAATTTTCATGAGCGCCTTGATGCGCTGCTGACCTCGCTCGACTTTGCGCTATTGCCTGCTGAAGGCGTGGAACAGCCGCTACAGCGTCGGGCCTGAAATAAAACGCCAACAATCAGGCGTTGAGGCTGATGACAAATGTCGTATAAAGCGATCGTTGCCTGAAATAAATTTAGCGCGTTACTATTGGGCTGCTAACTGCAAAGAGAGCAAACCCCCATTTTGTTTTTTCTAACATCGCTGTGAACGTCAGCCTCCTGGCTGACGTGCTTTATGCCGTCGGTAAATTTACCCTGCGCCAGCGCATTGTTGGAGGCAACAGTGGCTTGTTCGCATGGCTGCCGCTGTTCGACAAGGGGCAGAACGCATTCAGCGTGCTGAGTAAATCATCAGAAAAATAGTCGCGGGCGGATTAACGCATCGCTTTTCGCTTCTCAGTAAAGGCTTTTCAGACGTGCCTGTTGGCAATACGACCATCTCCTGTTACAACGTTTGGTGTTTCTTCATTTTTCATTTTTAAACGGCAAAATATCATGAGTGACAGCCAGACACTGGTGGTAAAACTTGGCACCAGTGTGCTTACCGGCGGGTCGCGCCGCCTTAATCGCGCCCATATTGTGGAGCTGGTGCGACAGTGTGCTCATCTGCACGCTGCCGGGCACCGTATTATTATTGTCACATCCGGCGCGATTGCCGCCGGCCGCGAACATTTAGGTTACCCGGAACTTCCGGCCACGATTGCGTCAAAACAGCTATTGGCCGCCGTAGGGCAGAGCCGCCTGATTCAGCTATGGGAACAACTGTTTTCTATTTACGGCATTCACGTAGGGCAAATGCTGTTAACACGCGCTGATATGGAAGATCGCGAACGTTTTCTCAATGCCCGCGATACCCTGCGCGCGCTGTTGGATAACCGCATTGTGCCGGTGATAAACGAAAATGACGCCGTTGCAACCGCAGAAATCAAAGTTGGCGATAACGACAATTTATCTGCGCTGGCGGCAATCCTTGGGGGGGCGGATAAACTGCTGTTGCTTACCGATCAACAGGGATTGTTTACCGCCGATCCGCGTAATAACCCGAATGCGCAGTTAATTAAAGACGTACACGGTATCGACGATGCGCTGCGCGCTATCGCCGGCGATAGCGTATCCGGCCTTGGCACCGGGGGGATGGGCACTAAACTTCAGGCCGCCGATGTGGCCTGCCGTGCGGGTATTGAGGTTATTATCGCCGCCGGCAGTCGCCCCGGCGTTATTGAAGATACAATGGAAGGGCTGCCGGTCGGCACCTGTTTTCACGCGCAGCAAACGCCGCTGGAGAGTCGCAAGCGCTGGATTTTTGGCGCGCCGCCGGCGGGCGAGGTGGCTGTGGATGACGGTGCGCTGGCCGCTATCCTTGAGCGCGGCAGTTCGCTGCTGCCAACGGGGATTCGCAGTGTATCGGGTAATTTCTCACGCGGTGAAGTCATCCGTATCCGAAGCCTTCAGGGGCGCGATATCGCCCACGGCGTGTGCCGCTATAACAGCGATGCGCTGCGCCGCATTGCGGGCCATCATTCCCAGCAGATAGACGCTATTCTCGGCTATGAATATGGTCCTGTAGCCGTGCACCGCGATGATATGATTGTGAACTAAGGAGCAGCGCATGCTGGAACAAATAGGGATGGCGGCAAAAGCGGCCTCTTATCAACTGGCGGGGCTGAGCAGCCGTGCGAAAAACCGCGTGCTGGAGAAAATGGCTGACCGGCTTGAAGCCTGTGCGAGCGCTATTCTGAAGGCTAATGAAGCGGACCTCGCGCAGGCGCGCCAGGACGGACTGAGCGAGGCGATGCTTGACCGACTGGCGCTAAGCCCGGCGCGCCTGAAGGCCATTGCCGATGATGTGCGCCAGGTATGTCGCCTGACCGATCCTGTAGGCCAGGTCATTGACGGCGGGCTGCTCGACAGCGGCCTGCGGCTGGAGCGTCGCCGCGTGCCGCTTGGCGTGGTGGGCGTTATCTACGAAGCCCGGCCCAATGTTACCGTTGACGTGGCGTCACTGTGCCTGAAGACCGGCAATGCGGTTATTCTGCGCGGTGGGAAAGAGACATATCGCACCAATGCAGCGATCGTAAACGTGATTCAGCAGGCATTACAGGCCTGCGGGCTACCCGCAGGCGCCGTACAGGCGATTGAAAGCCCGGACCGCGCGCTGGTTAATGAAATGTTAAAGATGGATCGCTTCATCGATATGTTGATTCCGCGCGGCGGCGCAGGGTTGCATAAATTGTGCCGTGAGCAGTCCACTATTCCCGTTATCACCGGGGGAATCGGCGTGTGCCATATTTTTGTGGATGAAAGTATGGATATCGGGCCTGCGTTAAACATTATTGTTAATGCAAAAACCCAGCGTCCGGGCACGTGCAATACCGTAGAAACACTGCTGGTGCATGAAAAAAAGGCAGCCGCGTTTCTGCCCGCGCTGGGGCAACAGATGGCCGAAAGCGGCGTAACGCTACATGCTGATAGCACGGCGCAAAAATGGCTCTCTACAGGCCCGGCGAAGGTCGTTGCGCTGCAACCGCAGACGCTGGACGATGAATTTCTTTCTCTGGACCTTAATGTGGTGGTTGTCGCGGATATGGACGCGGCGATTACGCATATTCGCGAACACGGCACCCGGCACTCGGATGCCATCCTGACCCGCGATATGCGCAGCGCGCAGCGTTTTGTGAACGAAGTAGATTCTTCAGCGGTATACGTTAACGCTTCTACCCGTTTCACCGACGGCGGCCAGTTTGGTCTTGGCGCGGAAGTCGCCGTGAGTACGCAAAAACTCCACGCCCGCGGCCCAATGGGCCTGGAATCGTTGACGACGTACAAGTGGGTTGGCATTGGCGACGATACGATTCGTGCCTGATTAGCCTGAACATGCTGTAAAAACCATCAGTCGATACGTGAGGGAGTTGACGCCTTCCTCGCTTTTTTTTACATTTAGCCGGTGCTCAAATTCCTGAGCACGTCTGCAAGGCCGGTATAGCTCAGTTGGTAGAGCAGCGCATTCGTAATGCGAAGGTCGTAGGTTCGACTCCTATTATCGGCACCACTAATCACGCGGGTTCACGCGATATTAACCAGTTCAGCAAAAGCGCCTTGTGCCATATTCGTGCCATTCCATGCCAGGAATGAGTCGATTTGCATGGCATGCTGCGTCGGGTGATTCGGTGCCGGGTGTGCATAACGCTGCACCATCTCGATACTTTTCCCCCCGCCCATTTCCTGTAGTGCACTGTAGTGGCACACTGAATTTGGCCACCTGAACAGAGGTGATATGCTCACCTCAGAACAACACAGGAACGCCAGTAAAAAAAGAAATTTCGTTAGCGGTCGGCGTCTGTCAGCCCGTCAGGAAAGTGGAACGGCAGAGCCGTGCCACGCGGGGTAAATGACCGTGCAGCGGCGCGGCTGCTGTGGCCTGTGCCTGTGCGGTGCGGCCGCTGTCCGTCCACTCACCATAATGCGGGAGATTAGCCGCACTCTCGCGGCCGTCCGGGCCACTCTCTCCAGGTCGTGTCACGCTCGTATGCGTCCAGTCTGCATTATGGCTTGCGCCGCCGCATCAGGCCGCGGGTGAACGTGCCGACAATAGCGGGGGCGCGCGCTTGTTGCGTGACATACCGGCGTTGAAATTATCACGTTTTTAAGTCCATAAGATTATTATTAATATATTTTATGTTTTGCTTGAGAAGTAAACAATTAAGAAAACAGGAAGAAAAGTTAACTGAGTTATTGACAGACTTTTCCGATTGTTCTTGCGGATAATAATAAACAGCACGTGAGAGTAATAACCATTTCAGAAGAATCCACTGTTTATAAAAATTAATATATGAGTAGTAAGGTGAATTGTTAATTAACGTTTTTTGTTTCATTTGTAATGGTGAGATTTTTATTTGCGGTCTTTTCCGATAAATGAAACGTCATGAGTTAATGTAATGCATTAACAAAATATAGTCTTTTTTTTGGTAGTAATAATTATGATTTTTGGTCGTTTGATGGCGTTATGCTCATGTTTTATTCGAAAAAACCTCTCGTTTGAGATGATTTCTTAAGAATCTTGAATTTTGTTGTGATAAATCCGATTGACAGCATGGGTTATTTTTAATATTTTAGCCCGATGTCCCGCTTGTATGCTAATTCAGTCTGAGATTCTGGTTCTGTGTTGTGTTTATAGCATTTAGTCTGGATCTCTCGGAGTTAATACTAATAACTAAATAAGAAGTGTATTAAAAATTAGAATAAAATGCTCTGTACTTGTGCAGAAGCGAAATTCTGCTGAGAGTTGCAATAATTTTTTACTAACAGCAACCCATTATTCGCTTTCACTTTGTTATTAACTCTCCGGATGGCGTGAAAGGTCTCACCCAATTGCCTGACGTGATGGGTTGCACACGTATGTGCCGCATCCGTTATGTGCACTTTCGGAAAAAAGCGTTAGATACCATTTATCATTAAGGACGACGATAGATAATCATGCCACAACTATTTACTGTATTTATAAGCGCATTGCTGGCGCTTATAATTACGCGCTACCTGGCCGTAAAGGTAGGGCTTGTTGATAAGCCAGGCGTAAGAAAATTACATCAAGGCGACATTCCTTTAGTCGGCGGCATTTCGATTTGGTTTGCGCTTGTGGTTTTTTGCCTTTTACAGACACAGCCTTTCACCTGGCAGGCCTGTTATCTGTTGTGTTCAGGTTTGTTGCTCATTGTTGGCGTACTGGACGATCGCTTTGATTTGCCCGTTTTCCCACGGGTGATTGTCCAGCTTGCCGTTGCGGCGTTGATGATGTGGGCGGGGTTTAAACTCTCTTCTTTGGGCGCTATTCTGCCCGGCTTGCTGGCGATGGAAGGCCTGCCTGTATATGGAATTACCATTCTTGCCGTTTGGGGTGCGATTAATGCCTTCAATATGATTGACGGCATTAACGGATTATTAGGTCTGCTTTCCTGCGTAACGTTTGGCGCGCTGGCGCTGCTGTTTTATCTTGGCGAACGGCGCGATATGGCATTCTGGTGCCTGGGCATTATTGTTGCGACGCTGCCCTACCTTTTCTCGAACCTTGGGTTGATTGGCGGGGCGCGTAACCGCGTATTTATGGGCGACGCCGGCAGCACGGTGATTGGTTTTACCGTTATCTGGCTGCTGATTATTGCAACGCAGGGGCAAAATGCGGTGGCCGATCCGGTGACTGCGCTATGGGTCATTGCCATTCCCTTAATGGATATGGCAAGGCTTTTCTTTAGCCGTATGCTCAGCGGTAATAGCCCTTTCAAACCCGATCGCGATCATTTACATCACGTGCTGCAACATTGTGGATTGACTGCAAACCAGACGCTGGCGGCAATAACTCTGGCTGCGCTGGCGCTGGCATTAACCGGTATCGGGCTTGATATTGCAGGCGTTCACGAGTCTATCAGTTTTGCTTTATTTATGGTGCTGTTTGCCATCTATTTCTGGTTTACCGGCCGCTATAAGCATGGCAGTGAAAAGAGCGAGCGCCATTCCCGGGAAAAACAAGTATGAAAGCGCGGTAGCCTTACACAGAGGTGAGTGGTTTGGTTGAACATAAAATGGATTTTAATAATGAAAATGAAAAAAACGCTTCCCGTTTTGTTTGCAGCGACATTGCTCGCTGGATGTACGATATTTCCAGGTTCTCATCTTTCTGTGCGTGGCAAAAACGTCGTCGCGCAACAGGATGCGGATTACGATATTAACAAACTGGTCAACGTTTTCCCGTTAACGCCTGCATTAATTGAAAAAATGCGTCCGCAGGAAGTGCGAGCGCGTAGTAACCCTCAGCTTGATGCAGCGTTACAAAATTATGAATATCGCATTGGCCCGGGCGATGTTCTGATGGTGACAGTCTGGGATCACCCTGAGTTGACAACCCCTGCCGGGACGTTTCGAAGCGCCAGCGATACTGGCAACTGGGTAAACGCCGATGGCACTATTTTTTATCCTTACATTGGACGGGTACGCGTTACTGGCAAAACGCTTGATGAAGTCCGCCGTTTAATCACCGCTAAACTGGCGACGTATATTGAAGAGCCGCAGGTTGACGTTAGCGTTGCCTCTTTCCGTTCACAGAAAGCTTACGTTACAGGCGAAGTCGTCACCTCAGGGCAGCAACCCATCACTAACGTTCCACTAACTGTACTGGATGCCATCAACAAAGCCGGCGGCCTGACGGCGAATGCGGACTGGCACAACGTGGTATTGACCCACAACGGCCAGGAGCGACGCATATCGTTGCAAGCGCTAATGCAAAAAGGGGATTTGATGCAGAATCATTTGCTCTATCCCGGCGATATCCTTTACGTGCCGCGTAACGATTCGCTCAAAATTTTCGTAATGGGAGAAGTGAATAAGCAGACGACGTTGCGAATGGATCGTAGCGGTATGACATTAACAGAAGCGCTTGGCGGAGCAGAAGGTATCGCCCAGAATCTGGCGGACGCGACCGGCGTTTTTGTTATTCGCTCAAGGCGCGCTGGGCAGAAAGCGAAGCCTGAAACCAGGATGTTTGACGATGCCGGCGCGCAGGCGAAAATGATGCAAAGCCCCGCGACACACTCCGCCAACCCGCTTAAGCCAACCCGCGCTCGCACGCTCGCGGCTGTGGATACCGATAAGCATAATGCGCTGAGCGGCGCCCCGGCGCCAGCGGTTGCAGAGCATAAAGCGTTTACGCCGCAGGCCAACGCGCCGCACAAAATCGCCGATATCTACCAGCTCAACTTGTCAGACGCTACTGCGTTGATTATGGGGACGGAATTCCAGTTACAGCCTTACGATGTGGTGTATGTCACCGCAGCGCCAGTGGTGCGCTGGAATCGTGTGGTTAGCCAGCTTCTGCCGACCGTTACCGGCATCAACAATATGACTGAAATCGGAAATTGGGTGAGAAGATGGGGCAATTAAATATCCGTTCAGTGCTGGTTGTATGCATGGGGAATATTTGCCGTTCTCCGTTTGGTGCGGCGCTGCTGCGCCAAAAACAGGGGGATTTGCATATCGAATCCGCCGGTATTCATGCGCTGGTTGGGCATCCGGCAGATAAGATGGCTTCCTCGCTGGCAGAACGCCACGGTCTGAAGTTGAACGAACATCGCGCAAAGCAGCTTACCGCGCAACAATGCCGGGATACCGATCTGATACTGGTTATGGAAAAGCAGCATGTGGAGCACATCACTTATATTGCACCTGAAGTCAGGGGCAAGACAATGCTGATGGGGCACTGGCTGCAGCGAACCGAGATTGCAGATCCATATAAAAAGAGCACATCGTTTTATGAGTTTGTTTACGGACAAATGGACCAGGCGGTAGAGCGGTGGGCAAATGTTTTGTCACGATAATTTATCAGGGATAGTGAATGACAATGCAACAACGTCTGACCAGTGATTCAGGGGAGCGGGAGCTTGATTTAGGCAGGCTGCTGTTTTCTTTACTGGATCATAAATGGTTAATCCTCCTCACGGTGCTGGCTTCGTTTCTGCTTGGCCTGGTTTATGTAAGCTGTGCTACGCCGGTGTACAGGGCTAATGCGTTGATCCAGATCGACAAAAACAGCAGCAGCATGCTGCTTAGCGATCTGTCTGGTCTGCTTTCCGATAAAAGCATGCAGTCTGGCGCCGAAGTGGAAATCATCAAATCACGTATGGTGGTTGGGCAAACAGTGCAGGAGCTGGGGCTGGATTTGCTGGTTCGCGAAAAGCGTTTGCCGGTCATCGGCTATGCCTTAGCCCGGCTGTTTAATCTCCAGGATGGCGACATTGCCGTTTCTCGTCTCTCTATTGGGAATTCTTTTACCAATTCCCGGTTGTTGCTTACGGTGCAGTCGCCGGATACTTATCAGGTGAAGCTGGCAAGCAATGAGACATTTGAAGGTAAAGTTGGCCAGGTGCTGGAAAACGCTGCCCTGACGTTGCTTGTGAGCGACATCCGCGCCAGGCCAGGAACCGTTTTTCAGATTGAAAAATTGCAGGTACAGACGGCGGTAGAATCGCTGTTGCAGAAATTTACCGTTACGGATAAGGGTAAAGATACCGGGGTTATGCAACTGACGTATGAAGGTCCGGATCCTGTGCTTATCCGTAAGGTGCTCGATAGTATTTCACGTAACTATCTACAGCAAAATATTGACTGGAAATCTGAGGAAGCCGAGCGCAGCCTGGTTTTTGTCAACGATCAATTACCCAAAATCCGCGCCTCGCTCAATGAAGCGGAAGACAGGCTGAATCGGTTTCGCCAGAAAAATGAATCGGTGGATCTTTCGCTGGAAGCGAAAAGCGTGCTCGATACTATGGTAAATGTGGAAGCCGGGTTAAATGAGCTAACGTTTAAAGAAGCAGAAATATCAAAACTCTATACCCGCGAGCATCCGGCATACCGCGCACTGAACGAAAAGCGTAAAACGCTTATCAATGAGCGCAATAAACTTAATCAGCGCGTGGAGTCCATGCCGGGAACGCAGCAGGAAATATTGCGCCTGACGCGTGATGTGGAATCCACACAACAGGTGTATATGCAACTGCTGAATAAACAGCAGGAGCTGAAAATCAGCAAGGCGAGTACCGTAGGGCACGTGCGCATTGTTGATAATGCTGTTACGGAAACAAAACCGGTTAAGCCTAAAAAGGCGCTCATTGTGGTTTTATTCGTCCTGCTCGGCGGGTTGCTTTCCTGCTCTATGGTGTTGTTGAAAATGCTGTTTAACCGCGGCGTTCAGAGCGCCAGCGAGCTTGAAGAATGCGGCGTTAACGTCTACGCCAATATTCCTCTAAGCCGCGGCCAACAATTTCAGCCACGTAGACGTCTGACTCGTTTTCGCAAGGCGGTTACAACGAATAGCGAGTTGCTGGCAGTTAAAGATCCCGCCGATCTGGCCATTGAAGCGTTGCGCAATGTGCGTACCAGCGTGCAGTTTTCGATGATTAATTCAGAAAACAATATTCTGATGATTTCCGGCCCGACGCCGGGAATAGGAAAGACATTTGTCAGCAGCAATCTGGCAGCCGTGTTTGCCCAGAGCGGGCAGCGCGTATTGCTTATCGATTGTGATATGCGTCGCGGTGATGCGCATAAAGCGTTTGGTCACAGCTCCAGCCCAGGTCTGAGCGATGTGCTGAGCGCCAGCAGGCTGGCTGAAGAGGTTATCCAGAAGACGCAGGTTGAAGGGCTGGATTTTATTTCCCGTGGTTCAAAATGTACGACGCCTTCAGAACTGTTAATGCATACGCGCTTTACTCAATTATTAAACGAGTTTTCGCCGCGATACGATATGGTTTTGCTGGATTCTCCGCCCATTCTGGCGGTGGGCGATGCGGCCATTATTGGCAAGCATGCCGGGTGCTCGCTGCTGGTTGCACGCTTTGAGCATAATAGCCTGAAAGAAGTTGAGGTCAGCATTCGTCGTTTCATGAATAACGGTATTACCATTAATGGCGCGATCCTTAACGGCACCGTAGAACGTTATTCAAACATCTATGAGTATGGTCTGCACCACCATTACAGCTATGAAGATCGCGATATGGATTGAATGCACAACAAAACAGTTAAATAAATAAGGAAAATCAAGAGATTGATTTTCAGCGGATAGCGACAAAGAGGCCAAAACCACGTTTTGGCCTCTTTGTGCCTGACGCCAGGCAACCTGCCGGGCCGTTTGCCTGGCGTTAAACGCTAACCTCAGCAAGAGAGGCGAAGGCGTCGTTAACTTCAGAGCAGTTTGCTTTCCGCCAGGCTAAGGGCGAAGTAGCTCAGTATCAGATCCGCGCCAGCGCGCTTAATTGCCCCAAGGCTCTCCAGCACAACGCTGTTTTCATCAATTGCGCCCGCTTTAGCTGCAAATTTTATCATGGCGTATTCGCCGCTTACCTGGTAGGCCGCCAGCGGCAGATCGCTTCGTTCACGAATGTCCCGCACAATATCGAGATAAGCGCCGGCCGGTTTAACCATCAGGCAGTCAGCGCCCTGGGCTTCGTCAAGAAGCGACTCCCGGATGGCTTCACGGCGGTTCATTGGGTTCATCTGGTAGGTTTTGCGATCGCCTTTCAGGGCAGTACCTGCGGCTTCGCGGAACGGACCGTAAAACGATGAGGCAAATTTAGTGGAGTAGGCCATGATCGCAGTCCGGGTAAAGCCTTCTGCATCAAGCGCCTGTCGAATGGCCTGCACCTGCCCATCCATTGCCGCCGAAGGCGCGATAAAGTCAGCCCCGGCTCTGGCCGCCGCAACCGCCTGTTTGCCGAGGTTGGTTAGCGTTGCATCATTATCCACGCCATGTTCGCACAGCACGCCGCAGTGGCCATGCGTGGTGTATTCACAAAAGCAGGTATCGGACATCACAATCAACTCTGGCGCCGTCTGTTTGGCAATTCGCGACATGCGTGCAACCAGGCCATTTTCGTTCCAGGCATCGCTACCGGTAGCATCAGTATGATGAGAAATCCCAAAGGTCATAATCGAGCGTATACCGGCGTTCGCAATACGCTCAATTTCACAGGCCAGGCGCTTTTCGGGGATTCGCATCACCCCGGGCATGGCGTCTATGGCTGCGTAATCATCCAGACCCTCTTCAACAAAAATGGGCAAAACCAGGTCGTTGAGCGACAGCGACGTTTCTTGAAACATTGCGCGCATTGCGGCTGACTGGCGCAGGCGGCGCGGGCGGTTAATCAGGTTGAAATCGGTCATTACACTCACTCGGTATTGTGTGAATTATGCCGTCATGTTACCCGATTTTACGTTGCGGGTGTTTCACGTTTGAGGGCGTGAAAGAAATATCCTGCATCGACACGCTACGTATGCGGGCTGTGGGCAGGATCCTGCTTATGGTATTTTACAAAAGCAATGTAGGAACTTTTAGGCTATCTATCTGGAACGGGAAAGGCGTTTGCCGGAAAGGCGAAGGGGTAACGGCATCAGGCCGCCGGGCTGCCTGACGCACGTTATTAAATCACCGTAAATAAGCTCGACTGGGGTGCATAAATATTCGCGCTCTGTATAAGTCGCCCGGCTGTATTGTTCAGGAATAAAGCGACTGACACGTCTGGCATAGCGCTTCGCCCTCAAGCCCATTAAATAAATGGTTCCTTTTGGCGCGGCACTGTGACGGCGTGCAGGTCATCACGTGTTTAAATGTGCGTGTGTACGACTGCTGGGAACTGAAGCTGTATTTTTCGGCAATCTCTATAATAGAACAATCTCCAAATTTCAGATCGCGAATTGAACGATGCAGCTTATCGTGGCGAATATAACTGGCGGCGGTAATCGACATTTGTTCATAAAACATCCGTTGTAAGTGCCACTTTGAATAACCCGCTATGCGGGAAAGATCGTCCAGGGTGATTTTTTCGTGAATGTGATCGTCAATCCAGTACAGTATTTGTTCTATCACATTGGCAGAGAATTGGTCCTTCCTCATCGTTGCGTCCCTCAAAATAAGAATTATCTAATTATGAGCACAAATTTCTATAGCAGTGTTTATAAATTGAGAGATTAGTCTGAATTATTCAATTTACGCAAAGATAAAGTCAATTGCCGATTGTTTATTCACCATCTGGCGGATTAGCTGTGAAAACAGCGTCTGCTGTTCCGGCGACAGGCGTTTAAGGAATATCTTATCAACGAGAGCCGCACGTGGTATGGCCGTATCCGGCAGCCGCCGCCCCTGTGTTGTTAACCCTGTGAAACGGTGGCGTTTGTCATTGGGAGCGCATTCATGGCGAACCCGCTTTCGCTTTTCCATATGGCTTAGCATTGCCGCCTTTGTTCTGACGGCAACGTCAATAAGGGCAATTTGCTCAATTTCCGGGGTTGCGGCAAGGGAATGCATGACGGTGAACCGGGGCCTGGTAATGTCTGGCAAAGTGCGCTGCCAGCATGATGTATATAGCTGAAAAAGCTGACGAAAAAGGTGGAGGGTTTCGTTTTTTGTCTGCATGCTCTCGCCGCCCGGTAGCCATAAAAGAACGGAGCATCGCGTTCAGTGGTAAAAAAAATTAATGCGTTAACGCTATTTTGTTCGTTGCCAGGGGTATTCATTCAACCCCGCAGCTATAAATGAATAAAAAATAATTAACAGTACGATACAGCGTCAGCGCTTCATACTTATTGATAATTGCTTTCCTGTTTTTAATAAGGCCTCAAAATTTGTTTCTGCTGTTTTCGGCCATCGTTTTCACGGCGCGCAAGGAATTATAGTGATAAATTAAAAACAGACGTTATCTTTTCGCCCGGTTGCCTGGTTCGCTGGCGGGAAGTGTAAAAATTCAGTTTCACCCGCTTTGGGGTTGACGTAAAAATAGTGAATTATACTTTTCCTTACGATGGCTGCTGTACAGGCGCTAATAACGGAAAAGAGAGCGTTGCTTTTAGGGGGGCATGCGAATGAGCCTGGTGACAGGCAAACCGGTTTCGCGACCGAACAGAGCGGCGACGATATAAAAATATTACCTGTGTCAGGGCGACCTGCCGGTTTTTTACGTCATGAAAGGCCCAATTTCGGGCCTGACTTTGTGCCAGCGTAACCTTATTTGCGACAGGCATTGCTTTAGCGTTCGGCTTCGCCGCCCAGCCCTGCGACCAGGCTTTCAATCAGCGCGCTCAGTTCGCCGGTCATTAATGTAAAATCCGCGTCAAACCGCTGGGCGATATCTTCACGATCGATATCGTCGTTCTGGTCGCGCAGTTCGTCGCAAAATTTCAGGCGCTTAAGGGAGCCGTCTTCGCATATCATAAACTGGATGCGCTGCTGCCAGTCGAGCGCCAGTTTGGTCACGACTTTGCCCGCTTCAATATGCGCGGCGATTTCGTCGCTGACCAGATCCTGCTTTTTGGCGCGGATCACGCCGCCATCTTCCAGCATGGTTTTCAGCTCGGCTTCATCAAGCAACTGATATCCCTGCGGCACGCTGGCGGAACGCACCCACTCGGTTAGCGTGAGTTCTATCGGGTTTTTCATCGCCAGCGGCACCACAGGCAGCGATCCCAGGCTTTTTCGCAGCAGCGCCAGGATATCTTCCGCTTTTTTAGCGCTGGCGCAGTCGATGATAATCAGGCCATTAACGCTATCTATCCACATCATTGTCTGGCTGAAGCGGCTGAAGGCGCGCGGCAGCAAGTCATGGAGCACTTCATCTTTCAGCGAATCTTTTTCGGTTTTTTTCAGTTTGCGCGCCTGCTCAGCTTCGAGCTTGCGGATTTTGGCATCCAGTTGCTGTTTGATAACGGAAGAGGGCAGCATTTTCTCTTCTTTACGGGCGCAGATGATAATCTGGCCATTAACCGCGTGCGTGAGCGCGTCGCTGCGAGAGCCCATTGGCGCCACCCAGCCTGTTTTTGCCATATCCTGGCTACCGCAGGGTGTAAAGCCATACAGGGCCAGTTGTTTTTCCATCTCGTCCTGATTTAGCGTGATATCGCGGCTGAGGCGATAAACCATTATATTTTTGAACCACAGCATGTCGGTAACCTTGTCAGTCAAATGCAGCGGGCATGATAGCGAATCAGCCGGCGTGTTTCATTGCCTTTGCGGTTCCCGCGCTCTACTCTCTGTTTCCTTATCCGGCAACTGAGGAGCTGTCTGTGCGTATCGGCATTGATTTGGGTGGAACGAAGACGGAAGTCATCGCGCTGGCAAACAGCGGAGAACAGCTTTATCGCCATCGGTTACCGACGCCGCGTGATGACTACCGGGCAACGCTGGAGGTCATCGCCCGACTGGTGGCGATGGCCGAACAGGCAACCGGGCAACGCGGCAGCATCGGCATAGGTATTCCTGGCGCGCGCTCCCCGCTAACTGGCGTGATAAAAAATGCTAACTCCACCTGGCTTAACGGGCAGCCGCTGGACAGGGATTTGGCACAGCGCCTTCAGCGTGAAGTTAGGCTGGCGAACGACGCTAACTGCCTGGCGGTTTCCGAAGCGGTGGACGGCGCGGCGGCGGGAGCGCGGATAGTATTCGCGGTGATTATCGGCACCGGCTGTGGCGCGGGCGTGGCAATAAATGGATGCTGTCATGCAGGGAGTAACGGTACGGCGGGAGAGTGGGGACATAATCCGCTGCCCTGGATGGACGACGATGAGCTGCGCTATCGCGCCGAGGTGCCGTGCTATTGCGGTAAACAGGGCTGTATTGAAACGTTTATTTCCGGTACGGGTTTCGCCACGGATTACCTGCGCCTGAGCGGTATATCGCTTTCGGGGGCTGAGATTATGCAGCGCGTGGCGCAGGGCGATAACGTAGCCGAATTAGCGATTGCGCGCTATGAGCAGCGGCTGGCGAAATCGCTGGCCCAGGTAGTTAATATCCTCGATCCGGACGTTATCGTGCTCGGCGGCGGCATGAGCAATGTTGGCAGGCTGTATCAAACGTTGCCGAATCTTATTCGCCAGTGGGTGTTTGGCGGTGAGTTTGAAACGCCTGTCCGCCAGGCGCTGCACGGCGATTCCAGCGGGGTACGCGGCGCGGCCTGGCTGTGGCCGGTTAATGAACCCGCGGAGCGTTAACCGGGCAGACGACGCACGGGTTTACCGTGCGAAGGCGTTATCCAGCCTGCTAAAGCCCAGCCCGTTAATTTTTCTCACTTTAATTTGTACGGGTATGCGTTCTTTCATCGCTTCTACGTGGCTGATAACGCCAATGGTTTTGCCGCTGGCGTTCAGCGCGTCAAGGGCGTCGAGGGCGATATCCAGCGTCCGGGCGTCGAGCGTGCCGAAGCCTTCGTCCAGAAACAGCGATTCAATGGAGGTTTTATGGCTCACCAGATCCGAGAGCGCCAGCGCCAGCGCGAGGCTGACCAGAAAGCTTTCTCCGCCTGACAGCGTACGGGTATCGCGCACGGCGTCTGCCTGCCAGGTGTCCACCACTTCCAGCTCCAGCGATTCGCTGGCTTTACGCTGTAGCAGGTAACGCCCGTGCAGGCGTTGAAGCTGGTTATTAGCCAGCCACACCAGATTATCCAGCGTCAGACCCTGGGCGAAACGGCGGAATTTATCGCCTTCTTTAGAGCCAATCAGGTGGTTAAGATGACTCCATTCCTCAAGTGTGTGACGGCACTTTTCAATTTGCGCGTGCAGCGCCTGCAGGCGCTGCGCATTGTCTGCCTCCTGGCGCAGCTGCTGTTTGATTTCACCCTGGCGTGTAGTGTTGTCGCGCAGCAGCCGGGCGAGCGAGGCTAGGCTCTCGTTTACTGATGCGATGGTTGCGTCGTTCGTGAACCTCGCCGGACGCTGCGCGCCGTGTTCGCGTTGGGCATGTTGGATTTCTTCAAGCCGCGTTTGCTGTTGGTGCAGCACGCGCTCCAGTTGCGCTTTACGCTGTTCCAGCGCCGCAAGCGCGGCGTCATCCAGCCTGGCGGCGAGAAAAGCCGCTTCGTCGTCAAAGGGGCTTGCCGCCAGCGCCTGAGCGAAGCGCTGTTTCGCGTCGCTAACGCGTTGGCGCGCCTGATCTATCTGGCTGCTCAGGCCGGTTAGCTGCCCGGTAAGAGATACGCAGCTCTCCTGTATCTGCGACCAGTCTTCGAGCGTGACGGGCTGGAGGGCTTGTGCTGTATCGGCGTCTGGTAATGATTCTGGCAGCGCGCGCAGGATTTGCTCAAGCGCGCTCAGGGCCTCGCGCAGCGTATCGGCGTGCTGCTGGCGCTGTCGCCACTCCTGCGCCTGGCTTTCACGTTCAGCCAGCCAGGCGGCTTCCTTCTCCTGCCCGGGCCAGCTCAGCCCCAGTGACGCAAGCGTTGCGCCGCGTTCACGCTGTTGTGCGTCGCATTCGTTGCTCAGCGCGGCCAACTGCGCCTGCGCGGCCTGCCGCTGGCTTTCCAGCCCGTGGCGCTGTTGCAGGGTGAGAAGCCGCTGTTCTTCCTGCTCCTGCGCGTCGAGCCAGCCTGCGATATCCTGCCGGGGCGTAAGCGAGATTTTCAATGCCAGACAGGCGTCGCTCCACTGCTGCTCTAGCTGTCGCTGCTCATTGTCCAGCGCGCTGCGTTCCTTTTCCTGCTGGCGTTTATGGGCCTGCCAGGCGTCCAGTTGACCCTTCAGGGCGGCGCCCTGCTCGCTTAACAGATTTTTTTCCTGCTCAAGCCGCGCCAGACGCTGCTCGTTGCCGCTGGTTTCAACGGCCTGGTACTGCTTAACGGCGGGGTGTGAGGTAGAGCCGCACAGTGGGCAGGGCATATCCGGCTGGAGTTTTGCCCGCTCATCGCGCAGGCGCACCACCGTGGCTTCCAGTTCGCAGATCTTTTTTACATCAGCCGCCTGCTGGTTTATCTGCGCCCATGCGTTACGTTTTTCCGTCAGCGCTTTTTCCTGCCCGATAATCTGGCTTGTCAGTACGCTCACTTCTCGCTCCAGCGCGGCGCTGCGCTGCGCCAGCGGCGCAAATCGGGCGTGTAGCTGCGCAAGCCGGCGTCGCCCGGGACGTTCCAGGGTGAGCTGTTGTAAACGCTCACTGACCTGCTCCGGCGAGGCAGGATGCGCAAATTCCGGCAACAGCGCCAGTTGTTCGTTCAGCGAAACGATAGTCCGTTCAAGCTGCGTAAGCTGCTGCCTGTCGCGCCGGCGTTGGGCAAAAGCGATGCGCCAGCCCGCCAGTTCGCCTCGCCACGCTTCCACGGCGGCATTTTCCGTCAACCAGCGTACAAGCGCGGCGCGTTCATGGGTTAGCTCAGCATATTGCCGGGCGGCGCTCTCGCGGATCAGGCCGCGTTGCCGCTGTTGTTCACGTAAGCGAGCGCTAACTTCTTCGTGCGCGCGTTGCGCCGCGTTCAGGCAAGCCTCCTGTTCCTGACGCATTTGCCAGTCAGGCTGGATTATCGCCGCCGGTCGGGCTAACTCCAGCCGGGAAAGCTCCGGCGCGGCCTGTTCCAGCGCCGAGGCGGCGGCGCGTTGTGCGGTGATGACCTCCTGTTGATGCGCGTCAAGCTGTTGGCTGCGGTGTAGCCATTGCTGCTGCGCCTGCAGCGTTTTTTGCTGCGCCAGCATGCGCTCTTCTTCGGCAGCGAGCGTTTGTAAATTTTCTGTTAGCTGCTGTTTTTCCTCCGGGCTGAGCAGCGCTATGCCGGCGGCCTGAATCTCCAGCTTTTCCAGCGCCGCGCGCGCCGATTTGTGTCGTTCGAACACGCAAGCTGACAGACGGCCGTAAACTTCGGTGCCGGTCAGTTCCTCAAGCAGCGCGGCGCGGGCGTTAGCGTCGGCGTTCAGGAAGGCGGCGAACTGCCCCTGGGAAAGCAGCATGGATTTAGTGAAGCGGTCATAATCAAGGCCGGTAAGCTCGGCCAGTTTATCGAGCTTATCTTTCACTTTATCAGCCAGGATCTTGCCGTCTTTCATCCGCGCCAGCTCTACGCGCGGCGCCTGCAGGTTGCCGTCCGGCTGGTTGCGGGCGCGGTTCTGGCTCCAGAACGCGCGATAGGCCGCGCCTTTGACTTCGAATTCCACCTCCGCCAGGCACTCGGCGGTATCGCGCGTCATAAGATCGTTTTGTGACTGGGTGATGGCATTCAGGCGCGGGGTTTTGTGGTACAGCGCAAGGCATATAGCATCAAGCAGCGTGGTTTTACCCGCGCCGGTCGGGCCGGTAATGGCAAACAACCCGCTGCTGGCAAACGGCTCAGCGGTAAAATCAATATGCCACTCCCCGCGCAGCGAATTGATGTTTTTCAACCTCAGCGTCAGGATTTTCATACCTGTTCCTCTTCGTTTAGCGCTTCCAGCGTTTGAGCGAACAGCGTGCGTAGCCGCTTTTTGCGTTCGGCGTCCAGCGCTTCAAGCGTAAGGCGGCGTTCAAATACTTCCGCCACGCTCAGTTCGCTCAGCGAGGCATTGAGCTGACCGTCGATGGCGCGCTGGCGTAGTTCGCGCGCGCGGCGCATCAGTACCACTTCTACCGGCAGCGTCTGCGTCAGTTGTTGAATGCGGCGCTGTATGTCGTGCAGGTATTCATCGGTGTTAATTTCAATATTCAGCCAGGTTATCGGCGAGGCGGGAGCGCTGCGCCACGTCTCAAGCCGGCGTTCAATTTCGTCGAGCGTGCCTTTTACCACCGCCAGTGGTTGAGTAACCGGCACGGCCAGCGGCGTCACGCTTTCCAGCGCGCCGTGGCGGAAGGTAACCAGGTTTACGCTTCCCGGCGTATTGGTGTCATCAAAGCTCAGGGGGATGGGCGCGCCGCTGTAACGAATATGCTCCATTCCCCCTACGCGCTGCGCGCGGTGAATATGGCCGAGCGCGATATAATCGGCGGGCGGAAACGCCTGGGCAGGAAAAGCATCCAGCGTGCCGATATAAATGTCGCGCACCGAGTCGCTGGCGCTTGCGCCCACGGCGGTAAGATGGCCGGTCGCGATAACGGGCAGCGGCCTGTCGCCGCGTAGCGCCAGCGCCGCCGTATGGCAGGCGCGGTAGTGTTCGGCGATGGCTTCCAGTAGCGATTGCTGCTTCTCCCGCCCGGATTGTCCGGCCTGGCTGCGCAGTATGTCGCGCGGACGCAGAAAGGGGATGGGGCATAATATGGCGCCCGGTTCGCCGCTGTGCGTCGTCATTAGCAGCGGTTGCGTAGTCGGTGTGGCGATAACCTGGGTTTGCAGACAGGCCAGCAGCTCCCGGGATTCGTTGAGCATGGCTACCGAGTCGTGGTTTCCCGCCAGAATGTACAGGCGGCAGCGGCTGGCCTGCAGGCGCACCACAAAGCGGTTATACAGCTCGCGGGCGTAGCTGGGCGGGGAACCGGTATCGAAAATATCGCCCGCGACAATAATCGCGTCGGCCGCGTGCTGCTGCGCCTGCGCCAGCAGCCAGTCAAGAAACGCCTGATGTTCTTTAGCGCGGCTTTTCGTATAGAAGTTCTGGCCAAGGTGCCAGTCTGAGGTATGGAGGATGCGCATAAATACCGGTTCCGGTAGCAAAGTGGCTAAAACGCGTGATGCCCATTATAAACAAGCTAAGCCGCGTGGGTCACCGCCGCGTTTTGCCCGCCCCGTGGCGTTAACGCGTCATGAAAAAGTCATGTTTTCATAAAATCGTCATAAATCTGACGCATAATGGCCGCGCGTTGCAACAAACGACAGGTAAAACAGAGTAATCTATGGCAAGACGTATTCTGGTAGTGGAAGACGAAGCGCCCATCCGCGAGATGGTGTGTTTTGTGCTTGAACAGAACGGCTTTCAGCCGGTTGAGGCGCAGGATTATGATACTGCGCTAAGTAAACTGAGCGAACCCTGGCCCGATCTGATTTTACTGGACTGGATGCTGCCAGGCGGTTCCGGGCTGCAGCTACTTAAGCGCCTCAAACGAGACCATTTTACCAGCGGCATTCCCGTGGTGATGCTAACGGCGCGTGGCGAAGAAGAAGACCGCGTGCGTGGGCTTGAAACCGGCGCCGACGACTACATCCTCAAACCGTTTTCGCCAAAAGAGCTGGTAGCGCGCATCCGGGCCGTCATGCGGCGTATTTCGCCCGGGGCGCAGGAAGAGGCCATTGTAATGCAGGGGTTAAGCCTGGATCCTGTCTCGCACCGCGTGACGACCGACGATGCCGCGCTCGATATGGGGCCAACGGAATTTAAGCTGCTGTATTTTTTCATGACTCATCCGGAGCGCGTTTACAGCCGCGAGCAGTTGCTCAACCACGTATGGGGCACGAATGTTTATGTTGAAGATCGCACCGTGGATGTGCATATCCGCCGCCTGCGCAAGGCGCTGGAGCGCAGCGGCCATGATCGTATGGTGCAGACGGTGCGCGGCGCGGGTTACCGTTTCTCCACCCGCTATTAATACTGGAGCGTGACCGTGCTGGAACGGCTGTCATGGAAAAGGCTGGCGCTGGAACTGGCGTTATGCTGTTTGCCTGCATTATTGCTGAGCGTATTTTTGGGGCATTTGCCGTGGTTTTTGCTGGCGGCGGTCGCCGGTTTACTTATCTGGCACTTTCATAATCTGCTGCGCTTATCGTGGTGGTTGTGGGTGGATCGCAGTATGACGCCGCCGCCGGGGCGCGGTAGCTGGGCGCCGCTGTTATACGGCCTGCACCAGATGCAGATGCGTAATAAAAAGCGCCGACGTGAGCTGGGAAGCCTTATCAAACGCTTTCGCAGCGGCGCGGAGTCGCTGCCGGATGCGGTTATCCTCACCACTGAAGAGGGCGCTATGTTCTGGTGTAACGGCCTGGCGCAGCAGTTGCTCAATCTGCGCTGGCCGGACGATAACGGGCAGAATATCCAGAATTTGCTGCGCTACCCGGAATTCAGCCGCTATCTGAAAGCGCGTGATTTCGGGCGTCCGCTACACCTGGTGCTCAACAATGGCCGCCATATTGAGTTTCGCGTAATGCCTTATAGCGACCGGCAGCGTCTGATGGTGGCGCGCGATGTCACAAAGATGCATCAACTGGAAGGCGCGCGGCGTAATTTTTTTGCTAACGTTAGCCACGAGCTACGCACGCCGATAACCGTGCTTCAGGGATACCTGGAAGTTATGCAGGATAATGAGATGCCTGCTGCGCTGCGGGATAAAGCGTTCGGGACGATGCGCGAGCAGACGCAGCGAATGGAGGGGCTGGTTCAGCAACTGTTAACGCTGTCGCGTATTGAGGCGGCGCCGGCGTTGTCGCTAACCGAAGAGGTGGATGTGCCGTTCATACTACGCCAGCTTGAATGTGAAGCGCATACGCTTGGCCCACAGCACCGCGTACACCTCGATATGGATGCTTCGCTGAAGGTATACGGCAGTGAAGAACAGCTACGCAGCGCCATCTCTAACCTTATTTATAATGCCGTCTATCATACGCCCGCCGGAACAGAGATCACCGTAAGCTGGCAGCGCACGCCGCACGGCGCGCTGTTTAGCGTGCGGGATTGCGGGCCAGGCATCGCCGCAAGGCATATTCCGCGCCTTACCGAGCGCTTCTACCGCGTGGATAAATCGCGTTCGCGTCACAATGGCGGCAGCGGGCTGGGGCTGGCCATTGTTAAGCATGCCTTAAGCCATCATGATGCGCGGCTGGATATTGAAAGCGCGCCGGGGCAGGGAGCATGTTTTAGCTTCCTGCTGCCGCTGCGCCGGATTGTCGCTCCCTCAAACCGCATCGCGCATTAATTCGTCGAACGATACGGTTGCTTTGCCTTAAGCGCGCGTTTTCAGCGCATTTATCTCAGGATAAGGCGTTGAACGCGCGCCTTTTCGACCGCATGATGAGCCATCTTCTGACGCACGCCGGCAAATACCCGTCTATATATAGTATTATATTTAGTATAAAACTCTGGTTTGGCGTTTCCTGGTTGTCTTCAAACGCTATAAGCGTTTTAATTGGCGCCCGCTGTTGTCAGACTCACCAGAATTGCGCGGTTAATCGACAAACAATTCTTCGCTGCGCTTGATGAGAAGTTTTTCTCGCTGGATATTTCTGATATTGACGTTTTTTTGCCGTCTTTGCAGCGGCGAAAATATTAATTATTTCAACACTACAACATCCACAGGCTGTACAAAATTTATGATCCATCGTTTAACATCGCGTGACATCGTCGCTCTGGGTTTTATGACCTTTGCGCTGTTTGTCGGCGCAGGCAACATTATCTTTCCTCCCATGGTCGGCCTGCAGGCCGGCGAAAACGTGTGGTGGGCCGCGTTTGGCTTTCTGATTACCGCCGTGGGGCTGCCGGTGCTGACCGTGGTCGCGCTGGCGCGCGTAGGCGGCGGGGTTGACAGCCTCAGCTCGCCCATCGGCCGCCGCGCAGGCGTGCTGCTGGCAACCGTGTGCTATCTGGCCGTTGGTCCGCTGTTTGCTACGCCGCGAACCGCCACCGTTTCGTTTGAAGTGGGTATCGCCCCGCTGACCGGCGACGGCGCGACGGCGCTGCTGATTTACAGCCTGGTCTATTTTGCGCTGGTTATTCTGGTTTCTCTGTATCCGGGTAAGCTGCTCGATACCGTGGGCCATTTCCTGGCGCCGCTGAAAATTATCGCGCTGGTTATCCTCAGCGTTGCGGCCATTGTCTGGCCGGCGGGCGGTATCAGCTCTGCCACTGAGGCCTATCAGGCTGCCCCGTTCTCTAACGGTTTTGTTAATGGCTATCTGACAATGGACACGCTGGGCGCGATGGTCTTCGGCATTGTTATTGTCAACGCGGCGCGCTCGCGCGGCGTAAAGGAAGCGCGCCTGCTGACTCGCTATACCATATGGGCGGGCATTATCGCCGGGATTGGCCTGACGTTGCTCTATCTGGCGTTATTCCACCTGGGATCCGACAGCGCTACGCTTGTGGATCAATCTGCTAACGGCGCGGCGATCCTGCATGCCTATGTTCAGCATACGTTCGGCGGTTTCGGCAGCTTCCTGCTTGCTGCGCTCATCTTCCTGGCCTGTATGGTGACGGCGGTGGGGCTGACCTGCGCCTGCGCGGAGTTTTTTGAGCAGTATCTGCCGCTCTCCTACCGTACGCTTGTATTTATTCTCGGTCTGTTTTCGATGGTGGTATCGAACCTTGGGCTGAGCCACTTGATTCATATCTCCATTCCGGTGCTAACGGCTATTTATCCGCCGTGTATTGTACTGGTAGTATTGAGTTTCACCCGTCCGTTGTGGCATAACTCAACCCGTGTTATCGCACCGGCAATGCTGGTCAGCCTGCTGCTGGGTCTGGTTGACGGTCTGAAGGCGGCCGAACTGGGCGCTTTTTTGCCAGGGTGGCTGTCTGGCCTGCCGCTGTCTTCGCAGGGGCTGGCCTGGCTTATTCCGTCGCTTGCCGCGCTGGTGTTATGTGGCCTCTGGGATCGTATTGCGGGGCGTTCGACCGCAACGCATTAAGCGTTTGCATTACTGTTAACCACGGGGTCTCCCGTGGTTTTTTATTTTAATGGATGGCTTCAATGGAAAAAAATAGGCTCAAACGTGGCCTGAGCACGCGACATATTCGTTTTATGGCGCTGGGATCGGCAATTGGCACGGGGCTGTTTTATGGCTCTGCGGATGCTATCAAAATGGCAGGGCCGAGCGTGCTGCTGGCCTACATTGTGGGGGGGATCGCGGCATATATTATTATGCGCGCGCTGGGCGAGATGTCGGTCCACAACCCCTCCGCCAGCTCCTTTTCACGTTATGCGCAGGAAAACCTCGGCCCGCTGGCAGGTTATATCACAGGCTGGACTTACTGTTTTGAAATTCTGATTGTCGCTATCGCGGACGTTACCGCGTTCGGCATTTATATGAGCGTCTGGTTTCCTGACGTGCCGCACTGGATATGGGTGCTGAGCGTGGTGCTGCTGATTTGCGCCATTAACCTGATGAGCGTGAAGGTGTTCGGCGAGCTGGAGTTCTGGTTCTCATTCTTTAAAGTCGCCACCATCATCATCATGATTGTCGCCGGTTTTGGCATCATTATCTGGGGAATCGGCAATGGCGGCCAGCCTACCGGCATTCACAATTTGTGGAGCAACGGCGGGTTCTTTGCCAACGGCTGGCTCGGCACAGTGATGGCGCTACAAATGGTCATGTTTGCTTATGGCGGCATTGAAATTATCGGCATTACCGCCGGTGAGGCTAAAGATCCGCAAAAATCCATTCCACGCGCTATTAATTCGGTGCCGCTGCGTATTCTGGTTTTTTACGTGGGGACGCTGTTTGTCATTATGTCGATTTACCCGTGGAACCAGGTTGGAACGAACGGCAGCCCGTTTGTACTGACCTTCCAGCATCTGGGCATTACGTTTGCCGCCAGCATCCTTAACTTTGTGGTGTTGACCGCATCGCTGTCGGCCATTAACAGCGATGTGTTTGGCGTGGGTCGTATGATGCACGGCATGGCTGAACAGGGGGCCGCGCCGAAAATATTTGCTAAAGTTTCGCGCCAGGGCATTCCCTGGGTTACGGTGGTGGTGATGTCTGTGGCGCTGCTGGTTGCCGTCTACCTGAACTACGTTATGCCGGAAAGCGTATTTTTGGTGATCGCGTCGCTGGCGACCTTTGCCACCGTGTGGGTGTGGATAATGATACTGCTGTCACAGATAGCTTTTCGCCGTCGCCTGTCGAAAGATGACGTTAAAGCGCTGAAGTTTAAAGTGCCCGGCGGCGTGGCGACCACCACGGTAGGGCTTATCTTCCTTGCGTTTATTATCGTGCTGATTGGCCATCATCCCCAGACGCGTATTTCGCTATACGTTGGCATCGCATGGATTGTGCTGCTGCTGATAGGGTGGGTCTTTAAGCGCCGGTATGAGGCGAAAGCGGGTAAATAACGCTTTCGTATAAAGCGGAGCTTTTGATCTGCGCGAAAAACGGTATTGATAAGTGAGGATTAGCGCGCCGGGAGGCTGCGGGCGTTGCTAAACGCCGACAGGCGCGCGTCCTGAAAAACGGCTATAAAATGAAATAAAGGCAAAGAGGGCAAGCGCAGGCGTTTGTCCTCTTTGCCGGCAAACTGGGTTTCGGCGCGCCGAAGCCCTTTTTTGTGTCCGAACCTGATACCGCTGGCGGCGTGAAGCCGCGGGCTTGCTACAGGCGCTTGCGCCGCGCCAGCGCCATCATCTGCGGATAGAATTCGCAAAAAAGCGTTTCCAGCGCGTCATAATTCTCGTCCAGATCGAGCCATGCGTCGCGCAGCGCCGCCAGTTTCGGGCGGCGGTTGGCCATGCCGTTTAGTACGCTGGCGATAAATGTCATATCCGCGTAGCGTATAAGCCAGCGCTCCGACCACAGATAGCGGTTAAGATCGATAAAGTCCGCCGGCGCGCCGGGTAAAACAGGCGCGATTGCCGCTTCGGCGCGGGCGACGAAGCGCGTAAGCGGCTCGTTGGGGGAAAAGTTTGCCCAGTGGCGCGACAGAAAATGATCCCACATCACGTCCAGCGCAATGGGGGAGACCCGGCGCGTTTGCGGGCGAAATCCGGCGCGTGCGGCGCGTACCTGCGCCAGGCTATCCGTCATGGCATCTATGCGGCGATGCATGAAAATGCCCGCCGTCACGTCGGCAGGCCAGGCGTCGGTGGGATTACCGCGTATAAAATCGGCCATCAGGTTGCCCACAAGCGAGCTATCGGCCAGATCGGCAAGGTGCAGGTGTGCCAGAAAATTCATTTGTTACCTTTTATCAGCGTGGCGGAACGGCTTACGGGTTGCAGTGGGTGCGCGCCGGCACTAGACTAGCCGCCTGTTTTTAAGTCAGAGACCCCGTCATGCGCGTCGCCGATTTCACTTTTGAGCTTCCCGAAACTTTAATCGCCCACTACCCGCAGCCGCAGCGCAGCGCCTGCCGCCTGCTGTCGCTGGATGGCCCTTCGGGACGACTGACGCATGGCACTTTCACCGATTTGCTCGATAAGCTCAACCCGGGCGACCTGCTGGTCTTTAATAATACGCAAGTGATCCCGGCGCGTCTGTTTGGACGCAAGGCCAGCGGCGGTAAAATTGAGGTGCTGGTCGAGCGCATGCTTGATGACAGACGCGTGCTGGCCCATATCCGCGCCTCGAAAGCGCCGAAACCCGGCGCTGAACTGCTGCTTGGCGATGATGAAAGCGTACAGGCTACCATGATGGCCCGTCACGGGGCGTTATTTGAAGTTGAATTTAATGATGAACGCCCGGTACTGGATATTTTAAACGGCATTGGCCATATGCCGCTGCCGCCCTATATCGATCGCCCGGACGAAGAAGCGGATCGGGAACTGTACCAGACCGTCTACAGCCGCAAGCCGGGCGCGGTGGCCGCGCCCACGGCCGGGCTGCATTTTGACGACCCCCTGCTTGATGCGCTGCGTAAAAAAGGCGTTGAGATGGCGTTTGTGACGCTGCACGTTGGCGCAGGCACCTTCCAGCCGGTGCGCGTTGACAGCATCGAAGACCATATTATGCATTCGGAATATGCTGAAGTGCCGCAGGAGGTCGTTGACGCGGTGCTGGCGTGTCGCGCGCGCGGCAACCGGGTGGTGGCTGTCGGCACCACTTCGGTGCGCTCGCTGGAAAGCGCCGCGCAGGCGGCAAAACACGATGTTATCGAACCGTTTTTTGGCGATACGCAGATTTTTATCTACCCGGGCTACCAATACCGGGTTATTGATGCGCTGGTGACGAACTTCCACCTGCCTGAGTCCACGCTGATTATGCTGGTTTCGGCGTTTGCCGGTTATCGCCATACCCTGCGCGCCTATAAAGAAGCGGTGAAGGCGGAGTATCGTTTTTTCAGCTATGGGGATGCGATGTTTATCACGTACAATCCGCAGGCCATTGACGAACGCCCCGGCACGTAAACTTTTTCAGCGTGATAGCGTAAGCGAACCTGCCTGTATAAACGGGGGCGCTGGCAACGATATTTAGCGCCGCAGGCTGCGGCTGCGGTTCGTTTGTGATACGTCAGACTGTTTCTCTGACGCAGGAGGAAATGTGAAATTTGAATTACAGACCACTGACGGGCGCGCGCGCCGCGGCCGCCTGGTGTTTGAGCGCGGCACGGTAGAAACGCCCGCGTTTATGCCGGTGGGCACTTACGGCACCGTGAAGGGCATGACCCCGCAAGAGGTGAGCGAGACCGGCGCGCAGATCATCCTTGGCAATACTTTCCACCTGTGGCTGCGCCCGGGACAGGACATCATGAAGCTACACGGCGATCTGCACGACTTTATGCAGTGGCAGGGGCCGATTCTTACCGATTCCGGCGGCTTTCAGGTGTTCAGCCTCGGCGATATCCGGAAAATCACCGAAGAGGGCGTGCATTTTCGCAACCCCATCAATGGCGACCCTATTTTCTTAAGCCCGGAAAAGTCGATGGAAATTCAGTACGATCTCGGATCCGATATCGTTAT
The DNA here is from genome assembly GCF_016632365.1 of Tenebrionibacter intestinalis. Taxonomy (GTDB): domain Bacteria; phylum Pseudomonadota; class Gammaproteobacteria; order Enterobacterales; family Enterobacteriaceae; genus Tenebrionibacter; species Tenebrionibacter intestinalis. The sequence continues at coordinate 44,944 of NZ_JAEPBH010000008.1, read as the reverse complement.
GATTTTTGATGAATGTACGCCGTACCCGGCGGACTGGGATTATGCGAAACGCTCAATGGAAATGTCTCTGCGCTGGGCGAAACGCAGCCGCAACCGCTTTGATGAGATGAAAAACCCGAATGCGCTGTTCGGGATTATTCAGGGCAGCGTTTACGAAGATTTACGTGATGTCTCAGTGAAAGGGCTGGTAGAAATCGGCTTTGATGGCTACGCTGTCGGCGGCCTGGCGGTTGGGGAACCAAAAGCGGACATGCACCGTATTCTTGAACATGTCTGCCCGCAGATCCCCACTGATAAGCCTCGCTACCTGATGGGCGTGGGGAAACCCGAAGATCTGGTGGAAGGCGTACGTCGCGGTATCGATATGTTCGACTGCGTTATGCCGACCCGCAATGCGCGCAATGGCCATCTGTTCGTCACCGACGGCGTGGTGAAAATCCGTAACGCGAAGCATAAAAACGATACGTCGCCGCTGGATGCCGAGTGCGATTGCTATACGTGCCGCCACTATTCTCGCGCTTATCTACATCATCTGGACAGATGTAATGAGATACTGGGGGCGCGGCTTAACACGATTCATAACCTGCGTTATTACCAGCGCCTGATGGCCGGTTTACGTAAGGCTATTGAAGAGGGTAAATTAGAGCGCTTCGTCCAGGACTTTTACGCACGTCAGGGAAAAACGGCCCCGGCGTTAAGTATTGATTAATCTAAAAATGAGGGAATGTTAATGAGCTTTTTTATTTCTGATGCGGCCGCGGCTACCGGCGCACCGGCTCAGGGGAGTCCGTTATCGCTGATTCTGATGCTGGTTGTTTTTGGCCTGATTTTCTATTTTATGATTCTGCGCCCGCAGCAAAAACGCACCAAAGAGCATAAAAAGCTCATGGACTCCATTGCCAAAGGTGACGAAGTGCTGACTAACGGCGGCCTGGTAGGACGTGTCACCAGGGTGGCGGAAAGCGGCTATATCGCTATCGCTCTTAACGATACCACTGAAGTGGTTATCAAGCGTGATTTCGTCGCAGCGGTCCTGCCGAAAGGCACTATGAAGGCGCTGTAATCTTTCGTTTTCCCTAAGGGAATTGCCGTGTTAAACCGTTATCCTTTGTGGAAGTATTTGATGCTTATCGTCGTGCTTATCGTCGGTCTGCTGTATGCGCTTCCCAACCTGTATGGTGAGGATCCGGCTGTTCAGGTCACTGGCGTGCGCGGAGTCGCCGCCAGTGAGCAGACGCTGATCCAGGTACAGAACACCTTAAAACAAGAAAATATCCCCGCTAAATCTGTGGCGCTGGAAGCGGGGGCTATCCTCGCGCGCTTTGATTCTACCGACGTTCAGCTACGGGCGCGTGAAGCGCTGCTTGGCAAGCTGGGCGACGGATACGTGGTGGCGCTCAATCTTGCGCCCGCAACGCCTGGCTGGCTGCGAGCCATCGCCGCTGAGCCGATGAAGCTGGGCCTTGACCTGCGCGGCGGCGTTCACTTCCTGATGGAAGTGGATATGGAGACGGCGCTTAGCAAACTTCAGGAGCAGACTATGGATAGCCTGCGCAGCGACCTGCGCGAAAAGGGCATCCCCTGGAGCAATGTCCGTAAAGCCAGTAATTACGGTGTGGATATGGCTTTTCGCGATGCGGCAACCCGCGACGCCGCAATTGACTGGCTGCAGCCGCGCCATCGCGATCTGGTGGTGAGCCGCCAGGGCGGTAATGCGCTGCGCGCCGTGATGTCTGACGATCGCCTGCGTGAATCGCGCGAGTATGCTGTTCAGCAGAACATCAATATCCTACGTAACCGCGTTAACCAGCTCGGCGTCGCTGAACCGCTGGTGCAGCGCCAGGGTTCCGACCGTATTGTGGTTGAACTGCCGGGTATTCAGGATACCGCGCGTGCAAAAGAGATTCTGGGTGCGACCGCAACGCTGGAATTCCGCCTGGTGAACACCAACGTCGATGCCGCCGCTGCCGCTTCTGGCCGCGTACCGGGTGATTCAGAGGTGAAGCAAACGCGCGAGGGGCGCCCGGTTGTGCTGTACAAACGCGTCATCCTGACCGGCGATCATATTACCGATTCCACTTCCAGCGCTGATGAGTACAACCTGCCACAGGTGAACATCTCTCTGGACAGCGCGGGCGGCAACATTATGTCCAACTTTACGAAGGACAACGTGGGTAAGCCGATGGCGACGCTGTTTGTCGAATATAAAGACAGCGGCAAAAAAGACGCTAACGGCCGTGCGGTTCTCGTAAAGCAGGAAGAAGTCATCAACGTGGCGAATATCCAGTCGCGTTTGGGCAACAGCTTTCGCATTACCGGTATTGAAAACGCCAACGAGGCGCGCCAGTTGTCGCTGCTGCTGCGTGCAGGCGCGCTGATTGCGCCTATTCAGATTGTTGAAGAGCGCACCATTGGGCCGACGCTTGGGATGCAGAACATCAAACAGGGACTGGAAGCATGCCTGTGGGGCCTTGTTGCCTCTGTTATCTTCATGGTGTTCTTCTATAAGAAATTTGGCGTTATCGCGACGACGGCGCTGGTTGCTAACCTGGTGCTGATTGTCGGCGTAATGTCGCTGCTGCCTGGCGCTACGCTAACAATGCCGGGCATTGCCGGCATTGTACTCACCCTTGCGGTGGCGGTGGATGCTAACGTGCTGATAAACGAACGTATTAAGGAAGAGCTTAAGAACGGTCGTTCGGTGCAGCAGGCTATCCACGAAGGGTATAAGGGCGCGTTCAGCTCCATCATTGACGCCAACCTGACGACGCTTATCACCGCCATCATTCTTTATGCCGTCGGGACCGGTTCTATTAAGGGATTTGCCATTACTACCGCTATCGGTGTGGCAACGTCAATGTTTACCGCTATCGTCGGCACACGCGCCATCGTCAATCTGTTGTACGGCGGCAAGCGTGTTAACAAGCTGTCTATTTAAGGAGTGAGTTGTGGCACAGGAATATACCGTTGAACAACTCAATCATGGCCGTAAAGTGTATGACTTTATGCGCTGGGACAACGTGGCCTTTACCCTTTCCGGTCTGCTGCTGCTGGCGTCGGTCATTATTATCGGCGTACGCGGCTTTAACTGGGGGCTGGATTTTACCGGCGGCACCGTCATTGAGATAAGCCTTGAGAAACCGGCGGAAATGGACGTCATGCGTGGCGCGCTTGAAAAAGCAGGGTTTGCCGATCCGCAGTTGCAAAACTTCGGCAGCAGCCGCGATGTGATGGTGCGTATGCCGCCAGCGCAAGGCGAAACCGGCGGCCAGGCGCTGGGCAGCCAGGTACTGAGTATTATTAACGAGGCGACCGGCCAGCATGCGGCTGTGAAGCGCATTGAGTTTGTTGGCCCGAGCGTGGGCGCGGATCTGGCGCAGGCAGGCAGCATGGCGTTACTGGTGGCGCTTATCTGTATCCTCATTTATGTCGGTTTTCGCTTCGAGTGGCGGCTTGCTCTTGGCGCTGTTCTGGCGCTGGCGCACGATGTTGTGATTACGCTGGGGGTGCTGTCGCTGTTCCATATCGAAGTCGATTTGACCATTATTGCTTCGCTGATGTCGGTAATAGGTTACTCGCTTAACGACAGTATTGTGGTGTCGGATCGTATTCGTGAGAATTTCCGCAAAATTCGCCGCGGCACTTCTTATGAAATCTTCAACGTCTCTCTGACTCAGACGCTAAGCCGCACATTGATGACATCCGGAACCACGCTGATGGTGGTGCTGATGTTGTACATTTTCGGCGGCGCGATGCTGGAAGGTTTCTCGCTGGCGATGCTCATTGGGGTGTCGATTGGTACTATCTCTTCTATTTACGTGGCATCCGCGCTGGCGCTGAAGCTGGGGATGAAGCGTGAACACATCCAGCAGCAGAAAGTTGAAAAAGAAGGGGCGGATCAGCCGTCTATTCTGCCGTAACTGATTGAAAAATCGCACTTTGTAATATCAGTCAGTTAAGGAGGTTTGAACCCTCCTGCGGTTATGTAAAAATCCGGAAATGCTCACCCATTTCCGGATTTTTTATGCGCGCTGGACGGGCGAACAGCCTCATTAACCGCAACGATGCTCTTTGCAACGTGGTAAAAGAGCGTTTCTGTTATTGCGCCAGGCCTGGAAAACAGCCCGTTAGCTGTTTTACTGACGGGCATTACGCTCAGGTTGCCAGGCGTAACGCCCGCACGTTGCCGGCGTTTTTAGTATTGCAGGATAAAAAAAGAACCCGGCGGTTTCACACCGGTTGCTAACAAAAGGGGGCAACAATAAGGGATTGCCCGCTTTATGCATATCAATTTGATTTTTGCGTGGTTCGGCCAGAAATCCATCCACCGCCTCAGGACGGCTTTCTGGCGTCAGAAGTTGTAACCCGCCACCCGATAATAGCCCTGGCCGGTAGACTTCATGTTGAAATCGCCTTTGCCGACGTTCAGGCCCGCGCCATCTTCCCACTGGCCGCCGTTGTGGAAATAACGCGCCGCAAACGCGTAGCGCCAGTGGCTGTAGTTCAGCGACAGGATATGGCTGGAGGCAATGGAATAGCTGGTGCGGTTTGGCAGGACGCCCAGGTCTGATCCCCGGTCAACGTTGGTAAAGCCCGCATAGCTCAGTTTGCCGCCCCACAGTTCGCTCATCGGCACAACGTATTTCACTTTTAAACGGTAGCCGTCCCAGCTAACTTCGTTAGCCGCGCCGTAATTTTCCCACTGGTATTTGGCATAAACGTTTACAAGCAGGCCCACCGGCAGGCCGGTATCAATGTCGGTATCCAGCCCCATATACCAGATTGGCGCTGTTACGACCCATGTCATAAACGTAGTTGTTAGCGAAGCAGCACTCTTTAAACGGCCCAACGCGCCAGTCAGTTTGTCAAAAGACAGACGCGGCTCAATTTCCATAAACAACGGGGAACCGTGGTTTCGGATGCCGCGAGCGTTGCCGCCGCCGCCGAAGAAGCGCAGGGCATCGGTATAACCATAGAAATCAAATGCGCCTTTTCTGGCGAAGGTTTCATATTCCTGCGTTAAAAGAACCGGAAAGCGCGATTTGATCCACCGCGCGATAAATAAGCTTCAATCCGTGAGATAAATGGACACGGTGCGGCTTTTCAGATACTGCAAAGGAATTACAGATTATCAGTCGTAAGCAACCCGGCGCTTACGGGCAAGGATAGCTTCCAGCGCTCTTTTAATCTCAGGAATGGACAGCTTAAGCTGACGGCGGAACGGAAGCTACTGCCGATAATCATCACACCAACAGAAAAGTTATTGCTTATATTTTACTCCGGCAATGATTCATCGGATTCTGTAGCCCTGTCAGGCGGCAAAACATATCTGCCTGGTGGATCTAATATGCTCCGGTCTTCACGCACTGAATTCATATTTACAGGACTGACAGACGACCATTCGACAGATGCATTATTTCTCATGGTTCACTCCGGTAGTGAGTGGTTCGACAGGCGTCATTCGGTCAGGGACAGGCCACTGATTCCGGTAATCCCGGCAATTTCTTCGCTGACGGCTGCCAGTTCACTTTCAAGCCCGGTGCGTTCGCTGACCAGTGCCGCCACGGTCTTACGGCGCTCTGCCAGCGAGGGAAGTTTGTCATTACCCCATGCCACGCTTTTATCCTTTTTGAGCGCTTCGGTCAGGCGGGTGGCGACCACCTCCGGGAAGAAAAAGCAGAGCTTTCGCATAACCGCCATCCCGGTATCTGCCGGGGAGAGATTTCCACCCAGCCCCACCAGACGGCGCAGACCGGAAATGTCGCCATAATCATTTTCCAGACGGCCCCATTGCTCAGAGTTCCCTTCATTACCGGAACAGTTACAAAGGGCATATTTAAACGACTGGTATTCTTCCTGCCCGAATCGCTCAATATATTCAGGAATAAAGGAACAGTAGTCATTAAGCGATAACGGCATATCCTGTAATGCGGTTATTTCGCCGTTAATCTCACTAATGCGACGAGAGAGCTTTTCTTTCTGCTCATTCAGGGAGGTAAGGTTATTTTTAACGGCGTTCAGTGCTTCAATGAGGGAAATAACAGGTTTCATTTTAATAACTCCAGATAAAAGGTGTGGTGAGGGTGAGCGCTTCGGAATAGGAGACGTTGCAGGCTTCGCTCACATCCTTTATTAAAAGGTGCTGCGCTGCTCTCTGGCTATCAGCTATGCCGTCGAACTCTGAGAAATAAACGTGTGATTCATTGTGACCAAAACAGGCCGGGTAAGCGCTTTCCATAAACTCCACCTGCTCCAGCCCTTTAACGGCTGGCGGCTGTGAGCCGAGAAAACCGATATGGCGAAGATACCAGGCTCCGGTGCCAGCCGGGTTGCTGGCCTCGCCGGGTTTATAGAATGACGCAGACACTTTCTTGTAACGCCCTGAGCGTACCAGCCCCAGCAGGGTATCATCCGGTTTTACCAGTGCGAAAAGCCTGCCATTCTTGCTTATCAGTCCGGTCGTTTCGCCATAGGCGGGGCTGTTACTGGCCGGATGCCCCAGACACAGCGGCGCACCATAACCCGCGCGGCGATAACCGTTATAGGCCGCAGCCATGTTGTCGATATCCTCGCCGGAAAAGCTTATTTCCTGTCCCGCCATCGCGGTATGTGTTCCCGCCCGGAATATCTCAACTGTTCTCCAGTTACCAATATTGATATCTGTCATTTTAAATTTGCCCTTGTTTCATATCGCGCTGTGCTTTGTTTTTCTTACGTTCGGCGGCAATAATCTGATAAATGTACTGAATGGAACGCCTGTGTTTTTTAGATAATTCAAAGATAGAAGTACCCTGATAGAAATCAGCCAGTACTTTTGCATTCCTGTCGAAGGTGTTCTTTGATGCCCCCATAGGGATATAAATATTCCCCCCGGAAAACGTTTTTCTGAGACACTCAGTGATAGCGGGAGAGAGTATTTCGGCCTGTGAACAAAAGTAAGGTATGGTTTCTAATGCCTGCTCAATAGATTCAGTCAGCTCATGCAGGAAGCAAACGGCTTTAGGCGCTTTTTCACGGTGCTCTGGCATATACCCCTGACAACCACCAAGCCTGTCCGAGATACCCACAACAATACGATTAGCTGCACCGCAGGACTGTTGCTGTGAATTCCCCCTGTCTATTAAAAGCGCTTCGATAGCGTCGCCCATTGCCCCCAAAGTATCAGATGAAGCGTACAGTCCCTCTCTTGTAATCATAATCACCCCCCGGTAACGGTAAAGATGTGCGCAAAAAAGCCTTTATAAAGCTTTATGAGGTGCCTCACTGGTAACAAACTGGAACATGTACCAATAGCACCTCAAAACGGCTTACAGAGCATTTGAGCGCTGGTTGCTAACGTGAATTAAGAATATGACTTTGGGGTGAGGATGTTTTTTAACGTACTTTAGATATAAAGAAGCCCCTCGACAGAGGGGCTGTGGTGGGGAGATTATTATGGCATCTAACTAATCATTCATGCTTACACAGCCTGTCACCCAGCAAATCAACCATCGCGGTCACGTCTGACAACAATATACTGTTGACTAAAGCCAGAGATGTCTGGCTTGCCTTCTCGCCAGAAGCGGCGGCCAGTTCATCATTCAAGCGACGGACAGCATCAAGACGACTGCTTGCCGCTTCCCATATTTCATTGCTTGGTGCATCCACATTAATGAACAGAATGTCACATGATGTTCCCTGAGACTCATGAGGGCAGGCTCTGAAATTAGCGGTAGCTTTCATTTTGCAGCCCTCCGGTTACTCAAGAGTGAACTGCTCACACCAACTTGGTTTGTTGTGCTGGAATGGTTAAACTTGTTTGTAGCCATTGTCGTTAGCCTTATTAACGGTGGTGGTCAGAGGCCCGGCTTGTGTTCCCGCACAGTCGGGCCTTGTTGTTTTTGTCATTCGATGTGATATACAATCAAATGACAACTTAAATGTAATTAGGTACAATTCACATGTCAACACAAAAGAGTACAAAGAAGGCCAGCGCACCATTCCAGTTACGTTTAGATAATGAGCTAAGAGACGCCATTGAAGAGGCGAGAAAGCAGGATGGTGACGACTCTATAGCTGGATGGATGAAGCGAACATTACGTAAGGAATTAATAAACCGAGGAATTTTGAAATGATATTTGCCACATACCGTCGGAACACCGTATCAACTCAAGAGAAACCGATGGAGCGCCTGGTGGTACAGCTTCGACTTGATGCTGAACTTTCTGAGCGTCTATCCAAGGCAATGAAAGAGGATGGCGATGACAATAAAGCTGGGTGGATTAAACGTTTGTTGCGTCGCGAACTGTATAAACGTGGTATCCCCTCAACGAACTAACTTTTTCACTGAACAAAATAGGTACACCTCATGGCTAGAAAAAAATCACCAACACCTAACTTACTTCCTGACGTGACGCTAAACCCTAAACTGGAAGCCACCCAGAACCTGATGACTACTGTCAGCAGCCAGATGAATGACGAACGTGATCTGCTGAACCAGTTACTAGGCCAGGCACAGATGGCTGATGCATTTGAGCAATTTTCCCGAACGGTTCGGACTTCTAAACTGGCATTTGTTAAAGAAAATAAGCTGTATCGCAATCTAAAGGGCAAGAAGGCACCGAACGGTTCGGAGTTTTCGGGCACATGGGATGAGTTTTGTAATGTTCTAGGAATATCCGTTGATAAGGCAGATTTGGATATTGCCAACCTTACCGCCTTCGGTGAAGAAGCTCTTGAATCCATGTCCCGCATGGGTATCGGCTACCGCGAATTACGCCAGTTCCGCCGTCTGCCGGACGATCAGAAAAGTGCCCTTATCGAGGTGGCAAAAGAAGGTGATAAAGCTGCATTTGTCGAGCTGGCAGAAGAGTTGATTTCGAAGCATGAAAAAGAGAAAGCCGACTTACAAACCGACCTTGAAATTAACCGCCAATCTCTTGCCGAACAAAAAGCAAAGGTACATCGTTTAATTGATGAAAAAACAGAACTTGAAGATAAATTTCGCGTTAGGGTACAACGTGAAACACCGGAAGAAAAAATAGTCCATATCAAGCAAGAAATTGCTGGCTTACAAGTTGGTGCCTTTTCAGCTTTAATGAGCATCAACAATGGGTTTTCAACACTTGCAGACGATACAGAAACTTCTGGAATCGTGCATGCAGGGTATATGGCTGGTATTCTTGATGATATTCAAGAAAGAATAATGCATTTACGTGATAGATTTAACCTTCCGGGCTACCGAGAAATTGGCCCTGATGACTGGATTCGGGATGAAATTGAACACATGAATGCCGACCATTCGCGACAAGATTCCTAGCGTATCGGCGAACTCACTTTAACTCGCTCCGGCTCGAAATTGTGAGTCCGTAGCGAGTTTCAAGTATTGAAACGTTTTTACAGAAAACCCTACCATGAAATCCCTCATGTTCCCCTAACGTCCCATAATTATCTCACGGATACCTTGTATTTATCTCACGTCTAATCAGCGATTGCCGCGCCAGCCGATAACATCATTTTTTTAATAAGTTGCCACTGTATTGAATAATTAACCGGCTGGCCCGGGTTATAAAAACCTGCGTTTTACGTCGTTAACGCAGAGGATAGCCCCAGGCAACGCCGATAGAAATTCCTTTTACGCGACTGCCTCTGTTCACAAAATATTACGTAAGTGATCGATTGCGTTCACGGCTGTGAATGACAAAACGGCGCGCTTCTACCGCTTTTGCTGAATTTGTTCAGGTTCAGGGCGATGGGAACCGGCGGCCGGAAGGCTTCGCACCCGCAGGTGCGAAGAGGGCCATTACTGGCTGAAAGGGGAACGTGGCGGGGCTTGCCAGTTGGCATCCGTTGGCTGGATGGCGTGAATGCGTACAAAGCCCAACTGACCGGGCTGGATGCCCGGCATGTCCAGCGGGATAGCGACATCGCTGGGTACCAGAATGCTTGCTGGCGCGCTAACCGTAAGCGAGTGCGTATTCACTTCGTCGTAGCTGTCGGTTGTGCCGGTAATCTGCCCCCAGACCACCTGCGCGGTGAAGGCGGGCAGCGGTCCACTGTTATCGCCCTGGATATTCAGCGTTGCACGGGCGCCGTTCGCAACGGCGGTGAGATGAGTTAACGACATTTGCAGCATACCTAACTGGCTTTTCAACTGTGCCGGCGTTTGTGAGCCGGGTAGCAGATAGACGCCAGTGGTGGATTTTGCGTTTAGCGCGTTTTGCTGTTTTAGCTTAATAGCCTGCTGGCTAAGCTGCTCCATCTGTTGATTTAGCGCGTTGACCTGCCGGGCGACCTGGCCGACTTCTGCCGCCTGCGCGGCGCAGGCGGCAGAAGTCAGCAGTCCGCCTGCCAGAAAAAACATCACTTTTTGCCTTGCCATGATAAATGTCTTCCTGGGTTCAGTGAATGGATACCGGTTAAGGATAATGCCTTGTTTCTTTATCTCAAAGCGTGCGGTGTTTTGTAGTCCCGCCGGTTCGGGAGTAAACTAAGTACCGTTTAATTTTATTTCAGGTAACGCTATGCATTGCCCATTTTGTCAGGCCGGGGATACCAAAGTCATTGATTCTCGTCTGGTTGGAGAAGGCTCATCGGTGCGTCGCCGTCGCCAGTGCCTGGTTTGCCACGAACGCTTTACCACATTTGAAGTGGCCGAACTGGTGATGCCGCGCGTGATAAAGAGTAACGATATCCGCGAGCCGTTTAATGAAGACAAACTGCGTAGCGGTATGCTCAGGGCGCTGGAAAAGCGCCCGGTCAGCGCCGACGATGTGGAAATGGCGCTTAACCATATCAAGTCCCAGTTGCGCGCCACAGGTGAGCGTGAAGTACCCAGCAAGCAGATTGGTAACCTGGTGATGGAGCAGCTTAAAAAACTCGATAAAGTCGCCTATATTCGTTTTGCCTCGGTTTACCGTAGTTTTGAAGATATCCGCGAATTCGGCGAAGAGATTGCCCGTTTACAGGATTAACACCTATGCAGGATGAAATCTATATGGCGCGTGCGTTACAGCTCGCGCGCCGCGGCCGTTTTACCACTCACCCTAACCCTAACGTAGGCTGCGTGATTGCGCGCGACGGCGAGATTGTCGGTGAAGGCTTTCACTACCGCGCCGGGGAGCCGCATGCGGAGGTGCATGCGCTGCGTATGGCGGGCGATAAAGCCCGCGGCGCGACGGCGTATGTCACGCTTGAGCCATGCAGCCACCACGGGCGTACGCCGCCGTGCTGCGAGGCGTTAATTGACGCAGGCGTCAGCCGCGTTGTAGCCGCAATGCAGGACCCTAACCCCCTGGTGGCCGGGCGTGGCCTGCGTCGCCTGAGCGAAAAAGGTATTGCCGTAAGCCACGGGTTAATGATGGAGGAGGCTGAGGCGCTCAATCGCGGATTTCTTAAACGCATGCGTACCGGGTTTCCGTGGATACAGGTGAAAATGGGCGCGTCTGTTGACGGGCGCACCGCCATGTCCAGCGGCGAAAGCCAGTGGATAACGTCGCCTGAATCGCGCCGTGATGTACAGCGCCTGCGCGCGCAAAGCGCCGCCATCCTCAGCAGCGGCGCCACCGTGCTGGCAGACGATCCGGCCTTGACGGTGCGCTGGAGCGAGCTTGATGAAGGGACTCGCGCGCGTTACCCGCAGCAGGCGCTACGCCAGCCTGTGCGCGTGGTGGTCGACAGCCGCAACCGTGTTACGCCGCAGCACCGGCTGATTCACCAGCCAGGCGAGACCTGGCTTGCGCGCGCGCAGGCCGATGCGCAGCGCTGGCCTGAAGGCGTGGAGCAACTGCTATTGCCGGAACGCGGCGGCCAACTGGATCTGGTTGCCCTGATGATGGTATTGGGGAAGCGTCAGGTAAATTCGGTGTGGGTGGAAGCTGGCGCAGGCCTTGCCGGCGCGCTGTTACAGGCGGGGCTGGTGGATGAATTACTGGTGTATATGGCGCCGATGCTTTTGGGCAACGACGCCCGCGGTTTGTGCCAGTTGCCGGGGCTTGAACGCCTTGCTGACGCGCCCCGGTTGACTTTTAGCGACGTGCGTCGCGTGGGGCCGGATCTGCGCGTTACGCTAACGCCTGCATACGACTGAGCGGTTACGCAAGGCCTGCGTGCGGCGGCGAAAACCGTAAGCAGCGTGCAAAAGATTATGGTAGAATCCGCCCCCCTGCGGGGCTAACTGAACCCTTTTAAGGATTACGTATGAATATTATTGAAGCTAACGTAGCCGCTCCTGACGCTCGCGTCGCCATCACCATCGCGCGTTTTAATAACTTTATCAATGACAGCCTGCTGGAAGGCGCGATTGACGCCCTTAAGCGTATTGGTCAGGTGAAAGACGACAATATTACCGTGGTGTGGGTGCCGGGAGCATATGAACTGCCGCTGGCCGCAGGCGCGCTGGCGAAAACCGGTAAGTATGACGCGGTTATCGCGCTGGGCACGGTCATTCGTGGGGGGACTGCCCACTTTGAATACGTTGCAGGCGGCGCCAGCAACGGCCTGGCTAACGTAGCGCAGGATAGTGAAATCCCGGTTGCCTTTGGCGTGCTGACTACCGAAAGTATTGAGCAGGCTATTGAACGCGCCGGCACGAAAGCGGGTAATAAAGGTGCGGAAGCTGCACTGACCGCGCTGGAAATGATTAATGTACTGAAAGCCATCAGGGCTTGAAAATAGTAAGGGGAATTCTGTGAAACCTGCTGCTCGCCGCCGCGCCCGTGAGTGTGCCGTTCAGGCGCTTTACTCCTGGCAGTTATCCGGGAACGATATTGCCGATGTTGAATACCAGTTTCTGGCGGAACAGGACGTCAAAGACGTTGACGTTGCCTACTTTCGTGAACTGCTCTGCGGAGTGGCGACCAACAGCAAGTATCTCGACGATCTGATGTCGCCATACCTGTCGCGCCAGCTTGAAGAACTGGGACAGGTAGAAAAAGCGGTGCTGCGCGTTGCGCTGTATGAGCTGGCAAAGCGTGACGATGTGCCTTATAAAGTGGCTATCAACGAAGGGATCGAGCTTGCGAAAACCTTTGGCGCAGAAGACAGCCACAAGTTCGTCAACGGTGTGCTGGACAAGGCTGCGCCGCATATTCGCCCCCGCAAAAAATAACGCCTGAGGCCGGATTAGCCGGCCTTCTTTTCTTCTGTTTCAGCCAGAGGCGCACGCTTATGCCAAACGGTGAGTTTTCGCTGATTTCCCGCTACTTTGACCGCTTTCCTAATGCCCGGCGCGACGTGGTTACCGGTATTGGTGATGACTGCGCGCTCCTGGCCGTGCCTGATAAGCAGTGGCTGGCGATAAGTACAGATACGCTGGTATCGGGTATCCACTTTCTGGCGGATATCGATCCGCGCGATCTGGCCTGCAAAGCGCTGGCGGTAAACCTCAGCGATTTGGCTGCTATGGGGGCCGATCCTGCGTGGCTGACGCTGTCTCTGACGCTGCCTGAGGTAAATGAGAGCTGGCTGGAGGCCTTTAGCGACAGTTTGTTTGAACGCCTTAGCTATTATGATATGCAACTGATCGGCGGCGATACCACGCGCGGCCCGCTGTCGATGACGCTTGGGATCCACGGTTTTGTGCCAGTTGGGCGCGCGCTCAGGCGCAGCGGCGCACAGCCGGGGGACTGGATTTACGTTACAGGCACGCTGGGCGACAGCGCAGCGGGGCTGGCGATATTGCAACAGAAATTGCAGGTCTGCGACAGCAGGCAGGCTGAGTATCTTATTAGCCGCCATCTGCATCCGACGCCGCGAATATTGCAGGGGCAGGCGCTGCGCGGCCTGGCCAGCAGCGCTATCGATCTTTCCGATGGCCTGGCGTCGGATCTTGGTCATATTTTAAAGGCCAGCGGCTGCGGCGCGCGAATTGAACTGTCGCGGCTGCCGCTGTCGGGGACGCTGACGGCCTGCGTATCGCACGAGCAGGCCCTCAACTGGGCGCTGGCCGGGGGAGAGGATTACGAACTTTGCTTCACCGTGCCGGAGCGTAACCGCGGCGCGCTGGACGTGGCGTTGGGCAACCTTGGCGTAGACTGGCGCTGTATTGGCCGGATAACGGCGGCGGGCGGTCTGAATTACAGCATGGACGATAAACCGGTAACCGTGGAACTGAAAGGCTATGACCACTTTACAGAGCAGTAGCGCGCAGGCGAAACGCCGCCTTAATATGCGCAACCCCTGGCATTTGCTGGCAACCGGCTTTGGCAGCGGGCTTAGCCCGGTGGTGCCGGGCACAGCGGGCTCGCTGGCGGCTATCCCTTTCTGGTGGTTGTTGACTTTTTTACCGTGGCAGCTTTATTCCCTGGTCGTGATGTTCGGTATCTGCCTTGGCGTTTATATCTGTCACCGCACGGCGAAGGATATGAAGGTGCACGATCACGGCAGTATCGTCTGGGATGAATTTATCGGCATGTGGATTACGCTTATGGCGATTCCGGTTAATGACTGGCGCTGGGTGGCGGCAGGCTTTGTGATTTTCCGTATTCTGGATATGTGGAAGCCGTGGCCAATCCGCTGGTTTGACAGAAATATTCACGGCGGCATGGGGATTATGGTTGATGACATCATCGCCGGCGTGCTGTCGGCAGGGCTTATCTGGCTGATAAGCTATCACTGGCCAATCGGGTTGATGAATTGATTTTGTTGATGAAAAAGGGCGCCAGCGCTCTTTTTCATGCAGCAGTTTGTTGGCAACGGCCTGTATGACGCGATAAACGTTCTCTGGTAAGAAAGGCATACTGAGACTTAATAGCGATGCTAACAGAGACAATTTTGCCGACATAACGCGTATTCTTACAGTGTGGAATGTTGCGCGCTTCGCCGGAACCGGCGAAGCGGTATGCCGTAATTGCGGCGATGAATTTGCAACGAATAAACATCATATATGCCCGGTGGAATCAGGCCGTCGTCAATTGGGCGCAGTATCCAGACGCGGGACAGCCCCTGCGATAAATCGTCTGGCTGGCGATAACCCTGACGCCTCCCTTATTGCGGCGCGCTCGCCGCCCGTCCTCCCGTCTCGCCTTAGCCCGCCATCCCGGCGCGCGCTCCTCGCCTTCGCCTGCGGTTTGCCGGTTTTAGCGGGCGTCAGCCCTCCCATACAGGCTAAAAGCGCGTTTGGCTGACTGGCATTACGTCCTTCAGGTTTTTTATGAAGGGGGCTGCTCTTTCAGGCGGCGACCGGGCATGGTTAGCCCGGTATGCCAGGGAGGATACAGGCCCGGTCAGGATGGCGATATGCGCTTTTCCTGAAGGATGGGAGCGCCTTTTATTCGCACCTGTCGAAGTTGATTAACAACCTAAGCAGGAGCGAAAAGGAAAATCAGGCAAGCCAGGCGCGGATACGCGTTTCCATAGCGTCTGCGCTCAGGCCGACATCGGCGCGCGCTTCTTCCTGTGTGCCCTGCGCGATAAAGCGGTCCGGCAGGCCAATATTAAGTACGGGCACCGTACGGCGGTGGGCCATCAGCAGTTCGTTAACGCCGCTGCCCGCGCCGCCCATCACGGCATTTTCCTCAAGGGTTACCAGCGCGTCATGGCGCGCGGCCAACGCAAGTACCAGCGCATCATCCAGCGGTTTTACAAAACGCATGTCCACAAGCGTCGCATTCATGCGCTCGGCTACTGCCTGCGCCTGTGGCAGCAGCGTGCCAAAGTTCAGAATAGCCAGCTTTTCGCCCTCGCGTTTGATAACGCCTTTGCCAATGGGCAGAGCTTCCAGCGGCGTCAACGCGGCGCCGGTTCCGCTACCGCGCGGGTAGCGTACGGCACAGGGGCCTTGTTTGTACTGGTAACCAGTCCACAGCATCTGGCGACATTCATTCTCGTCGCTGGGCGTCATAATGACCATATCCGGGATGCAGCGCAGGAAGCTGAGATCGAACGCGCCCTGGTGAGTCTGGCCGTCAGCGCCGACGATACCTGCGCGGTCGATAGCGAACAGCACGGGCAGCTTCTGGATAGCCACATCATGAATCACCTGATCGTAGGCGCGTTGCAGGAACGTAGAGTAAATAGCCACTACCGGCCTGTAGCCGCCGATGGCGAGGCCTGCGGCAAAGGTGACGGCGTGCTGCTCGGCAATGGCTACATCAAAATAGCGATCGGGGTATCGGCGTGAAAATTCCACCATTCCGGAACCTTCACGCATGGCCGGGGTGATAGCCATTAATTTTTCGTCGCGCTCAGCTACGTCGCACAGCCAGTCGCCAAAGATTTTTGAGTAGGTCGGCGGGCCGCCGCTGGATTTCGGCAACAGGCCTCTGCTCGGATCGAACTTCGGCACGGCGTGGAAGGTGATGGGATCTTTCTCTGCAGGCTCGTAGCCGCGACCCTTTTTAGTCATGACGTGCAGGAACTGCGGGCCTTTCAGATCGCGCATATTTTTAAGCGTACTGACAAGCGCCAGCACGTCGTGGCCGTCCACCGGGCCAATGTAATTAAAGCCCAGTTCTTCAAACAGCGTACCCGGCACCACCATACCTTTGATGTGCTCTTCGGTGCGTTTGAGCAGTTCGCGAATCGGGGGAACGCCAGAGAAGACTTTTTTGCCGCCTTCGCGCAGGCTGGAGTAGAGCTTGCCGGAAAGTAGCTGCGCCAGGTGGTTATTGAGCGCGCCGACGTTCTCGGAAATCGACATTTCGTTGTCGTTGAGGATAACCAGCATATCCGGGCGGATATCCCCTGCGTGGTTCATGGCCTCGAACGCCATACCGGCAGTAATGGCGCCGTCGCCGATAACGCATACGGTGCGCCTGTCTTTTCCCTCTTTTTCCGCCGCCACGGCAATGCCGATACCGGCGCTGATGGAGGTGGATGAGTGGCCGACGCTCAGCACATCGTATTCGCTTTCGCCGCGCCACGGGAACGGGTGCAGGCCGCCTTTCTGGCGGATAGTGCCTATTCTGTCGCGGCGACCGGTGAGAATTTTGTGCGGATAGGCCTGATGGCCGACGTCCCAGATCAGTCTGTCGAACGGCGTGTTATAGACGTAGTGCAGCGCGACGGTCAATTCAATCGTGCCAAGGCCGGAGGCAAAGTGTCCGCTGGAGCGGCTGACGCTGTCCAGCAGATAGCGACGCAGCTCGTCGCACAGCTTCGTCAGGCTCTCTTTGGGCAGCAGACGCAACTCCTGGGTTGATTCAACCAGGGCCAGCGTTGGGTATTTGGCGTTGTCAAAACTCATCGGGAACTCGTTATGTATATTTTATTTATCACGCTTGATAATGTAATGCGCCAGCGCTTCCAGCGCTGAAGTATCCAGAGCGGTCTGTTGCAGCTCGCCAAGCGCTTCCAGCGCCGTTGCGCACAGATCCTGGGCCTTTTTCCGGGCCTGCTCCAGCCCCAGCAGCGCCGGGTAGGTGCTTTTACCAAGCTGCATATCGCGTCCCTGGCTTTTACCCGTGGTGGCGGTATCGCCCACTACGTCAAGAATGTCGTCCTGCACCTGAAATGCCAGCCCGATATTATTTGCATAAATATCCAGCAGGGGCATTGCACGGCGCCCTTTGTCGCCTGCGCTCAGCGCGCCCAGGCGCACCGCGGCGCGAATGAGCGCGCCGGTTTT
The DNA here is from genome assembly GCF_016632365.1 of Tenebrionibacter intestinalis. Taxonomy (GTDB): domain Bacteria; phylum Pseudomonadota; class Gammaproteobacteria; order Enterobacterales; family Enterobacteriaceae; genus Tenebrionibacter; species Tenebrionibacter intestinalis. The sequence goes on along the minus strand of NZ_JAEPBH010000008.1, from coordinate 27,399 downwards.
CAGCGAATGAATACGCTCAAGCATCTCCAGGGTAATGCGCTGGCCCTCGGCTGCCAGATCCAGCGCCTGCCCCCCGCACATGCCTGCAATGCCGCTGGCCTGAGCCAGTTCGGAAATCATGGCCAGACGCTGTTGAATTTCTACACCGGACATAGGGGCGTTACTTAGTATAGAAAATGCCAGCGTTTGTAGAGCGTCGCCGGCAAGAATGGCGTGAGCTTCGCCAAATTTTATATGGCATGTGGGCTGGCCGCGGCGCAGCGCATCATCATCCATCGCGGGCAGGTCGTCGTGAATCAGCGAGTAGGCGTGAATGCACTCTACGGCAGCGGCGGGGATATCCAGCGTTTGTAGCTCTACGCCAAACATTTCGCCCGTTGCGTAAACCAGAAACGGGCGCAGCCGCTTGCCGCCCAGCAGCGCGCCGTACTGCATGGCGTCAACAACGCGTGTATTCTGAAGGGCATGCGGCGTGATAAAGCGGAGCAACGCCTGATTGACCCGCTCGGCGCGGGCCTGCATTAAAGCGACAAAATTCATTACTGGGCGTCCGGCGTGAAGGGCGTCAGCGACGCCTCTTCGCTGTCACTAAGGAGAATTTGTACGCGCTGCTCCGCCTGCTGCAATTTCGCCTGTCCCTCGCGCGCAAGCTGCACGCCGCGTTCGAATTCGTTCAGGGCTTCTTCCAGGGGGAGATCGCCGCCTTCAAGACGGTTGACAATCTGCTCCAGCTCCGCAAGCGCTTTCTCGAAGCTGGCCGGGCTTTCTTTCTTTTTCGGCATGATGGCTCTGTGCTGTCGTTTTCGCGAATCCGTCATGGTAACGGAGATAAAATGATATTCAAACATCCCCCTTCATTCTTTCGCCGCGCGGGCCTGCGCCTGTTGAGCGTGGCTGTGAGGCAAACGCCGCGTACTGTTTAACGGCGATATGTCGCGTCCTGAATGAACGCAGGGCGGTGCCTGTCGTTATGTGAGCAGTCTCACAGGGATGGTGATATACTTGCGCGTCCCGGATGCAGGTACGCTTTTCTGGCCTGTGTACTACTACTTTTTTCAGCCAGCGATCATTGTAGACATGGCTGACCAACGAACCTTTACTAGTCGCCATGAAGTTTATCATTAAATTGTTCCCGGAAATCACAATTAAAAGCCAGTCTGTTCGTTTACGCTTTATAAAAATTCTGACCGGGAATATCCGCAATGTACTGAAACCCTTTGATGAGAGCCTGGCCGTGGTCCGCCACTGGGATCACATCGAAGTGCGCGCCAGAGATGAAGCGCAGCGCCCGGCCATTCGTGACGCGCTGACGCGTATTCCCGGCATTCATCATATTCTCGACGTGGAAGATACATCCTATAGTTCTGTACACGATATTTTCGAACAGGCGCTGGCGCTTTATCGCGATCGGCTGGAAGGGAAAACGTTTTGTGTACGCGTAAAACGCCGGGGAAAGCATGCTTTTACCTCTATTGAGGTGGAACGCTATGTAGGCAGCGGCCTGAACCAGCATATTGAATCCGCGAAGGTGAAACTGACGCGCCCCGAGGTGACCGTTAATCTGGAAATTGAAAACGATCGCCTGCTGTTAGTGAAAGATCGCCACGAAGGTATTGGCGGTTTCCCCATCGGCACGCAGGAAGATGTGCTGTCGCTGATTTCCGGCGGATTTGACTCCGGCGTCTCCAGCTATATGCTGATGCGCCGCGGCTGCCGCGTACACTACTGCTTTTTTAATCTTGGCGGCGCGGCGCACGAAATTGGCGTGCGGCAGGCGGCGCATTATTTATGGAGCCGCTACGGCAGTTCGCACCGCGTGCGTTTTGTGGCGATCAATTTTGAACCTGTCGTTGGTGAAATCCTGGAAAAAATTGACGACGGCCAGATGGGCGTGGCGCTTAAACGCATGATGGTGCGCGCAGCGTCGAAAGTGGCTGAACGCTATGGCGTGCAGGCGCTGGTGACCGGCGAGGCGTTGGGCCAGGTGTCCAGCCAGACGCTGACCAACCTGCGTCTGATTGATAATGTTTGCGATACGCTGATTCTGCGTCCGCTGATTGCTTATGACAAAGAACATATCATCAGTCTGGCGCGTAAGATCGGCACGGAAGATTTTGCCCGTACGATGCCTGAGTACTGCGGCGTGATTTCCAAAAGCCCAACGGTGAAGGCAGTAAAAGCGCGTATTGAAGCGGAAGAGCAGAAATTTGATTTCAGCATTCTGGAGCAGGTGGTCGCGCAGGCGAATAATCTCGATATTCGTGAAATTGCTCAGCAGACCGCGCAGGATGTGGTGGAAGTGGAAACCGTGAATGGCTTTGGCGCCGATGACGTAATACTGGACATCCGTTCTGTTGATGAACAGGATGAAAAGCCGCTGGTTATTGATGGCGTACAGGTGGTTTCGCTGCCGTTTTATAAACTCAGTACGCAGTTTGGCGAACTTGATCAGAGCAAGACCTGGCTGCTGTGGTGTGAGCGTGGCGTTATGAGCCGCTTACAGGCGTTGTATCTGCGCGAGCAGGGGTTTACCAACGTGAAAGTATACCGCCCGTAATCGAACTTTTATCGCCGGGGCCGCAGACGCGGTTCCCGGCGAATATTCTCCGCGCGACGCTTATTTCTGCCTCTTTCAGTCCCGACATTGCCTGAGGAATAACTTTTTTATAACGGGATGCCGTTATTACGTAATTTACAGGAATTGTTATTCGTAAGATTTATTGGTTTTTTTCTGATTATTTATTTTAACCGTATAACCCGTCTCATTTCTGCGATTTTTCTGAAGCTATTCACTTTCATTAATGTAATATTATCAACTGTTTTATTGGCTATTTATTCTCCAGAAACGCTTTTATTTATATTACGAAGGAGTAATGGAGTTTAACTATTAAATAAGGACATTGATATGGATTTTAAAAATATCTCTCTTAAAAAAAAGGTGGGAGCGGCTGTGCTACTGGCAGCAATGGCGGGCAGTCTCTATAGTTCCACGGCGCTGTTTGAGAACGTGCCGGCAGGTTATATATGCGTTATTCAGTCGCCGCTGTCCGGAAAATTAACTATACATACTGAACCTGGGCTTAAGGTTCAGCTATTTGGGATTGTGACCTATTACCCGCGTTCCGGTGTGCTGGAATTTAACCAGCCGGTCGATCCTAACGATCCGTCTCAGGTTTCGGCCTATAAAGCTGAAGAGGATGACGCTTTAAAAATCACTTTTAACGACGGCGGCGAAGCCTGGATTAGCGGATCTATTCGCTATGATTATCCTTTAGAGCAGGAAAAGATAAAAACGCTGCATAAGATGTTTTCAACACATAATAATGTGATGAAAGGTTTGATTGAAAAAACGGTAGAGCGTTCTATTTATATGTCCGGCCCGCTGATGTCGTCGATTGAGAGCTTTATGTCAAGGCGTGCGGAACTGCCTAAGCTGATTGAAGATCAGGCTCGTAACGGACTTTATGATGTGGTGACGAAAGATGTGCGTATGGAAGATGAATTCACCAAAGAAGTGAAAATGGTCAAAGTGGCCGAACCTATTCGCGACACGGGATCGCCGGGTGGGCTACAGCGTCAGGAAGAGTCGGTGTTAACGAAATACGGCATGTCGCTGTCAAATTTCACCACCAACAATATCTCCTATTCACCTAAAGTGCAGCAGCGTGTGGATGCGCTGTTCGCCGCGGCGTCGGATATTCAGGTTGCGACCCTGAATGCGAAAAAAGCCGAACAGGACAGAAAGACCTCAGAAGAGAAAGGGAAGGCTGAGGCGACAGAGGCCGAGTGGAAGGCAAAAACCAGCGCTGCCGAAGAGACGGAAAATGCGCGTAAGATCGCGGAAATTCAGAAAATAGAGGCGCAGCGGGATAAAGATGTGGCCATCATTGAAGCCAATAAGAAGCGCGAAGTGGCGGAACAGGAGAAAGTGACCGCCTCATTGTACAGGGATGCCCAGCTATTGCGCGCCGAAGCGGATGCCACCTATAAGCGCAAAATGATGGAGGCCGATGGCGCCCTTAGCCAGAAGCTGGAAGCCTATAAGCATTCAGTAGACCGTTTTGCCTCAGCAATGGAGAATTACAAAGGTAACTGGGTGCCGCAGGTCGTGACCGGCGCAAGCGCAGGCCAGAGCAATAATGCCGCTATGTCCATGATGGAATTTTTAAGCCTTAAGGCCGCGCGGGATTTAAGCCTGGAACTGGGCGCCGGGGATAAATAGCCTTAACGGCGGCAGGCCGGGAGTCCGTGTCCCGGCAGTGCGGTTTTACCAGCCGCAGACGTTGGTATCTTCATCTGTATCGTAGCCGCGTACGATATTGATCAGATCTTTTACGGCGTCGGCGGCCGTGGTTTTATCGGTCAAGGCGGTTAGCGAGGTAAACGTTTTATCAACGGATACCCCGTTGTTTTTATTAGTGACCGTCAGCGTGACGCCCTTTTCGCCTGCGCCGGGCAGGCCGTCTATCAGCTCGGCTACCGCTTTTGCGCCAGCTTCCGGGATATAAAGCGACATGGGCTTGAGATAAACTTTTTCCTGTTTTTGCCGGGTGCCGATGTCGGTCAGCTCCAGCGCATAGCCTTTATTTTCATCGGTCATGATGACGCTCCTTTATTCGGTGAGGATGGCCGGGTCGACATAAAAATCAACGTTAAACAGCGTATCGTCGGTCAGGGCCTCAATGCGGTGCCATTTTTCAGGCGGGAAAACGCCAAACTGCCCGGCTTCAATGGTCAGCGTATCGACAGGTTCGGCGCTGGTTTCATCTGCATAGCCATAATAGCGTATCGCTCCCTGCATAACGCTCAGGCGTGGGTAAACGCCCTGGCGCGTGCCCGCATCCAGGTGTCGCTGCCAGATAGAGGGGGGCGCAGTGTCTTTTGTCCAGAAAGGCGTAGTGCGCGTATGCACGTAGTGGGCAGGTATAACGATTCGTTGCATGACTGACCTCATTGATTGATAACGCAGACGCCGCCAGCCCTGGCATGGTGGTCTGTATAATATATCCGGCGCTTGCGTAGAGAGCCGTTTCAGACTTAAGCGGGGCGGTAAAGCTGAAGGGTTGCCCGCACAGCATACTCCGTATTGCGTTTGGCTAACAAACGGCAAATCAGCCCGGGCGGAGATACTGGAAGTGGAAATATAGTTTTGTTTTTTCGCGCCAGGGTGAAAATCCGTGCTGCGAAACAGGAAGACTAAACGCCGTTCACTGGGCCGCGCCCCGTTTATGTAAGCAGCATGCGCCCGGGTCGCTCCGTCAGCAATACCTCCTGTGAGTACCCGTTAGACGAAAAAGGGGTACTGTGTTTAAAAAAAACGTGGCGCTACGCCGGAGTGGGGCCGTTATACCCCTGCGTCGGCGCCCACGCGTTATTACCCTGGTAATAATCGTGGCTGGCGTGATGCCCGTATGTCGCCTCGCTTTGCTTTTCCAGCACCGGCGACAGGCAGTTAAATTTTCGCCTGAACACTGTCCAACCGCGCGATAACGATGTAACTGCCGTTAACCCGCCGGCCAGTTATGGCAACGGTTTTGATTGTCTTACTTCCGCAGGGGGGAGCAAGCCGCGTTGATGCGGGCGTTAGCTCGCTCTTTTCGTTTTATCTGTTCATACAAACGGGCGTTAGCCGGTGCGCTCAGGCCGTGAGCGCGAGCGCGGCGTAGCAGGTAACCGGTGATATAATCAATTTCCGTATGCCGTTGCGAACGCACGTCCTGGAGCATGGATGAGATATTTTCAGCGGTGCTGTCCACCACGCGCCAGACATAATTTAACAGGTCGTCTGCGGTGACGGGGTGGCCTTCACGTTGCATAACGCGCGCCACCTCGTTACAGACCGTTTTGACATCGCAGGCCCGGTTGCGTAATTCTCCGTTAGGGCAGTTGAACACGGCAGTCATCGGGTTAATAACACAGTTGGCCGCCAGTTTACGCCAGCTAGCGGCGCTGATATTGTCATGCCAGGTCACGTCTGGCAGCGCATGCTGTAGCGGGCCGGCAAGCCCGCCGTGAGCGTGTCCGGCTTCATTGCCCGGCCCGATATGGGTTATGCCGGATGCAACGTGTATTATCGCGCTGCCCTCCCGGCGTGCGGCCTGAGTGGTTACGCCGAGAATGAGCGGCTGGCGCAGAGCATGTAATTCTTCGACCGTTCCCATACCGTTATGCATCAGCAACACGGGGCATGAGGCGTTCAGCGTAGCGGCGAGTTGCTTAACTGCGAGGGAAACCTGGAACGCTTTAAGCGTGACCAGCAGCAGATCGCTGTTTGCCAGAAATTCACGGCTGTTGGCAGGCAAGTCTTGTTGGAATCTCATGCCGTTGGCGCCGGTCACATTCACATGACATAATGTTTGCGGCGCGCGTAGCCACCCCTGAAGTTCGTGCCCTTGCCTGGCAAGCGCGGCCAGCCAGAGTTGCCCGATAGCGCCACAGCCCAGTACGGTAACTTTCATTGATCCTCCCCCGCCTTTATGACATCAGGCGTATGGACATAGCGCCAACGGGCGGGGGCTGGAGGGGTAAATAGCCATTCGCGTTCCGATACGTCAGCGGTTACAGGCCGTATAGTATACGTTGTCGGCGCGTTCCTCGCCTGTCCGGTTGTTTTGTGCGGCTCAGCGGGTATTATGCAACGCAACAAAAAGAGAGGGAGACCCAAATATGCCATCTTTTGACATCGTATCTGAAGTCGATTTGCAGGAAGTTCGTAATGCGGTGGAAAATGCCACCCGCGAGCTGGAAACCCGCTTCGATTTTCGCGGCGTGACCGCAAGCTTTGAATTCAACGAAAAAAACAAGAGCATTAAGGTGCTGAGCGAGTCTGATTTTCAGGTTAATCAGCTACTGGATATTCTGCGCGGTAAATTGCTTAAGCGTAATATTGAAGGCAGTTCGCTGGACGTGCCGGCAGAGTTTGAGCACAGCGGTAAAAACTGGAGTGTGGATGCAAAGCTCAAACAGGGCATTGATGCGGCGCAGGCAAAAAAAATCGTTAAGCTGATTAAAGACAGCAAGCTGAAAGTGCAGGCGCAGATTCAGGGGGAACAGGTGCGTGTTACGGGTAAATCCCGTGACGATCTCCAGGCGGTAATGGCGCTGGTGCGCGGCGGCAACCTGGGCCAGCCTTTCCAGTTCAACAACTTCCGCGATTAATTTCTACCAGCCCGGGCGTGCGTCAGGGCTGGCTCCTTTCAGGCATGCTTTTGAATAAGCTGCTCTATTTCAAACCGGTTTGTCACTTTGCTGTCAATTTTTATATAGGCGCTGCGTTCTTGCGGCACCACAATCGCCTCGCTAACGCCGGGCGCGGCCAGCAGACGCTGCGAAAGCGTGACGTCGTCCAGTACCGTGTGCGGCAGTTCAACGCGAAGGCTGCTGACGTAGGGCGGCTCCTGCATGGTAACGCTCACAGATAACCAGACGGCGGCAAGAAACGTACCGAACAGGAAAACGACCTGGGTATCGTAATGCCCGGCCAGCCAGCCGCCGAGCGAACCGCCAATAGCTACGCCGAGAAACTGGCTGGTGGAGTAAACGCCCATTGCTGTGCCTTTATATCCGGCCGGCGATTCTTTGCTGATAAGCGATGGCAGGATAGCCTCCATGAGATTAAAGGCGATAAAAAAGATCTGAACGCCGGCGACCAGCATCCAGAAGCCGGAGCCAGAACCCCACAGCACAATTTCAGCAACCAGCAGCAGCGCCACGCAGCCTACAAAAACGCGCTTCATGCGGCGCTTTACTTCGGCATAAATAATCAACGGCACGACGGAAATAAAGGCGAGAAGCATGGTGCACAGGTAGACTTTCCAGTGATTGACTGCGGGCAGGCCTGCGTGCGCCAGTTCTGTCGGCAGCGCCACAAACGTGGACATCAGCATAATGTGTAAACACATAATGCCGAAATTGAGCTTGAGCAGTTTTGGGTTAGCGAGCACCTGGCGAAAACAGCCTTTAACCATACCGGATTCGCGATTAAGGCGGTGATCTCCGGCATCCGGTACCAACACAAGGGTAATAATGACTGCCAGCGCGGCAAGTAATGCAATCATCCAGAACAGGCCGTGCAGGCCGAAAGCCTGGGTTACAATCGGGCCGAGCACCATAGCCAGCGCAAACGTTATTCCAAAACTTACGCCAATAAAGGCCATTGCTTTGGTGCGGTTTTGCTCGCGTGTAAGGTCAGAAAGCAGCGCCATAACAGCCGCAGCGATGGCGCCTGACCCCTGTAACGCGCGGCCAAGTATAACGCCCCAGATAGACTCTGAGAGCGCGGCGATAACGCTGCCGAGTACGAATATCAACAGCCCGCCGACAATGAGCGGCTTGCGGCCAATGCGGTCAGAAAGGAGGCCGAATGGGATCTGAAATACGGCCTGCGTCAGTCCGTAAATACCAATGGCCAGCCCGATAAGCGTTTCACTGGCGCCCTGCAGCGCCATTCCCCAGGTGGTGAGCACGGGCAAGACCATAAACATGCCCAGCATGCGTAATGAGAAGACCGCTCCCAGCCCCCAAGTTGCACGACGCTCAGCAGGCGTCATCGTGTAATCGTTCATTCATTTCCTGGAAGAAAAGTCGGACAATAAAAACTTATCAGAACCTGACGCCGTAAAAATGCCGTCAGGCGATAATAGTGAGTCAGAGGTTTAACGCCGTGCGGCTATTTTCGCACAGTCATACGGACCACGCTCAGAAAGGTTGAAATTGCGTTAACTGTTAAGCGGCCCATAGTGTAGTGCGCTGGCAGGTAAGGGTAAATGGCCGCTGTTTTAGCAAATATTACAACAAAGACGGCGAGAAAAAGGCGCCAGCACGCCCAGGGCCTGTGATAAGCGCCGGGCGACACGTTGGTAAATTTATATCGGCCGAGAGCCGTAAGGCGGGCAGAAACACGTTCCTGCCCGTTTGTTAACCCCTGACGGGCGCTAATATGCCCATTGCCGTTACGGGGGGCTTATCTAACGTAAGCCAGCAATTTATGCGAGTCCGGCACCATAAAGTCTACTGACATCATGACGCTTAACGAAGTGATGGCGACGATAGAAAAAATGAACAGCTTGCGCGCCCACACGTGGTCATTTTCCGTCTTATAACCCGACAGCGCCATACCAAGCCACCATACGCTGACGGCTGCGCCGACAATCAGGTATTTGTAGCCTGCATAGCCGCCAAGTGAAAGCATCAGCGTGGCGACCGCAAAGGCTGCGATGTAGAGCGTGATGTGGTTTTTCGCAACCGAAATCCCTTTTACCACGGGCAGAACCGGGATACTGGCGGCCTGATAATCCTTGAAGCGAAAGATGGCAATCGCATAAGAATGCGGCATCTGCCACAGGCTAAAAATAGCCAGCAAAATCAGAGCGCCGGTATCAAACTCATTGGTCACTGCACAGTAGCCAATAACCGGCGGCGCAGCGCCGGAAAGGCTTCCGATTAGCGTGCCGTAGACGGATTTGCGCTTCATGTAGAGGCTGTAAACGCCGACATAGACCACAAAACCCATCACCCCCAGCCCGCAGGCCCAGGGGTTAGCGCCAAACCACAGCAGCATGAAGCCAGCAATACCCAGCAGGGTAGCGTACACCAGTGATGCGTTCGCAGAGATCAGGCCCTTAACCAGCACCCGATTCTTTGTTCTCTCCATCTTGCGGTCAATATCGCGGTCGATAACGTTGTTGTATACACAACCCGACGCTACCACCAGCGATACGCCTACAAGGGTGTACAGGAACAGGGGATAGTCAATACTGCCTTTTGAGGCCAGTAAAAAACCTCCAATGACAGAAATTAAATTCCCAAAAATAATTCCTGGTTTTGTAACTTGCAGGTATTGCTTAATCATGTTTACCGCTCTTAAGAAAGCATCATATTGTGGTTCAGGTTCCACATAATCCAGATTGAGCCGACAACCAGAATAGCAATGATCAGCACAGTAAAAATAAATGCTGTCAGGTTCCAGCCGCCTTCGGAGGTGGTATTCATATGCAGGAAGCAGGATAAATGCACCAGAATCTGTACCACTGCGGTGACCAGCACCACGCCAAGAATAGCGGCATGAGACGCGCCGCCGTTCATCACCATCCAGAAGGGAATAACGGTCAGGATGACAGACAGGATAAAGCCTGTCATATAGGTTTTGACGCTGCCGTGGGGCAGAGCGTGATCGTTGGTATGGCTCATTACATCGCCCCCATCAGATAAACTACAGAGAACACACAGATCCAAACCACATCCAGGAAGTGCCAGAACAAGCTCAGGCACATCAGGCGGGTGCGGTTTGTGCTGGTCAGGCCGCGGCGGGAAACCTGGTACATCATCACTGCCATCCAGATAAGGCCTGAAGTGACGTGCAGGCCGTGCGTGCCAACCAGCGTAAAGAACGCTGACAGAAAGCCGCTGCGGTCCGGGCCATAGCCTTCAGCAATCAGTTTGTGAAATTCATAGATTTCCATCCCGATGAAGCCTGCGCCGAACAGAAAAGTCAGCGCAAGCCAGGTCAACACCTTGCTCTGGTTATTGTTGTTCATGGCGATAACCGCCATGCCATAAGTGATAGAACTGAACAACAGCAGGAAGGTTTCGACCAACACGAACGGCAGTTCGAAAATATCCTTACCCGTTGGGCCGCCGGCGGTGCCGTTCACCAGAACGGCATAGGTGGCAAACAGACATGCAAAGATAATGCAGTCGCTCATCAGGTAGATCCAGAAGCCAAAAATCTTATTGGCGCCTGCATCATGGTGCCCATGATCATGCGCGTGGGCGTGCGCCTGAGACAAAGTAGTATCAGTTGACATTTTTCAGCCCTGCTTTAGTAATTTCGTCGAAATGCTGGTTTTCCAGTTTTTCGATCTCTTCAACCGGTACGTAGTAATCCACGTCTTCATCGAAGCTTTTGACAATCCAGGTCACCAGGGTAGCCGCGAAGCTTACGATAGCCAGCCACCATATATGCCAGATCATGGCAAAGCCGAAGGCAGCGATGAACAGTGAGATAATGATGCCCGCGCCGCTGTTTTTCGGCATATGGATTTTTTCGTAATGTGTCGGCTGTTTGTACGCTTCGCCTTTTTCTTTCATTTCCCAGAACGCATCGCGTTCGTGAACGTGTGGTACAACGGCGAAGTTATAAAACGGCGGCGGTGAAGAGGTTGACCATTCCAGCGTGCGTCCGCCCCACGGATCGCCCGTGAGATCGCGGTTTTGATCGCGATCGCGGACAGACACATATAGCTGAATCACCTGGCACAGCACGCCCAGCGCGATCAGCGCGGCGCCCACCGCGGCTATCGTCAGCAGAGTGTGGAACTGCGGGTCTATCTGCTGGCTCAGGCGACGGGTCATCCCCATGAAGCCCAGCACATACAGCGGCATAAACGCCACGAAGAAGCCGATTATCCAGAACCAGAAAGCGCGCTTACCCCAGGTTTCATTCAGCGTATAGCCAAACGCCTTCGGCCACCAGTAAGTCATACCGGCAAACAGGCCGAACACGACGCCGCCGATGATAACGTTATGGAAGTGGGCTATCAGGAACAGGCTGTTATGCAACACGAAGTCTGCGCCCGGTACAGCCAGCAGCACGCCGCTCATTCCGCCGATAGAGAAAGTGACGATAAAACCTATCGTCCACATCATTGCGGAATTAAAGACGATACGGCCCTGATACATGGTGAACAGCCAGTTGAAAATCTTCACCCCGGTCGGGATAGCGATAATCATGGTGCTGATGCCGAAGAAAGCGTTGACGTTCGCGCCGCTGCCCATAGTAAAGAAGTGGTGTAACCAGACAATGAACGACAGGAAAGTGATACAAATCGTCGCCCAGACCAGCGAGGTGTAACCAAACAGGCGCTTTTGAGAGAAGGTTGCGGTGACTTCAGAGAACACCCCAAACACAGGCAATACCAGGATGTACACTTCCGGGTGTCCCCAGGCCCAAATCAGGTTGATGTACATCATCATGTTGCCGCCCATATCATTGGTAAAGAAATGGGTGCCCAGATAACGGTCAAGCGTCAGTAAGGCGACGGAAACCGTCAGGATTGGGAAAGAAATGATGATAAGCACGTTGGTACACAGGGCAGTCCAGGTAAACACCGGCATTTTGAACAGATCCATGCCCGGCGCGCGCATCCTCATGATAGTGATGAAGAAGTTAATCCCTGTCAGCGTAGTCCCGATACCGGAAAGCTGAATACTCCAGATCCAGTAATCGACGCCTACGCCTGGACTGTACTCAATGCCCGACAGCGGCGGATAGGCCACCCAACCGGTTTGGGCAAATTCGCCAAGCCCCAGAGAAAGGTTGACCAGCACCACGCCAACTACGGTCAGCCAGAAGCTCAGATTGTTCAGGAACGGAAACGCCACGTCGCGCGCGCCGATCTGTAGCGGAACGACCAGGTTCATCAGGCCGACTACAAACGGCATCGCCACAAAGAAAATCATGATAACGCCGTGGGCGGTGAAGATTTGATCGTAGTGGTGCGGAGGCAGGAAACCGGCCTCGCCGGCTGAGGCCAGCACCTGCTGGCTACGCATCATGATAGCGTCAGCGAAACCGCGTACCAGCATGACGAGTGCGACGAGGATATACATAATCCCCAGGCGCTTATGGTCGACAGAGGTCAGCCACTCATTCCATAGATAAGACCACTTACCGAAGTAAGTAAGCGCTGCCACAATCGCCAGACCTCCGACGATGATGGCGGCAACCGTTACCATGATGATTGGCTCATGGTACGGGACTGCATCCAGTGTAAGTTTTCCGAACATCGTATTTATTCCTCGGCGCCCTGATGAGAGGTTTCCGCATTGCTCATGGACATGCCTTCAGTGGAATGGCCAGCGTGCTTGCCTTCCGGTTGGGTCAGATCCATGCTTTTCCCGTGCGACATAAATTTGTTCACGACGTCTTTGAACAAATCCGGCTTCACGCTGGAGAAGTATTGAACTTCGTTGTATTCGCTCGGCGCCGCCAGCTTCTCATATGCCGTCATATCATTGATGGTTGAAGAAGACTGCTTAACTTTTGCGACCCATTGTTCAAAGCTTGCTTTGTCCGGCGTTGCGATGGCTTTGAACTTCATGCCGGAGAAACCCGGGCCGCTATAGTTGGACGAAATACCGTCGTAGGTGCCCGGTTCATTAGCGATGAGATGCAAAGTCGTCTGCATGCCTGCCATAGCGTAAAGCTGGCTACCCAGGCGCGGAATAAAGAAGGAGTTCATCACGGAATTAGAGGTGATTTTGAATTTCACCGGCGTATTGGCCGGGAACGCAATTTCGTTCACCGTTGCGATACCCTGTTGTGGGTAAATAAAGAACCACTTCCAGTCCATTGAAACAACTTCAATGGTTATGGGCTGCTCAGTGTGATCCAGCGGTCGGCTGGGTTCCAGAGAGTGAGTAGTTTTCCAGGTCAACACGGCCAGGAAGATGATAATCAGAACGGGAATTGTCCAGACCACCGCTTCCACTTTATTGGAGTGGGACCAGTTAGGCGTATATTTCGCATCCTTGTTCGTTGCCCTGTACTTCCAGGCAAAGCCAATAGCCATCAGAATAGCCGGTATCACGACAATCAACATCAGGCCAAGTGCCGTCAGTATTAGTGAACGTTGCTCCAGACCAATCTGCCCTTTTGGATCGAGAAGTGCCGAATCACAGCCGCTCAGTAATAGTGCGGAGGCGAATAACGACGTCCATCCCAAACTTTTATTGTATTTCCTGAGTCTCATTTAACGACCTCAATTCCACGGGATCGGGTGGCGTTTAAAGTGTGCGGGCATTTTACGGGATGGTTACATTACTGTAAACATGACTAAGGTTGTGTCATTAAGGTGTTAGCTGCTTCTGCTTTGCATGTCACGAAAAAGGTAACGTTATGTAAATATTAAGGAGGGGAGAGATGAATGGAGGTTATAACTAAACCGATTGTAAATTAATGTCAATTGGCTTTGTTGGTATAAAAAACCGCTGACCCAGATTTTTATTAACAATAAATTATCAAAAATTAAACCTGAGTTGGTGAAAAATACTTTCTTACGGTGAATAACTTTTTCCGCGCGCGTTTGCTCGCGGGACGTAAAATTATTTTCCGTCGCTTTTTTTGCTAAAAATTAATGCGCAGACAAACGTTAAAGGGACACCGCAGGGTTTACCCTGCGGTATTAGAAGCCGCGCGTCTGAGCGCGACGTAATCCAGCACACTGCCAAGCAGAATGCCCGTTATGGCCAGCAGCGCGCCTCCCTCAAGCAACAGCGTATCAAAGGAGAACGTGACCAGTCCGCATGCCCGGATAATAAGCATTATCAGCCAGGCAACTAACAGCAGGCAGCCAACGGTGAGAATACGCAGCGCGAGACGATACCCGCCTGCAAATTCGGTTCGCGGCATAAACGATTGCGTACGCTGCGTATATTCCAGCGTGCGGCGGCAAAGTAACAGCAGCAGGATGCCCGGCACGGCGGCGATAACGGAGAACAGATAGAACGTCGGCCAGCCGTGGCCTTCAACAAACCAGCCCGCAATGGGGCCTACATAAACGCGGCCTACGGCCGACAGTGCGGATAACAGGGCGAACTGAGTGGCGGAAAAGGACTTATTACATAACGCCATAAGCAGTGCGACAAAGGCCGCCGTACCCATGCCGCCGCACAGATTTTCAAAGAAAACCGCACCGCCCATCGTAAAAATATTTTTCTCAGTGACCGCCAGTATCCAGTAACCCGCGTTAGATATGCCCTGCAAAATACCGAAGATAAAGAGCGCGCGAAACAGGCTCAGGCGCTGCATGAGCACACCGCCGTACAGCGCGCCAATAATCGTGGCGAACAGACCCAGCGTTTTATTGACCACGCCAACCTGGCCTGCATCAAAACCCACGCCACGAATCAGAAATGTCGTCGACAGGCTCATGGCGAAGGCGTCGCCCAGCTTGTACATAACAATAAGGAGTAAAATAAGCCATGCGTTGTTACGGCCAAAAAAGTCGCGCAGGGGGGCTGAAACCGCCTCTTCAAGAGTTTTCGGCGCCCCGGTGGCGTTAGCCGGTTCCTCAGCCAGCAGTGTGGCGACAATGCAGGGAATCAGCAGGGCGGCCATTAGCCAGTAGGTGGCCTGCCAGCCGAGATATTTGTCTGTCATCCATAGCGCCAGACCGCCGGAAACCAACATCGCCAGGCGGTAGCCCAGCACGCTGATTGCCGCGCCGGAGCCGCGTTCCTGAGCGGGCAGCACATCCGTTTTCCATGCGTCGAATACAATATCCTGTGAGGCAGAGCAAAAGGCGATTAGTACTGCCAGCGCCGCCATCCAGCGTAACTGGCTGGCGGGATCCATAAAGCCCATTGCCGTAATACCCGCCATTAATAGCGCTTGTGTGAGAAGCAACCAGCCGCGGCGTCGGCCAAATAGCGGCGGGGTAAAGCGATCCATTGCCGGCGCCCACAGAAATTTAAATACGTAAGCCTGGCCGACGAGGGAGAAAAAACCGATGGTTTTTAAATCGATATTCTCAACCGTCATCCACGCCTGTAGCGTACCAGAGGTCAGCGCGAGAGGGAGGCCGGAAGCGAACCCCAGTATTAACAGGATGGCCGATTTTGGCTGGCGAAAAAGCTGTAATGTATTGCTCGACATGATAAACCCGATAAAGGACCCGGCATGACCGGGGCCAGATTGATGGCAAAGAGGAAACGAAAGAAAACCTTCCTATTTGCGGCCATCAGCCGAAAACCCATGCAATGGGTTTTCCTGATTTATTTTTCCGCCGCTTTGGGCTGAAATTATTTGACCTGAAGTTGCCTGGGGCCCGCTCAACCTGACAGCGCTGAGCCTGTAACAGGTTGATTAACGCGCGTTCTGCTTAATAAAGTCGTGAATGCTGGTGTCCTTCGCCATTTCGGCAATCGTGTCGGTTAATGTGGTGTTCACCGAGTTGGCGATGTCCTGATTCGAAGCCTGGAAAGCCCCCTCAACGGTATAGCTTGAACGGTACTGCTTGTTAATCTTGTTGCCGTTCTTCGCCGTGGCGGCGATAGTGATATCCGCTTTTGTGGCGATTTTGTAGCGAACGTTGCCCTGGGAAACATCGGCAAACAGTTGGTTAACGATTATTTGTAAATCCACCGGGCCGCCAGGGCCAATCATATAGCCGCGCGCGGTCATCTGCTTTTCCAGCACTTCCTGAAGCAGGTAGCGCAGGTCGCGGGACGGCGTTAGCGCAACCAGTCGGTTGTTGCGGTTAATTTTCGCCAGCGCCTGATCCGCACGCCGATCCGCGCCGTTAATGCTGATGGTCACGCCCATCAGGCTGGGATCCTGTTGCGGTAAGGTTATCTTCGGCGAAACTTCAAGCGTGCTGGATTGCGATGCGCAACCGGCAAGCATGACCAGAGCCATCAGCGGAAGAACGATCTTTTTTAGCATAGTTGGTTATCTCAATCTCAAATGTTGCAGATGTCTGTGTAACACGTTTTTCGCCATCATAGCATCGCTGTGAGTAAGGGGAAGCGGGAATATATCCAAACAGGACGCTTCGGCGGTTAACAGACCTAACCCAGGATAAAGCGAGAGCGAGCCGCCGGCGCGGAGGGGAATTTTTTGTTGAGAAATGGCAATGGAAGCGGTAAAAGCGGCTAACATTGAAAGATATGGGAGCCATCCCTGCGTTGACGAGGTAAGCATTATGATGGTACGCGAGCAAATTGAAGCAAAACTCAGGGCAGCGTTTGATCCCGTGTTCCTTGAAGTTGTTGATGAGAGCTATCGTCACAATGTTCCGGCGGGATCCGAAAGCCATTTCAAGGTGGTGCTGGTAAGCGACCGTTTTACCGGGGAACGTTTCCTGAACCGCCATCGTTTTATCTATGGCGCGTTAAGTGAGGAGCTGGCAGGCAGCGTCCACGCGCTGGCGCTGCACACTTACACTAATAAAGAATGGGCAAGCCTACAGGATACGGTATTCGCTTCTCCACCCTGCCGGGGGGCTGGAAGTATTGCCTGAAGGCGGTGTTGGGAAGAATAACTATTATTGTTATGCATTAAGCGCCAACGCAACGATAAACGGCCTTCGGGCCGTTTTCTTTTTGCCTGAGGCGAAGATGCGCGGAAATTGTGAAAGATGCCTCAGCGTTGTCCGCCGCCGTCCTCGACTCACCAGGGGGATGTCGCTATAATGCCGCGTCTAATTTTCGGAATGTCTTCGGGGTAATTCTGGCGACAGGGAGAGCGGTTCCGGTTTTAGCGTTTATCCCGATGCTGTGAAGTAACGACAACATTCCTGCGGGGGTTGCTTCCAGAGTTGACCGAGCACTGTGATTTTTTGAGGTAACAAGATGCAAGTTTCAGTTGAGACCACCCAGGGCCTGGGGCGCCGTTTAACGATTACTATCGCTGCTGATAGCATCGAAAACGCTGTAAAAGGCGAGCTGGTCAACGTAGCGAAAAAAGTCCGCATTGACGGTTTTCGTAAGGGAAAAGTACCGATGAATATCGTCGCTCAGCGTTATGGCGCGTCTGTTCGCCAGGACGTTCTGGGCGACCTGATGAGTCGTCATTTCATTGATGCGATCATCAAAGAGAAAATCAATCCGGCTGGCGCGCCAAACTACGTGCCGGGCCAGTATAACCTGGGGCAGGATTACACTTACTCTGTAGAGTTCGAAGTTTATCCGGATATTGAGCTTAAAGGCCTGGAAAACATCGAAGTCGAAAAACCGATTGTTGAAGTGAAGGATGCTGACGTTGACACCATGCTGGAAACACTGCGCAAGCAGCAGGCCACGTGGAAAGATAAAGACGGCGCCGTCGCGGCTGAAGACCGCGTGACGCTGGACTTCACAGGCAGCGTAGACGGCGAAGAGTTTGAAGGCGGTAAAGCAACCGATTTTGTGCTGGCTATGGGCCAGGGCCGCATGATTCCGGGCTTTGAAGATGGCCTGGTGGGCCACAAAGCGGGTGAGGAGTTCACCATTGACGTGACGTTCCCGCAGGAGTATCACGCTGAAAACCTCAAGGGCAAGGCCGCGAAGTTCGTTATCAACCTGAAGAAAGTGGAAGAACGCGAACTGCCGGAAATGACCCCGGAGTTTATCAAACGCTTTGGCGTTGAAGATGGCTCTGTCGAAGGCCTGCGCGCTGAGGTGCGTAAAAATATGGAGCGCGAGCTGAAAGGCGCCGTGCGTAACCGTATTAAATCTCAGACGATTGACGGTCTGGTAAACGCTAACGATATCGACGTGCCGGCTGCGCTTATCGAAGGCGAAATCGACGTGCTGCGCCGCCAGGCCGCACAGCGTTTCGGCGGTAATGAGAAGCAGGCGCTTGAACTGCCGCGTGAGCTGTTCGAAGAACAGGCAAAACGCCGCGTTGTAGTCGGCCTGCTGCTGGGCGAAGTGATTCGCAGCCAGGAGCTCAAAGCCGATGAAGAGCGCGTAAAAGAGCTGATTGAAGAGATGGCTTCTGCCTATGAAGATCCGCAGGAAGTTATCGAATTCTACAGCAAAAACAAGGAGCTGATGGACAACATGCGCAACGTCGCTCTGGAAGAGCAGGCAGTTGAAGCCGTTCTGGCGAAAGCGAAGGTGTCAGAAAAAGAAACGACCTTCAGCGAGCTGATGAACCAGCAGGCGTAATCGCGCGTTTGAACGCGTCAGCGTGTAAAGCCTGTCACCGCCGGTGGCGGGCTTTTTTTTACCATAAAAACAACTGCGGCTTATATTGAGAATAAAACCGACGTCGGGCGCTTAGCGTTCACGCCAAAGGTTGTTATGCTTGAAAAGGCGTGCGGTCGGCCCCATCTGGTTCTGACGGTCGGCTTGCCGATACCCTGGTTGATATCCGTCTGTGTGCCGGACGCGCTGCATGGTCAATTTGGGCGCGCTTTAGTAAAATCAGCGCAGTAAGAACGATAATGAAGGAGACGGACATGTCATACAGTGGCGAAACAGAACAATTTGCACCCAATATGGCGCTGGTGCCGATGGTTGTCGAACAAACATCTCGCGGCGAGCGTTCTTACGATATCTTTTCCCGTCTGCTTAAAGAACGCGTCATTTTTCTGACCGGCCAGGTTGAAGATCACATGGCCAATCTGATTGTGGCGCAAATGCTGTTCCTGGAAGCAGAAAATCCGGAAAAAGACATTTACCTTTATATCAATTCGCCAGGCGGAGTCATCACTGCCGGGATGTCGATTTACGACACGATGCAGTTCATTAAGCCGGACGTTAGTACATTTTGTATGGGGCAGGCGTGTTCTATGGGCGCATTCCTGCTTAACGCGGGAGCGAAGGGAAAGCGTTTTTGTATGCCAAACTCTCGCGTAATGATTCATCAGCCGCTGGGCGGCTATCAGGGCCAGGCATCGGATATTGAAATCCACGCGCGTGAAATCCTGAAAATTAAAGCGCGTATGAATGAGCTGATGGCGAAACATTCAGGTCAGCCGCTTTCGAAAATTGAGATGGATACCGAACGTGACCGCTTCCTGTCTGCTGAAGAGGCGCTGGAGTATGGTCTGGTTGACGCTATTCTGACCCACCGTGAATAATGCGGATGCCCGTGGCGCAGTGTGTCGCTATACTGTAAGTAAACGACGGAACTTCGGCGCGCCGGAGGTGGTTGTGTCGGTAAAGAGCAGGCAAGGACGTGCGTCGTCGCGTGCGGCAAAAAGCAACAGAAAAGAGGTTTTTACCCATGACAGATAAGCGCAAAGACGGTTCAGGAAAATTGCTGTACTGCTCTTTTTGCGGCAAGAGCCAGCATGAAGTGCGCAAACTGATTGCAGGACCGTCAGTGTATATCTGCGATGAGTGTGTCGATTTATGCAACGACATCATTCGCGAAGAGATTAAAGAAGTCGCGCCGCATCGTGAGCGTAGCGCGTTGCCGACCCCGCATGAAATCCGCCGCCATCTGGATGATTACGTCATCGGCCAGGAGCAGGCTAAAAAGGTGCTGGCGGTAGCGGTATACAACCATTATAAGCGCCTGCGTAATGGTGATACATCTAATGGCGTGGAGCTTGGCAAGAGCAATATTTTGCTAATCGGCCCGACCGGTAGCGGTAAAACGCTGCTGGCAGAGACGCTGGCGCGTTTGCTGGATGTGCCGTTTACTATGGCCGACGCCACCACGTTGACCGAAGCAGGTTACGTGGGCGAAGACGTAGAAAACATCATCCAGAAGCTGTTGCAGAAATGTGATTACGATGTGCAAAAAGCGCAGCGTGGTATTGTTTATATCGATGAAATCGATAAGATTTCGCGCAAATCCGATAACCCGTCTATTACCCGCGATGTGTCCGGCGAAGGCGTGCAGCAGGCGCTGCTGAAGCTTATCGAAGGCACCGTAGCGGCTGTTCCGCCGCAGGGTGGACGTAAGCATCCTCAGCAGGAGTTCCTGCAGGTTGATACCTCGAAGATCCTTTTCATCTGCGGCGGTGCGTTCGCCGGGCTGGACAAAGTGATTGCAAACCGCGTGGAAACGGGGTCCGGCATCGGGTTCGGCGCAACGGTAAAAGCGAAATCGGAGAAAGAAACCGAAGGACAATTGCTGGCGCAGGTTGAGCCGGAAGATCTGATAAAGTTTGGTCTTATTCCAGAGTTTATCGGGCGTTTGCCGGTGGTGGCGACGCTCAATGAGCTGAGCGAAGACGCGCTTATTCAGATACTCAAAGAGCCGAAAAATGCGCTGACCAAGCAGTATCAGGCGCTGTTTAACCTTGAAGGCGTCGAGCTGGAGTTTCGTGATGAAGCGCTGGACGCTATTGCGAAGAAAGCGATGGCGCGCAAAACCGGGGCGCGCGGCCTGCGTTCTATCGTTGAAGGCGCGCTGCTGGAGACGATGTACGACCTGCCGTCAATGGAAGACGTGGAAAAAGTGGTGATTGATGATTCCGTCATTGAAGGGCAGTCCGATCCGCTGTTGATCTATGGTAAATCTGAGGCGCAGCAGGCGTCTGGCGAATAATTCGTCGCTTCTTACAGAGCGTTACCGTATAAATGGGGGAATTTTTCCCCCATTTACTTTTCCTTAATCCCTGCCGTTGAATGTACGGGAAATATCCCCATATACTAATCCACTGACTGGAGATGCCGTAGATGCCGTGAAAACGTGTTCACGTGCGCCCCTAACCTGGCGGAAACTAAATTGAGAGAGAGCTCTATGAATCCTGAGCGTTCTGAACGCATTGAAATCCCCGTATTGCCGTTGCGCGATGTGGTGGTTTATCCGCACATGGTCATTCCGCTATTTGTTGGGCGGGAGAAATCCATTCGCTGCCTGGAAGCGGCAATGGACCATGATAAAAAAATCATGCTGGTGGCGCAGAAAGAGGCTTCCACGGATGAGCCGGGTGTTAACGACCTTTTTTCCGTAGGTACCGTTGCCTCAATTCTGCAAATGTTGAAACTGCCGGACGGCACTGTCAAAGTGCTGGTTGAAGGCCTGCAGCGCGCGCGTATTACTACCCTTGCCGATAACGGCGACCACTTCAACGCACAGGCGGAATATATGCTTTCGCCTGACATCGAAGAGCGTGAGCAGGAAGTGCTGGTACGCACGGCTATTAGCCAGTTCGAAGGCTACATCAAGCTAAATAAAAAAATCCCGCCGGAAGTCCTGACGTCGCTTAACAGCATTGACGATCCGGCTCGTCTGGCCGACACCATCGCCGCTCACATGCCGCTGAAGCTGGCGGACAAACAGTCTGTGCTGGAAATGTTTGACGTTAACGAGCGTCTGGAATACCTGATGGCGATGATGGAATCGGAAATCGATCTGCTTCAGGTAGAAAAACGCATTCGTAATCGCGTTAAAAAGCAGATGGAGAAAAGCCAGCGCGAGTACTATCTGAATGAGCAGATGAAGGCGATTCAGAAAGAATTGGGCGAAATGGATGATGCGCCGGATGAAATCGAAGCGCTGAAGCGTAAAATTGACGCGGCTAAGATGCCGAAAGAGGCAAAAGAAAAAGCCGAAGCCGAGCTGCAAAAGCTAAAAATGATGTCGCCGATGTCGGCAGAAGCGACCGTGGTGCGCGGCTATATCGACTGGATGGTTCAGGTGCCGTGGAATGCGCGCAGTAAAGTGAAAAAGGATCTGCGCCAGGCCCAGGAAGTGCTTGATACTGACCATTACGGTCTGGAGCGCGTGAAAGATCGCATTCTGGAATATCTTGCGGTGCAAAGCCGCGTGAACAAGCTTAAGGGGCCTATCCTGTGCCTCGTTGGGCCGCCGGGGGTAGGTAAAACCTCGCTGGGCCAGTCCATTGCTAAAGCTACCGGGCGGAAATACGTGCGTATGGCGCTGGGCGGTGTACGCGATGAGGCGGAAATTCGCGGGCATCGTCGCACCTATATTGGTTCTATGCCAGGCAAGCTGATTCAGAAAATGGCGAAAGTCGGCGTGCGCAATCCGCTGTTTTTGCTTGATGAGATCGACAAAATGTCTTCTGACATGCGCGGCGATCCGGCGTCTGCCTTGCTGGAAGTCCTCGATCCTGAGCAGAACGTGGCGTTCAACGATCACTACCTGGAAGTGGATTACGATCTGAGCGATGTGATGTTCGTGGCAACCTCTAACTCCATGAATATCCCCGCGCCGTTGCTCGATCGTATGGAAGTGATTCGCCTGTCGGGCTATACCGAAGATGAGAAGCTCAATATCGCCAGACGTCATCTGCTGTCGAAACAAATTGAGCGTAATGCGCTGAAAAAAGGCGAACTGACGGTAGAAGATAGTGCAATTATTGGCATTATTCGCTACTACACGCGTGAAGCGGGCGTGCGTAGCCTGGAGCGTGAAATTTCCAAGCTGTGCCGCAAAGCGGTGAAGCAACTGTTGCTGGATAAAACGCTTAAGCACATCACAATTAACGGCGATAACCTCAAAGAGTATCTGGGCGTACAGCGCTTTGATTATGGCCGCGCGGACAATGAAAACCGCGTGGGTCAGGTCACTGGTCTTGCGTGGACGGAAGTGGGCGGCGACCTGCTAACCATTGAAACCGCCTGCGTGCCGGGTAAAGGTAAACTGACGTATACCGGTTCTCTGGGCGAAGTGATGCAGGAGTCCATTCAGGCGGCGTTGACCGTGGTGCGCGCCCGGGCGGAGAAACTTGGTATCAACGCCGATTTCTATGAGAAACGCGACATCCATGTACACGTGCCGGAAGGCGCTACGCCAAAAGATGGCCCAAGCGCGGGTATCGCCATGTGTACCGCGCTGGTCTCCTGTCTTACCGGCAACCCGGTACGCGCTGATGTGGCGATGACCGGTGAAATTACGCTGCGTGGACAAGTTTTGCCTATCGGCGGGCTAAAAGAAAAACTGCTGGCAGCGCACCGCGGCGGCATCAAAACCGTACTGATCCCGGATGAAAACAAACGCGATCTTGAAGAAATTCCGGATAACGTTATCGCCGATCTCGATATTCACCCGGTAAAACGTATCGAAGAAGTGCTTTCTCTGGCTTTGCAGAATGCCCCGTTCGGCATGGAAGTCGCTAAATAGTGACCTGACGCAAAGAGAAGTAAGAAAAAAAATGCTGGCAGGCGTATTCACACTTGCCAGCTTTTTTTTGTCTGGCTAACTTAATTACCGTCTGGCTGATTTTTCAGACAAAGGCTTGCCACAACAGGTGTTGTAAGGGCATAACAGGCCTGATATAAATGCTGCGCGGTCGCGTTCCGGGGGATTTGGGCGCGATATATATAATAACGAGAGGAAGAGAAGAGTGAATAAATCTCAACTGATAGAGAAGATTGCCGCAAACGCCGATATCTCGAAAGCTGCGGCTGGCCGAGTGTTGGATGCCTTTCTGGATTCTGTTACCGAATCTCTGAAGTCCGGGGATGATGTGGCTCTGGTCGGATTCGGCACCTTCGCGGTTAAAGAGCGCGCTGCCCGTACTGGTCGTAATCCGCAGACTGGTAAAGAGATCAAAATTGCCGCTGCTAAAGTACCCGGCTTCAAAGCAGGTAAAGCGCTGAAAGACGCGGTTAACTAAATCAGCAATCGCTCCTTCGCGAAGGCGCAGCTTTACAGGTACGCCGAAAGGGTGCATCGATAGATGTGCCTTTTTTATTACGTAAAAATAGCAATCCGGGCTGACAATCACCCCGGTTTCTTGTCACAATACGCCTTTATGCGCAGCGGCGAGGCATGCTGCGCCAGATAGCAGTTCTATTACAGCGGAGTGTTGTTACACCATGATGGACAATTTACGCTCGGCGGCTAACCACGTCGTGCTCAAGATCATTCTGGGTTTGATTATCGTGTCATTTGTTCTGACGGGCGTCGGTAACTACCTGATTGGCGGTAACAATAATTATGCCGCAAAAGTTAACGGTCAGGAAATCAGCCGCGCGCAGTTTGAAAACGAGGTTATGAATGAACGCAATCGTCAGCAGCAGCAGTATGGCGATCGTTTTTCTGAGCTCGCCGGTAATGATGGGTACATGAAAAATATGCGCCAGCAGGTTTTGCAGCGCGTTATTGATGAGACCCTCCTGAACCAGTATGCCAAAGAGCTTGGTCTTAATATCAGCGACAGCCAGATTAAAGAAGCGATTTTCAGCAATCCCGCTTTTCAGCGCGATGGTCACTTTGATAACCAACTTTACAACGCCATCATCAGCAACATGCGTATTACGCCGGATCAGTACGCACAGGCGCTGCGCAAACAGTTGATAACCCAGCAACTGGTAAGGGCGATTGTCGGTAGCGATTTCCTGCTGCCGGGAGAAGCGCAATCGCTGGCTGCGTTGGTTTCACAGCAGCGCATTGTGCGTGAAGCCACGCTGAGCGTTGATGCGCTGGCGCACAAACAGCAGGTTTCTGAAGACGAAATTAAGGCGTATTACGAACAGAATAAATCCCGTTTTATGGTGCCTGAGCAATATCGCGTAAGCTACATTAAGCTGGATGCCGCCACAATTAACGAAGACGTTAGCGATGCAGAGATTCAGGCATGGTACGATCAAAATCGCGCCCGGTTTACCCAGCCGGCGCGCTATCGCTACAGCGTTATTCAAACTAAAACCGACGCGGATGCTAAGGCTGCGATCGAGCTTCTGAAAAAAGGAGAAGACTTTGCCTCGGTAGCGAAAGCGAAATCTACCGACATTATTTCCGCCCGTAAGGGCGGCGATATGGGCTGGCTTGAGGCATCGACGCTGCCGGATGAACTTAAGAACGCGGGTTTAAAAGAAAAAGGACAGCTTTCCGGGGTGATCGCCTCCTCCGTAGGGTTCCTGGTAGCGCGTCTTGACGATGTGCAGCCGGAGCAGGTCAAACCTCTGGCCGTTGTACGTAACGACATCGCCAATAAAGTGAAGCAGGAAAAAGCGCTGGATGCTTTCTATGCCCTGCAACAGAAAGTAAGCGATGCTGCAAGTAACGATAACGAATCGCTGGCCAGCGCGGAACAGGCTGCAGGCGTAAAAGCGGTGGAAACAGACTGGTTTAGTCGTGATAACCTGCCTGAAGCGCTGAACTTTAAGCCCGTTGCGGACGCGATTTTTAACGGTTCACTGGTCGGGGAGAACAACACCCCGGGCAGCAACTCCGACATCATCAACGTTGATGGCGATCGTGCGTTTGTTTTGCGTGTGTCTGACCATAAGCCAGCGGCGGAAAAACCGCTGGAACAGGTACGTAACGATGTACTGACCGCGTTGCAGCGCCATAAGGCTGAGCAGCAGGCGAAAGATGATGCCGCTAAGCTGCTGGCTGCGTTGAAGAAAGGCGACGGCGACAAGGCGCTCAGAGACGCGGGCCTGAGCTTCGGTCAGGCAAAAACGTTGGACCGCACCGGTCAGGATCCGATTTCCCTTGCGGTATTTAACCTGCCGCTGCCGGAAAAAGATAGGCCAGGCTATGGTGTGGCCAGTGATATGCAGGGCAATGTCGTGTTGCTTGCTCTTGATGAAGTGCGCAACGGCGATATGCCGGCAGATCAGAAGAAAGTAATGGAGCAGGGGTTAACGCAGAACAACGCGCAAATCACCTTTGAAGCGTTAATGGATAACCTGCGTAAGTCGGCGAAAATCAAACTGGGCGATTTCGCAACGCAACAGTAACCTTTCGATGTAGGTTCTGCTTTGCGCGCAACGTAATGCAACTTTCAAAGGCCGCTTTCGCGGCCTTTTCCATATCCAATATTTGCCGCTTGGGATCCTCGTAGCACCTGTTAAGGTAGTCTCGCTGTCAACAAATCAGGGAGATAACAGCATGAAAACATTGATCGCTATTGTCACACTGGCGCTGTCGTTAAGCGGTTTTACGGCAGGTTCGCAGGCGGCGCCAGCGGCGCTTAAACCTGCCGCGCAACCGGTGCTAACAAAAACGGCGCAGGATGACCGCGTGAGTATCAACAGCGCATCGGCAGAAGAACTGGCGCAGATGCTTAATGGCGTGGGGACTAAAAAAGCCCAGGCTATCGTTAGCTGGCGTGAAGAGCATGGGTTATTCAAAAGCGTGGATGATTTGCGCAGCGTGCCGGGGTTAGGCAATACGCTGGTGGAGCGTAATCTGTCGCGCCTCAAACTTTAACCGTTGCGGCATAGCGCAGTGAGCGTTTTTTGCTACGCTGTAGAGGTCATACCAGTGCGTATGGCCTCTGTACACTGCTCAAGGCATATATTCTCCCGGGAAGCCGTTTGGGAAAACATAAAACAGTTAAGGTAAGCCGCTATGCAGACGCAAATTAAGGTTCGGGGATATCATCTTGATGTTTATCAGCACGTTAATAATGCACGCTACCTGGAGTTTTTAGAAGAAGCACGCTGGGAGGCGCTGGAAAACCAGGCTGCGTTTCAGTGGCTTACGGCGCGAAATATTGCTTTTGTGGTCGTTAACATCAATATTAACTACCGGCGCCCTGCGGTATTGGGAGATGTATTAAACATAGTCAGCAGCCTTGAACAGCTCAACGGGAAAAGCGGCGTGCTGCGCCAGGATATCTACCTACAGCCGCAAGGCCCGCTAGTGGCCGATGCGTTGATTACTTTCGTTTGTATCGACCGTAATACACAAAAGACGTTGGCGCTGGAAGGGGAGCTGCGCCAGCATCTGGAGCAGATGATGTGATAATACGCGATGGAAATAATATCCTGCGTACCGCCGAAAAGATCTTTGATACGGTAACGTTAGGGCGAAAAAGAGAAAATGGAAAAATTGAAGTAAATTTGCGCCAGCCATACCTGATGCTGGCCACTTAAGGTTAGGCAGGCGCTCCGTTTATTAAAAGCCCAACGATATAGGGGATTTTATTAACGGTGAACGGGCAAAGCGGGTCACCGCAGCCCCTTTGCCAACGCCTGCGATACAGCAAAGATATCGCTGTTTTGCTGTTTTGCTGTTTTGCTGATTTGCTG
>NZ_JAEPBH010000079.1 GCF_016632365.1 Tenebrionibacter intestinalis | reverse complement strand
GGGAAATAGTCCGACTACGCCCTGTCTCTTACTCTACTCTGGACCCACGAAGGCTGGCTGTATCTTGCCGTGGTTGTTGAGCTGTTCTCACGCAAAATTATCGGCTGGTCAATGCAATCCCGGATGACAAAGGACATTGTCCTGAACGCATTGCTGATGGCTGTATGGCGGCGTAATCCCCAAAAACAGGTGCTGGTTCATTCTGATCAGGGCAGTCAGTACACAAGCCATGAGTGGCAGTCGTTCCTGAAATCACACGGCCTGGAGGGCAGCATGAGCCGTCGCGGTAACTGCCACGATAATGCGGTTGCAGAAAGCTTTTTCCAGTTGCTGAAGCGTGAATGGATAAAGAAAAATATCTATGGAACGCGGGAAGAAGCCCGCAGCGATATTTTTGATTACATCGAAATGTTTTATAACAGTAAGCGCCGGCATGGTTCGAGTGATCAGATGCCACCGACGGAATATGAAAAGCAGTATTATCGACGGCTCAGAAGTGTCTGGATTATCCTTGGCGATTCAGCTCGATATGCTGGCGGCAATCAGTCGCAAGGACTACGAAGATCGCCGCAGACGACAAAAGCAGGGTATTGAAAAGGCCAAGAGAGAGAAAAAATATCGTGGTCGCCCAGTTGATGAGAGCTTGCATCATAAAGTACAAGAACTACTGTCTGACGGTAAAAGCTGGAGCAAAATTCAGGCTTTGATCGGTTGTTCAAGGGCTACTATCGCAAAGGTGGCTAAAAACTCATCTCTTACAGAAGAATAGTGGGTAATAAAGGGCAGAGTAGGCCAGTACTACCAGATTGTTAACGAATATAGCGGTATAGGGTTAAGAAAGGGTACTTGCAGTTTCGTAGTGAACGAATCCTTTTGATATCTATCTACATTTGTGATCAAAATCAATTTAAACACAATATGTAGTGTTGAGTGGTTGGTTTTGTCGCTATATGCTGATGTTTCCATGGAAATAGAGGGTTCGATTATGGGTAAAGATCAGCATGTTGTTCCTCATGATGGAGGTTGGGCCGTTAAGGGGGCCGGAAACAGTAAAGCGACCTCCGTTCACTCAACAAAGCAATCTGCGGTGGACGCTGCAAGAGGGATTGCTACAAATCAAAGAAGTGAGCTTGTGATCCATAACAAGGATGGCAGGATCGCAAAAAAAGATTCGCATGGTAACGATCCTTGTCCACCAAAGGATAAGAAGTAACTGAATAAGGGGCTTGTCGCCCCTTTTTTATGTACATCGGTTAAGCACTTCCGACACAATAAATTTCGAAAAGTCCATGTCATGTCCCCAACCCTGAAGGCACGTTACCTTGCAAGATTTTGTGCTGGACGGTACTATCGAGAGTGGTACAGTACTGTTGTAGTACTACCACTATAACGAATTGATTAACCAACACAATTTAGTACTAATGACTGATGGCAGGGCCCCCACCCATTTGTGCCGACAATGGGTAAAAAGTGGGTCTTCCGCAGCTTGGGTGGAGGCGAAGCAATGAAACTTTTTAGTTAACAAGGATCTAAGCTGTTTTACGTTAGGGATAACGCGATGCCTTCACTTAAGACACTTTTGCAACTGCCTCGCGCATGGCAATCGATCCAATAAACCACAGGCCCTGATAGCGTGGCAATGCACCTACAGGCGACCCATAAAACTGCGCGCTGCCCTGCTGAACTGCGCCAGTACGGCCTGGAGGTCTGGCGCTGGAGTGAGCGGTTTTCCCGTCTCTGAGCCAGTGGCGCGCTGGATGATGGTGAACCAGCCTTTCTGGACGGGGACGGTTGAAGCAGATGCGCTGGCACAGGTAGGCCCGAAATCTGTCAAGCAGGTTGGCGGTTTTACAAAACGGATATTTTTGGGAACCCTACAACCGTAGATTTCAGTTGCAGGTATTGTGGACGAGCAATCTGCAAACGTGGATCTGTTCAGGTAATTGCAGGCCACCACAGCTACGTGTTCTGAGGTTGACCTACCTCCGAACAGAGAGGTAGGTCAGGATTATTTATGTAAATCAGGGAATTTCCTTTGTTTCACAATAGATTGTTTATCTTTCCTCAGGTAGAGGGATAGATTGCGCAAAAGCGAAGAAATTGCTTGGGTCAATAACGGCTTTAATCGCTTTCAGTTTTGTCGCCACGTCTGTTCCATAATACAACTCACAGAAGTCACCGCTGTATGCGTCACCTGGGTCGGCTTTATAGCCACTATTCACACCGATTTGTCTATCTGGATAGTTGAAATAGCATCCCTGAAATTTCTCCCCCCACAAAGGGTAGCCATTATCTGGTGCTGATTTCAGGGGTTGTGCCTGCGCATGGATATTGTTGTAGCCCGCATTAAACCAGGTCACGATATCCGTTTCTCTGGTTGTAGGATCTGAGGTGTCTTCGTAATTTTTCCAGTAAGTCTGATACTGTGTTTTCAGAATAGAGTTTCTGGCAGCGATGGCCGTATTAAGCGGGGTTAGATCAGTATCCATAGCATTAATTTGTGCGCCATAGCTGTCAATCTGTATCAGGGTTTGTGATAGGTCCGCACCGACTGGTACAGCATTGTTTACCTGAGTTCCGGTCAAAAACTCTGCCATTGCGGTAGATTCGTTCAGAACAAAATTTCCGGCAATATAACTGCTTTTATATTTACCATTTTGATTTTCACCAGAGCCATTCAGAAGCTGGGTCATATCAATCCATGGCAGATCGTAGATCGTATCCAGCGAGACAGTTGCCGATACTGGATGACCTATTAGTTGAAATGAACGTCCACGATACACCGATGTTTGAGGCATGCTCACCCAGGGAGCCAATGCTGCTGCAAAATCATTGATTGCCTTCACAGCTTCGTCCCTGGTAATAGCCGCAACGGCATTACCGCCAAGCGCAGCATCATGGCCCGAGCTGGCGCCATAAACAACCTGCATAACAATAGACATTACGTCGTCTGCTGACGTCATAAAGGTAAATTTACCCAGCGTAAAGGCCTGAGGCGCTAATGTCTGACAGGCTATGTAATAAGCCTGCATAAACTGATTAAACGCATCGCCATCTACGGTTTCATCGCTGTTGATAAACTGGCTCCAGGGAACAGGCAGAGTAATAAGCAGCGCATTTTCAGGTGCCGGAGGTACCTTGTTTTTCTCGAAATAATATTTAGTGATAACCCCGAAGTGTCCGGCTCCGCCGCCACGACAGGCCCAGTTAAGTTGATCTGCATCTGTTGGATCAAAGGCTCTGACGGTAAACCCCCCGGCACCATCACTTATCACCATTTCCACGCCCGCCAGATAATCCACAGTAAGCCCATGTAAACGAGACAGTAATCCGTAACCGCCGCCTGCAACATGGCCCCCGGCGCATACTGAATAACACGAGCCACCAGGCAATGCGACGGCGTAGCGAGAATGTAGCGTTTGTTGAATAAGCCAGTTGGATGCGCCAGGTTCGACAGTAACGTAAGTAACATCATTAACCGTCTCTTCAGAAATACCACGCATGTTGCTTAAATCAATGACATAACGCGTACCGTTGGCGTTGCCTGTCTGGCTTTGAAAAGTGAAATCTTCATAGCAGTGACCGCCTGAAATAATACGAACTTTGCCGGTGATTTCGTCAATCGTATATTTTCCAACGAGCATATTAAGAACATCAGTAATATCTGATGCGGAATAAGTAAGATAAACCCCTTCTCCGTTGCTGTCGGATAAATCGCTATCAAGTTTGTAACGTTGATTGAATCCTCTGTCGAGACCGGGGTAATTATTTTTGGATGGGTCAATATAGGTGTACATTAATACTCTCCTGTAACATTAATAAACATATTGTCATGGGTGTTAAAAATCCTAAAAATCACATAAAGCAATCGTAAGCGATTGAATAGTATCAGTGCAAAATACGGTAATACGTGAGCGACATCTCACATGTTGAAACCTGAATGATTAGCTTGTTTAAAATAAAATAGATGTGATATACCTGGAAACTGAACAGTTATAAATT
The DNA here is from genome assembly GCF_016632365.1 of Tenebrionibacter intestinalis. GTDB lineage: Bacteria > Pseudomonadota > Gammaproteobacteria > Enterobacterales > Enterobacteriaceae > Tenebrionibacter > Tenebrionibacter intestinalis. The sequence goes on along the minus strand of NZ_JAEPBH010000079.1, from coordinate 685 downwards.
GGTTAGGATGCTCTTTATCGCGAATGGCGGGATAGAATTTTGGCGCCTGTTTTATATTTTTATGTTTTAAGATTATCCTGATGTGCGGGGGTGTTTTATGTTTTCATTTTCGGATATTGTGGGCTTGTGACCCGCGCTGGTTGCAGATAATATGGGTCGAAAACGAGCGTTAAATGCAGGTTTGACTATTTATAAACGCAGGTCGCTACAGGTAGCGAATCATATTCATCTGTCCGGCGGATTATGAGCGCGCAATAGTGCCGCAGCCGCTTTATCAGCGTTTTTAACTCTACTGGTCGCCACCTCCGGCGCAGGGGCGTATGACGCTCGCCGCCAGTGAACTGGATATGGCGCGGTACGAAGCTTCAGATATTGCAACTTTATGGGGTTGGTTCACTCGCGGCGGGGATGTTTATTACAGGGCGCGCAATTTTACCCTTCTTTATATTCTTATAATGCTTGTCTATTGGCATCGCATAGTTACACTGGTTTTTAATAGTTTTATCGCGGTTAGCCATTCCAGCATTTATACATTCCAGTAGCTATCCAGCCTGGGCTATATGTATTAGTGTTCCGTCTTAAAACCATTGTCCCAATGTGGATGCACAGACATGGACGAACAGGCAGCTTTTCCTTTGTTAGCCAGTTGATCCTACCCACGTAATATGGACACAGCCCTAAGCGA
>NZ_JAEPBH010000078.1 GCF_016632365.1 Tenebrionibacter intestinalis | reverse complement strand
TGCGCCTGCGTCCCGGCATGATTATCACCACGCCGGGCAGGGACTGGCCGGATGCGCCGGACGGCCTGCTGATAGTCTCCACCGCCTGCCACAATATCGCCCGGGATTCCTCCTACTTTATTACCTTCACCGCTGTGCCCTGGAGCATTCACCACACCTGGCGGCCTGAAGAGCTGCCCTGGCCTGCCATGAGCGGGACGCTGTCAGCCCGTATTTCCAGCACTACCGAAAACGACATCTACTCGCATATCGACGCGCAGGGGCGCTACCGCATCCGTTTCGACCCGGACCGGGGCGAGTGGCAGAAGGGGTTTGAAAGCTGTTGGGTACGGCTGGCAAAACCGTATGCCGGGGATGAATACGGCTTCCACTGGCCGCTGCTTGACGGCACTGGGGTGATGGTGGCGTTTGAGAACGGCGACCCGGACCGGCCGTATATCTCGCATGTGATGCACGACTCGCGCCACGGCGACCACGTGACGCAGCAGAATCACAAACGCAACATCCTGCGCACACCTGCGAAAAACACGCTGCTGATGGACGACTGGCGGGAGCATGAGTTTATTCATCTCAGTACGCCGCACTCGGGCAACAGCGAGCTGAACCTGGGGGCACTGGTTTCTGCGGGCCGGGAAAAACGCGGTGAAGGTTTTGAGCTGCGCAGCGACGGATGGGGCGCGTTGCGTGCGGGCAGGGGGCTTTTCATCAGCACCGACCTGCGCGCGCAGGGCGCTTCTGAACAGTTGGATATGAAAGAAGCGCAGCGCCAGCTTAAGGACGCGTTGAACCTGGCGCAGTCGCTCCACGAGGCGGCATCAGTGGCAAAAGCGGAGCTGGCGGACCTGAACGCACAGAAAGCGCTGCTGACGCAGAGCCTTGATGAGCTGAAACAGGCGGCGCTGTTGTTAAGCTCACCTGCGGGGATTGCCGCAACTACGCCCAAAACGGTGCAACTGCACGCCGGGGATAACCTGACGGTGACTGCCAACAATCAGGCGGATTTCTCGGCGCTGAAGAAAATAACGCTGGCAGCCGGAAAAGCTATCAGCCTGTTTGCCCGTGAATCGGGCATGAAGTTTTTTGCCGCGAAAGGCAACGTGGAGCTACAGGCGCAGAGCGATGAAATGCATCTGTCATCGCTGAAGGACATGACCGTCACCAGCCACGGCGGAAAAACCATCATTGCCGCCAAAGATGAGCTGCTGTTGACCTGCGGCGGGGCGTTTATTCGCATCAAAGGCGGAAAAATTGAATACGGCAGCCCTGGCAACCAGACGGTGAAGGCGGCTAACTGGATTGTGAGCGGGCCGGAGAAGATGGACATTACCCACCAGAGCTGGCCGCAGAGTGTGCCGAAGCAAAAGCTGCGTTTTATGCTGGCCGCCACGCCGCAAAGCCCCACCAAAATGCGCGCTTTTGAACCGTACACGCTATCTGCTAATGGTGCAGTGCTTCAGAAAGGGCTGACAGATGAAAAGGGTGCAATTGAGATTGAACATCAGATCCCGACAGACAAATATCAGATTGAGCTACTGAGTGGTGAAAAATTCACTATCCGAATGGTGAATGAAGGGGAAGACAAGCCGGAGGATGCCATTGTACGACAGGGATTCCGCGCTGTTGATCCCGCTCAGACCAAAGATGCGGCAAATCTTGGTACCCAGTTTAGCGTGGTGTTCCATCAGTTTCTGAACCCGCAGGCAAATGAGAACAATAAATAAGGATTTTCAGGCATGAGCAAGATTATTCCCACACCTCAAGTTTGCAGAGCGGTGCCAGGTCAGACTCAGGAAGTCATTATGACGCCTCAGTGGTTGCCTGAAAAATCAGAGTATCCCCCCTGCCGCGCGGCTTATACGCCGCTGATTAATGGAGCGCGCGCCTTTGAAGCGGTGGCTCGCGCTATAGAGCAGGCGAAAATCAGCATCGATATCATTACCTGGGGCTTCCAGGCGTCCATGTATTTTCAACGCCCGGGCGGAAAAATGATTGGCGAGCTTCTCGAAGAGGCGACAAAACGCAATGTGCGGGTCAGGGTGTTGGTTTGGTTTTCAGGAACCGGCCAGTTGATGGATCCGAATTTTCCCGGCTGGGAAAGTTTCTACCAGGTTGAGCAGCAGTGGCCGGATAAATACCCATCGATGAGCCAGACTGAAAGAGAGAAATTTTTTCAGAACCAGAAAAGCAATCACAACCGTTTACTGGCAACTGGAAAAGGTCTTGGCTACGAAACTGAAGAACAGTATCAGTACGACAAAGAGTGGCATTACCGTGTTGAGCACGGGCTGATTCCGGGGCTTGAAGTATGCAAGCGTGATCTGGCGGATGTAAAAGATTTAAGCCGAGTGAGTAGCCGACTGAAGGAGCTTAGCCCTTACCGGGTTGAGGATGACTCCTCCATGATGCGCGATGCTGCGCTGGGGCTGTTTTCAACACACCATCAAAAAATGGTAATGGTGGATTACGAGGATCCTACCCGAACGGTAGGATTTGTGATGGGGCACAATATGCTGTCGCAGTACTGGGATGATGACAAACATTCCAGAGTGCGTAAAAAAGAGGATGAAGGACGTGATGGTTTTACCGGCTGGCAGGATATTTCTGCTTGTGTATTTGGTGAAATCCTCTGGCATATGAATGAGAATTTTGTCGATAGCTGGGAAAAAGATGCGAAAGACGGCGGCCTGAAGATGACGCGGGCAGGCATTCCTTCCAGCGCATTTCTACCCGATCGCGCAAGACTGGAGGCGATCAACCAACGGCTTTCACTGCCTGTGCCGTTAAACCTGGTTATGGGGCAAATTTGCCGTACTCAACCACAGTACAAACGTTACGATATCCTCAAAGCCTATATGGAGAGCGTAAAGCGGGCGCGTAATTATATCTACATAGAAAACCAGTATTTTCGTTTTCATGAACTGGCAAAGCAGATCCGCAGCACGGTCAACGAGTTGATTCGCTGTGGACGTGATCCGGAACGACACGGTCCTCTGTATTTATTTGTGGTGACTAACAGCACAGAAAAGCCTGCGGATAAAAAATGGCCGTCCAACGCTATTGGTGGTCACCAGACTTACAAAATGCTGGAGGCGCTGGGGCGCCAGGATTTAATGCCGAAATATACCAATAAAATACGGGGCGTTGATCCGGATACGGAAGTTCCAGCATTGGATATTCCGGGCCTGAAAACGATTATTTGTACGCTGGTATCGCCAGATTCAGAAGCGGGCAAATGGCAGCCGGTATATGTGCACAGCAAGCTGATGCTGATCGATGATATATTTCTGATTCAGGGTTCGGCTAATATCAACTTACGCAGTATGGCATTTGACAGCGAAATTGCTATTGCGCTTCAGGATACGGATCAGGATCCGATTGTGCCGGAAGTTCGTCGCCGGTTGTGGGGGATGCATACTGATGGGAAAGGGATAGGGGATGATTTTGCGGCAGTTTATGAAGTTTGGGAAGATTTAATTAGTAAAAATAAAAAGAATAAGGATTCTAAAGGGAGACCGGAAACTGCACTAGTTGAATTTAGTGATAACAGTAAGAAATTGACCAACGGAGATTAAGGAACCGCCTTAAATGAAAAGAGTATTTTTAAAGTTAACAATAACTGTAGTGATGATACTCTCACTTTGTGGTTGTGTACGTATAGTTGGTTCGCCTGGTGGAGGTGGCGCTGGCATTGAAGTGACATCACCGCAATGGTATCAGGTCAGGCAGCAGAAAAAGGACAGGCAAAATATGGCGAGTGCGTTTCGGGAAGAAAATTTGCAGTTTACCTGTGTGAATGAAGCAGATAATCACCCACCGTTAGACCTCGAAGCAGATGGCTGGTTTAAGCAGGCACGTGTACTGGAAAAAGCCACAGGCCCGAAAGATTATGAAGCCATTGGCACGTTGTACCGTAAAGCAATTGCCCGTGATCACTATAAAGCCATGCGTAACTTGCAAAACCTGTTGATGGACGGTCTGGTAGAACCGCTGCCGGGAAAAACGGCACCTGAAGAAGCGGTAGGAATTGTAGAGCGTATGATCAAACTCAATATCCCTGCCGGTTATTACGCTATGGGCTATTATCTGGAAATGGGCTATGGTGTGGAACAAGATAGAAGTGCTTCCATTGCTTATTTTCGCAAGTCGGCAGATCTAGGTAGCCCTGAAGGGCAGTATAAAATTGGTCAAATATTTTTGTCACAATTGCTACCAGAATTAGGTGACAATCCTGCATATAGGCCGGATATTGGAAAAAAAATGCTGGACTGCTCAGTTAAACAAGGGTTTGGTGAATCAGGTTATCAATTGGCACTACATTTTTATATAGTTGATAAAGATTATCCGTCTGCTGTTAAATACTTTCAATTAGCCGTTCGCAATGGCAGTCTATTATCTGCAAGACAACTGAAAAGTTCATTTAATGCTCCGCTTATAACAGATAAAACGAACTACTTAGCGCTGGAAAAAGATCCCGAGCGAGTTCGCCGCTATGAGTTAATTCAGAAAGAGCTTCGCTATCATCCAGAGGCTCGTTTCCCAGACATTGATAAAATTGTTCCCCTGCCGCCAGCAGAACTACCAGCCTGGGATGGCACTTTTGAGTACAAAAAAGCACAGCAGTAACAGTGTTACCTGCTGATATTGATAAAGGAGAGGGTAATGAAACGGAATTCATTAAAAATATCGGCCATTGCTGCCCTGGCTTTTTCCTTGTGTGGCTGCGTACAGGTTGTCAGTTCCCTTGGGGATGGTGGCTCAGGCATAGAAGTGACGTCACCGCAATGGTATCAGGACAGACAACAGAAAAAGGACAGGCAGAACGTGGTAAACACACTCCAGGAAGAAAAATTGCAGTTTAATTGCGTAGATGAGGAAGACAATCATCCACAGTTAGACCCACAGGCAGACACTTGGTTTCGGCAGGCCCGGCTACTGGAAAAAGCCTCAGGTCCTAAAGATTATGAAGCCATTGGCACGTTGTACCGTAAAGCAATTGCCCGTGATCACTATAAAGCCATGCGCAATCTGCAAAACTTGTTGATGGACGGTCTGGTAAAACCGCTGTCGGGAAAAACGGCACCTGAAGAAGCGGTAGGAATTGTAGAGCGTATGATCAAACTCAATATCCCCGCCGGTTATTACGCTATGGGCTATTACCTTGAGGTAGGCTATGGAGTAGAGCAGGATAAAAGTGCCTCTATTGTATATTTTCGTAAATCAGCCGATTTAGGAAGTCCTGAAGGTCAGTATAAAGTTGGAAATATATTTCTTTCAAAGGTATTACCGAGTATTGGCTATAATCCTGCATATCGCCCTGATATCGGAAAAAAAATGCTAGAATGCGCTGTTAACCAGGGGCATGCGAAATCAGGCTTTGATTTAGGCCTTCACTACCAGCTAAATAGCTGCGCCTAATACCGCTACACTTTTACC
>NZ_JAEPBH010000077.1 GCF_016632365.1 Tenebrionibacter intestinalis | reverse complement strand
CCGTGTGCCAGTCGCCCTTTTTAAAGAAAGAGCGCCGGATGCCGTCGTCCACGACGGTGCGGGTGCCTTTGGTCTCCAGGTTGTTGAGCGTCGCGCCGTGGTTTATCAGATCTCCGCCCGCCACAATGCGGCTGTCCTGGTTGGTGAGCGCGCCGCCGTTAATCGTCATGGCGCCGCCGCTGGTGATGCTGGCCGCGTCCTGGTTGATGATTTGTGTTTCAGAAACGATGGTGTCGTAAATATACGCCAGAAAGTGCTTGCTGTAGTCGTAGCCCGGCACCTTAAAGCGCATGCGGTTTTTACCGTTCTCGTGGGTGAGCAGCGCCACATCCCAATTGATGCTGCCGTCTTCGTTCAGCCCCCAGCGGACGCCGTTTTCGTCCGCCGCCGCCAGCACATAGCGCCGGCCGTCGCCGCCGTTGCAGGCATAGCCTTCACGGTCGCCCTCGCAGTACTGCCACTCTTCGTGCGATTCACGCGACACCTCAACCACGTCCTGCGTGAGCTGCAGGTGTATGTCGCGGTTATCAATGGCCTTCATACTGAGGTTCAGATCGCCCGCCGCCTCAATCTGCGCGCTGTGGTTTTGCAGCGTGCCGCCCTGGCCGCTGGCGTGAAGGTTTGCATCCAGCGCGCCGCCAAAGCTCATATCCCCGGCGCTGTAGAGAAGCGCATGGTCGCGGTTGAGGATGTACCCGGCGGCGATATCCAGCCGTTCGCGGGCGGCAATAACCGCCGCCCTGCCGCTGTCGGCGTCTTTATCATTAACGAGTCTGTTCACATCAAGCGCGATATGGTCGCCATAAATACGCCCGCTGCCGGTGTTTTCAAGCGCGCCGGCCTGAATGTGCGTCAGCCCGCCGTCAATCAGACCGGTGTTGCTCAAAAGGCCGGCAATGCGCAGCAGCGTTCCGGTGGCGCTCAGTTCGCCGCTTTCCCGGTTATCCAGGTTTCCGGCGTTCAGCGTCAGGGTATTGCCCGCGCCCATGCTGCCTTCGTTCACCACCTGACCGTGGGTGGTGAGGTCAAGGTTGCCGCCTGCGGCAATCTCGCCGGTGTTATGCAGGTCCTGTTGCAGGGTGAGCGCCATGTCCCCGCCTGACGACACCGTGCCGTCGCCGCCAAGGCGCGTCGCGGCGAGCTTCAGCGCATCGCCGGCGTAAAGCGTGCCGCCGGTGTTGGACACCGCCAGCGCGCCGCCTTTCACATCAAGCGTACCGCCGCTGACCAGCATACCGGCGTTGTTGTTAAGCCGCCGGGCAATGTCCGCCGTCAGCGAGGCCGCGCTCTGAATGCGCCCGCGGCTGTTCTCCACGCTTTGCGCATTCAGCGTGATATCCGTGGCTTCCACGCCGTGCGCGCCCGTACCTGTGCCGCTGTTGTCAAGCGTTGCGGTGGTCAGCGTCAGCGCGTCGTTCGCCTTGATAAACCCGTCGCGGTTGTCGGTCGCGCCCTGTACGGTAACGGTCGCATCGCCGGCGGCGAACAGTTCGCCGCCGCGGTTATCCAGCGCGGCGGTATCGAGCGCCAGGCCGCCGCCGGAAAGCACGCTGCCGTTCTGGTTGTCAAGGGCGGTAAGCTGCGCCAGCGTCAGCCCGCCGCCGCCCTGCAACAGCCCCTGCCGGTTGTTGAGCGCGCCGCCGGATATGTCCAGCGCGCCATCGGCCAGCACCCTGCCCTGCGCGTTCGTCAGCCCGCCGCTGGCAAGCGTTATATCGCCCGCGCTCAGCAGCGCGCCCCGGCTGTTATCCAGGGTGGCGCTGCCAAGCCGCAGCCAGCGGTTGCCGCTGAGGGTGCCGTCGCTGTTGTTTAGCGCGCCGGTACTCAGCGCCGCCTGATTTGCCGCAATAAAACCGTGATGGTTATCCAGGGCGGCGCTTTTAAGCGTCAGCGCGCCCTGCGCGCGAATGCCCGCGCCGGCCGTGTCGCTGTTATCAAGCGCCGCGCCCCGGGTGTCAATGGACATCTCACCGCCCGCCAGCAGCAGGCCCTGGCGGTTATCGAGCGCCCGGGTCAGCAGCGCCATTGTCTGTGCCGATATCACGCCCGCGCCGTTATTGAGCGCGCCGGTTTGTAACGTAAGCAACCCGCCGCTGAACAGGCCGCCTTTGTCGCCGCTGTTGCGGTTGCTCAGCGTCTGCCCGTGGGTGTGAATGTTGAGGTTGCCCGCCGCCTGAATCAGGCCGGCATCGTTGTTGACCTGCCGGCTTTCGGGCGCAGGCGCCCCTTTTTCGCTACCGGAGCGGTTATCAACGGCGCCGGTTATCAGGTCAAGGTCGCCGGCGCCGACAATCCGCCCGCGCCGGTTATCCACTCCGCCGGCGCGCAGCGTCAGCATGCCAGCGCTGAGAATGTCCCCCTCGCGGTTATTGAGCGCCGCGTCGCCTGTGTTGAGCGCAAGCGCCGTCGTGGACTGAATTAAACCCGCGCGGTTGTCGAGCGCGCCGCTGTTAAGCGCAAGCTCGCCGCCGGAAAGCAGGCTGCCCTTCGCGTTATTCACGCCGCCTTTGTTTGTGTCGATGGCAAGCTTACTACCGGCAAGCACTTCACCGCCTGCGTTATTAAACGTGCCGCCGTCGCCGCTCAGGCTCACCTCTCTGGCCTGAATGTACCCGCGGGCGTTGTTCAGCTCGCCTGTTTTCAGCTCAAGGGTGTTGCCGGCAATCAGCCCGCCGTTTTCGCCGCTGTGGCTGTTATTGAGCAACTGGCCGTTGGTGTTAAGGCGCAGACTGTCGGCGCGCACCCGCGCGCCGTTGCTGTTATTGAACGCGCCGGTGGACAGCGAGGCCGCGCCGGCGCTGGCAAGCGTCCCCCCTTCGTTATTCACCGCCCCGCTGTTGAGCGTCAGCGTACTGGCTGCGGTAATGCCGCCGCCGGTGTTCGTCAGCGCTCCGGCGCGCAGCGTCATCGCCCCGCCGCTGTAAATCGTGCCGGCGCTGTTATCAAGCCGCTGACCGCGCGTGTCGAAGCTGAGCGTACCGGCGGCCTGCGCCAGGCCGCCATGATTATTCAACCCGCCGCCGCTGACGGTAAGCGCGCCGTTGCTGAGTAGCTGCCCTTTGCTGTTGTTAAAGACGCCGCTGCCGGTATCCACCGCCACCGCCCCGCCCGCAATCTGCCCGTGCGCATTGTCGAGGCTGGCTGAGAGCAGTTTCAGCGTTTCGCCCGCGCCCAGCAGGCCGCTGACGTTACTGATGGCGCCCGCGGCCTTAAGCGTCACACTGGCCGCGCCGCTCACGTTGCCGCGCAGGTTATCGAGCAGCGCTGCGGTCAGCGTGACCGGGCCGCCTGCCTGCAGCGTGCCGTCGCGGTTAAGCAGCGCGCCCCGTGAGGCGATATCCAGCGCGCCTTCCACGGCGGTCATGTCGCCCCGGGTGTTGTCCACGGCGCCGGCGCTGAGCGCCACGCCCCCCTGGCCTGCAATCACGCCCCCGGTGTTATCCAGCGCGCCGCTGACGTTCACACGCAGCGTTTCCCGACCGGTCTGCACCAGTTTACCGCCGCGATGCGACAGCGACTCGCCTGTAAGCGTGATGCGGCCTGCGCTAATCTGCGCATTATCAAGCCGGAGCGCGCCGCCGCTCAGGGTGAAGCTGCCGGCGGAGGCCAGCGCCCCGCTGTCGCCCTGTATTGCGCCTGCCTCCACGCGCAACTGGCCGCCGCCCTGATGCCGCACGGCGCCGCTCGCGTTATTCAGCAGCCCGGTTTTCACCGTCAGGTCGCGCGCATGGCTGGCAATCACGCCGCCGGCGTTATTGATGCTCTTCGCAACCGTCAGCGACAGGTCGTCGCTGCCGGTGTGATACAGCGTACCGCCGGCGTTGTCGAGCGCCCGGACGTTGAGGGCCAGCTTACCGGCCTGAAGCGCGCCCTGGCGGTTGCTGAGCGAGGCGGCGTTGACCGTCAGCGCCTGCGCCTGAAGCGAGGCGGCATCGTGGTTCACGCTCCCCGCCGCGTTGATGGCTATCGTCTGCGCCTGCGTTTTGCCCTGCGCAAGCGAGACGTTGCCGGTTTTCGCCATAAGCGTTATCGCCCCGCCGGCGTGGCTCTGCGCCTGGCGCAGGTCCAGCGCGCGGGCGTCAAGGGCGATATTCTGCGCGGCCAGCAGTTGCCCGCTGGCCTGAAGTTCGCCCTGCGCATTCACGGTTAACGTCCCGCGGCTGCCGGTTTTGCCGGCATCCGTCATGCCCGCCGCCAGCGCGCTGCCCGCGCCGCTGCTGACAGAGGCGGCGCTGAGCGCCGCGTTGTTCGCAGCGGCAATGACGCCCTGGTTGGTCAGCGCGCCGCCGGTCTGCACGGCGATATCCTGCCCCCGGAGCAGCCCCGGATTGCTCACGCCGGCCCGGCTGGCGAGCCGTATATCCTGCCGGGCGTGGATGCTGCCCGGGTTATCAATGGTGCCGTCGGCGTTCATCACAACGTGCCCGGCGCTGGCGCCGATGTGACCGGCGTTGTGTACGCCCACGCCTTTTTCCGTTCCGGTGAGGCGGATCCTTCCGGCATACATCCCGCCGACGGCCGCCACGTCCAGCGCGAAGGCCGGCTTTGCCTCAGCCGTATTTTTTGCCTGAACCGCGCCGCGGGCGGCATCCACCTGGTTTACCCCGGTGGTGAGCGCAAGGTCGTTCGCCCACACGCCCGCGTTCACGGTGACCGAGCGGGCGATGATGTCGGTGTAATCCTGGCGCGAGCTGTCAAGTCCGGCGCCCTGTACCACCACTTCGCCACGGCTGACGTCATAGCCGGTAATCACGCCGTTATTAAGCTGCGTCCGGCCGGTGGTGAGCGTGGCGCGGCTGGCGTTGATAAACCCGCAACCGTCGCAGGTAATGCCCGCCGGGTTGGCGATAACCACCTGCGCCTTTTGCCCGGCCACTTCGATATAGCCGCCAAGTTTACTGGGATCACGCGCGTTGACTTCGTTAAGGATAACGCTGGCCGCGCCGCGCGCCAGCCACGGGTTAGCCGCCACCATACCGCCGGTTTCGGTCTGCACGTTTTTGTGGGAATTATTGAGGATGACGCCTTTTTTATCGACGTCGAACCGGCTGTAGACGTTGCGCGACACGCCGCCTGCGCCCGGCGTCTGAATATTAACCTGCGGCGTGCCGTTGGCGCTGCTGATAACCGTGGGGCGCTGGTTGCCCGGCGCGGATTTATCCGCCAGGATGGCGCCCTGCGCCGGATACACCGCCCCCAGCGCCAGCAGTATGGCATAGCGCGCGGGGCGCAACCGCCCGGTGATGCGCATCAGGGTACGGCCTGCACCCGCCGCCCCGCCGCCGCCCTGGCCGGAACCGGCGATTTCAGCCACCACCATTAACATCCCACGGGCGCGGTTAAAAATAACGCGCCATAAATTCTTATTCATCCGGCTTCATCCTTGCTTATTTTTGTTATGTGCGGCGAAAGCGCGCAAATGCTGAACGCGCGCCGCCGTTCCCTGT
>NZ_JAEPBH010000076.1 GCF_016632365.1 Tenebrionibacter intestinalis | reverse complement strand
CGAAATCAATGCCCCCTTCTAAGAAGGGGGATTTTTACTGTACTTCATCCAACTTGACTGCGACAGGATGGGGTTTGTCAGCAGTCTCAACCGGGGAGCTAGCGAACCAGCGGCTCAGGCTTGCCAATCAGCCAGCCCTGAAGAAAATCCACCCCAAAACTCAATAGCAGATCGCGCTGCTCCGGCGTCTCGACATATTCCGCAACAACCTCCCAGCCCCGGGCATGGGCCAGATCGCAAATAGATTTCACAATCTGCGCATCCAGGCTATTCGTCAAAATTTCCGTAATAAAACAGCCGTCAATTTTAATAATATCAGCGCGCAAATCCCGTAAACGCTTGTAATTGGCATACCCCGTGCCAAAATCATCAATGGCAATACGAAAGCCGCTGCCGCGTAATAGCGCAATATTCTGAAGACTGGTTTCGACATCCGAAAGCGCCTGCGCCTCGGTTACTTCAATAATAACGGTTTGCGGCGCCACGCCATAACGTTCAAACAGCGCCACAATATCGCGCCCGGCCTCCTTTTGCATCAGTGTGAACGGCATCAGGTTAACGGAAAAGCGTGCGCTTCTACAGGCCGCAGGATGAAGGCGCAACCAACCCAGCAGTTTTTTCAACACTTGCATATCAAAGCGCGCGCTAAGATTGAACTCAGCCACAATGGGAATAAATTTGTCCGGTACAATCATTGCCCCTTTGTCATCGAACATCCGACACAAAATTTCACTGTACCCCTGCCCTTCCCGGTTATGAATCGGCTGTGCGTAGAGCGAAAACCGATCGTTTTCCACCGCCGCCTTTATCTGGCGCAACAGTTGTACACGCTCTGACGTCACGTCTGAAACAGCTCCTTCACAGTCGTTAAGGGCTGCCACCCTGTGTTCGCTACAGGCCTGATGGGCCAGCCAGCCCAGTTGACCAAGCATCCGGTGCATTTCATCAGGCGTAAGATGCAGGGCTCTGCCCCACGCTGCGCCAAATTCAATATCCAGCGAATCGCCATTCCAGGATATATTGCGGCTATTGAGTAAATCAACCATATGGCTCAGACGCTGCTGCGGCTCCGGTCCCCGAAGAAAAATAAGCAATTCACTACCGGGAAGCTGGAACACCCGTTCGCCATCGTGAAGCCACGGCGCGAGTAATTGCGTAACCTTACGTTTGCAATAAATACGCAGCGCCATACCGTAGTGTTGACTCCAAAACTCAAGGTTAGCCATACGCAGGCAGCAAAGCACGCCGCCGGGATAGCCAACAACATGCTGCTCCAGCGCGCGTAAATTCGGCAGCTGCGTCAACGGATCGGTCATGGCCTGCGCGTAGTAAATTTGTCGCGCCCATACGCTTTTACAGTACAGATTAGACATATAGAGCAGGCAAACGGTAAACGAAATAAAGACAGACAGGATAAACGTCAGCGCCGTACTGGTACGCACCCCGTAAAGAAAGTTTTCGCTCAACGTCAACAGCAACCAGGTCGAAAACGCCCATAAAAAATGGGTGGTGCGCACGCCAAAATGGCGAATACCGATGGTAAAAACAATAAAAATAAGCGGTACCAGATAACCAGAAATAAGAATAGTATGGGTAGGCCAGCACAGCGTCAGCAACAGCATTGCCAACATCGCCAACCAGCCGATGGCCCATCCACGTCTGGCCGCGGTAAAGCTAAGGAATAGCTCGCTACGCAAAAACGCGCGGGCATACGCCAGGCTCAACATCATACGTAGCGGATAATAAAAGAGGAAAGTGAAAATCAGCCCGGCGGCGGTCATGCCTAACATATCGACAATAATAAAGAGCGTGGAGCTATGGCCAAAATAGTGCGTAAGCTGCGCGGGGAAATCGATCCACTGGCCAGAAAAATACATGGCAAGCTTCATGGATGAAGGCGTCACAAAGCCAAACCAGAACAGACGGGCGCCCAATCCTTTCCCTAACGGCCGAAACCGCCAGCGGCTGCCGAGAAAAACGCGCAGCAGGGCGCATGCCAGTATCAATGGCCCTAACAGACAAAAAATAAACACCCACATCTGCAGCGCTGGTAGCTGAAAAACAACGGTAAAAAATAACGCCAGCGCAATTAACAGCGGCAGTATAACTACCCTGCCAAAAATCAGCGTCATTGCCATTACTACGCTCAGAGGCAGCCACGTCAGAAAGATATCACTGCCGTCAATAACGGCTCGCGGGGAGAGGGCGCGGGAAATAAACAGCAGAGGCAGCAGCAGAGCCAGCGCGGTAATTGATTTTCGTAACGAAAATAAAGCAAGTCTCGTCATTGAGCCGGTGTGTCCAACAAAAGAGGGCTGATAAAGACAAAGAAATGATAGATTTATTGAGAAGATCAGGCAAGAAAATGCGCTTAAACCGCATTTTTAACGCCTGAACAGCTATTTTAGCCGCAAATTTGAAGCATATGACGCACGGCGGCAACCAGGATGCGTTAAAAAAACCCCCGCCTGACGGCGAGGGTTTGAANAAAAACCCCCGCCTGACGGCGAGGGTTTGAATTGGTGGAGCTAAGCGGGATCGAACCGCTGACCTCCTGCATGCCATGCAGGCGCTCTCCCAGCTGAGCTATAGCCCCGACGGACATCTGTTTGGTTTACTCACCAAACCCAGACAGGTTTGGTGGAGCTAAGCGGGATCGAACCGCTGACCTCCTGCATGCCATGCAGGCGCTCTCCCAGCTGAGCTATAGCCCCGTGTAAACATCATGTCGCGTTGACGAGCGGCATAATAAGAATTCCCTGTTCCTGTGTCAACGGCAAATTCAACGTCCTTGTTCAACCGCTGAAAAAGCCGTCACATTCATCAGTTTTTCTTCAGTTTCCGTCGCTTGTAGTTAAACATGTCACAGATTCGAGTAATATGATGTAGTAAGATGAACCTGTAATATTACGCAGTTAACAATAAGGAAGATTCTCAGTGTTCAGGGATCGAATGACGCCGGAAGAGCTGGCATTAATGACGGGATACAGCCGACAAACCATTAATAAATGGGTGCGAAAGGAAGAATGGGAAACGTCTCCACGCCCGGGCGTTCAGGGGGGAAAAGCTCGTCTTATCCATGTAGACGAGCGTGTAAAGAATTTTATTCTCAGCGCTCAACGCATGGCCGAAGATGCTGCCAATTATCGCGCCACTGACGCCTCCCTTGAAAGCCTGATACTTAACTCTCTAAAGGAGATAACCCCGGCAGAGCACAGGCAAATGACTTCATTTTTATTGCGTGAAGGCATAAGCGGCTTGCTACTGCGATTGGGTATCCGCGACATCAATAACACATGATGAACTTTAAACCGAAAATGACGCCGCAGGAGCTATCGGAACTGACCGGCTATACACCGCAGACGTTAAATCGCTGGGTCAGAAAGTTTGGCTGGAAAACGTCAACCCTGCCCGGCGTAAAAGGAGGACGCGCTCACGTAATCCATGTGGACGACGATGTGCGTGAATATTTAATGAATACGCCGCTGATGCGTAACGCCCAGCAGGCGCAACTGGCTGAACCAGAAAGCCATTATGCGGTTAAAGGCGATAGCCTGGAATATCTGTGGCTGGCTTCATTGCGCCAGCTAACCGAAAGCGAGCGCGAACAGCTTCACACATTGCTTTATCGCGAAGGCATCGGTGGGATCATCCGCCGCCTCGGTCTACAGGAAGACAGACAATAAAAAAGCCTCCCACAGGAGGCTCAGAACGCATTAAACGTTACTGCTGCTCACGCTGCGCGATAAACGCCAGCGCCTGCTCGATACGTGCGATGCTGCGCGCCTTGCCGATAGCGTGTACAGTGACATCCAGCGCAGGCGACTGCCCCGCGCCTGTGATCGCCACACGCAGCGGCATACCGACTTTCCCCATTCCGACGCCCAGCGCATCTGCGGTTTCCTGAATAGCATCGTGAATATTTTGCGCATTCCACTCATGAATGGCTAAAAGCTTATCGCGTACCAGCTCCAGCGGCTGGCGAGCAACCGGACGTAAATGCTTCTTCGCCGCATCGGCGTCAAAACTGGCGAAATCTTCATAGAAGTAACGACAGTTGGCCGCCATTTCCTTCAGGGTTTTGCAACGTTCGCCTAACAGCGTCACTAACTCAGACAATTGCGGACCATGACGGGTATCAATATTTTCATGCTCAATATGCCAGCGCAGGTGCGTTGCAACATATTCCGGAGGCAGCGTATTGATATAGTGATGATTCAACCATTGCAGCTTATCGGTATTAAACGCGCTGGCAGATTTGCTTACGGCGCCCAGCGTAAATAGCGCAATCATCTCTTCGCGAGTAAAGATTTCCCGATCGCCATGTGACCAGCCCAGGCGCACGAGGTAGTTGAGCAAGGCTTCCGGTAAATAGCCATCATCGCGATACTGCATAACGCTCACCGCGCCGTGGCGTTTGGAAAGCTTTTTACCATCGTCGCCGTTAATCATGGATACATGCGCATACAGCGGCACCGGCGCGCCCAGAGCTTTAAGAATATTGATCTGACGCGGCGTGTTGTTGATATGATCTTCGCCTCGGATCACATGCGTGATCTCCATATCCCAGTCATCCACCACCACGCAGAAATTATAAGTTGGCGAACCATCCGTGCGACGGATGATCAGATCATCCAGCTCAAGGTTACTAATTTCGATAGGCCCACGAATCTGATCGTCAAACACCACAGCGCCTTCCTGCGGGTTCGCAAAACGCACAACGTGCGGTTCATCAGCCGCATGCTCTGAACAATCATGACGGCAGCGCCCGTCGTAACGCGGCTTTTCGCCCTTCGCCATCTGCTCTTCGCGCAGTTGTTCCAGGCGCTCTTTAGAGCAATAACATTTGTAAGCCGTTCCCGCTTCCAGCATTCCATCAATCACGCTATTGTAACGATCGAAGCGTTTGGTCTGATAATACGGGCCTTCATCCCAGTCCAGGCTTAACCAGTTCATACCATCCATAATGGCATCGATTGCCTGCTGGGTGGAACGTTCCAGATCGGTATCTTCAATACGCAGCACGAATTCACCGCCGTGATTGCGGGCAAACAGCCAGGAATACAGCGCAGTACGGGCGCCGCCAACGTGCAGATAGCCAGTCGGGCTGGGAGCGAAGCGGGTTTTGATTTTCATTAAACGGCCTTTATAACGTAAAAATGCCGGAAGCCGGCAAGCCTGAGAAACAGAACGTGAGGCATTCTACCACCGTGGGCTGAATCCTCAACGTGACCGCAGGTATTTCTGACAATGGTATAACATATGCCGGGTGGATATCCCCCGCAAGGCGCAGGCAGTTGGCTCAATTCGTTGACAAAACAGGCATTGCGGTGAGTTCGGCCATTGGCCTGCCTAATTTTACAACGAACAAACAAAAACTGAGGAAAATGCGTTGACTCATTGTCAGCTATCCCTATAATGCGACTCCACACAGCGGGGGTGATTAGCTCAGTTGGTAGAGCATCTCCTTTACACGGAGGGGGTCGGCGGTTCGAGCCCGTCATCACCCACCATCAACCCTGATGCCCGCCGTGAGAGCATGCAGTCTGAGAGTATGGGTGATTAGCTCAGTTGGTAGAGCATCTCCTTTACACGGAGGGGGTCGGCGGTTCGAGCCCGTCATCACCCACCATATTCTCCCGCGCCGTGTGTTCTACAGGCAGTACCGAAATGGGTGATTAGCTCAGTTGGTAGAGCATCTCCTTTACA
>NZ_JAEPBH010000075.1 GCF_016632365.1 Tenebrionibacter intestinalis | reverse complement strand
GCGAAGGTGGGGGTGGTATCGTTGGTGCTGTCGCCGCTGCTGATAGCGCCGGTGACCGGTTGTTCGTCATCTGTCGCGGTCGGCGCGCTGGCCGGCGCGTCCGGAGCTTCGGTATCAACGGTGAAGTCAAGGGATGGGGATTTGGCGCTCTCGTTGCCGGCGGCGTCGGTGACGGTGGTGGTGATGGCGTGGCTGCCTTCGCCCAGCGGATCGGCGGGGGTGAAGGACCAGGCGCCGTTCTCGTCCACGGTGGTGGATCCGATAGCGTTGTCGCCGTCATAAATAGTGACGATCTCCCCGGCCTGGCCGGAGCCGGCGAAGGTGGGGGTGGCGTCGTTGGTGCTGTCGCCGCTGTTAATGACGCCAGTCACCGGTTCTGCGTCATCTGTTGCGGTCGGCGCATCAGTCGGTGGATTGGGTTCACCTGGCGCGCCGTTATCAATGGTGAAGGAAAGCGACGGCGATCTGTCGCTCTCGTTGCCGGCGGCGTCGGTGACGGTGGTGGTGATGGTGTGGCTGCCTTCGCCCAGCGGATCGGCGGGGGTGAAGGACCAGGCGCCGTTCTCGTCCACGGTGGTGGATCCGATAGCGTTGTCGCCGTCATAAATAGTGACGATCTCCCCGGCCTGGCCGGAGCCGGCGAAGGTGGGGGTGGTATCGTTGGTGCTGTCGCCGCTGTTAATGATGCCGGTGACCGGTTGTTCGTCATCTGTCGCGGTCGGCGCGCTGGCCGGCGCGTCCGGGGCTTCGGTATCAACGGTGAAGTCGAGGGACGGCGATTTGGCGCTCTCGTTGCCGGCGGCGTCGGTGACGGTGGTGGTGATGGTGTGGCTGCCTTCGCCCAGCGGATCGGCGGGGGTGAAGGACCAGGCGCCGTTCTCGTCCACGGTGGTGGATCCGATAGCGTTGTCGCCGTCATAAATAGTGACGATCTCCCCGGCCTGGCCGGAGCCGGCGAAGGTGGGGGTGGCGTCGTTGGTGCTGTCGCCGCTGTTAATGACGCCAGTCACCGGTTCTGCGTCATCTGTTGCGGTCGGCGCATCAGTCGGTGGATTGGGTTCACCTGGCGCGCCGTTATCAATGGTGAAGGAAAGCGACGGCGATCTGTCGCTCTCGTTACCGGCGGCGTCGGTGACGGTGGTGGTGATGGTGTGCTCTCCTTCGTCCAGCGGTTCGGCGGGGGTGAAAGACCAGGCGCCGTTCTCGTCCACGATGGTGGAGCCGATGGCGTTGTCGCCATCGTAAATGGTAACGGTATCACCGCTTTCTCCGGTGCCGGCGAAGGTGGGGGTGGTATCGTTGGTGGTGTCGCCGTTGTTAATAGCGCCGGTCACCGGCATTACGTTATCGGTAGCTGTGGGCGCCTGGGCGTTTGCCGGAGCGTCAGTGTCGATAGTAATCAAAAATGCCGGTGAACGGGCGCTGACGTTACCTGCGGCATCGGTTGCTGTAATGGTGAAATTATGCGATCCCTGCCCCAGCGCAGGCGGCGTAAACGTCCATTTACCGTCGCTGCCTGCGGTTACGCTGCCAAGCAGGGTGCTGCCATCGTAAATCATGACTTTGCTGCCCGCTTCCGCGCTGCCGCTCAGCGTTGGCGTTGNTCGGCGCGCTGGCCGGCGCGTCCGGAGCTTCGGTATCAACGGTGAAGTCGAGGGACGGCGATTTGGCGCTCTCGTTGCCGGCGGCGTCGGTGACGGTGGTGGTGATGGTGTGGCTGCCTTCGCCCAGCGGATCGGCGGGGGTGAAGGACCAGGCGCCGTTCTCGTCCACGGTGGTGGATCCGATAGCGTTGTCGCCGTCATAAATAGTGACGATCTCCCCGGCCTGGCCGGAGCCGGCGAAGGTGGGGGTGGTATCGTTGGTGATATCCCCACTGTNATCGTAAATCATGACTTTGCTGCCCGCTTCCGCGCTGCCGCTCAGCGTTGGCGTTGTGTCATCGGTGGTGTCGCCGCGACTGAGATTACCTTGTATCGTGCCCACGTTATCGGCCAGGGTTTGCAGCGTTGGCACGCCTGGCGCCTGGGTATCAACGGTAATGGCCAGGGCTGGCGAGCGTTCGCTGACGTTGCCCGCGGCGTCTGTTACGGTAATTGTCAGGCTGTGTGACCCCTGGCTTAACGGGGAGGAGGGAGTAAAGCGCCATGTGCCGTCGCTGCCTGCCACAACGCTGCCGAGTATGGCGTTGCCGTCGTAAATGATGACTTTGCTGCCCGCTTCCGCGCTGCCGTTCAGGGTTGGCGTTGTATCGTTAGTGGCTGCGCCATTTGGCAAAGCGCCAGTTTGCGGCGCCGTGTTATCCGTTGCGACGGGCGCTGAGGCGTCAGGGGCGGAAGTATCCACCTTGACGGCGAAGAAATCAGAACGTTCGCTCACGTTGCCTGCGGCATCGGTCACCGTCGTACTGAGGCTGTGCTCGCCTTCGCTTAATGCCGTGGACGGGGTGAATGTCCATTTGCCGTCGCTGCCTGCGACGACGCTGCCAAGGAGAGTGTTACCGTCATAAATTGTGACTACGCTACCAGCTTCGGCTTTACCATTGAGAGTTGGCGTAGCGTCATTTGTAGATGAGCCGCTGGTAAGCGGGCCTGTCTGGGGAGAGGTATTGTCGCTGGCGGCAATAGCGGAGGCGCCAGGAGCGACAGTGTCTACCGTCAGCGTGAACACCGGCGAGCGTTCGCTGGTATTACCCGCTGCATCGGTCACGGTCGTGGTCAGATTATGCTCACCGTCTTTAAGAGGTGAGGAAGGGGTAAAGCTCCACTTTCCATCACTGCCAGCAGTTACGCTGCCCAGCACGGTATTACCGTCGTAAATCGTGACTTTGCTGCCTGCTTCAGCGTTGGGGTCGTATCGTTAGTCGCGCCGTGGTTGGCGATATTGCCGACAACCGGGGCTTTATCATCGGTCACTCGTAGATTTGTGGTCGGATCCGGCGCAGTTGTGTCGTTGCCGCCGCTGTTGCCGACGTTCGATGAAGGATGATGGTCATTATCGTTATTTTCCCCGGCGATCAGCGCGCCGACGCCTAATGCGCCCGCGGCTGCCAGTATCCACGGCGCCAGACCTGAGTGGTTGCTTTCCTCTTCACCCAGTGCGCTGATATCGCCAACAGGCTGGATACTGCTGATGCCGGCTTGTGGATCCTGCACCCACCAGAGCGCGCCCTGTTCATCCTGAAGCACCAGTTTGCTGTTGTGGCCTTGCGCGTCGGTGTTAAAGAAGTTTTTCAGCGTGACCTTTTCACCGGTATTGAGTGTGAGATGAAGATCGTTGCCGGTACGGGACATATCTGAAACGTCTTTCGGATTAATTTGCAGTTTCACAATCCCGGGAGAAGTTAAATTGATCTCACTGCTGTTCACACTGTTAAGTACACTGCCGTCATTATTAATAATTGCGATGTTCGCCATTTTTGAGCCTCGCACTTTTAAGGCGGTTGATCCTGATTGACACGCGCTGTGTTAACCAACTGTGATTTCTTACTGATTACTTCTGGTCTTGTAAAAAAGCCGGACAAAAGCGCGGCTTACATCAATCATGATGTGACCGAAGAGGCAGAAAGATGTAGTAGTACCTGCAATGAACTGTTAACAACTTTTACTGGTTATTCGATTTTAGATTGTAGTTCCCGAAAAGCAATGTGAATGCGGAAAAGTTTATTTTTCTCTGCCTGATATATGGGTGTGAAATTACATCCGTTTGAAATATAAATATATTTTTATTTATTTGAGAAATATTTCAGAGAGTGAGCCAGATCTCAAAACTGATATTTACTCAGCTAAACTGCATGTGAATTACGTAGGTGCGTAAGCAGGTAATACATAAAACGTTAATGACGGTAACTTAAAACAGGTGGCGAAGTATCGCGGAAATATGCGCCTGGCAGGAACCGGTAATATGAAAGACGTTACTACAGCTATAAAAGATTGCTAACCCTGCAAAATGCTATGGTTTGTTTAAAACAATCGCGATATTAAGCGCTAATACTGAGGCGTAATAGTGCTGTAGGGATAATATTTGTGTAGAAAACATTAAGGAAGGGCCACTTTGCATACTGCGTTTGTTTAGCCATAGCTAGCAGAAATAGATGCGTGCCAGGAGCAAAACAGATTATCGGGCCATGCCTGGCCCGGTAGTATGGCCGGTTATTTCCGGTTACAGGTTTGCGCCTGCTGACAAATTAAGCTGAATGTCTTTATCGAGGTTACGCACCCAGCGGTTATAGGCTTTATGTATTTTTCCGCCGCCGGCACGTAGATTGCGGCTGTCGGCATATTTAATATCGTAACCGGTTGCGCTGTAAGGAATGGAAATGACCGCGTCATGTCCGCGCGACTGTTGACGCGCTTTAATAAGCCCGGGACCAGCTTCCGCCATTATCCACTGGCGTTCTGCGCCGGCCTTCAGGATGGCTTTTTTAACCTGATCCTGCGTATGGCCCGTACCAATGGTTGTATGAACTTGAGTGATGGGTGCGGTACGCGCGCAGCCAGTCAGTGCGCCAGCCATAGCAATAGCGGTAAGCCAGATCGTTAATTTTTTCATTAACTAATAGTCCCTTGTTAATTTCCGTCACGTTACGCGAAATAAAAATTAAGAATTATCGAGCCGTTATGTTATCTATGGTATCAGGAAAAAGTAAATACCCAGTCCCTGTCGGTATGCCGTATTTAAGGAATTTTGGGCTATATGTAAGATGAATTCCTATTTGGATGTAAGTATACGCAGACGAATGCGGTTTTAAGCGTAAACGGAAAAGCAACCTGTCTTATTAATTTTAATGAAATTTTGTGCGACTAATTGAAATAATAGTCTGCTTGTTATGGCGCAAGCGTTGGGGATACGGCGTTGTGATATGGCAGAGGTAATAAATGTTGCCTGATGCCTGGCAGACAAATAAACGCTGGCGGGACGCCTGTAAATTAAAAAAGTGAAGTTCATTGTTTCCGGTTTGTACCGGAAACAATGAACGCTGGGGGGCTTAATCAGAAACGATAACCCAGACTTACATTGAAGCCGTTGATAGAACGGTTGCCGTCCAGGCTGACTTTGGTGCCTTCATAACCAATATTAATAGCAAAATTATTTACCGGATTGATGGCGACACCAAAGCCATAGGCGAAGGAAGTGGATTTTAAAGACATGCTTCCGTTGCCTTTGACCTCGCCTTTAGCGCTAAGCCACTGTGAATTCGCGTTCGCTTTGCTTTGCGCGACGCCGCCTAATGCATAGAGTGAAACGTATTCATTAAAGCGGTAAGCCGGCCCGGCGAGAAGAGAATAATATTTAACATCAGCGCGATCGACGATAGTTTCGCTGCCCATTGAATTATTCTGCTCCTGGTCGCCTTTCATATAGGTAAATGAGGCGACAACGCTGACTGGAGAGGTGAATTCATAGCGGTACTGGAGGTTTACGCCACGGATATTTTTAAAATCCTGTACTTTACTTTGCGCATAGCCAACAGACACAGTTTGGTTATCTGCAAAGGCCATCGTGCTTGCTACTGATGAGGCCAGAAATATTGCCAGAGAGAGTGCTTTCATCATTATATTCCTTATCGATATTAATTTACTTACAGTCAGGAGAAGCTTTGTGAATCCCGTTCGGTTTTAATTTGTTTGGTGTGGTTTAATTTGTACGGAGGTCTTATTTCCAGGTGATCTTTTAGTTATCCGGGAAGTATTATGAGCCATTCCGATATTTATTGAGTTATTAAAAGTCTTTCTTCTACGCGTGTCAATGAAAGACAATAGGGGAAATTCTGATTTTTTTGGCTGACCGATCTTCTCCAGGTGAGATGTCATAAATCCTTCAATGTTTAGATCGGCTTTTAATAGGATTTTTCATTTATTTATTGATCATCGCATGGCGGTTTTTTATGCGAAGCGGCTTGTTTGGCCCGGTGAATATGATCGATTTTTTTGGTGCAAAGTGCTGTTGGTTCTATTTTTGGTAAATTAAATAAGAAGGCGTGCGCGCTTTTTTTGGATAAATGTTTTGTTTTTTCGATGGGATATGGCTTAAGTAAAATATAGCGGCCTTTTGGTTTTGTAATATTTTAAGCCTGTTGCAGGCGGTTATACCCGTATATCTACAACGCTGAACGCCCCGCTCGCAGCTGAGGGATCCCCACAAACTCAGCACTAATAAACCAGC
>NZ_JAEPBH010000074.1 GCF_016632365.1 Tenebrionibacter intestinalis | reverse complement strand
ATCTGAAAAACCTCCGGCTATGCCGGAGGATATTTATTTTTATGACGTTGGCGACAAAAAAACGTCTTCTGGAGCGGAGAAACTGGCGGGAACCGGAAGACCGCTTGCGGCGACGTCATAACCTGTGGACTTACTCAGTTTCTGAAAATCAACCGAGCGCGTTTTTACCCCGTATACCCTGCGGCAAAGTAGGCAGGTTCAATAGTGCGGCGGCGGGGTTTCTTCCGCCTGCGAGGCAACCAGCGCTTCCTGGCTGGATTTAAGTTTCTCCACCAGCAGCCGAAGATGATCGCGCAGTTTTGCCATCTCCAGTTCATGTGCGGTGACGGTTTTGTTCAGTTCTTCAATCGTCAACTCCTGAAAAGCGAGGCGGCTTTCCAGTTCTGCCAGGCGTGCTTCGGCGGTTTTATGCTGCATGGTCCCACTTCCTGTTTTCATTACAGAGACGGATTTTACTGAAGTTAGCCATAACTACCAGCGTTGACTTAACCCAATGAAACTTCTTCAAACAAAAAGAGTCATAATTGCTTCCAAACGCACCGGGGAGATTGTGCAAATTTCCTGGGCGGCGGTATAGTACGCAATTAGTTCATATTAACCTGGGGTGAGAGGCCCCGGTTCTGGAGAGAATGGATGAAATCACTGTTTAAAGTCACGCTACTGGCGGCCACGACGGCTGTTGCCCTGAATGCGCCGCTGGCGTTTGCCGCTGAAGCCGCTAAGCCTGCTGACGCAGCAAGTGTAAGCAAAGCGAGCTTTAAGAACGACGACCAGAAATCCGCCTATGCTCTGGGTGCGTCTCTGGGCCGTTACATGGAAAACTCGCTGAAAGAGCAGGAGAAGCTGGGCATTAAGCTGGATAAAAGCCAGTTGATTGAAGGCGTTCAGGACGCTTTTGCCAATAAGAGCAAACTCTCCGCTGAAGATATTGAGAAGACGCTGCAGAGCTTTGAAGCTCGCGTGAAGAGCGCCGCGCAGGAAAAAATGGAGAAGGACGCGAAAGAAAACGCGGATAAAGGCACCCAGTATCGCGCCGCTTTCGCAAAAGAGAAGGACGTAAAGAAAACCTCTACCGGTCTGCTATACCGGGTTGAGAAAGAAGGTAGCGGCGATGCGCCAAAAAATAGCGATACCGTTGTCGTTAACTATAAAGGTACGCTTATCGATAATACCGAGTTTGATAGCTCCTATAATCGCGGCGAGCCGCTCTCTTTCCGCCTGGACGGGGTTATCCCTGGCTGGACTGAAGGCCTGAAGCACATCAAAAAAGGCGGTAAAATTAAGCTGGTGATTCCGCCTGAACTGGCCTACGGCAAGAACGGCGTTCCGGGTATCCCGGCGAATTCCACACTGGTCTTTGACGTTGAGCTGTTGGATATCAAGCCGGCAGCGAAAGAAGATAATAAGGCTGGCGAAAAAGCGGCTGACGCGAAAGGCGCGACCAAAGGCAAGTAATATACGTTACAGCGCGCCGCTTTCAAATGGCGTGAGCCTGTTGCCCACTGCGGAGCGAACCGGTCTGGCCCAGAGCTTCAGGAAAATCAAGAAATTGGTTTTCGACTGATAGCGATAAAGTGGCCAAACACGTGGATTTGCTCTCTTTGGCAATACTATACGCCGCCCTCCAGGCGGCGTTTTTTATCCGTTACGCCGTAATACCCCATCCTTAAACGCCGATATCAATAGGGCGCGAAACATTTTAGCGGCAGGACATGCCGCGCCTGCCTGTGGAGGAAGGGCGCAGTCAGACGCCCGTTGACGCAGGAACCCGCCGGGGGGAGAGATTCCGGCTTCCGGTCTGAGCGCTGTAGGATTCCCCCGTTCTTTCAGACGGGGGAGGACATCAATATCCATGCCCTGTAAGAAAAGCTGGAAAGCCTCGCCGTTGGGTATTACCTTAATGGCCCACAACATGTCAGAGCCGGTGCCGGAGCAACAGGCAGGCTTCAGGAAAGGAGTGAGATTTTTTCATGTCCAGGTCGCTATTAACTAACGAAACCAGCGAACTCGATCTGCTGGATCAGCGTCCCTTCGAGCAGGCCGACTTCGATATCCTTAAGTCCTACGAAGCCGTCGTGGATGGGCTGGCGATGCTGATTGGCCCCCATTGCGAAATTGTGCTGCATTCGTTACAGGACCTGAAGTGCTCTGCAATCCGCATCGCCAACGGCGAACATACCGGGCGCAAAATTGGCTCGCCGATTACCGATCTGGCGTTGCGCATGTTGCACGATATGACAGGCGCAGATAGTAGTGTATCGAAATGCTATTTCACGCGCGCTAAAAGCGGCGTGTTGATGAAATCGGTTACTATCGCGATTCGTAACCGCGAACAGCGCGTGATTGGCTTGCTGTGTATCAATATGAATCTTGATGTGCCGTTTTCTCAGGTTTTGAGTACGTTTGTGCCGCCGGTTACGCAGGATGAAGTGGCCCCGTCGGTTAACTTCGCTTCTTCAGTGGAGGACCTGGTTACCCAGACGCTGGAATTTACTATAGAAGAGGTGAACGTAGATCGCAGCGTATCCAACAATGCTAAAAATCGGCAAATTGTGCTCAACCTCTATGAGAAAGGCATCTTTGACATTAAAGACGCGATTAGCCAGGTAGCCGACAGGCTGAATATTTCCAGACATACGGTCTATCTCTATATTCGGCAGTTCAAAAACGGCGATTTACAGGGGCAGGAAAAGTAATGCGATTTGCCCTGATGGTGACCGGGCCTGCCTATGGCACTCAACAGGCGAGCAGCGCATATCAGTTTGCGCAGGCGTTGTTGAAGGAGGGGCATCAGCTTGAAAGCGTGTTTTTCTATCGTGAAGGCGTTTATAACGCCAACCAGTTAACGTCGCCTGCCAGCGATGAGTTTGATCTTGTGCGCGCCTGGCAGGCTTTGCATGACGAATACGACGTGGCGCTGCATATTTGCGTGGCTGCGGCGTTGCGCCGCGGCGTCGTAGATGACAGTGAAGCCCGGCGCGCTGGGCTGCCTGCGGCCAATCTCCAGCCTGGGTTTACGCTTAGCGGCCTGGGCCAACTGGCGCAAGCGGCGCTGAGCTGTGAACGGATGGTGCAGTTCTGATGGGGCGCGTCGCTTTTCTTTTTACGCGTGCGCCGCACGGTAGCGCCGCGGGCAGGGAAGGGCTGGATGCGCTACTGGCGACATCGGCCCTGAGCGAGGATATTGGCGTATTTTTTATTGGCGATGGTGTGCTGCAACTTTTGCCGGGCCAGCAGCCGGATAAAATTCTGGCGCGTGATTACATCGCAACTTTCGGCGTGCTGCCGCTTTATGACATTAAACAGTGCTTTGTGTGTAAAGCTTCACTGCTTGAGCGCGGTTTGAGCGACGGGCAGACGCTGGTTATTGAGGCGCAGCATCTGACGCCGCAGACGCTACGCGACCGGTTGCGGGATTACGACATTTTTCTTACTTTCTGAGACGACCATGCTTTTTACCCTCGGCCATTCTCCTTATCACTGTGATTTAAACATGCTGCTGCGTGCCGTTAGCCCTGGCGACGATTTACTGCTATTGCAGGATGGCGTGATCGCCGCGCTGGAAGGAAGCGCCGCGCTTGAACTTCTGCTTAATGCCCCGATATCTGTCTGTGCATTGCAGGACGATATTAATGCGCGTGGTCTGGCTGCTCAGATTTCGTCCCGCATAAGGCAAGTAGGCTATAATGAGTTCGTCAGGCTGGCGGTAAAGCATCGCGGCCATGTCGCATGGTAATGCGTGTTTACCTGTATATTTCTTGACACCCTTTCAGCACAGCCCTAAAATTCCGCGTCCTCATATTGTATGAGGGCGATTTATTACGTGTTTACGAAGCAAAAGCAAAAACCAGGAGCTATTTAATGGCAACAGTTAACCAGCTGGTACGCAAACCACGCGCGCGCAAAGTTGCAAAGAGCAACGTGCCGGCGCTGGAAGCATGCCCGCAGAAACGTGGCGTATGTACTCGCGTATATACCACCACTCCGAAAAAACCGAACTCCGCGCTGCGTAAAGTATGCCGTGTTCGTTTGACCAACGGTTTTGAAGTAACCTCCTACATCGGTGGCGAAGGCCACAACCTGCAGGAGCACTCCGTTGTTCTGATCCGCGGCGGTCGTGTTAAAGACCTCCCGGGTGTTCGTTACCACACCGTTCGTGGCGCGCTTGACTGCTCCGGCGTTAAAGACCGTAAGCAGGCACGTTCCAAGTACGGCGTGAAGCGTCCTAAGGCTTAATGGAACTCCGTTAAGTAAGGCCAAACTGTTTTAACTTAATGTCAAACTAAACTCGTAGAGTTTTGGACAATCCTGAATTAACAACGGAGTATTTCCATGCCACGTCGTCGCGTTATTGGTCAGCGTAAAATTCTGCCGGATCCGAAGTTCGGATCAGAACTGCTGGCTAAATTTGTGAACATCCTGATGGTAGACGGTAAAAAGTCTACTGCAGAATCTATCGTATACAGCGCGCTGGAGACCCTGGCTCAGCGTGCTGGTAAATCAGAACTGGAAGCTTTTGAAGTCGCTCTCGAAAACGTGCGCCCGACTGTCGAAGTTAAGTCTCGCCGCGTTGGTGGTTCTACTTATCAGGTTCCGGTTGAAGTCCGTCCGGTTCGTCGTAATGCCCTGGCAATGCGTTGGATCGTTGAAGCTGCTCGTAAACGCGGTGATAAATCCATGGCTCTGCGCCTGGCGAACGAACTTTCTGATGCTGCAGAAAACAAAGGTACTGCAGTGAAGAAACGTGAAGACGTTCACCGTATGGCAGAAGCCAACAAGGCGTTCGCACACTACCGCTGGTAATCCCTTCGGTGTGTTAGTCACCACGCGGGCGCGTCAGTAAATCCGCCCGCGCTGGTTAACTTACTTGAACGTCTAAGGCAATAGAGGAAACAAATGGCTCGTACAACACCTATTGCACGCTACCGTAACATCGGTATCAGTGCGCATATCGACGCCGGTAAAACTACCACTACCGAACGTATTCTGTTCTACACCGGTGTAAATCACAAAATCGGTGAAGTTCATGACGGCGCCGCGACGATGGACTGGATGGAGCAGGAGCAGGAGCGTGGTATTACTATTACCTCCGCTGCGACCACCACGTTCTGGTCCGGTATGGCTAAGCAGTATGAGCCGCACCGTATCAATATTATCGACACCCCAGGGCACGTTGACTTTACCATCGAAGTAGAACGTTCCATGCGTGTTCTTGACGGCGCGGTAATGGTTTACTGTGCTGTCGGCGGCGTTCAGCCGCAGTCTGAAACCGTATGGCGTCAGGCAAACAAATATAAAGTTCCGCGTATTGCGTTCGTAAACAAAATGGACCGCATGGGCGCGAACTTCCTGAAAGTTGTTGGCCAGATCAAATCCCGCCTGGGCGCGAACCCGGTTCCGCTGCAGTTGGCGATTGGTGCCGAAGACGGTTTCACCGGCGTTGTTGACCTGGTGAAAATGAAAGCCATTAACTGGAACGATGCAGACAACGGCGTTACCTTCACCTACGAAGATATCCCGGCTGACATGCAGGAACTGGCTGAAGAATGGCACCAGAATCTGATCGAATCTGCTGCAGAAGCGTCTGAAGAGCTGATGGAGAAATACCTCGGCGGCGAAGAACTGTCAGAAGAAGAGATCAAAGCGGCTCTGCGTAGCCGTGTGCTGAACAACGAAATCATCCTGGTCACCTGTGGTTCTGCATTTAAGAACAAAGGCGTGCAGGCGATGCTGGATGCGGTTATTGACTACCTGCCGGCGCCGACCGATGTACCGGCAATTAACGGTATTCTGGACGATGGTAAAGATACGCCGGCCGTTCGTCATTCTGACGACAACGAGCCGTTCGCGGCGCTGGCGTTTAAAATCGCAACCGACCCGTTTGTGGGTAACCTGACCTTCTTCCGCGTGTATTCTGGCGTGGTTAATTCTGGCGACACCGTCATGAACTCCGTGAAGTCCGCACGTGAGCGTTTCGGTCGTATCGTTCAGATGCACGCTAACAAGCGTGAAGAGATTAAAGAAGTTCGCGCGGGCGACATCGCTGCGGCTATCGGCCTGAAAGACGTGACTACCGGGGATACGCTGTGCGATCCGAGCGCGCCGATTATCCTGGAGCGTATGGAATTCCCTGAGCCGGTTATCTCTATCGCCGTTGAGCCGAAAACCAAAGCCGACCAGGAAAAAATGGGCCTGGCGCTGGGCCGTCTGGCGAAAGAAGACCCGTCTTTCCGCGTATGGACTGACGAAGAGTCTAACCAGACTATCATCGCCGGTATGGGCGAACTGCACCTGGACATCATCGTTGACCGCATGAAGCGTGAATTCAACGTTGAAGCGAACGTCGGCAAACCGCAGGTTGCTTACCGTGAAACTATCCGTGATGCCGTTAAAGACATTCAGGGTAAACACGCGAAACAGTCTGGCGGCCGTGGTCAATATGGCGATGTGGTTATCGACATGTATCCGCTGGAACCAGGCGGCGTAGGCTACGAATTCATCAACGATATTAAAGGCGGTGTTATTCCTGGCGAATACATCCCGGCCGTTGATAAAGGTATCCAGGAACAGTTGAAGTCTGGCCCGCTGGCCGGCTACCCGGTAGTAGACTTAGGTGTACGTCTGCACTACGGTTCTTACCATGACGTTGACTCCTCTGAACTGGCGTTTAAACTGGCTGCGTCTATCGCCTTTAAAGAAGGCTTTAAGAAAGCGAAGCCGGTTCTGCTTGAGCCTATCATGAAGGTTGAAGTAGAAACCCCGGAAGAGAACATGGGCGATGTTATCGGCGACCTTAACCGTCGTCGCGGTATGATCGAAGGTATGGATGATACGCCGACCGGTAAGACTGTACGCGCCCAGGTTCCGCTGTCTGAAATGTTTGGTTACGCAACCGACCTGCGTTCCCAGACTCAGGGCCGTGCTTCTTACTCTATGGAGTTCCTGAAGTACGCTGAAGCGCCGAACAATGTCGCGCAGGCCGTTATCGAAGCCCGTGGTAAATAACCCAGGGTTAAAAACAATGATCCAGTGCTCTCTCCAGGGGTGAGAGCACAAAAGTAAGGAATATAGCCGTGTCTAAAGAAAAATTTGAACGTACAAAACCGCACGTTAACGTCGGCACTATCGGCCACGTTGACCACGGTAAAACC
>NZ_JAEPBH010000073.1 GCF_016632365.1 Tenebrionibacter intestinalis | reverse complement strand
CTGGTTTATTAGTGCTGAGTTTGTGGGGATCCCTCAGCACTCTGGCCCGGGTTTATAAGATATTTACCGTTCTGCCGGGATTTACTTTCCCGAAAATTACCGTTAAGAATGAAGACTCTTTAGACTGGAAAAGTGGAAAAAATAAAAAAATGGAAAATCAGAACGTAAAAACATCAGCGGCGTTTAATGCCGCCTCCTGGATTGCGCTTTTGGGGGGAATGGGCGCTTATTTGGTTGGGCTTTGGAACGCGCAGATGCAGCTAAACGAAAGGGGTTATTACTTCGCGGTTTTGATTCTGGGGCTATTTGCGGCCATTTCGCTTCAGAAAACCGTGCGTGACCGAATTGAAAATGTCCCTACCACCGCGCTGTACTACGGTGCTTGTCTGGCGGCGTTTGTTATTTCCCTGGCGCTGTTGGTGATTGGTTTGTGGAACGCTGAGCTCCTGCTAAGTGAGAAAGGGTTTTACGGCCTGGCCTTTTTTCTCTGTATTTATGGCGCGATTGCCGTACAGAAAAACGTGCGTGACAGCGGCGGCCGTCTGTTAGGGCAGGCGCGTGAAAAAACCGATCTGCCAGACGAAACGATATAATCAGTCCGGGCGCTTTTAAGCGCCTTAGGCTGTTGTTAAACGCCGGTAAGCGCGACGTCAGCCCGACATGACAGAAAAATAAATTTAATGAATTTCACAAAAAGGGCAAACCCCGCTTTTGTCCTTTTTGCCATCCCTCTCAGGCGCTTTCGAAAAGCCTGGTTTTAACTGACCAGCCGCCGGGTATCAAGGCGGCGTAAACCCACAGACAGCAGCAGACTGCCGCCCAGCGCGGCGGCAAAAACCCACGGCATATCCAGCAAAGGCAGGTGGCGGAAATCCAGCCTGTGCGTACGCAGAAAATGAATAAATAGCGCGTGAAAACCATAGATTCCCAGCGAGTGGCGTGAAATCAGCGTGAGCCCAGGCAGCATACGGCTATTCATCCAGCATTTCGCTATCAGCAGCAGGCTTATTGCGCCGATGAAGACAAGCGGCCCGGCATAAAGATAGTAGGTGTCGGCAAAATCGCCGCGTGAGATTAACTCCTGGCGCGTACCGCATACAATGGCGATGACGCATACCGCAAACACGACAGCGCCAGCAAGGCCGGCGCCTGGCGTTCGGGTTTCCATCACGCCGATAGCGCGGCCCAGCAGGCCATACAGCACGTAGTAAAACGTATCGCCGCTGATAAACAGGTTCACCGGCAGCCACTGAAAACCCTGCACGTTTTGCGCCACGGTATTGGGGTTAGCAATAACGCCGAAGATAAGCAGCAGCGGCAGCAGCGTTTTCATACCGACGCGTTTAACCGTTATCAGCGGCGACAGCAGGTAAATGACGATAATCGCAAAGAAAAACCACAGATGATAAAACACCGGTTTTTGCAGCAGTTGTATGAAGGCGCGGCCGACATTTATTGGCGTGAACAACCAGATGTAGAGCAGGGCGACGGTGCTGTAGAACAACAGGCACAGGCTAATGCGTAAAAAATGCCGGCCCTGCGCGCTGCGCTCGCCAAAAAATAAGTAACCGGAAATCATGAAAAATACGGGTACGCAGACGCGGGATGCGGAATCGAGAATGTTCGCTATCGTCCAGTTCAGCGGGCTAACGCGATCGGCGTTGGTCAGATACCAGGTGGTGGTGTGGATGATAATGACCATCAGACAGGCGATTGCGCGCAGGTTCTCTATCCAGTTAATTTTTTGCCGCATCGGCGCCTCTGTACCATGTTTACTTAGCGTCAGTGTGACGAATTGATGAGGTAAAGGCATCCGGGGACAGTCTGAGTTTTGACCGGGTTAACGAATTACGCGCCACGCGCAGGCATGGCCGGCGCTGGGGCGAACGGCTTTAAACGTATGTTGATAGCGGATAGATGACGTGATGAAAAAAACAGCAGAGGCAATGCCGGCGCTGCTTTGTCTGCTGCTGGCAGGCTGCGCGGCTGCGCATGCGCCCCGGAGGACCGGGGCTTTTTTTACGCGCCGCTGATTTGGGGCCACCAAACTGCGCGGCTCGTGCCTTGCCGCGCGTAAAAATAGCCGCCGGCAGCATCCATGCTGAATTAAGGAACACAGCCGCAGGAGATTCAGGCGCAGGGTTTTGATGCTCTTCAGGGCAGCCAGGAGATGTACGGACGTACCGGCCGGGCAGAAGGGTTTACCTGCACGTTTGATCCGCAGGGCCTCTTTTTGCATTTATCCATGCGCTGAAATGTCGCAGTGGTTTCAGGCTAAGCTATCGGCAAATTAGCTGCCAATACAGGCTGTATATCTGCCTTCGTGCGGGTATACTGGCTGTTTCCGTAATAAAATTGCGCGTATCGCACACGAAACTATTATGCAAAAGTTTGATACAAGGACTTTCCAGGGCCTGATCCTGACCTTACAGGATTACTGGGCCCATCAGGGCTGCACCATTGTTCAACCGCTGGACATGGAAGTGGGCGCAGGCACTTCTCACCCTATGACATGCCTGCGGGCGCTTGGCCCTGAGCCTATTGCCGCCGCCTACGTTCAGCCTTCCCGCCGCCCAACCGACGGGCGCTACGGCGAAAACCCAAATCGCTTACAGCATTACTACCAGTTCCAGGTCATCATCAAGCCGTCGCCGGATAATATCCAGGAGCTTTATCTCGGTTCGCTGAAGGCGCTTGGCCTGGACCCCACGATTCATGATATCCGTTTCGTAGAAGATAACTGGGAGAACCCGACGCTTGGCGCATGGGGGCTTGGCTGGGAGGTGTGGCTTAACGGCATGGAAGTGACGCAGTTTACCTACTTCCAGCAGGTAGGCGGGCTGGAGTGTAAGCCGGTTACAGGCGAAATTACCTACGGCCTTGAACGACTGGCGATGTACATCCAGGGCGTGGATAGCGTGTACGATCTGGTCTGGAGTGACGGCCCGCTGGGAAAAACGACCTACGGCGATGTGTTCCACCAGAACGAGGTGGAGCAATCTACCTATAACTTCGAATATGCGGATGTGGATTTCCTGTTCACCTGCTTTGCGCAGTATGAGAAAGAAGCGCAGCAATTACTGGCGCTGGAAAAACCGCTGCCGCTACCGGCTTACGAGCGCATTCTGAAGGCGGCGCACAGCTTTAACCTGCTGGATGCGCGCAAGGCGATTTCCGTAACCGAGCGCCAGCGCTACATCCTGCGTATCCGTACGTTGACCAAAGCCGTGGCGGAAGCCTACTACGCTTCCCGCGAAGCGCTGGGTTTCCCGATGTGCAACAACAACAATAAGAAGTAAGAGGTCGCCATGTCTGAGAATACTTTTCTGGTGGAGATTGGCACCGAAGAGCTGCCGCCGAAAGCGCTGCGCAGCCTGGCTGAATCCTTTGCTAACCATTTTACCGCCGAACTGGACAGCGCAGGCCTTGGCCACGGCGCGGTGCAGTGGTTTGCCACGCCGCGTCGCCTGGCGCTGAAAGTCGCAAAGCTTGCTGCCGCGCAGCCGGATCGCGTGGTGGAAAAACGTGGACCTGCGGTATCGCAGGCGTTTGACGCCGAAGGTAAACCGAGCAAAGCCGCCGAGGGATGGGCGCGCGGCTGCGGTATTACCGTTGACCAGGCTGAACGCATGGTTACTGATAAAGGCGAATGGCTGTTGTATCGCGCTAACGTCCAGGGTGAGCGCAGCGACGCGCTGCTGCCGGGGATGGTTAGCCGCGCGCTGGCGAAGTTGCCTGTGCCTAAGCTAATGCGCTGGGGCGCGAATGATGTGCAGTTTGTGCGCCCGGTTCATACTGTGACGCTGCTGTTGGGCGACAGGCTGCTGCCTGCAAGCGTGCTGGGCGTTGCGTCCGATCGCGTTATCCGCGGCCACCGTTTCATGGGCGAGGCGTCGTTTACTATCGATAACGCCGATCAGTATCCGCAGATTCTGCTGGAGCGCGGTAAGGTTATCGCCGATTACGACGCGCGTAAGGCGCAGATTAAAGCCGATGCGCAAGCCGCAGCGCGCCAGATTGGCGGTAATGCGGATTTGAGCGATAGTCTGCTTGAAGAAGTTACCTCGCTTGTGGAATGGCCGGTAGTGCTGAGCGCGAAGTTTGAAGAGAAATTCCTGGCCGTGCCTGCTGAAGCGCTGGTGTATACCATGAAAGGCGACCAGAAGTACTTCCCGGTTTACGGCGATGACGGCAACCTGCTGGCGAACTTTATCTTTGTCGCTAATATCGACTCCAAAGATCCTCAGCAGATTATCTCCGGTAACGAAAAAGTGGTGCGTCCGCGCCTGGCGGACGCTGAATTCTTTTTTAATACCGACCGTAAAAAACGCCTGGAAGACAACCTGCCGCGTCTGGAAAGCGTACTGTTCCAGCAACAACTGGGTACGCTACGCGATAAGACCGATCGCATCGAAGCGCTTTCAGGCTGGATTGCGCGTGAAATTGGCGCGGACGTAAACCATGCGACCCGCGCGGGCCTGCTCTCTAAGTGCGACCTGATGACGAACATGGTATTTGAATTCACCGATACCCAGGGCGTAATGGGGATGCATTACGCGCGTCACGATGGCGAAGCGGAAGACGTAGCGCTGGCGCTTAACGAGCAGTATATGCCGCGTTTTGCCGGCGATGCGTTGCCGTCAGGCCTGGTGTCGTGCGCCGTGGCGATTGCCGACAAAATGGATACCCTTGTAGGTATCTTCGGCATCGGCCAGCACCCTAAAGGCGATAAAGACCCGTTTGCGCTGCGCCGTGCCGCGCTTGGCGTACTGCGTATTATTGTGGAGAAGAATCTGCCGCTGGATCTGCAAACCCTGATTGCGGAGGCGGTGCGTCTTTATGGCAATAAGCTGACTAACGCTAACGTTAGCGACGATGTGATTGACTTCATGCTGGGCCGTTTCCGCGCCTGGTATCAGGAAGAAGGCCATGCCGTAGACACTATTCAGGCGGTACTGGCGCGACGGCCTACCCGTCCGGCAGATTTTGACGCCCGAGTGAAGGCCGTATCGCATTTCCGCTCTCTCGATGCCGCTACTGCGCTGGCTGCTGCCAATAAGCGTGTTTCCAACATTCTGGCTAAATCCGACGAGCCGCTAAATGAGCGCGTTCAGGCCTCGGTGCTAAAAGAGAAAGAAGAAATTCGCCTGGCAATGCAGGTTACCGGCCTGCGCGATAAGCTGGCGCCTTACTATGCGCAAGGGCGCTATCAGGAGGCGCTGGCGGAGCTTGCGAACCTGCGCGAACCGGTGGACGCGTTCTTTGACAAGGTAATGGTTAATGCCGAAGACAAAGCGCTGCGCGTCAACCGCCTGACGCTGCTGGCCAATTTGCGTGAGCTGTTTTTACAGGTGGCGGATATTTCGCTGCTTCAGTAAGCGCGCCCCGCTGTAATGAAACGGCTCCCTTCGGGAGCCATGGCGGTCGGATAAGCGCTAAAAAGCAAAAGCCCGTCATTTAGAGGCCCGCAAGTGGGCCTCTTTTCTTTTATCTGGCCAGCCTCTGTGTTCGCGTTTAACGCGTGCCGGCTTATAGCGTGGGGCTGTCGTCGGCTGAAACCGGCGAACCGCAGGCGCAGTTAAGGCCGGGCGGTGACACCCTTGCAGGGCCGGGAAATGGCGACGCGGGCGGCGGCCCGCTTTCCCCGTTTAATGTTGATGGCGTCCGCTGAGTTGTCAGGCGCTAAGCGAACTAATCTTAACTTATCCGCATGACGCCAGGCGGGAGCCGTTACACGTTACGTTTGCGCGTAGGGCGGGCTGCGTTTATTTGCGCAGCCGCACGCATTCGACCGCGTGGTTGGCGCTCTTCATCAGTATCAAACTCGCACGCTCGCGCGTTGGCAGGATATTTTCCTTCAGATTCAGCCAGTTGATCTCCTTCCACAATTGCATTGCCGTATTAATCGCCTCGTCTCTGGATAATTTTGCGTAGTTGTGGAAGTAGGAATCCGGATCGGTGAAGGCGCCTTCGCGGAATTTCAAAAATCGGTTGATATACCAGCTTTCAAGCAGGTCTTCAGGCGCATCGACGTAGATAGAAAAATCGACAAAATCAGAAACAAAAACGTGATGAGGATCGTGGGGATAGTCCATGCCGCTTTGCAGCACGTTTAATCCTTCAAGGATTAATATATCGGGTTGGGTGACGGTTTTATCCCCATCCGGGATCACGTCATAAATCAGATGGGAATAAACCGGCGCCGTGACATCGGTTGCGCCGGATTTGATATCCGAGACGAATTTCACCAGCCGATGCATATCGTAGGATTGCGGAAACCCTTTTTTCTTCATCAGATTGCGCTCTTTAAGCACCTTATTAGGATGAAGGAAGCCGTCGGTAGTGATCAGCTCAACGCGGCGGTGCTCCGGCCAGCGGCTCAGCAGCGCCTGAAGCACGCGCGCAGTGGTGCTTTTGCCTACGGCTACGCTGCCTGCAATGCTGATAACATAAGGGATACGCTGGCCATTTGTTCCAAGGAACTGCTCAAGCACCGCCTGACGGCGCAGATTAGAACTGATGTAAAAGTTAAGCAGACGCGAAAGAGGGAGGTAAATCTCCGCCACCTCTTCCAGCGAAAGGTCTTCATTAATGCCTTTCAGGCGGGTGATTTCACCTTCAGTCAGCGTCATGGGCACGGAGTCGCGCAAGGCGGCCCACTGGCTCCGGTTAAACTGTAGATAAGGAGTCATTAACGTTTGCTCTTTATTACCCATAAGCATGCTTTGGCCCGTGCCCGGACTATATCCGCGCACTATCTTATGAAAATTGACAACGGGCAGGAGGTTAACACCAGATGACAACGAATAATAAGAAAAAATAGCACGGTATGTGAGCGGGTAAGCGGTGATATCGGGCGGCAGGTTGTGTATTGGCAGCAAAATCTGTTGCCGTATAACCGGCTAAGGCGATCCTGTCGCGCTTTTTACGTCGCGCACAAAAAATATGTGCGTTTGAGTGGGTGAAAAAAACGTAAAAAATACGCTCTGTAATCGATGAAGTGGTATCGACTGGCTGAAACGCGCGCAATTTATGGCGTTATCGCGCAAAATGTGAGCATTGAAACGTTTTCTGCAATTTTTTTGTTGCATAGGCGCGCTGCAGTTCCTAGAATGCGCGCTACTTGATGCCGGCTTAGCTCAGTTGGTAGAGCAACTGACTTGTAATCAGTAGGTCGCCAGTTCGATTCCGGCAGCCGGCACCATCAAGTACAAATATCGGGTGGGGTTCCCGAGCGGCCAAAGGGAGCAGACTGTAAATCTGCCGTCATCGACTTCGAAGGTTCGAATCCTTCCCCCACCACCATGTTTCATCGTAGCAATACGGTAAACCGGCAAGCAGCTTTGAAAAAAGTTGTTTGGCGGCGAAGGCGAAAGCCTTCAAAAATGGTTCGGGTTTTGCTCGGGTAAAACGGCGTCGCCAGCGGCGGCGAACCGCAGCAAGAGGTTTACGTGTAACTCGCCTCCCCTGATGCCATTTTCGCAGCCTCATAGCTGCACGAGGCGATAAGCTTCAGCCAATCGGCTCGAATACTTGAGAGATTTTTTCTTCAGAAAGAATCAGGTAGCCGGGTTTCAGGATGCGGGCATCGTATAATGGCTATTACCTCAGCCTTCCAAGCTGATGATGCGGGTTCGATTCCCGCTGCCCGCTCCAGGATGTGCTGATATAGCTCAGTTGGTAGAGCGCACCCTTGGTAAGGGTGAGGTCGGCAGTTCGAATCTGCCTATCAGCACCACTTCCTTTAATTCCTCCCCTGCTTTCTTTTCTGTTCTGAATTCAAAAAATTCAGGCGTATGCCTGGTTGACGTGGTAATACCACCGATTTATCCGTGTCTTAGAGGGACAATCGATGTCTAAAGAAAAGTTTGAACGTACAAAACCGCACGTTAACGTCGGTACTATCGGCCACGTTGACCACGGTAAAACAACGCTGACCGCTGCAATCACCACCGTACTGGCGAAAACC
>NZ_JAEPBH010000072.1 GCF_016632365.1 Tenebrionibacter intestinalis | reverse complement strand
TCTCTGATTTAGCACTGTACTGAATTTGGGCCAGGGTCATCACCCTATCCGCATTAACATCCTCCCGGCCCTGAAGAAGGGAGACTTACGGCGCATCGGATAAACGCGCGAGCCGTATCGAATAATAGCCATTAACGCAGCCTCATATCGGCGCCTGAAGTGTGAACAAGGTAATACTTTCAGAAATTTCCCCTGTCTTTTTCGTGGATAAAGCGCGCCATATTTGTATATTAATTCGCTTTATTTCTCTTAGTAGAAAGAAAATTCTTTATAACCGGATGACGTTGAAATGGATTTCCTGTATCAGAGGCGGGCATGCCGCCCGGTCTTGCCTGCCGTTTGTTTTTTGACGATGCTTTCAGGCGCGCCGTCGGCAGGCGCAGCACCCGGCGACGAGCCGTTTATTCTGCAACAGCAGCGCCAGCAGGCGCTGGAGCAACAGCTCACGCCGCCGCCGCCTGATGTACGCTTATCCGCGCCGGACACTTCAGCCAGGCGAATCGTCTTCCCGGTTGAAACGCCCTGCTTTACCCTCCATGAGGTCACCCTTGCGGGGCTGTCTGCTTTTCCCCGCTGGCTGCCGCTGCAACGCCTGGCCAATCAGGCAACGGGGCGCTGCCTGGGCGGCCAGGGCATTAACCTGCTAATGAGCACGCTTCAGAACCGAATGATCTCACACGGCTGGACGACCTCGCGCGTGCTGGCGCCGGTGCAGGATCTGAAAAGCGGC
The DNA here is from genome assembly GCF_016632365.1 of Tenebrionibacter intestinalis. GTDB lineage: Bacteria > Pseudomonadota > Gammaproteobacteria > Enterobacterales > Enterobacteriaceae > Tenebrionibacter > Tenebrionibacter intestinalis. The sequence continues at coordinate 8,014 of NZ_JAEPBH010000072.1, read as the reverse complement.
CATCTGCAACTGACCCTCATTCCGGGCAGGATTCGCCACGTGAAATTAACGCCAGACAGCAGCCGCTGGATCTGGCTTTACAGCGCATTTCCTGCCCGTGACGGGCAACTTCTGGATCTGCGGGACATTGAACAGGGGCTGGAGAACCTGCAGCGCCTGCCCACAGCGCAGGCTGAAATGGACATCGTCCCGGCCGAACAGCCCGGCGAGAGCGATATCCTTATCTCCCGCCAGCAGAGTAAATTCTGGCGGATTGGCGTATCGCTTGATGATGCCGGCGCCACGTCCACCGGGCGCTATCAGGGCGGGCTGACCCTGTCGCTGGATAACCCGCTGGCGCTAAGCGATCTGTTCTGGTTTTCCGTTAACCATGATTTACAAACCGGCCATGAAAAAGGTAACCAGAATATCAGCGCGCACTGGTCTGTTCCCGTCGGTTACTGGTCGTTCGGGCTTACCGGCAGCGATTATCACTATCACCAGACGGTGGCCGGTTATGCTGAAGATTACCGCTATAGCGGTAAAAGCCAGAGCATGAGCGCGCAGCTAAGCCGGGTACTGCACCGCAGCAGTTCGCAGAAAACCACGGCGACAATTGATGTGCAGACGCGCACTACCCGCAACTACATCAACGATACGCAAGTGGAGGTTCAGCGCCGCCATGTTTCGTCATGGAAAGCCGGGCTTTCACACCGCCACTACATCGGCCCGGCCACGCTGGATGCCGGCATCAGCTACCAGCGCGGCACGCGGTGGTTCGGGGCGCAGCCCGCGCCTGAAGAGGCGTTCGGCGAGGCCACGGCGCTCAGCCGTATTTTGCGTACCGATGCCCGCCTGAGCCTGCCCTTTGCGCTTGCCGGGCAAACCTTTCGTTATGACTTTGCCTGGCAGCGCCAGACCAGCAATACGCCGCTCACCTCGCAGGATCAGTTCTCCATCGGCGGGCGTTATACCGTGCGCGGTTTTGACGCGGAGCGCACGCTGAACGCCGATCGCGGCTGGTTAGTCCGTAATGATTTGTCCTGGCAAACGCCCCTGCCCGGCATGGCGTTTTATCTTGCGGCAGACTATGGAGAGGTGGGCGGTAAAGGCCGTGAAAACCTGGTGGGCGCTCACCTGGCCGGCGGCGCGGCAGGGCTGCGCGGGCAGGTCTGGAAAGTAGGGTACGACGCGTTTGCCGGTATTCCCTTCTCGCGCCCGGATGGCTTTAAAACCAGCCCGGTCACCTTCGGCTTTAGCCTGAATATGGATATCTGATGATGCGTTGTGGGGATTTTGACATACAGGCCCCGCTGCTTTTTGGCGGGCAGGTTTCAGAAGCGGAAATACTGGGGGCCGCCGTCTGGCTATGGATGCACTCCCCCATGCACCGGGATGCGCCGCTGCATGCGCTGCCCACGGTGCTGCTGCCTGTTATTAAACATCAGCAATACGCGCTGGTTTCGCAAGGCGAGCGCCCCGTGTTTTTTCTAAGCTGGATGTGGCTGAACGCGCAATCGGAAACGCGCTATCTCACCGAACCCGTGGTCATGATACGAGAAGAAGACTGGCGCAGCGGCGACAGGATGTGGCTGCGGGACTTTATCGCCCCGTTCGGGCATACCCGTGAGATGAGCCGGCTGTTAAGGCAGGACATTCTGCCAGACGCCTGCGCCCGCTATCTCTGGCACCGGGGAGAGTCCGTACGCCCCTGCATTAAAACCTTTCGGGGAAACCACGTCAGCCGGGAAGCCTTCCGGGCATGGAAACGACACAGCGCGCCATTAAGTGGGTTAATCCACTGCTGAGACGGCCAACTCGCGCAACCCCCGCCGGCCATGCGCTGAAAACGGAATAATAAGAACATAAAGGACTCATACCCATGAACAGGCTTTGCTATCGTATTATTTTCAACAGGGCGCGCGGCATGCTGATGGTGGTTGCGGATATCGCCCGCTCCCACGCTGGCCGCTCCCCCGCCTGCGCCACCGGCCACGCCCATTCACGCCTTATAAGTAAAGTCAGCGCCATCAGCTTCGGCCTGTGGCTCGCCACAGGCGTTATACAGACCGCCCGGGGCGCCATTACGGCGGATAAAACCGCGCCCGGCAACCGCCAGCCCACCATTCTTGGCACGGCTAACGGCACGCCGCAGGTCAATATCCAGACGCCCTCCGCCGGCGGCGTCTCCCGCAATACCTACAGCCGGTTCGACGTGGACAGCAAAGGCGTTATCCTTAATAACGCCCGCAAAAATACCTCCACGCAGCTTGCCGGCATGGTCGCCGCCAACCCGTGGCTGGCAAAAGGCGAAGCCCGAATCATCCTCAATGAAGTCAACGCCCGCGATCCGAGCCGGCTGAACGGCTACATTGAAGTGGCAGGCCGCAAGGCGCAGGTGGTGATCGCCAACCCCTCCGGCATTACCTGCGACGGCTGCGGCTTTATTAACGCCGGGCGCGCCACGCTGACCACCGGCGCGCCGCAGCTACAAAACGGCAGCCTCGCCGGTTATCAGGTGGAGCGTGGGGAGATTGTTATCAACGGTAAGGGGCTGGATACCACCCGTCAGGATCATACCGACATCATTGCCCGGGCGGTAAAAGTTAACGCGGCCCTGCACGCAAACGATCTGCGGGTGACCACCGGGCGCAACCGGGTGGACGCCGCCCACGAACAGGTGAGCGTATCGGCAGACGGGGGCGCGCCGCCACCGTTTGCGCTGGACGTCGCCCGGGTGGGCGGAATGTATGCCGGTAAAATTCGCCTGCGCGGCACCGAAAAAGGCGTGGGGATACGCAATGCCGGCCATATCGGCGCCGCTGCCGGAGAGGTGACGCTCAGCGCTGACGGCATCATCGGCAACAGCGGCGCCATTACGGCAGCCGGCAACCTCGCCCTCGCAAGCCGAAGCGGCGTGAATAACAGCGGCGCGCTCTGGTCTTCCGCAGACGCCGGCATCACAACAGCCGGACACGTGCAAAACAGCGGCTCCGTTGCCGCCTCCCGCCATACCCGCGTGAAGGCGGGCTCGGTGACCAGCACGGCGACGGGCACGCTGGCCGCAGGCGTCACTGCGGCGGGGAAAACGGGCAGCCACGGGGATTTAACGCTTGGCGCCGCCGGAAAGCTCGCCATGCACGGCATGAACGTGGCCGCCGGCGTTATTCAGGCCTCAGGCCAGGGGCTGGACGCCTCAGGGAGCCGCACGCAGGCAAAAAATATCACCCTGAACGCGGGCCAACAGAGCCTGAGCACGGCCGGGGCGCAGATAATCGCTGACGGCACGCTGAGCGCGCGCGCCGCCGCCGCGCACAATAACAACGGCGGCCTGCTTGCCGCCGACACCCTGTCGCTGGCGGCCAGGCAACTGAAAAATAACCAGGGGCAGATAGTCCAGAGCGGCGCGCAGGCGCTGACGCTGCATCATCAGGACGGTATTGAAAACCGTGAAGGCACCATCGCCGCCAACGCCCGCGACCTGACGCTTCAGACCGCACGGCTGGATAACCACGGCGGCGAAATTATCCACGCCGGAAGCGGCGCGCTGAACATCGCTTCCGGCGCGTTTACCGGCGGCCAGGGAAGCCTCACCTCATCCGGCGCCCTGGCGCTGACGGGACGCGAGCTGGTGCTGGACGGCGCCGCTACCACCGCACAGAGTATCCGCATCAAGGCCGACAGCCTCTCTAACCGCGGCGGGCAACTGATACAAAGCGGCAGCGGGACCATGGCGCTGGACGTGCGCCAGACAACCGATAACCGCGGCGGGCAGATTGCGGCAAACGGCGACGTTAAGCTGAACACCGCACGCCTGGATAACCGCCAGGGTAAAGTCCTGGCCGCCGACGCAGGCAGCCTTACCCTCACCGCCACGGGCCAGGCTGACAGCCGGGAAGGCGTGCTGGCCGCCGCCGGCAACGTGGCCATAACCGCAGGCCAGCTTGACAACGCAGGCGGGCTTATCAGCGCAGGGAAGGGGCAGGCGCAGCTAAGCAGCACAGGGCGGCTGGGCAACGCAGGCGGGCAGATTGCCGCCGCCGGCGACCTGAACATCGCCGCCGCCGGGCTGGATACCCGCCAGGGGGTGATGAGCGGCGATAACGTCGCGTTATCGCTGGAAACGACCACCCTGAACAACCAGGGCGGCGTCATCGCCGCGCAGCGCGACCTCACCGTGCGCAGCGGCGGGCTGAATAACGATGGCGGGCGGCTTCAGTCCGGCCAGGCCATGGCGATTGACACCCACGGCCAGGCGCTCGCCAGCCGGAACAGCGGCGAAAGCGGCGGTATTTATGCGCAAACCACCCTCACCCTCGACAGCGGCGAACTGGATAACAGCCGTGGCGTTATCCATGCCGGAGGGGATGCCCGCCTCACCACCGCCGCGCTGAATAACCAGGACGGCAGCCTGGCGTCCGGCCAGGCGCTGCGCCTCAGCGCACAGGGCGATGTCAACAATGACCGGGGGCTGATGCAGGCCGGCGGCCTGCTGAGTCTCCACACCCACGGCCACGCGCTCAGCAACCGTGAAAACCTACAGTCCGGCGGGATTGTCGCAGGCGGCGGCCTGACGCTCAACGCCGCCGGTGTGGATAACACCCGGGGGCTGATGCTCTCTGAGGGCGACCTGGCGCTCAACAGCGCCGCCCTGCTCAACCGGGAAGGCACGCTGGCGGCCGCCGCGGACATGACGCTGGCCGCACGCGGGCTGCTGGATAACACAGCGGGCCTGCTTCAGGCCGCCCGCCGCCTGAGCGCTGACACCCACGGCGGGGCGCTCATCAACAACGATACCCTCGACAGCGGCGGCATCGTTGCCGGCAGCGCCCTTTCCCTGACCGTCGGGCGTTTTGACAACCAGGCCGGCGCCGTGGCCGCAGACGGCGCCCTTACGCTTCAGGCCGGCCCCCTGAACAACCGGGCGGGCGTGATTACCGCCGGCGACGCGCTGTCGGCATCGGTCAGCGGGCCGCTGATTAACGACGCCGGGCTGATACAGGCCGGACAGGACATGCGCATTGACACCCACGGCAATACGCTCAGCAACCGCCAGACGGCGGAAAGCGGCGGTATCGTCACGGCGGCGTCACTGCAGATTAACAGCGGCGCGCTGGATAACCAGGGCGGCCAGATTGCCGCCGGGCAGACGCTGGCGCTTTCAGCGCAGGGCGCCGTCAGCAATGACCGGGGGCTGATGCAGGCCGGCCAGGACATGCGCATTGATACCCACGGCGACGCCCTCAGCAACCGTGAGACAAAGGACACCGGCGGAATTATCAGCTTCGGGCGGCTGAACGTGGCCGCCGGCGAGCTGATTAACCAGAGCGGGATGCTGGCCGCAGCCGACGACGCCACGCTTGCGGCCGCAGCCGTGAATAACCAGGACGGGATGCTGGCCTCGCAGGCGGCCCTGTCGCTGGATGCGCGGACAATGGATAACCGCCGCGGCGAAACCGGCGCCGCGCGCAATCTGGCGCTGACGCTGTCCGGCGCGCTGAATAACCAGAACGGCGTGATCAGCGCGGGCGAACAACTGGCGCTGACCACCCCGCAGCTTGATAACGCCGCAGGCGTCGTGGTTGCCGGCAAAGACGCCACGCTGGCCGCCGGCCAGACGGACAACCGCCAGGGCCGGATTGCCGCACAGGGCGCGCTGCGCCTGACCGGCCAGCGGCTGAACAATGATGACGGCGGGCTGGTGCAGAGCGCGTCAGACATCACGCTCGCCCTCGGGGATATCAGCAACCGCAACAGCGGAGAGCGCGGCGGCATCACCAGCCAGGGCGACATGCGCATCACCGCCGCCACCCTGCTCAGCGACCGGGGCCTGCTGCTCGCCGGCAAACAGGCCGTGCTGGATACGGGACGTTTCAGCAATATCAGCGGCACGCTCGTGGCGCTGGACGCGCTTAAACTCACCACCCGCAGCGATACGGATAACCGGGCGGGGCTGATTCAGGGCAAGGGCGTCACCCTTGATACCAGCGGCTGGCAACTGGACAACCAGGAAGGCACCCTTTACAGCCAGGCCGCCATGCAGCTTGCCACGGCGGGCCTGAACAACCAGGCCGGCACCCTTGCGGCAAAAGGGGATTTCACCCTGAAGGCTGGCTGGCTGGATAACCGCAGCGGCGGGCGCGCGGTGGGCGAGCAGGCAACCACCTTCACCCTGGGCCGCCTTGATAACCACAGCGGCCAGATACAGAGCGTCGGCAACCTGCAGGTGACCGCCGCGCAGGGCGTGGTGGATAACACGCAGGGGCTTATCCGCAGCGGCGCGACCGTGACGCTTAATGCCGATACCCTGTTAAACCGCGACACCCTGGCTTACGAAAACGGTATCGAGGGGCAAAACATTGAAGTCAACAGCCGCACGCTGGATAACGCCGGCGGCTCGCTGCTGGCCGGTAAAAACCTGACGGTCGCGCGCGCCGACACGCTGGACAACACCCGGGGCGAGCTCGCCGCCGGCAGCGCGCTGATGCTGGCCGGCGAAACCCTGAACCTGATTAACACCGCAGGCGTAATCAAGGCCGCAGAGCGCGTCACCCTTCAGGCCGACCGCATCGGCGGCGACGGGCAGGTGCTTTCCCGTGGGGATATGGCGCTGACCAGCCGCCAGGACATCCTTAATACCGGCGAGATGATTGCCAGCGGCAACCTCACCCTGACCACGCCCGGCGCCGTCTCCAACAGCGGTAAACTGCTGGCCGGCGCTAAACTCGACCTCACCGCCGCAAACCTGTACAACAGCGCCGCCGCAGAGATTGCCGCCGGCGACACCTGGCTTACCGTGGCGAACACGCTGACCAACCACGGCCTGATTGACGGTAACCGGACGCTGCTGAAGGCCGGCACGCTGAACAATATCGGTACCGGGCGTATTTACGGCGATTACGCCGCCATTCAGGCCGGGACACTGAATAACCTGGCGGAAAACGGCACGGCAGCCATCATTGCCGGGCGCGGGCGCGTGGACATCGGCGCACATACCCTGAACAACCGCGACCATGCCCTGATTTACAGCGCCGGCGACATGGCCGTTGGCGGCAGGCTGGATGCGAACGGGCTGGCGACCGGCCGCGCGGATACGCTCAGCAACCACAGCGCCACCCTTGAGTCAGCCGGGAATATGTCGCTGTCTGTCGCACAGCTTAACAACATCAACGACCGCTTCGCCACCGACGTGGCGCAGGTCTCCTCAGAGCCTGTCCACGAATACCAGCTTAATGGCGCCCCCGACCGCTGGCGCGCCGGGGCCGACGGCGTGTTTGTGGACAATAACTCCTCCGACGGCCTGCTTAACCTCAACACGCCGGCGTACAGCAGCGATAACTTCTATGAGTATCAGTACACCCGCACCACGGAAGAAGAGGTCATTACCGAAAGCGACCCCGGCAACATCCTCGCCGGCGGCCATCTCGCCATCCACGCAGACCGGGTGCTCAACGACAAAAGCCGGATTGTGGCGGGCGGCACGCTGGGTATTGAGGCTGAACGCGTTGATAATGTTATGCCGCAGGGCCAGCGCCGGATAACCGATGAAGGGGTGGTTACCCACTATTACCGCAAAAAAAATAAAGGCAGCGACTCACAGCGCGCCGTCACCACCGACTATGCGCCCCCCACCGTGATACAGAGCATCACCCTGCGCCCCGGCAGGCTGGAGGGCAACGCCGCCGTTAACGGCAGCGGACTCCAGCTTGCCTCCGCCGCACAGCAGGGTACCGATGCCGCCATCAGCCATACCGGCGCGCTCGCCAGCGCCTCCGGCGGGCGCGATATCCGCCCGGACGCCCCGCAGGCCGCCGGCGCAAAGCCGCCCGACCTCAGCGCCGGCATGCCGGCGCCGGATATCGCCTCCCCCGCCCTGCCCGGCGTCTCTCTCCCGGCACGCCAGCCCGTGGTCCCCAAACCCGGCCAGCAGACTGAAATCCCGCTGCCCGCCGCGCCGGGCAGCGACGCAGGCCGGCAGACCGTGGTGCGCATCACCGGCCCGAACACGCAGTTACCGGATAACAGCCTGTTTAAA
>NZ_JAEPBH010000071.1 GCF_016632365.1 Tenebrionibacter intestinalis | reverse complement strand
GGGAAATAGTCCGACTACGCCCTGTCTCTTACTCTACTATATTTAAAGAAATAATTTATTTATAGACAGGAAAACCGAGTATGGAGTCTGTTATTCGTCCCTGGTCTGAGCTTGAGCAAAGCTATGATGGAACGATCTTATTAGGCAATGGCGCGAGTATCGCCGTAAGCTCTCGTTTTGCGTATAGATCTCTGCTCGAATGCGTCAGACAGCGAGAGAGTCTGGCGGAAGACGCGCGCAGGCTGTTTGATTTTTTTGAAACCGAAGATTTTGAGCTTATCCTCCGTATTGTCTGGCAAGCTTCTAACGTCAATAAATCTTTACGAATTGAGGATGCGCGTACTCGCGAAGCCTACCTCAGTATTCGTGAATGCCTTATTCAGGCCGTTCGCGATGTACACCCCGAACACCATGAAGTTAGCAGGCAACTGCCCTGTATTTATGATTTTTTGAAAAGATTCGATACGGTTATTTCGCTCAACTATGACCTTATTGTTTACTGGACGATGACCTACGGCTTGGATAAAAACGATCATCACCGATTTAAGGACTGTTTTCTTGCCAGAGGCGTTTTTGCAGAAGACTGGCAGCGGTTAAGAGCGCTATACGGCGATGAACAATCCAATACGCTTGTTTTTTATCCACATGGCAGTCTCGTATTATGTCGAAACCGTATTGAACATGAACATAAAATTCATATCCGGGGAGCGGGGCTGCTTGAATCCATTCTGGAACGATGGCAGAGCGAGGAAGTTGTTCCTTTATTTGTAAGCGAAGGAACGTATAAGCAAAAGGTAAACTCCATTCAAAATAGTTTCTATCTTTCAACGGTTTATAGGGAAGTTCTCGTTGAGCCGCGAGAAAGTCTGGTGATTTTGGGCTGGGGAATGGGAGAGCATGATATACATCTGTTAAAACGCATGGCGGGAACAGGAATACAGCGAGTTGCGGTATCTGTTTTTAGAAGAGATCATGCTTATTGCAACAGGGCAAGCCAATTAATCAAAGACAATCTGGGACAGGATGTCCGCATAGATTTTTTTGACAGCGAAAGTCCCGGTTGTTGGAATAAGCCTCCGGAAAATCAGTAATATTTTCCGTCATCCTTGCCTGCGGTATCTGGTTGTAATAATTTACGCGCTGAGGACTCAAAACCTCTTTCATGCGGCCTAAAACCAACTTCGTCAGTGTTGTTTTTTTACCTTCTGCTCGTAAGAGCGGAGGGTGTATGCTGGCCGTTCAAAGTCGGGAGGGTGACGAATACAACACCTTTCGGGGAAATAAGTCCGCGGTTTCGTGAAGCCGTTTTGAGCCTCCCGGCACCACTTTATATGGTCATCTCAAAACATTTCACGGAGGTATTTATGCCTGATTTAACTTCATGTTTAATTAAATCTTTGGTGTAATGGCTAATGCTTATTTTTATAACAATCTGCGATCTCTATTCCACGACTTTCCCTTGCCGTTTTTGACCGAAAGCGGTATCTTTTATTCGTACCTGCAAATTCAGGTGCCGGGATTGGTCTCCTGAAGATATTCCTTACTGGCGACATATGGCGCGCTTTGCGTCTTTTTTATGTCGTTCACCCAGCTACATCTCTATGGTGGGCCGGGCGGAGGCGCCGCAAGGCGCGCCGGTGTCCAGTAAGGCCGGTAAGACCAACTCCGTCCGGTTCCACCACCCGCAAGATTGGTCTCTTCGGTGGTGGTTCAATTAATCACTTACTGGAGGCTGCCATTATGGCTACGATCCCCACTCAGACACATCCGTTACTTGTCGTTCCCTTTAATGCCGCCACGGATTTCACCGTACTGGCCGATCACTGCGAAAACTTCGCCGAAACCCTGATTGAAAGCAACGATCCCACACTGAAAATGGCGCTCTGCGGCAGACTCAACGCCTGTCTGACGCTGCTTCAGCTCACGCTGTTAGAACCTGTTCCTTCCCATCTTATTGAAAGCCTGACTGTTGACACCCTCCCTGCAAATTTTCCCCGTTTCGAGCCTGAATGCACAGAGCTTTGCCGCTACTGTCTCTCCCTGACACAGATGCTGACAGGGCAAGGCTTTTACTCTGAAATGGAAAAACACCTTAGCGGCCTGCTGTATGAACTGATCAACTATTTCGCTGCGGAAATGAAAGCCCCGCGCTGGCTACGTACCGCCGACGACATGAAGTTTATCGACGAGGTGGTGGCATGACGCAACAGGACTGGCATCCCGCCGACATTATCGCGGCGCTGAAAAAGCGGGGAACGTCGCTGGCGGCGGTTTCCCGTAACGCCGGGCTGGCGTCCTCCACGCTGACCAACGCCCTTAACCGCCGCTGGCCCAAAGGTGAAAGGCTGATTGCCGAAGCGCTGGGCGTGGCTCCTGAAAAAATCTGGCCTTCACGCTACTGTAAATCAGAATATCGATAAGGCAAACAGCTCCTCCCGATCTTCTGCCTGCCTTTGCAGGTGGGAGATCGAGAAAATGCCAGTGACGCACGACAACTCAGCATTTTATCAAATCAACGGGAAATGTTTTTCAGGCAAAAACAGTTTCCTCTTCCTGCGCCAGTCACATTCGCATTATTTTCTCTCTGCAACAAATGGCCCTCCGGGGCGCCCTTATACGCTTCACGACCTGCAAGAAGCGGTCTGATTTCAGGCTGGTCGTCCCTTTACCGACAATACCTTTGAAAATGTCGGACTGCGTTGCAGTTAAGGTCACTCTTTACATTGCGTCAATATCTGAACTGGTTTTTCGGTACAGATCGTAAAACGATGAATGTCGTGCATGCCATTCACTTAAATACCCGAATGCGTCTTCAGTTTTGCAGTAATGACGCATGAATCCCTCATCTTATCACTTCACAATCTACTATATAGCTTTACATCTATATAGTATTTGACCTATATTAATTGGGAGGTCCCGTGTGGACAATTAAAACAACGGATACGTTTGATAACTGGTTTACCTCGCTCAATGATACCGATCGGGCCAACGTGCTGGCAGCGCTGTTGGTCCTGCGGGAAAAGGGGCCGGGGTTGTCCAGACCTTATGCCGATACGATCAGAGGCTCCCGCTACAGCAACATGAAAGAGTTGCGTGTTCAGAGCCGGGGCGATCCGATACGGACGTTTTTCGCTTTTGACCCGGCCCGTGCTGGTATTGTACTTTGTGCCGGAAATAAGGTCGGCAATGAAAAACGTTTTTACGATGAGATGCTCCCGGTCGCAGACCGGGAATTCACGAACTGGCTGAACACATTAAAAGAGAAGGAGTAACGCGATGGGCAGAACGCTGGAACAGCTTATTGCGGATGAAAAACCTGAAGTCGTGGCCGAAGCTCAGGCGATGGCGACGGACATCCTGCTCAACATTCACCTTGCCGAACTGCGTGAGAAAGTACAGAAAACGCAAGTGGAAATGGCACAGGCGCTGGGCATCAGGCAACCTACCGTTGCAGGAATGGAAAAACTAGGGCGCGATCTGAAGCTTTCCACTCTCAAACGCTACGTTGAAGCGACTGGCGGCAAGCTACGTCTTGATGTTGAACTGCCGGATGGTTCTCACTACGGATTTGTACTGTAAACACTGACGCTCCCTGAACTGGAGCGTCAACCCCTTCATGACGGGCTGCGGCCTGCATTTGCCGCAAGGCATTTGCTGCCGCGTGACCGTAAAACTGCACCAGACGATAAATTTTCAGATACTGCACCAGTGCCAGTGCGTCACTTTAACCGCGCAGAGCGGGAAAGTGACGCACGCAGCCCTTTCGACCTGCACCAGACAACTCAACTGCGCCAGCCTACGGCTGGATTCTGACACTGCCTTTTCAGGCCATTTTACCCATAAGGAGAACATGAACCGATACCGAGGCGGATCTGGACGATCCGGGGGATAACCCGCGCAAGCGGGCGGCTGCTCTGAGAGCACAACCGAAGCCCCACCACACCTCAACGGCTGCCGCCCCGGCGCTCAGGTATCGTTCGCAGCCCTGACAAAAAAACAGGGGCTATCGGCCTGTGCGCCGGGGAAAGCGGTATCAGCGTTGGATTTTTGGGGAATGAGTTTGCGGCAATCATGAAAAGGGGAATGTATGGGGATTCTGGAGCAGGAAATGAAGCGGCTTGCGCAGCAGGCAGGCGGCAGCCATAAAACGGTTCACGACCGCATTAAGCTGGCGCAGCGGTTTTGTGAGCGTCTGGTACTGGCGCAGAATGTGCAGATCCGCCGGGTGGAGCAGCTTAAGGCGCGACATATAGAGGGTTATATCCGTGAACGGTTGGCGCAGGGCATTACAAAGCGTTCCCTGCAAAATGAGATGGCAGTGGTACGTTGCATTCTGAAACAGGCCGGGCGTGACAGGCTGGCGCAGAGTGAGCGGCTGAACAACCGTTCTCTTGGTCTGTCTGGCGCATCCCGTAATGGTACAAAGCTGGCTATCACGCCGGAGCACTATCGTGACGTGCTGGAGACAGCCCGCGTAAAAGATCCGGGGATGGCGGCAGCGCTGGAACTCTCAAGGCTGATGGGATTACGTTCGCAGGAGGCGGTGCAGAGCGTACAGTCGCTGAAAACGTGGCGACAGGCGCTGGATCGTGGTGACACTCGCTTAACCGTGGTGTTTGGCACCAAAGGCGGGCGACCCCGTGAGACGATTATTCTTGATGCTGTCGCTGTCAGGAAAGCGCTGGATAATGCGCTGGCCGTGGCAGAAGATCGCCACGGCAGGCTGATAGATAAGCCGGACCTGAAAAGCGCGATGAAATACTGGCACAGTCAGGCGTCGGGTCTCGGGTTAACGGGCGCATATTCCCCGCACTCGTTGCGCTACGCCTGGGCGCAGGATGCGATCAGCCATTATCTGGCGCAGGGATTTTGTGAGAAGGAAGCGCTGGCAATGACGGCGATGGATTTGGGACACGGTGACGGGCGCGGACGGTATGTGGCGCAGGTTTATGGACGAAGGGATAGTGCTGATTGATAGCCTCAGACTTGCAATATGAGGTTAACCATCGTTTTTCGTACAAAATTATTTGCCCCAAATAATTTGGGGTGATTTCCTATCAATTTCGCACTATTCATCGGTTTTCATACAAAAAATTTTGGGGCAAAAATTTTTTGTATGCTTTCCTATCAATACTGACAAGAACAATAATTATCGGCTATTAAATCCATGATTATTAATTATAAATCAATGAATTAAGTTTAGATGGTCGATTTTTGATAGCCACCATATTATAAAATACCCTTTATTCATCGTTATCCACCGAAAAAATTTCTACGTAGAAATTTTTTGTACGGTTTCCTCTTAATAACAATGCTTCTGAACGGTATGGCTTATTAACAGGTTTCTGGTGCAGCGTTACGGTATTTTTTCTGGTGATTGCGCCAGCAAAGGGAAAAAGGCCAGATAAAGGTAAAGGTCGGCTAAGGGTAACAGCGCCAGACCGGAAAAGGCCAAAGGGCTGAAAGGGCCTTAACACTGGCGCAGTTTGATGCTTATCCGATAATATCTGGCGCAGTCCTGACACAGGCAGGCGACGGCAAACGGTGGCATTGAACTGGTGCAGTTGTGGCGTATTGGCAAATCAGGTCTGGTGCAGGTTGTCTGGCAGCTTTCGCCTGAAATTATTCACTGTGAATAATTTCGATATTTGTCTATTGATTCATAATATATTGATAGGTTTTCGTACAAAATTATTCGACTCGAATAATTTTGTACATTTTCTGATTAATATCAGAAAAAATGAAGGTAAACCCTTTCAATACAAAAAAGCAGTTCCTTATCAATCGGGATCTGCTTTTTCATTTTTAATAAATCATACTGCTACTGATTCAGGCCGCTTTATGTTGCCGGGCATAAATATAGGGCGCAACGAACCCCTCGCGGCTCACGTCCAGATAGTCTGACCACCACTGCATCATGGCTTTACGGGCATCGAGATGTTCAGCGCGGTGAATATATGCTGCCCGCACGCTGTTGCGTTCCTGATGGCTCATCTGCCGCTCCACGGCATCCCGCGACCAGAGTTCAGATTCCACCAACGTACTACAGGCCATTGCCCGGAAACCATGCCCACAGACATCGGTTTTGGTGTCATAACCCATTAAACGTAGCGCCCGGTTGATGGTATTTTCACTCATCGGTTTGTAGGGATTGTGATCACCGGGGAAAACTAAATCCAGATGGCCGGAGATTTCCTTTATCTGCTTCAGAATGGCGATAGCCTGATGAGAAAGCGGCACAATATGTGGAGTACGCATTTTTGCGCTACGACCTGAAAAACGGACTTTGTCTATCGCCTCGCGGGTGGCGGGGATGGTCCAGATTTTGTGTCTGAAATCTATCTCGCTCCAGCGAGCGAAGCGCAGTTCGCTGGAACGGATAAACAGGTGCAGGGTCAGCGCTACTGCCAGTCTTGTTAACTGCCGCCCCTGCTGATAGTCACCGATCCGCTCCAGCAGCTCGGGCAACCGCTCCAGCGCTAGGGCGGGATAGTGATTTTTAACCGGCGGCGCGGTGACGCCTTCCAGATGCAGCGCCGGGTTGTTTTCGGTCAGTCCCTGCTGAACAGCGTAACGCATGATGTTGCAAAGCTGCTGCCGGGTTCGGGACGCGACTTCCAGAAAGCCTTTATCCTCGATAACTTTCAGTAACGCCGTGAAATGTTGCGTTTTCAGCATCGTGACGGGAATGTGTCCAATTGCCGGAAAGATATGATTTTTCATACTGGCAAGGATGCGCTCTGCATAGTCAGCCGACCATTTCTTGTTGGTTTTGTGCCATGCTACCGCAACGGCCTCAAAGCATTTTTCCGGTGAAGCGGCGGCTTTTTCAGTCATGCGCTGCTGTGCAGGGTTGATATTCTGCGCCAGCAGTTTACGGATACCATCGCGTTGTTGACGGGCGTCGGATAGCGAAACTTGCGGATACGCGCCTAACGCAATGCGTGATTCTTTTCGATTGAAGCGATATTTGAGATACCAGAGGCGTGAACCGCCCGGATTGACAAGCAGATACAGACCATGAGAATCGGTCAGTTTAAAGGGTTTATCAGAAGGCTTGATACTGCGGATTTTCGCGTCGGACAGGGACATGTGGTGGTCACTCCATTATCGAACTGAAATGACCCCAAATCAGACCACCAATTTCGCCGGTTGCGCAGGGAAAAGCAGATACGCATCGGGAAAGATTTTCACGCTAACTTATTGAAACCTAATCACATAGGGACTTATAAGCACGCCTGAAAACAGGAATTTGGCTCCTCTGACTGGACTCGAACCAGTGACATACGGATTAACAGTCCGCCGTTCTACCGACTGAACTACAGAGGAATTGCGTTAACGGGGCGCATATTAATGGCCTTGCGATGAGGTGTCAATAATAAAACTAACCTGCTGATTCAGATGATTAAATAAAGCCCGTTTCGCTGATTTAGTGCACGGTTTCCGTGCTGTTGTTCAGGCGCTGTAGCGGATCCTGCCCATAAAACTGGCAAAAACGTTGCCATAGAGAAGGAAAGCGTGGGGCAAACAATGCCGGCGCGCTGAAGAAATATTCTGAGAGTACGGCAAAGCACTCTGCCGGATCGGTTGCCGCATATGCATCAATACTGGCGGCATTTTCTCCTACCGTATCGATTTCATCCTGAATATTATCCATTGCCGTATGCAGATCATGTTCCCAGCCCGCTACTTCACGCAAGGCGATGGAAGGAATGCCGCTGGCGCGATCGCCGTTGCGCATGTCCAGCTTGTGGGCTACTTCATGAATAATAAGGTTAAAGCCGGAGGCGTCGAAGGAGTCCTGTATGTCGAGCCAGTTAAGAATAACTGGCCCCTGCTGCCAGCTCTGTCCTGACTGCACCATGCGTTGATTATGCACCAGTCCAATATCATCTTCCCATTCATCGTCGACCAGAAACGGTGCCGGGTAGATAAGCACTTCGTGGAAACCGTCAAGCCATTCAATCCCCAGTTCGAGCACCGGCAGGCAAAAAAGCAGGGCGATGCGCGCGCTTTTTAGCGAAGTTAGCTCAAAACCCTGTAGCGGCACCAGGCGCTTGCTGTCAAGAAAACGCTCAGCCAGCAGCACCAGCCGCTGTTGCTCACGGGCGGACAGGTATGCCAGAAGCGGTATGGCCAATGCATCTTCCCACGGGATAAGCGTTGATGGGGCGGAATTTTGCGTTTTCCAGGGCCATTTTATCATCTTAATTCGCTCGTAAAGTCGTTACCTGAACAAAAATGAAGTGTCTGGGTCTATTAACTTGCCAAATTCCTGGGCATTATTGCAATCCAACGGAGAGATGCCGGAGCGGCTGAACGGACCGGTTTCGAAAACCGGAGCAGGGGCAACCCTGCCGGGGGTTCAAATCACCCTCTCTCCGCCATTTCGTATCCCTGTCTTCCTGACGGACAATCAAATTACGTCAACCTGCGTTCCGGGTGAGCGTTTTATCGCCTGATTGATTTGGGCATTCATCCGATGCCTGAATTTAGCAGTAAGCTATCAGCAGGCCAACCTGTCAGGATAGCGCTTCATCATCGCGTCATCCAATTTGTGAACCAGGTCTTACCGTTTACGCTCAATGTACGCTAACTCCTTTCTGAAAGTGCTTCTGCTGTAGCGTTTTTAACGGACTGAGGTTTTCCCTGCACCGGCGGGATGACCGGAGGCGATGGTGCATTTTATTAATGGCGCATGTCCCGATAATGCGTTGCTACAAATACAGCAAACCGGGGCATGCGGTTATTGTTAAATCCCCACCAGAGCACTGAGGGATCCCCACAAACTCAGCGCTAATAAACCAG
>NZ_JAEPBH010000070.1 GCF_016632365.1 Tenebrionibacter intestinalis | reverse complement strand
AATCAGCACCAGGCGGACTGACTTATTGTCGTCTCATAGTCTCTGTTTTAACGAAAAGCGGGAAGAAAAATATCTGCGAATAATCGGCGGTTATGTAAAGTCGGACGTTGACCGTATGGCCCAGTTGCTGGCCCACGTGGTTAACGGGTTACAGAATGGCTTCTGTGATTTTCTGGGGAAAGTGTTTATGCAATTGGAGCTGGGCGATACATATCGTGGCCAGTTTTTTACCCCCTGGGATGTGGCCAGAATGATGGCGCAGTTGCAACTGGGGGATGTGAAGGCGATGTTTGATGAGAAGCCTTTCATCACTCTCAGCGAGCCTGCCTGCGGTGCTGGTTGTATGGTGTTGGCTTTTGCCGATGCTCTTAACCAGGCAGGCTATGCGTCACACCGCTATCTGTGGGTTTCCGCGACGGATATTGATCCACTGGCCGCTGGCATGGCCTACATTCAGTTATCGCTCTGCGGCGTGGCTGGCGAGGTCGTCATTGGCAACACATTGTGTGACGAACGGCGTCGCGTATTGCTGACGCCAGGCCATTATCTTGGTAACTGGTCACTTCGTCTGCGTTCACTGCGAAATAAGGTCGCATAATTACACCATGGCGCTCCCGTCAGGGAGCGTTTTTTGTTTGGCATAACTGGTGGATATAAGGCAGCACAGTCAGAATAATAAGATGTTTGGAGTGTTATTAGGACTTGAGCGGCGGCGTCGCCGTACACCGCAGGAAAAAATAGCCATTATTCAGCAGACAATGGAGCCCGGTATGACCGTGTCTCACCTCGCCCGCCTGCACGGCATACGTGAGATGTATTTTACCGATGCCATACCCGCATAGCGGGCCAGATTGCGCAGTTGTATGGCGGGCAGCCCGGTAAAGTTCAGCCGGGAAAAATCAAGGTTTCGCAGCCGGGCATACCGTTCCAGCGCTTCTGTAAACGCCGGACCGCTGACGGTGACCGGTCCCTTTTTCAGTTGCTCCAGCGGTGAAATCCGCTGCCCATCAGGAATGTCCAGCAGCTCCGTCACTCGGGCGATCTGCCATCTGTCCGGCAGCGCAGCCAGCTTTTTCCAGAGCCGCTGATTTGCACGTTCGCGTATTTCACTGACAAGACGTACAAGCGTGGTTGCTCCGGGCAACAGTACCTTATTCTGAAGCAGCCATGCGGTGGCAAAATCAAACATCAAACCGGGCCGCCCATTACTCAGCCAGGCGTGGGTATACAGCAGACGTTTCAGGCGGAAAGGCTAAGGAAAATCGCCAATTTCATGATAGCCATAATGTTCTTTAATTAACGCGGTATGCTCTCTACGGGTAGTGTCCCGTTCAGCATAACGAGAGAGTATTTCCGGGCGGGGTATATTAAGTTGCACGGCGACAAATCGCTGAACGCTTGGCAAGATCTGGGTTAAATCCGTCAAAAAGGCACCCAGGAAACGGGCTGTTGTGTGCTGAAGCGCTATTCCCAGACGGTTATGCTTTCCCCGTCGTAGGTTAATGAAAGCAAGGTCCCGCTCATCAAGATGAAAATAGCGGGCCAGTTGCACGTCATTGGGTTCTGCAACGTAACAACCGTAGTTCTGTTCCTGCTCAGCGGTCAGAAAATCGACGGGCATACGGGTCTCCCAGCCTGACGGCTATTTGTTAACAATCTTGTAACCGTCCGAAATGTTAAAATTATCGGACATCGTAAAACGGCTACATATATATGTCTATTAAATCGTAAATTTGCTATAATAGACAGTGGTTGTCCGATATTCGATTTAAGGTACATTTTTATGCGACTTTTTGGTTACGCACGGGTATCAACCAGTCAGCAGTCTCTCGATATTCAGATCAGAGCGCTCAAAGATGCAGGGGTAAAAGCTAACCGCATCTTTACCGACAAGGCATCCGGCAGTTCAACAGATCGGGAAGGGCTGGATTTGTTGCGGATGAAGGTAGAGGAAGGAGATGTCATTCTGGTGAAGAAACTCGACCGTCTTGGCCGCGACACTGCCGATATGATCCAACTGATAAAAGAATTTGACGCCCAAGGCGTTGCCATCCGATTCATGGATGATGGGATCAGCACCGATGGCGAAATGGGAAAAATGGTGGTCACTATTCTGTCTGCGGTGGCGCAGGCCGAACGACAGAGGATACTTGAGCGCACGAATGAAGGCAGGCAGGAAGCAAAACTGAAGGGCATCAGGTTCGGTCGCAAACGAGTTGTAGACAGGAGGAAAGTCTTGGAACTCTACAGTGAAGGTATGGGAGCGACAGAAATTTCACGTCAAGTAAGTGTTGCACGATCTACGGTCTATAAAATTCTTTCTGAAGAGAGATGAAGGATCTGGATATAGAAGACAATACTTTTAACTAAAAATGGCTTAAATGTAAATTTAATGTAATTTTTTGTTAAAAATCAAATCAATTTAATATCATATGTGGTTGATATGATTGTTTAATTTTAATTTTCAGATTTGTTAAGAGCAAATTTGACATTGTCAAAAACAGAAAATTACGGCAAGAAAATACTGTTGGCCAACACACTATTCAGATGTCATAAGCATTAATTTTCCTTAAAAAGGAGTTCTTATGGAATTAAAAGCTAGTGAATTCGGTGTAGTTCTGTCAGTTGATGCTCTTAAATTGTCCCGACAGTCTCCATTAGGAATTGGTATCGGCGGTGGGGGCGGCGGGGGCGGAGGCGGAAGTAGTGGTGGCCAGGGCGGTGGTTGTGGCGGTTGCAGCAACGGTTGTAGTGGTGGAAACGGTGGCAGTGGTGGAAGTGGTTCGCATATCTGACACGCTGGATTAACCGGTCAGGGGGCATGGCGCTCCCTGATATTCAAAAGGAATTAATATGTTGAATATCCTGCCATTTGAGATAATTTCCAGAAATACAAAAACCTTGCTCATCACCTACATTTCTTCGGTGGACATTTCCCATGAGGGAATGAAAAAAATCCTAGAGAGCCTGCATACCCGACGGGGTATTATTTCTGAATCCTGCCTTGACGAACTACTGGATTATGAGGCTATTGACAAAGACAAAGGCAAAGAGTTTCTTGTAACAACTGGCGTGATAAACAAAACTAAAGCATCGGCTCTCTGGGAACATTCGGTCATAATAAGCGATGTTCCGCACCTTTTCTGGGACGTAGAGAACCAATGGAAAGCAGATGGAATTCTGGTTTCTCATGTCTCAGACGTACGAGAGTTGGATTTTAATTTACCCGCCTCGACGTTGATCTGGTTGCACTTTGAAAAATATGACCCAGAGATTATCCGGTCAGTGTACACTAAATTCGAGAAAAGTTATGGTGTTGCATTCATACAGAGCTACTACCTCAAAGAATCGTTCAGAATAGATGGGGTATATTCGCCAGTACTTGGAACACCTTGTCATTTTTGCCACATTGAGAGATGGCTGAACAGGGAAGAAAAAAGCTTCAGGCGCAATGAAATGTCTTGGGCAAATCTGCTTACGTTAATGAAAAAACACAAAATGTCGCTACCAGCTCTGGCTTTAAGTGAGTCAGAACGAGGGTTCAGCCAGCATTTGATTAAACGGCGGCTTCAGGAACTGGTTGGCACCTCACTCGTTAAAAGTCATGTAGATACCTTCATGTCATCTGTGAGTATAGATTTAATTACCTGTGTTCTGAGTAAAGAGCCGGTAATTCACTGGCAGGCTTGTGGTTGCGTGGAGAGATAAAATGTCAAAACATGAACTCTCTTTGGTTGAAGTAACACATTACACTGATCCTGAAGTGCTGGATAATGTAAAGGATTTTCATATCAGAGGGAATTTTGCCTCCCTTCCCGAATTCTCTGAACGAACTTTTGTTTCAGCAGTACCGACGGCCCATCTTGAGAAATTTGAAAATAAAGAAGTTCTTTTCAGACCGGGCTTCAGTTCAGCACTGAACATCTCCTCTTCACTTCAGCAGGGAAAGATGTCCATCCGGAATTGGCTTTTGCGACAGAAATAGATGTTCTGTTCACACTATTGAAAAGCTGCTCGTTAATGCGTTCAGTTCTCCTGATCCAGCCTCCGTCAGGCGACCTTATCCTTCAGGTGGTGCCCAGTATCCAGTTGAGGTTCTTTTATGCCTATTGTCTGAAAACACGGAAAACTGGCAGACCGGAACTAACGTTTATCACTACATGCCACTAAGTCGGGCATTAGAGCCGGTCGCTGCGTGTGATACTCAGGAGCTTTACCGAAGCTTGTCCGGTGGAGATGCAGAACGTCTCGGTAGACCCCATTTTGCACTTGTCTATTGCGTCATTTTTGAAAAAGCTTTGTTCAAGTACCGGTACAGAGGTTACAGGATGGCCTTAATGGAAGCAGGTTCGATGTATCAGAACGCGGGATTGGTTGCAGATCAAATTGGGCTCAGGAACCGCGTATGGGCAGGATTTACTGATTCATACGTAGCAAAAACCATGAATGTTGACCAGAGGACTGCCGCACCGCTAATTGTTCAATTTTTTGGAGATGTCATCGATGATTAATGTCTACAGTAACCTGATGTCCGCATGGCCAGCCACAATGGTCATGAGTCCAAAGTTGAACAGAAAAATGCCCACTTTTTCTCAGGTATGGGACTACGAGAGAATTACACCATCCAGTGCTGCTGGTGAAACACTGAAGTCAATACAAGGAGCCATAGGTGAATACTTTGAACGCCGCCATTTTTTTAATGAGATCGTAGCTGGCGATGAAAAAACATTATACGAAATGATGGCTCCGGCAGCCGCAGATGCTTTTACAGAAGCGTTTGTTCAGACTTCCTCGCTGACAGAGGATGCGGTCAGAACCCACAGATTCAAGACTACTCGCGCCTTCAATCTGTTTAGTCTGGAGAAACAAGAAATACCAGCGGTCATTATTGCTCTCGACAATATAACAGCTGCTGATGACCTGAAATTTTACCCTGACAGAGATACATGCGGATGTAGCTTTCATGGTAATTTAAACGATGCTATGGACGGTGCCCTGTGCGAGTTTATGGAAAGACAGTCGTTACTGCTTTACTGGTTAAAGGGAAAAGCAAACACTGAAATTTCTGGAGATGTTATAACAGGGATCAACTATATAGATGAAATATTAGTAGCCCTCAGAGCCGAAGGTGAGCTCAGAATTTTCGATATCACCCTCCCCGGAGCGCCAGGACACGCAGTACTGACGCTTTATGGTACAACAAATAAATGTAGTAAGATAAAATATAGTACCGGGTTATCTTATTCCGGTAGTCTGAAAAAAGCCTTGTGTAAATCTGTAACGGAACTATGGCAATCATATATATGCATGCACAATTTCCTTATTGGTGGCTATACCGATGAGGATATTATTGACAGCTATCAGCGCCATTTTATGTCATGCAACAAATATGAGACCTTCACTGATTTGTGCGAAAACACCAGGCTGCGGCATAAGGATGTCATACTGTCTCTTGAAAACCATTCTTTAGAAGATGATTTACTTAGCTACCTCGAAAAAATATCTAGTAATATTTTTGTTTACTATGCGAGAGAAAGAATTAGCGACAATCTTGTCTGGTATACAAAAATAGTAAGTCCTGATTTTTTCCTTCATATGAACGGTTCAGGAGCACTAAATCTTAACAATAAACTATACTGTGCAGGAAACGGTATTAAACAAAGAGAATCTAAAATGGTCCCATTTCCATAAGGATATATTGTGGCAACATTAAGAATGACGATTATTTTTTTAATGGAACAAATCAGAACCCCTTTTAGTATAATATGGACAATTATGTCTCCCACCGTGTTGTTCTTTTTTCTGCATTTCAATGAAATTGAACGGCATTTCGGTGATACATTATGGCTGAGGCATCAGATATCGTGGTTCGTAGGATATATTTCATTTTCTGTTGTTCTTTTTAATTACTGTCTGTATCTGACAGGCAGAAGAGAAAGTGGTTTTATTGCTACCTTTGTCCACAGTATAGAGGGCCGGTTGTTGTTTATTCGCTCTCAATTGATGGCTTCTCTTATTATGTCAGTTCTGTATGTATTATTTTTTATTACAGTCGTATTCATTGGATTCCAGGCGCTGCCAGACTATCAGACGGTTATATTAATTTTGAAAACTATATGCATAAATGTGATGATGATGATTTCACTGACGTTTATGGCATCATTCCGTGTGACTTTCCAGACAGCCAGCACTATCTATTCCGTGTTGATAACGGTGTGTATGGTTTTAGGGATCGTATCATTAAAATATAACGACGGACTCGTTTACTGGATTAATATCATAAATCCGATTGCCATATACTCCACACTTCTCCAGCCAGGCCTTGAGTTATCGTACATCACTATTTTCGTCTATAGCCTCATGTTTATCATAAGTCTGATTTCAGCGCTGACCTTCAAAACAGAACCAGTGTGGAGTTCTCAATGACCATACCACTTTTAGAAATAAACTCCCTTAGCTTTTCATACAAAGGCCATCCTCCTGTATTCAATAATCTGTCGCTTGAAATAGAGCAGGGAGGACTGATAGGTCTGCTTGGTGAAAATGGGGCCGGGAAAACTACCCTCTTTAACATAATAAAAGGGGGGAGCGACAATTATGAAGGATCTGTCAAACGTTACTTCACTGGTGGTGAAATGGTAAGTCTGCCTCAAGTGATAAATCTTTCCGGGACGCTCAGAAATGAGGAGGTTTTTGATCTAATTTGCTGTTTTAATAAATTGTCCAAAAAGCAGGCGTGGGCAGAACTTAACAGTAAGTGGAATGATGATTTTTTTATCCGGTATGAAAAAATAAGACATAAAAGAACCTATACGGTAAGTTATGGTGAAAAACGATGGCTTATAATATCCCTGATGTTAACTCTCTGTAAGGATGCCCGTTTCTTTTTGCTGGATGAACCAACGGTTGGTATTGACATTCAATACAGAATGATGTTGTGGGATCTTATTAACGGAATTGCCGCTGACGGGAAAACTATTTTTTTCTCAACACATATATTTGATGAACTTACCAGAGGGTGTATTCCATTCTATATGTTGTCCAGGAATGGTATTAAGTACTATACTAATATGGATAATTTCATGCATGCAAACAACGAAAATACGCCAGAAAAGGCTTTTATCAAAGAAATTATGGGAGTAGAGGGTTGATTGATGGAGATTAATGGTAAAAAAATAACAAAAAGACAACTGAATGAAGCGAAAATATCGAATGCTAGCTACTATAATTGTGTTTTTGAACGTATTCAACTAGACAATATAAACCTTCGCGATTGTGAGTTTGAAAATTGCCTGTTTATAAACTGCTCATTAAAGAACTTGAGTCTCGATTTTTTTAAACTTATTGATTGTGAATTTAAAAATTGTTTACTGCAGGGTGTTAACGTCTCTGATATTATGTTCCCCTGTACGTTTTCTCTTGATAATTGCGAAATGAGATTTGTTGACTTAGTCAGTTTGCGATTGCAGAAAACAAGTTTTTTATTTACCAAATTCAGAGATTGTTTATTTGAAGAAACTGATCTCCGTAAATCTGATTTCACCGGTTCGGAATTTTATAATACCGAATTCAGGCATTGTGATTTATCTCGCTGTGACTTTTCATTGACTGATGGCCTTGACATAAATCATGAAATAAATAAGATTTCTTCTATAAAAATCTCTCAGGATGCCGGTTTTAAAATCCTTAAAAGGATGGGGGTTATTATTTCGTGATGCTGTTTGGGTATTAATAATTTACTCGGTACGATATTTATTAAAGTTATTTCATCTTTCAACTATCGTCATAATTAGCGATATTAAGAATAGTAATTAACAAACCCAGGTAAATTATAAATGTATTCCCAAGTGAGATCAGGGGGTTTTATATATTTAAAATCATATAGTTAGTTTTTTTACGTACGTTTTGGTTCCATTGGCCCTCAACCCACTTAGTAGCCCCTAAAAAGGATCCATAAGTGATCTTTTTTAACAATCTCATCACTATAAAATCTTAACGTGAGTTTTCGTTCCACTGGTAAGCGTCCAGCGAGAACCGTATTGACGGGGATGTGTTATTCAGTTGGCAGTGCTACGCGCCAGGGGAGCAGTTCATTCACCCGATTGTTCGGCCAGTCTGCTATGACGTTAAGCACATGACGGAGGTAGCTTTCTGGATCCACGCCGTTCNAGCTTTCCAGGGATTTCTGCAGCGGTTTCGTTTTCAACTGACGTTCGGCAAGGCGCTGCTCTGCCGGCATTCCCCTTATCTCCGCCTCGATGGCGTACAGTTCGCCGATCCGTCTCAGGGCTTCCTCCGTCAGGGCTGATGGGGTACGAACGTGCACATCGTGGATTTTACGGCGGGCGTGAGCCCAACAGGCGGCTTCCGTTATCCGGCCATCCCGGTACAGCTCGTTGAACCCGGCGTATGCATCCGCCTGCAGCACACCGCTGAACCTCGCAAGATGGGTCTGCGGATGGATGCCTTTTCTGTCCGGGCTGTAGGCGAACCAGACCGCCGGCGCCAGCGCTGACCCGGCGTTGCGGTCGTCACGAACATACGTCCACAACCGCCCGGTCTTCGTCTTCTTATTGCCCGGCAACAGCACCTGGACGGGGGTATCATCGGCATGGAGTTTGCCGTCGGTCAGGACATAGTCCTGAAGCACCTCTTCCAGCGGTGACAGCAGCCGGCAGCACGCATCCACCCAGCCCGACAGCAGTGAACGGCTCAGTTCCACACCCTGACGGTCGTATATTTCAGACTGGCGGTACAGCGGGGTGTGCTCTGCATACTTTGAGCTCAGCACCCGGGCCAGCAGCCCCGGTCCGGCGATACCCCGCTCGATG
>NZ_JAEPBH010000007.1 GCF_016632365.1 Tenebrionibacter intestinalis | reverse complement strand
CGTCCTTTTTTACCCGCCCATTACTGGGGATTCCTCAGGACGTAAGCCGGGGTTCGCTGTAATAATCGCGCCCGCCGCGCGTAAAGCCTGCTCATTAACATCACTACCGGTAAAACGCCAGCCGTACTCATGCTGACCAATGAGGGGATAAATGCAGTTAGCGCCCACGCCAATATCCAGAATAGTTGCCTGTCGCGGAATGTTACCGCCGTTATCACAGGCCAGGAGATCCGCCAGGTGATGAATATAATCAGCGCGCCCGGGCACCGGCGGGCAAAGGAATCCGTCAGGAATAGCCCAGTGCTTTACGCCATAAAAAAAGCCAGCAGAGCCTGATTTAATGTCTTTACCGCCGCAGGATCGGCAAAATCCAGCGTCAGCTCTCCAACAGGCGAAGGGCGAACAAATTCGCGCAGCGCCGGATACTGCGCACAGAGCGCGTCAAAATTATAACGTTGATTGTGACGGTTACGGGGATGTAAACCACGTTTGGTCGCGCATGGGTTGTTCACAGGCTTTCTCCTTTCCCGGCGGCGTAAGATACCTGTTGTCGCGACGTAGGTAAATAACGCAGGATAGCGCATACAATTCTTCTCTCTGGCGCCGCGGATACCAGCCAGCCAAACGCTATCAAATCCGCCGGGCGCCGCCAGAGCCTGTCTGTCAGCATTTAGATTAAAAACTCCTCATAAATCAACGGCTTGCTTCGATCTGTTTTGTCAGCTTTCGTCAGAAAATGTTGTTCAAAAATTAAGCTCATCACGGTCAAAAATTTGCATAATTCCGCGCCTGACGCTCGCCTAAACTCAAAATGTACTGACAGTTCCTGGGTCAGTACTTTTCACACCCGGGAGAACGCATCATGAAAAAATATCTTATCTATACTGCCGCTGCGGCTTTTATCAGCCTGTCACCGGCAACGTTCGCCGCGCGGCCTCTCACGTCAGGCGAAGCAAGCCAGCTACGCCCCGTTGGTACAGTTTCCGCTCAGGGGATAAGAAGCCTTGACGATCTGGAAGCAAAACTTGCTGAAAAGGCGCGTGAGAAAGGCGCAAAAGGCTATTTCATCCACGCGGCTGGCGGTAAAAACCTGATGTATGGCTCCGCCATCATTTATAAATAAAAGCCTCCCTTTCCTGAAGCCTCTCTACAAAGAGGCTTCTGATTGTTGATAAAGAAGGAAAAAACGGGGTTTTTCCTTCTTTGAGATAAGCAGACGAAAAACAATGCGTTGATTTTACTTAATTTTATTGTGTTTTCTCCCTCCTGTCTGCGTCAGGATGGGGGTTGTCAGCACTCTCTGAAGCCCTCTACAAAGAGGCTTCTTTATGCCCGTCTGTTGCGGCATCGCTCAGGAAAAACCGTACGGCCCGGCCCAGACAGGCGGCTTCTTCTACAGCGCAACCTCAAAAAGCGCGAAAATGCTGTTTACAGTCATCGCGATAAACTTACCGGCCCTTACCCTGCCGCCACAGTATTTGTGTATAAAAAATACGCTACCGGCCATCATTCAAAAAATTCGAACGAAGCGGTCAATTCTCTTTGGTTTTAACCACTGATTAATATCGCAATAATAAACGCAACAACGGAAAACACCTGCAAAACCAAAATATAATATGAGATAAACAAATGAAATTAGTTAATCGCACCATCGCATTATTAATAACATCCACTCTCTCCTTTGGCGTTTTCGCCGCGCAGGAAGTTAGCGTCGGTCACGCCGAACCAGGCGAAAAAATTGGCGTTATTTCCGCCTCCGGCGCTTACACTCTGAATGAGCTGGAAAACAAGCTGGCGGAAAAAGCCAGCGCCAAAGGCGCCAGTACATTCAAAATTACGTCCACATCGGGCTATAACCTGATGCACGGCACGGCTGAAATCTATAAATAACCGGCAATACCGTTAGCTTTCTTTGGTAATAACCCTGGTATTACCCTGTTTGCCCGCACGCCACTTGCGGGCCTTTTTATTTCTCAGGTCGGAAAAACAGCGTTAACGTGCCGTATCGCTGCGGCAAACGCCCTTTCTTCGCCGCTTGCAACTAAGCAGCAGGCCAGTTGAATCTTTATCGATTGAGGCACAGGCTCACCTCCCGCAGCACAGCGCTCAGTCCAGCGGGCTGTCGTCTCGGCATCTTTCTCTAACGGCAAAACCACCCTCTGCGCAGAGGCTTGCTCTTCACGTTCATAAAGAATATGCACACCCTGCTCATCAATCAGGCTCATCCGGGGGCAGCGCTGCGGGTTGGCGTAAACTTCGCCTTCGGTCCCCTGCATCAGTAGCGCTCGCCCCTTTGTCAGGGTAAAAAATTGCGCAACCTTAACGGCATATTCCGGGTGAGAAACGCTCGCCAGACGCAGCGCTTCACCAGAAGCAAAAGGCGTTGCAAGTTTAGCAAGGGTATGAGCGCTGCTACGCACACCCAGCCGCCAGCGCAGCGCCAGCAATTTTTCCATCGAGGGGCAAAGCGTACCGACAGGCACAATTACCGGGCTACGGGATTCTTCAAGCTTTGCCTGCGCCTGCCCGGCGCTGTGAACGGCATGCATCCCCAGTAATTCAAATATCGTTTCAGAAATGACGCGCGTGGGATCCTCGCTTACGCCATGCACCAGCACGGGAAACCCCAGCCGACACAGCAAAATAGCCAGCAACGGCGTTAAATTCGCCTGCCTGCGCGCGCCGTTATAGCCAGGAATCACCACAGGCATGGGACGCCCGGCCGGCGGCGTCAGGGCGATAGTATTATGCTGCATCGCGTCATAAAAACCACGCAGCTCGGCTTCGCCTTCTCCTTTAATCCGTAGCGCCATCAATATCCCGCCAAGTTCCAGATCGGGTATTTCACTGTTAAGCATGTGCGTATACAACGCGCGTGCGGTGTCGATATCCAGATCGCGCGCATGTTTTTTACCGCGCCCGATCTCTTTTAAAATTTTACGATAATCCATAGAGTTACCTCCACCTACAGTTGCTTATGCTGGTGTCATGAAGGGCGGGACGACCCCGCATTCTTTACTGCTTTTTCCGACGCGCAGCGCTTTTTCTGTTTGTAACCGATCGCGCGCGGGCTGGCGGAACATCTGGCTGAAGTAGAGGAAATACCGGCAGCGCATCCAGTAGCCGCTTTCCATAATTTTTTGTCAACAACCGCCTGTCATAAATCACGATATCTCCCCGGCAGCCGTGGCTGCGAATCAAACGCCCCACCTGTTGAATAAGGTTAAACGACGCGCTCGGCAGGCTCTGTACTTCAAACGGATAACGGTTTTGGCTACGCAACCATTCGCCTTCTGTAATCACAACGGGGCTATCCACCGGCGGAAAAGCGATTTTATGGATATGCACCTGAGTTAGCAGCTCGCCTTTCAGATCCAGCCCTTCCGCAAAGGATTGTAGCCCCACCA
The DNA here is from genome assembly GCF_016632365.1 of Tenebrionibacter intestinalis. Lineage (GTDB taxonomy): Bacteria > Pseudomonadota > Gammaproteobacteria > Enterobacterales > Enterobacteriaceae > Tenebrionibacter > Tenebrionibacter intestinalis. The sequence goes on along the minus strand of NZ_JAEPBH010000007.1, from coordinate 98,619 downwards.
GCACGCTGGTTTGCCCTTTTTCCACTCGCTCGCGGTGTAGCGATACCAGCCGGTAACGCGGCTTGTCGCCCTGAACCAGCAGTTGCAAACGCAAATCAGGCACACAATCCAGAAAGCGCTGCATCGCCCGTTGGCTTGCAAACAGCACCAGCATCCCCCTGGCTTTATCTTTTATTAATTCACTGCGAAAAAAGGCGGCCATTTCTGCAATATGCAACGCCTCATGCTCCATTACCGGCTCATAGCGCATATGAGGTATCAGCAACCGCCCCTGCTCAACGTGGTTGAACGGCGAGTCCAGCGTAATGAAGCGATCGCCCGCCTTTTCTTTCAGACCGCTCAATTCCTGCAAACGCGCAAAACTGTTCAACGAGCGCAGCGTCGCTGAAGTTACGACCACATGCGGCACGCTGCGCCACAGCAATTTTTCCAACTGATCGCTAACGCGAATCCCTGCGCAATACATATACAAATGCGACTGCCCTTCGCGCAGAGTACGCGTCACCCACTTACAGACCGGCGCGCCGGATGAATGCTCCGTTGACGCCAGCTTCCAGAGTTTGCTCTGGCTTTCAAAGTGGCCGAGCGCCTTATTCATCTGCAAAATAAGGCGATAGAGGCGCGCAATATCGTGCTGCCCGGTCTTTTCGCTAAGATCGTTCACAAACGCCTCCGCCAGACCGCGCAACGCATCCATCAGCTTTGCCAGCCGCTGCGCCATGCCCCGCAGTTCATCGGGCAGAACGCCCATTTCGAAGCGATATTCCGCCTCCCCTTCGCCGGGCAGCAATAAAATCATGATACGCGCCACAGAGGCTAAAAGCTCGGCAGTTTCCTCGCAGTGGCTACTCAGCCGCTCCGCAGTCGCCAGCGGCGGCACAGTTTTGGGGCGGTACTGCTCAAGACAGGCGGCAATCAGCTTCATAAATAAATCAAGCTGCAGCCGCCCCCAGCCGGCGCTGATTTCCGCGCCGGTTTCCAGCGCATCGCGCGCCACGTCGGGTATATGGTGCCCTTCATCAAGCACCAGCAGCAGATTCTTTGCAGGCGGAAGCACAGACTCATTCTCCAGCGCCGCCATCACCAGCGCGTGATTAGCCACTACGACCTCTGCTTCGCCAATTTCACGTCGCGCGACAAAAAACGGACATTCGCGGTACCACTGGCAGTTGGCGCCAAGGCAGCCGACCTTATCGGTACTCAGACGCGCCCACAATCCCTCGCTAACGGCCTTATCAGTATGATCGCGCACCCCATCCCATCTCTGCCCGTCAAGTTCGCTTTTCAGCTTTACGCATAGCGCCTGCTCTTCACGGCTGGCGGGCGTGACGGCATCATCAAGAAACGCCAACAAATCGCCCTGAGCGCTGCCTTCGCTGGCAGCCAGCGCACTCAGATTACGCGGACAAACATAGCGCCTGCGCCCAAACGCTGCGGTAAACTTCAGCCCGGGAATCACTTTTCCCAGCAGCGGCAAATCCTTCGTGAAAATCTGATCCTGCAGCGCCACGTTCGCCGTGCTGACAACCAGCGTTTTTTGCTCATCGCGCGCCAGCGCAATGCCCGGAATCAGGTACGACAGCGTTTTACCTACGCCGGTCGGCGCTTCAATGGCTAAATGCCGCCCTTCATCGCCTGCCAGCGTCTTTGCCACTTCTGCAATCATCTGACGCTGGGAAGAACGGGGGACAAAATCAGGAATTTGCTGTTGCAACGCCTTATACCAGGCGGCTATTTGCGCTTTCTGCGCGGCGGACAATGCCATAGATAACCATATCCACTGTATAAACAGCCACTATTGTCCCATTTTTCAACCGCAGACAACACCTCCTTTTCCTTTGCTGGAATGCCGTTTCCGGCAAGGAATACGTTTTATCACAGTATTTATGTTGGCTTGCGAACCGGTACGGATAAGTAAAAATCCGCCATCGCAAAAAGGCGATGGCGGATTTCACTGGCTTTTTTACCGTGCTTAACGCCTCCCTGGCTAATGAACAAAACTGTCCGCCAGGGAGCGGCTCGAATGAGAAAAAGACCGAAAGCATCAGGCTGTGTCCCTTAATCCTCATGATGCTGGATTAAGGGATACAGCTTAATGTGCAGAGCCGGTATGGCCACTGCGGCGACGCGAGCGCTCACCGGCAGGGCGCGCGGCGCGCGGCCCTTCTGCCGAAGTACGCTCCCGGCGATCGCCTTCTTTTTGAACGCGATTGCGGCGATCTTCACTGCGTGAACGGTTCTGACGATGCCCCTCGCCCTGAGGGTGCGGAGCGCGGCTTCGCGGCTGCCCCTGGCCGCGCCCGCCACGGCTTTGGCGGCCGTTTATAATCGGCTCCGCCTTAATGGACGGATCGGGGTCAAAGCCTGGCAGCGCGATGCGCGGCACTTCTCGCTTAAGCAGTTTTTCAATATCGCGCAGCAACTTATGTTCATCCACACAGACCAAAGACAGCGCCTCTCCGGTCGCAGCCGCGCGGCCCGTGCGGCCAATGCGGTGTACATAGTCTTCAGGTACGTTTGGCAACTCATAATTGACGACGTACGGCAGTTCCTCGATATCCAGCCCGCGCGCGGCGATATCAGTCGCAACGAGGACACGGATCTCGCCGCTTTTGAAATTTGCCAGCGCGCGCGTACGGGCGCCCTGGCTTTTGTTTCCATGAATCGCTGCAGCAGTAATGCCGTCTTTATTAAGCTGCTCGGCCAAATGGTTTGCGCCATGTTTGGTGCGGGTAAAAACCAGCACCTGGCGCCAGTTGCCCTGGCCTATCATCAGCGACAGCAGTTCACGCTTGCGCTTTTTATCTACAAAATGCACGTGCTGCGTTACCTGTTCAGACGCAGTATTGCGGCGCGCGACCTCCACTTCTTCAGGGTTATGCAGCAATTTTTCAGCCAGTTGTTTGATGTCGTCGGAGAAGGTGGCCGAAAACAGCAAATTCTGGCGGCGTGGCGGCAGCTTTGCCAGCACGCGACGAATATCGTGAATAAAGCCCATATCCAGCATGCGATCGGCTTCATCCAGTACCAGAATCTCCACGCTGTCGAGCTTAACGGCATTCTGGTGCTCAAGATCAAGCAGGCGGCCGGGCGTTGCAATCAGGATATCCACCCCGCCGCGCAGCTTCATCATCTGTGGGTTGATACTGACGCCGCCGAATACCACCAGCGAACGAATATTCAAATACTTGCTGTATTCGCGTACGTTTTCTCCCACCTGAGCCGCCAGCTCGCGAGTGGGCGTCAGAATGAGCGCACGTACCGGGCGACGCCCCTTCGCATGCGCGTTTTCCTGGGTCAGGCGCTGCAACAAAGGCAGCGTAAACCCCGCTGTTTTGCCGGTACCCGTTTGGGCGCTGGCCATCAGGTCGCGGCCACTCAGAACAACCGGGATCGCCTGGCGCTGAATCGGCGTCGGCTCGTGGTAACCCTGCTCGGCCACTGCGCGCAGGATATCGGGACTTAACCCAAGAGAATCAAAAGACATAACTACTCCAGACCCGCCCTGACCGGGCAACCGGTGTAGTTTCCAGGGGGATTATGAAGCCGGGACCCCGGCTATTTTAAGAGGCACAAACCACAGTGCCGTTCAGGCTGCGGAGTGTAACAGCTTTTGTGGGACAGCGCACAAAAACTCCCTTTTTAGCCTGACGCCAGTCGGTTAAGCCCGTTTGCGAATAACGATTCCTGTTAATGCAAAAAATCCATGCCATGCTGTGGCCCCCTCCCTGTTCGCTTTTAACGCCTGCAGGCTTACAGCGGGGGCTGACGAACGCTGAAAACGGCGAGCGCAGGCAAGGGAAAAAAGCGCGCCGGGAATACAGGATGCGGACTGAAACGGCACGAGACAGGGCCGCTGGCCGTGAGGCGAGCGCGCCGCGAAGCAGTGATATTTACGCGCCGGCGCAGGCGCTTGCAACGCAGACCGCGGTGTCCTGCTTTGCCCGTTCACCGTTGATGGCGCCCTCTTTGTTACCGCGATTTAAGTAAACGGCGCGCCCACGTAACCTTAAACCTTTTTTAGCCCGGTTTACCGCCTGACGGCGTGAAGTGGACAAAAATTTGGCGACTGAGTAAAGTTAATCAATCGATTGATTAGCTTTATACTGACCGTATGCCTTCATTTTCTGCCCCGCCTACGCCACGCGGCGAACAGGCGAAAAATCAGCTAATCCAGGCTGCAATCGCCCAGTTTGGCGAATACGGTATGCACGCCACAACCCGCGATATCGCCGCGCAGGCGGGGCAAAACATTGCCGCCATCACCTACTATTTCGGCTCGAAAGAAAAACTTTATCTTGCATCCGCCTGCTGGGTTGCCGACTTTTTCAACCAGCATTTTCAAGAGCACATTGAGCGGACACAATACCTGCTTGACGCCGCACCGCCCGATAAGGCCGCTATCCGCAACGTTATTCACCGCGCCTGCCGCCTGACAACGGAATTACTCACGAAAGACGACACGCTACAACTGAGCAAATTTGTATCCCGAGAGCAGCTTGCGCCAACAGACGCCTACGCTATTCTTCATGAACGTATGATCGCACCTCTTTATCAGTATTTCTCCCGCCTTATAGCGCGCTATACGGGGCAAGATGCCGACGCGACCGAAACTATTTTGCACGTACACAGCTTAATAGGCGCAATGGTGGGCTTTCGCCTTACTCAGGAAACCCTCTTTATGCGCTGTGGATGGACACAATTTACCAAAGCGCGATCTCAACTGATCGCAAAAGTTATCTTGCAGCAGGTCGATTTTATTTTGCAGGGATTATCTACGCAGCAAGGAGACGTTAAGAATGAAAATCCGTAAATCCATTGCGGCAGTTTTAGCTGTCATCGTGCTGCTGGCCGTCGGCGGATGGCTCTGGCAGCAAAGCCAGAAAGATAAGCCGCTGACGCTCTACGGCAACGTGGATATCCGCACCGTCAATATGAGTTTTCGCGTAAGCGGGCGCCTGGAAGCGCTCAATGTTGACGAAGGCGACGCCATCAAAGCCGGGCAGGAGCTGGGAACGCTTGACCGCGCGCCCTACGTTAACGCGCTACATCAGGCCGAGGCCAACGCGCAGGCCGCGCAGGCGCAGTACGATTTGGTAAAAGCAGGCTATCGCGCCGAAGAAATAGCCCAGGCCGCCGCCGCCGTCAGGCAGGCGCAGGCTGTCGCCGCTTATGCACAAAACTTTTATCAACGCCAGCAAGGGCTATGGAAAACCCGCGTTATCCCGGCAAACGATCTCGAAAACGCACGTTCTTCCCGCGATCAGGCGCAGGCGAACCTGAAGGCGGCCCAGGATAAACTTAACCAGTTTCGCACCGGCAATCGTCCTCAGGAAATCGCCCAGGCCAAAGCAAGCCTGGCGCAGGCCGCAGCAAGGGTTGCGCAGTCAAAACTCGATTTACAGGACACCACGCTTGTCGCGCCGTCAGACGGTACGCTGCTGACGCGCGCCGTCGAGCCGGGAACGATGCTTAATGCAGGCAACCCGGTACTGACGCTCTCGCTAACCCGCCCCGTTTGGGTACGCGCCTATATTGATGAAATCAATCTCGGCCAGGCGCAGCCCGGCCAGACGGTGTTGATATACACCGATGGCCGTCCCGATAAGCCGTATCAGGGAAAAATTGGCTTTGTCTCTCCAACCGCCGAGTTCACTCCTAAAACCGTAGAAACCCCCGACCTGCGTACCGATCTGGTCTACCGCCTGCGCATTATTGTTACCGATCCCGATAACGCGCTGCGTCAGGGAATGCCGGTTACCGTGCATTTCAGCGACGGAGCGCGCAATGACAGGCGCTGACGATACAATCACGCTGGCAAACGTTGTGCGCCGTTTTAAGGGCATGCGCAAACCAGCGGTAGCAAGCCTTAACGCCACCGTGCGCGCAGGCGGCGTTACCGGGCTGGTGGGGCCAGACGGTGCGGGCAAAACCACGCTAATGCGTATGCTTGCCGGGCTGCTGGAGCCCAGCGAAGGCGAGATTAAGGTTATCGGTTTAAACCCGATACGCGACGATCGCGCGCTGCACGCGCGCCTGGGCTATATGCCGCAAAAATTCGGCCTGTATGAGGATCTCACCGTACAGGAGAATCTCGATTTGTACGCCGATCTGCGTAGCGTCGCCGGCGAACAGCGCAAAAAAACGTTTACGCGCCTGCTTGAATTCACCGCACTGGCGCCGTTTACCAGGCGGCTGGCGGGCAAGCTTTCCGGCGGCATGAAACAAAAGCTGGGGCTGGCCTGCACGCTGGTCGGCCAGCCGGACGTGCTGCTGCTCGACGAACCCGGCGTTGGGGTCGATCCTATCTCCCGCCGCGAGCTGTGGCAAATGGTGCATGAGCTTGCCGGTGAAGGCATGTTGATTCTCTGGAGCACCTCATACCTGGACGAGGCCGAACAGTGCCGCGAAATTATCCTGTTAAACGAAGGTGAAGTGCTGTGGTGCGGCGAGCCGAAAGCGCTAACGACCCAAATGGCCGGACGTAGCTGGCTTATCTCCAGCCCGGATGAAAATAACCGTCAGCTTCTGCAAAAGGCGCTCAGACTGCCGCAGGTAAGCGATGGCGTTATTCAGGGAAAATCCGTACGCATCATACTGAAAAAGGATGCCAGCATGGATACCGTGGCCGACAGCCTTACATTATCTCCCGAGCGCCTGGCGCAAACCCCGCCGCGCTTTGAAGATGCGTTTATCGATCTTCTCGGCGGCGCGGGCGCTGCCGAATCACCGCTGGGCGCCATTCTGCGCCATGTTGAAGGCAGTAAAGATGAAACGGTGATCGAAGCGCGTGGGTTAACGAAAAAATTTGGCGATTTTGCCGCTACTGACGACGTCGACTTCAGCGTCACGCGCGGCGAAATTTTCGGTCTGCTCGGCCCCAACGGCGCAGGCAAATCCACCACGTTTAAAATGATGTGCGGCCTGCTGGCGCCTACCTCCGGCAAGGCGCTGGTGCTGAATATGGATCTGAAGACCAGTACCGGCAAAGCGCGCCAGCGCCTTGGCTACATGGCGCAAAAATTTTCGCTATACGGCAATCTGACCGTGGAGCAAAATCTGCGCTTTTTCTCCGGCGTTTATGGCCTGCGCGGGCGCGCGCAAAACGATAAAATCGCCAGCATGAGCGGCGCGTTCAACCTGCGTCCAATATTTAACCATACGGCCGACTCTCTGCCGCTGGGATTTAAACAGCGCCTGGCGCTGGCGTGTTCGCTCATGCATGAGCCGGATATTTTATTCCTGGACGAGCCGACATCAGGCGTCGATCCCCTTACGCGTCGCGAATTCTGGCTTCATATTAACAGCATGGTCGAGCGAGGCGTGACGGTGATGGTTACCACCCACTTTATGGATGAAGCTGAATACTGCGACCGCATCGGCCTGGTTTACCACGGCAAACTTATCGCCAGCGGTACGCCCGACGCTCTCAAACAGCAGGCAGCCGATGCCGAGTACGCCGATCCCACTATGGAGCAGGCGTTTATTACACTGATTCACCGCTGGGATAAGGAGCACGCCAGTGGCAGCTAACTCCCTTCTGGTCTGGCGCCGGGTACGCGCCCTGTGTCTGAAAGAGATGCGCCAAATTCTGCGCGATCCCAGTACCTGGCTGATTGCCGTTGTGATCCCGCTGCTACTGCTGTTTATCTTTGGCTACGGTATCAATCTCGACTCCAGCAAACTACGGGTCGGCATACTCCTCGAACAACAAAGTAAAGAGGCGCTGGACTTCACGCACGCTATCAGCGCATCGCCCTTTATTTCGCCCACCGTTAGCGACAACCGCCAGCAGCTCACGCAGATGATGCAGGCCGGGCGCATTCGCGGGCTGATTGTCATCCCGGTAGACTTCGCCGCACGTATGGCGCGCGCAGGCGATCGCGCGCCTGTACAGGTCATTACCGACGGCAGCGAACCCAATACCGCCAACTTTGTGCAGGGCTATATGGAGGGCGTATGGCAGCTATGGCAACAGCAGCAAGCGGCAGATCGCGGCGAATCGTTTGAACCGTTGGTGGATATACAAACCCGCTACTGGTTTAACCCGGCGGCCATCAGCCGGCATTTTATTATCCCCGGCGCCGTCACCATCATCATGACGGTAATTGGCGCGATTCTGACCTCGCTGGTTGTGGCGCGCGAATGGGAACGCGGCACGATGGAGGCGTTGCTCTCCACTGAAGTCACTCGCAGCGAACTGCTGCTTTGTAAACTTATTCCCTACTATTTTATCGGCATGCTGGCCATGCTGATTTGCATGCTGGTCACGGTGTTTATTCTTGGCGTACCGTACCGCGGTTCCCTGTTGCTGCTGTTTTTTATCTCCAGCCTGTTTCTACTCAGCACGCTGGGTATGGGCCTGCTGATTTCCACGCTGACGCGCAACCAGTTCAATGCCGCTCAGGTGGCGCTGAACGCCGCCTTTCTCCCCTCGGTAATGCTTTCCGGGTTTATTTTCGAGATAGACAGTATGCCCGCAGCCGTACGCGCCGTGACTTATATCATCCCGGCACGCTACTTTGTCAGTACGCTGCAAACGCTGTTCCTTGCGGGCAATGTTCCCGTGGTGCTGGCGATAAATGTGCTGTTTCTGATTGCATCAGCCGTGATGTTTATCGGCCTTACCTGGCTTAAGACTAAACGTCGTCTCGACTAAGGAAGCACGCTATGCTGCATCGATTATGGACGCTTATTCGCAAAGAACTGCAGGCGCTGCTGCGTGAGCCGCAAACGCGCGCCATTTTAATCCTGCCGGTTATTATCCAGGTGGTGCTATTTCCGCTGGCCGCCACGCTGGAAGTGACCAATGCCACAGTCGCCATTTACAACGAAGACAACGGGCGGCACGCCACGGAACTAACCCAGCGCTTTGCACAGGCCAAAGCCATCAGCCATATTTTGCTGCTCAAAAGCCCGCGGGAGATTCGCCCCACGCTGGATACAAAAAAAGCGCTACTGCTGATTCGCTTTCCGGCGGATTTTTCCCGCAATATCGACCAGGGCAGGCAGAGCAAATTGCAGCTTCTCCTGGACGGACGCAACTCTAACAGCGCCCAAATTGCGGCCAACTACCTGCAACAAATCGTTAAAAACTGGCAGCAGGAAATGACGGCAGGCCAGCCGATACGCAATAACAGCGAACTGGTGGTGCGCAACTGGTATAACCCAAATCTGGATTACAAATGGTTCGTTGTCCCCTCGCTTATCTCCATGATTACTACCGTAGGCGTCATGATCGTAACGTCGCTGTCGCTGGCGCGCGAGCGGGAACAGGGCACGCTCGATCAACTGCGGGTATCGCCGCTGGCGACCTGGCAGATTTTCATCGGCAAGGCGGTGCCCGCAGTGGTGGTCGCCATATTCCAGGCCTCTATCGTGCTGGCGGTAGGCATACTTATCTATAACATCCCGTTCGCAGGTTCGCTGGCGCTGTTTTATTTTGCAATGGTGATTTATGGGCTGTCGCTGGTAGGATTTGGGCTATTTATTTCCGCCTTCTGCGCGACGCAGCAGCAGGCGTTTATCGGTGTGTTTGTCTTTATGATGCCGGCCATTCTGCTTTCCGGCTATGTCTCGCCGGTGGAAAACATGCCGGTGTGGCTGCAAAATCTGACGTGGGTAAACCCTATTCGCCACTTTACCGATATCACCAAGCAAATTTACCTGAAGGACGCCAGCCTGAACATCATCTGGCAAAGCCTGTGGCCGCTTCTGATTATCGCAGCCACAACGGGATTAGCGGCGTACGCCATGTTTCGCCGCAAGATTGCCTGAACGGCGCCGGTCTTTCATCATCAGTGAAAACAGCGCCGGCCCTGCCAGTACCGCCAACCCGGCGGCGGCAAGCAAAACATTATTATGAATTACTTTTGACATCAGCCAGATAGCTATCAGCGCCGCGCCAAAATACCAGGTCGTCGTCATCTCTTCCAGGAACTCGCACAGTTCCCGCCGCCACCCGTCAGGGTAACGCTGGAAGGCCAACATCAGCGCAACCGTCAGCACATACAGCACGCAAAGCCCCAGCCCCACGCGCACCATTGCATTACTCATCCAGCCCATAACGAGCAACGCCACCACCAGCAAATGCAGCATAATCTGCCAGCAACTAAGGCCAGTTGCGACACGAATACGTTGTTGCCATTTCATGGCTTCTCTCCTTATAGATTTTCTTCCTGTCTATGAGACAAACGTAAGACTACCGTACTTTAAGGAAAATTCTCGAAGCCGCAAACTTTTTGTGACAGAGACTACACTTTATTTTTATACGGAAAGCCCGATCGGGAGACGCATGGCAGAAGCAACATCGCGATTTTCATTACGGATACTTACCATCAACACCCACAAAGGCTTCACCGCTTTTAACCGGCGTTTCATTCTGCCGGAACTGCGTGAAGCCGTGCGCAGCGTGGGCGCAGATATTGTCTGCCTACAGGAAGTCCTGGGCGCGCACGACATTCACGCCCTGCAAATTGAAGGCTGGCCGGCAACCCCCCACTACGAGTTCCTCGCAGATACTCTCTGGCAGGACTATGCTTACGGCCGCAACGCGATGTATCCGGAAGGGCACCACGGCAACGCCGTGCTGTCACGTTATCCGATAGCACAATACGAGAATCTTGATATTTCCGTTAGCGGCCATGAGAAACGCGGGCTGCTGCACTGCGTCATCGCACTGCCCGGGTTACCGGCGCCTGTGCATATTATTTGCGCCCATCTTGGGTTACGGGAGCGCCATCGCACCGTGCAGCTCAGGCTGTTAGCCGAACACGTTAATCGCCTGCCCGCAAACGAACCGGTGGTGGTGGCCGGTGATTTCAACGACTGGCGTCAGCGCGCTAATCGCCCGCTGCGTAATATTGCCGGGCTGGATGAAGTCTTCACCCGGGCTTACGGCCGCCCGGCGCGTACTTTCCCGGTGCGCTTTCCGCTGCTGCGCCTCGATCGTATTTACGTTAAAAATGCCTCCGCCAGTCATCCTGAAGCGCTGACGCTGCACGACTGGCGCCATCTTTCGGACCATGCCCCTCTGGCAGTGGAGATACATCTGTGACAAAAAACGGCTGGCGCGACGGCAACCGCATTGTTCTGCTTGAAAACGGCGATACATTCTTCCCGGCGGTATTCTGCGCCATTAAAGGCGCCCGCAGCCGGATTATTCTCGAAACGTTTATCTGGTTTGAAGACAGCCTAGGCTGGCGGCTACGTGAAGCGCTGCTCAGCGCCGCCCGTCGCGGCGTGCGAATTGAATGTCTGCTTGACGGCTATGGCACGCCCAAATTCAGCGACGCTTTTGCCGGCGATCTGGTGGCCGCAGGCGTGGTGCTGCGTTTTTACGATCCGCGGCGGCGGATATTCGGCATGCGAACCAACGTATTTCGCCGTATGCATCGCAAAATTGTTGTTGTGGATGAGAACGTCGCGTTTGTCGGCGGTATCAATTTTTCTGACGAACACATGCTGAACTATGGCCCTCAGGCCAAACAGGATTACGCGCTGCGTCTTGAAGGGCCAATTGTAGAAGATATTAGCCTCTACGTAGAATCCAACCTGCCCCGGCGCGAGGATGTACCGCGCTGGCGCCAGGGCCGCCAGCCCCCCCGGGACAACACCCCTCCCGGCGATGCGCAGGCGCTGTTTGTCTGGCGCGATAACAACGAGCACCGTGCAGACATCGAACGCTATTACCTCAGGATGCTGGCGAACGCCAGGCGCGAAGTGATTATTGCTAATGCCTATTTTTTCCCCGGCTATCGGCTATTGCACGCGATGCGCAACGCGGCCCGCCGCGGGGTGCGGGTAAAATTGATTGTACAGGGCGAACCGGATATGCCGATTGTTAAAGTGGGCGCACGGCTGCTCTATCACTACCTGCTCAAAGGGGGCGTTTCCATTTACGAATATCAGCCGCGCCCGCTGCACGGTAAAGTCGCGCTCATGGACGACAGGTGGGCGACGGTGGGTTCCAGCAATCTCGATCCGCTAAGCCTGTCGCTGAATCTGGAAGCGAACGTCATCATTAATAGCCGGCAATTCAATCAGCAATTGCGCGATAATCTTGATCGACTCATACGCTGCGACTGTCATCAGATTGACGAAGCCAACCTGCCGCGCCGCACCTGGTGGAAAATAGGCTTTAGCGTGCTGGCGTTTCACTTCCTGCGCCACTTCCCGGCTATTCTGGGCTGGTTGCCGGCCCACACGCCGCATATGACGGTCGTATCAACAGTGCAGTCGGCGCTGGAAACCGGCGATCGCACGCGCCCGGGCGATTCAGAAGTGAATTCGTGATGCCGCGCTTAAAGGGAAAATGGCAGCGCATGAGCAAACTGCTCACTACCGTCTTTCTTGCTGCGGTCGTGGCGCTGATGGTGATTTATGCCCGCAAAATAGACTGGGAAGACGTCTGGCTCGTTATTCGCAATTATGACCGTCGCGCGCTATACGGCGCCTGTATGCTGGTAATGGTGAGCTATTTTATCTACGGCTGTTACGATCTGATGGCGCGCGCCTGGTGCGGCCATCATATCGCCAAACGCCAGGTTATGATGGTGGCGGTTATCTGCTATGCCTTTAACCTTACGCTCAGCACCTGGGTGGGAGGCATCGGCATGCGCTATCGCCTGTATTCCCGCCTGGGGCTGAAGGGCAGCGCGATTACGCGCATTTTCTCGCTTAGCATTACCACCAACTGGCTTGGCTATATTTTGCTGGGCGGTATCTTGTTCACCTTCGGCATGGTGCCGCTGCCGTCACACTGGTACGTGGATGAAAACACGCTGCGTCTGCTGGGGGGCGCGCTACTGGCGATTGTCGCCGCGTATCTCTGGTGCTGCGCTCGCGCTAAAAAGCGCAGCGTAACGGTACGCGGCCATACCCTGGAGCTGCCCGGCTGGCGCTTTGCCCTGTTGCAGTTTACGATCTCTGCGGCTAACTGGATGGTAATGGCGGCCATTATCTGGCTATTGTTGGACAGGGAAACCCATTATTTTTTCATTCTTGGCGTGCTGCTGGTAAGCAGCATTGCGGGGGTAATTGTACATATTCCGGCGGGTATTGGCGTGCTTGAAGCGGTATTTATTGCGCTGCTGGCCGGCGAGCATATTGCGCACGGCCAGGTCATCGCCGCCCTGCTCGCCTATCGCGTACTCTATTTCTTCGTGCCGCTGGCGCTGGCGATATTTGGCTATCTGTGGCTGGAAAGCCGGGCAAAAACGCTGCGTCGGGTAAACGAAAAGCGTAAACCGGGCGGCTGAATGCCAGGGCTGCAACAGACAGTGTTACTGCGATTATCGTCTACAGGCGGGAGCGAATCAGGCGTCACCGGCTTTAGCGACGCCTGGAGATAATGTGTCTGTTACCCTGTTAGCGGCGATTGCCCATAATGCGCAACATCATCATAAACAGGTTAATAAAGTCGAGATACAGCGTAAGCGCGCCCATAATGGAATATTTGCGCAGCGCGCCGCGATCGCTTACGTCAATCTGCTCGCCGATATTTTTCAATTTCTGCGTGTCATAGGCCGTTAACCCCACGAAGACCAGCACGCCGATATAGGTAATTGCCCACATCAGCGGCGCGCTCTTAAGCCAAAGGTTCACCAGCGAAGCCAGAACGATGCCGATCAACGCCATAAACAGCAGACTGCCGAAGCGGCTCAGGTCTCTCTTAGTGGTGTAGCCATAAACGCTCATTGCGCCAAACATTCCGCCGGTTACCGCAAACGTGCTGGCAATAGACGAGTAGGTGTACACAACAAAAATACTGGCAAACGTCAAACCGGTCAGCGCCGAATAAAGCATAAACAGCGACGTGGCAACGCCAGGACTAAGCCTGCGAACCATACCGGAGAGCACAAACACCAGCGCCAGTTGGGCGATAATGAGGCCAAAAAAGGTGATTTTGCTGGAGAAAACAAACATCATTATAGCTGGCGTGTTAGCCGCAAACCACGCGACAAATGCGGTCAGCAACAGACCGCAGGTCATCCAGCCATAAACCTGCGCCATATACGTCTGCAGGCGGCTGCCCGCCTGCACAATAGCGCCATTCGTTTGTGGGTATCGCTCCATGATTTTACCTCATAAGTTGAAGAACCGTTGTCGAACCGGCCAATCACCGGCAGCGCCAGAAGCTTCTCTGCGCCAAAGAACGCACAGAGCGGGCAGGCGAACCTCATTCATGCAGGCAAAATGCGCTGGCGCAGCCGGTACATATTAGCCCTTTGGCATAAAGACTAACACATCCTGCGCAGAGTGGCTTACCAGCGCGTAGCCGCCGCCCGGTCGCTGTCGCGCGCATCAACCCAGCGTTCGCCATCCTGCGTGGCCTCCCGCTTCCAGAATGGCGCGCGGGTTTTCAGATAATCCATAATAAATTGCGCGGCTTCAAAAGCCTGACTGCGGTGCGCGCCGGTTACTCCGACGAAAACAATCTCATCGCCCGGCCACATCTCGCCGATACGGTGGATAACCGACACCCGCTGCAGCGGCCAGCGCGACCGCGCCTTGGCAACGATGTCAGCCAGCGCTTTTTCCGTCATGCCCGGATAGTGCTCAAGCGTTAGCGCGCTAACGCTGTCGCCAAGATTGTGATTGCGTACTTTGCCGGTAAAGGTGACGACCGCGCCGTCTTCGTCGCTCTGCGACAACCACTGATACTCATCGCCTACGCTAAAATTATCGCGCCCCACCTGAATCCGCGTTTTCATATCAGCCTCCGGTCACCGGCGGGAAAAAGGCCACTTCGTCCCCATCCTTAATGGCATGCTGCGGCGTCACCAGCGTCTGGTTAACCGCCGCCAGCAGCTTACCCGGCTCCAGCGCCAGCGCCCATCGCTCGCCGCGCGCGGCCAAATGCTGACGCAGCGCCTCTACGCTTGAAAAATCATCGTTAAGCGTCAGGCTATCGCAGCCTACCAGCTCGCGCACCTGCGCGAAAAACAGCACGTTAATCATGGTCAACCGCCCTGAAATCGCCCGATTTACCGCCGCTTTTGGTCAGCAGGCGCACCGGGCCTATGACCATATCTTTCTGCACGGCCTTGCACATATCATAAATAGTCAGCGCAGCAACGGTGGCCGCCGTCAGCGCTTCCATCTCGACGCCGGTTTTTCCCGCAAGGCGACACAGCGTCGTGATGCGCACGCGGCTGTGCTGCGCCTGGGCCTGAAGCTGCACCTCGACTTTACTTAATAGCAGCGGATGACAAAGCGGAATCAGCTCCCACGTACGCTTGGCGGCCTGTATACCGGCAATGCGCGCGGTGGCGAACACATCGCCCTTGTGATGGCTGCCGTCAATGATTTTCGCCAGCGTTTCAGGATTCATGGTGACATACGCCTCGGCGCGCGCTTCGCGAACCGTATCGGCCTTAGCCGATACGTCCACCATATGCGCTTCACCCGCGGCGTTAATATGGGTTAGCTGTGACATAACTATTTCTTAAGATGAGGGTGAAAATTACAGGGGCGCGTGCGGGCATCGATTTGCGGCGCAATAATATTTTCCCACGCGGTGCGACAGGCTTTGGGAGAGCCAGGCATGGCAAATATCAGCGTCTGGTTAGCAATCCCCGCCACCGCGCGCGATTGTAACGTTGAGGTGCCGATTTCTTCGAAAGAAAGCATACGAAACATTTCGCCAAATCCAGCGATTTCGCGATCGAACAGCGCCAGCAACGCCTCCGGCGCCTGGTCGCCCTCAGTCAGCCCCGTGCCGCCGTTAATCAGCACCACCTGTACGTTTTCGTCGGCAATCCAGGCCGACACCTGAGCACGAATAGCGTAACGGTTTTCTTTAACAATCGCTTTTGCCACCACGTGATGCCCTGACTCCTGCGCCGCATCGCGTAAATAGTGGCCGGAAGTATCGTCTTCTTCGCCACGACGGTTGGAAATGGTTAATACGGCGACGCGCGCCGGAATAAATTCTGCGCTTACCTGACTCATGTTGCTTCTCCTGATTATCCGCCGATCCAGGACAAATTCTGCGTAATACCGGTGTTTCCCTCGTGCAGAAAGTGGGCCTGTTTTTTGTGCGCAAGCGCGCGCGCTATACGCGCCTGCAGTTCCGCCTGCGAATCATCGCTGGCCAGCAAATCTCGCAGCGTAATGCCGCCGTCGCCAAACAGACATAAATGCAAATTGCCCAATGAAGAGACGCGCAGTCGGTTGCAACTGGCGCAGAAGTCTTTTTCATAAGGCATAATAAGGCCGATTTGCCCTGCGTAGTCCGGATGGGTAAACACCTGCGCCGGGCCATCGCTGCGCCCGCGCAACTGCTGCGTCCAGCCGCGTTCAAGCAGCGCGTCGCGCACCGTCGCGCCGGAGATATGGTGCTTGCGAAACAGGCTGCCGCCGTCCCCGGTTTCCATCAGCTCAATAAAGCGCAGTTGAACGGGACGCGGCTTAATCCATGCCAGAA
Source organism: Tenebrionibacter intestinalis (assembly GCF_016632365.1). Lineage (GTDB taxonomy): Bacteria > Pseudomonadota > Gammaproteobacteria > Enterobacterales > Enterobacteriaceae > Tenebrionibacter > Tenebrionibacter intestinalis. Next base: position 82,190 of record NZ_JAEPBH010000007.1, on the reverse strand, counting down.
AAGTATCAAGCTGATGGTGATTTACGTCGCGCATCAGCACCGTATTGACCTTCACGCGCTCAAACCCGGCCTCAAAGGCGGCATCAATGCCCGCCATCACCTGCGTGAATTTATCTTCGCCGGTAATGGCGTGAAACTGGCGCGCGTCAAGGCTGTCAACGCTGACATTGATGTGGGTCAGTCCGGCCTCGCGCCACGCCCGCACGTCACGCGCCATTCGATAACCATTAGTCGTGACCGCCACCTGGCGAATAGCGTCGTTATCCGCCACGGTGCGAACAATATCGGTAAAATCGCGGCGCAGCGTAGGCTCGCCGCCGGTCAGGCGCACTTTTTCCGTGCCGAGCGCCGCAAACGCGCTCGCGACGCGGCGAATTTCATCGCACGTCAAAAAGCTTTTGTTTGCAAGGCCGTTAGGCCGGTAGCCATCGGGCAGGCAATAGGTGCAACGAAAATTGCACACATCGGTAATCGACAGGCGCAGATAATAAAATCTGCGTGCGTAAGCATCGGTAAGTTGAGAAACCATGTACACCTTTCCAGATACGGGAGATGCAGTCATTTCTTCCTGCACCCTGGCGACCCACAGGCCACGGCCAGAACGCCCTATCGTGCGACTTAGGCGTAAAGGCTTGAGTGTTTTGTTTAACCCGGTCAGCAACCGGCTACTGGCGATAGTAGCGCTAAAAAACCGATCGCGCCATTAACGCTATTCGCTATATATCTCTGTACATATCGGCTGAATACGCCATTTTCACTACAGAATACGTACAGTACGCAATTTTGCCTTGATATATATCATAACCCTCTCCAGGGCAGGATCGTTTTTCGTGGCGTTTTACGCTACCTTAGGCGCAAAACGATAATGAAGGAATGATTATGCGTAGCCGTACTCTCGCCGAACTTGACAGAGTGGTCGCTCTCGGCGGCGGTCATGGGCTGGGACGCGTGATGTCATCGCTCTCTTCGCTGGGCTCCCGCCTGACCGGCATCGTGACCACTACAGATAACGGCGGCTCCACCGGCCGCATTCGCCGCGCCGAAGGCGGCATAGCATGGGGTGATATGCGTAACTGCCTGAACCAGTTAATCACCGAGCCCAGCGTCGCTTCTGCAATGTTTGAGTATCGGTTTGGCGGCAACGGCGAACTGGCGGGCCATAACCTTGGCAACCTGATGTTAAAAGCGCTCGATCACCTGAGCGTGCGCCCGCTTGAAGCCATCAATCTCATTCGCAGCCTGTTGAAGGTGGACGCTTTTTTAATTCCAATGTCTGAGCAGCCGCTGGATCTGATTGCCACGGACGCCGAAGGCCATACCGTTTACGGCGAAGTGAATATCGACCAGCTATCGGCGCCACCTGCCGAGATGATGCTCTACCCGAAGGCCCCCACCACGCGTGAAGCGCTACAGGCCATTGCCGAAGCAAATCTTATTCTGATAGGGCCTGGGAGTTTCTACACCAGCCTGCTGCCGCTGCTGCTGTTAGACGAGTTGGCGCAGGCGCTGCGTCGCACCCCCGCGCCGGTGGTATTTATCGACAACCTTGGGCGCGAGCTAAGCCCCGCAGCGGCAAACCTGCCGCTGCGCCAGAAGCTGGACACCATTGAACGCTACGTTGGCAAGCCTGTTATTGACGCCGTGGTCATTGGGCCGCGCGGTGACGCGAAAGACGTTGACGGACTGATTGTAGTTCAGGAACCGCTGGAGGCGAGCGACGTCCCCTACCGCCACGATCGCCGGTTGCTGCGTCAGGCTCTGGAGAAAACCGTACAGGCGTTGGGGTAAAGATGACCAAAAATAACGAGGCAGGGATCATACGGCCCGCCTGTGAAAGCGCCGGTTAAGTCCCGTTCACTTTCGCTCATAACGGCATGGGTTACGCCCGTAAAGGGCGTAATCTCGCAAACATACCCTTAAGACACTGAGATAAACAATTCACGCAACTGATGCAGCCGGTCGCGGACCTCCGCCGCCGCTTCGAATTCAAGGTTCTGCGCATGCTGCATCATCTGCGCTTCCAGCTCCGCTATCTTCTGCTGCAATGCCTTCGGCGATAGCGCTTTATCGGCGGGCTCGACGCTGCCGACGCCCCGTGAGCGGCCCCGGCTTTTCGCGCGGGTATGCGCCAGGCTTTCGCCCAGCGACAGAATATCCACCACCTTCTTGTTAAGCCCCTGCGGCACGATGCCGTGCTCTTCGTTATAAAGCTGTTGCTTCTCCCGGCGGCGCTCGGTTTCGCCAATAGCCTTCGCCATAGACGGCGTAATTTTATCGCCATACAGAATGGCTTTGCCGTTTACGTTGCGCGCCGCGCGCCCGATAGTCTGAATCAGCGAACGCTCCGAGCGCAAAAAGCCTTCTTTATCGGCATCCAGAATCGCCACCAGCGAAACCTCCGGCATATCCAACCCTTCACGCAGCAGGTTGATGCCGACCAGCACATCAAATTCCCCCAGGCGCAGGTCGCGGATAATTTCCATACGCTCGACGGTATCAATATCCGAATGCAGATAACGCACGCGCTCGCCGTGCTCTTCCAGATACTCCGTCAGGTCTTCAGCCATGCGCTTGGTCAGCGTGGTCACCAGCACGCGCTCGTTGATAACAGAACGCGCACGAATTTCTGACAGCAGATCGTCGACCTGCGTCGCTACCGGGCGCACTTCGATAACCGGATCCAGCAGCCCCGTAGGGCGTACCACCTGATCGATAACCTCGCCGCCGGATTTTTCCAGTTCATAATTACCCGGCGTCGCCGAAACATAAATGGTTTGCGGCGCCAGCGCCTCAAATTCTTCAAATTTCAGCGGGCGGTTATCCAGCGCCGACGGCAGACGAAAACCATATTCCACCAGCGTCTCTTTACGCGCCCGGTCACCGCGGAACATACCGCCGATCTGTGGAATGGTGACGTGGGATTCATCAATAACCAGCAAACCGTCAGCAGGCAAATAGTCAAACAGCGTAGGCGGCGGCTCTCCCGGCCCGCGCCCGGACAGATAGCGCGAATAGTTTTCAATGCCAGAGCAGTAGCCCAACTCGTTCATCATCTCAAGGTCAAACTGCGTGCGCTGGCTCAGGCGCTGCTCTTCGAGCAGTTTGTTATTCGCAAGCAGTACTTTACGCCTGTCACCCAGCTCTACCTTGATATCCTCCATTGCCTGCACAATACGGTCGCGCGGCGTCACGTAGTGGGTTTTGGGATAGATAGTGTAGCGCGGCACGATAGTTTCCACCTGCCCGGTAAGAGGGTCAAACAGCGACAGGCGCTCAACTTCTTCATCAAACAGTTCCACGCGCAGCGCAATATCGTCTGACTCCGCCGGAAAAATATCAATCACCTCGCCGCGAACCCGGAAGGTGCCGCGCTGAAACGCCTGATCGTTGCGGGTATATTGTAACTCGGCCAACCGACGCAAAATGGCGCGCTGATCGATGATCATACCTTTGGTCAGGTGCAGCATCATTTTCAGGTAAAGATCGGGATCGCCCAGGCCGTATATCGCTGACACCGAGGCCACCACCACCACATCGCGCCGTTCAAGCAGCGCCTTGGTCGCCGACAGACGCATCTGTTCAATGTGTTCGTTCACCGACGCATCTTTTTCAATAAAGGTATCCGAACTCGGCACATACGCTTCCGGCTGGTAATAATCGTAATAGGAGACGAAGTACTCCACCGCGTTTTCGGGAAAAAACTCCTTCATTTCACCGTAAAGCTGCGCCGCCAGCGTTTTATTGGGCGCCAGCACCATCGTCGGACGCTGTAGAGCGGCAATCACGTTGGCCACGGTGAAGGTTTTTCCGGAACCGGTCACGCCCAACAGCGTCTGATGGGCAAGGCCATCTTCCAGCCCCTCTTTCAGGCGACGAATGGCGTCAGGCTGATCGCCGGAAGGTTTAAACGCGCTGTGGAGTACGAAAGCTTTACTCATGAGGAAATACTCTGGTGAAGGAGGAGCGGGCCGGACAATAATTTTACTCATCTGCGCATTTTTTGCCAGTTAAAGCTGGATGAAAAACCAGTAACGGCGCGTGGGCAGAGTAAAAACGCGGCACCGGGCGCCAGGCGGTTACGGCGGCAAAACCCGCCAAAAAACGCGGCATTATGGTTATCCCCAACGCTTTTCAGCTTTTAACATTTGTCAAGCTGGCTAATGAAAGTTTTGTTACAGCAAGGCTGGCGCAGGGGCAAGGATTGATTTTAACCAACTTACTGAATATTAATAAAAAATAAGAAAAGACGGCTTTCGCGCCAGATCGGGCCTGAAGCTTGTCCCTTCTCGCTTACCGCACGTTTTCTAACTCTAATACACAAGGTTATCCACAGGAATAGTGGATAACTGCGCCAGGCCCCTGGTACAAGCCGCCCTGGCGAAAACAGAAAATTCAGAGCACGGATGGAAAAAAAATCTTTTGCGCTTTTTTTCACGTTTTTTAGTCTTAATTTTCCAGGTGACGGCGCTCGCCTGTTCACCATAACGGCCTTACGGGATCTTATTACCCCTTCGCACCGATCCTGTCGGGTAATGATCACTGCTTGCGCGATGTGGGATCGATACAAACGTTATCCCGCCTCGACACGCGTTGCGCAAAAGCCCGAACAGTCACGCCCGACAACGCGTGCGGGATACGTATAATCAATGGCCGTTCAACGCCGCCAGAGACAGCCAGCGCCCGGCATTCTGTTCTGCGCCGGCATCAGGCAAATGGGGGATCTCTCCCAACAACGGCGCGGGCAGACGCGAAACCAGCGTAGCAAGGTAGCCGGTATGATAGCGCCCCGGCGGCTGAACGTTGTTAGCTATCCAGCCTGCCAACGTCAGCCCTGACGTCTGCACCGCCTGCGCCGTCAGCAGCGCGTGATTGATGCAGCCAGGTTTAATCCCCACCACCAGGATAACCGGCAGCCGTTCACGCACGACCCAGTCGGCAAAGGTGGCGCTGGCGGACAGCGGCGTAAACCAACCGCCCGCCCCCTCCACCTGTATCCAGTCAGCGCGCTCTTCCAGCGCGCGCAGCCCGGCAGACAGAGTGTCGAAATTGACAGGCCGCCTCTCCAGCGCGCTAACAATGTGCGGTGACGTAGGCTCCAGAAAGGCAAGGGGATTGACCTGCTCGTAGCGCAGCGCGACACTGCTGCTGCGCTGTAGCGCCAGCGCATCGCGATTACGGATGCCTTGCGGCGTCATTTCACTGCCTGACGCCACGGGCTTATACCCGGCAGTGCGGTAGCCTGCCCAACGCGCCGCCTGCAGCAGCGCGCAGCCGGCAGTGGTTTTCCCCACATCAGTATCGGTTCCGGTAATAAACCAGCGTTTCGTCACGTTAGTTCTCCACTCATGTTTTCGTTCAGACAATTTCCCCCCCGGGCGCTTGACGGCTAAAGCGGCTTACCTGCCAGGGCTGTTGCAGAGCAAAGCGTAACGGCAGGCCCGCGCGTCATTCACTGCGACGCGTAAGATCAACCGGGCGCCAGCACGCCATAGAAAAGCCGATAGCTCAGCGGGCAGGCCCCCCGCTGCTTTGGCCAGGCAAGATTCAGCGCCTTTAGCTGGCCGCGGGTCAGAACACGCCCCTCACGCCCGGCGTGCAGATGGGTGGCGCCCACGCCCTTAAGCGAACGCATCGCGCTGAGCGCATCGGTAAAATCCAGCGTTACGCGCTCAACATGGAAATCCGCCAGTCGCCCCCCGCTGGCGGCAATGATTTGCTGAAGGGTCGGAAAACGGTTGGTATGCGCGTAGACATCCACCGCCCTCCAGGCCTGAGTCAGTTCGGCAAGCGAACCGTCGCACACTGTACTAAACGCCACCCTGCCGCCTGGACGCGTCACGCGCAGCAGCTCGCGCAGTCCCCGGGCAAGATCGCCGCACCACTGCACGACCAGGTTGCTCCACACCAGATCAAAACAGGCGTCCGGCAACGCCAGCGCTTCAATATCGCCGCTCAGGTAACGGTGCGCCGCGCCTGCCGCACGCGCCTGCGCCAGCATCTCACGGGAAAGATCGAGCGCGGTCACCCGGCTGCCGCGCTGCCGCCAGAGCAGGCTGTACATTCCGGTACCGCAGCCGGCGTCAAGCACCTCCGGCCACGCTCCATAAGCTACGCGTTGCATTAGCCTGTCTCCACAGAGGCGCTGTAAACCGGCAAAGCGATCGTAGGTGGTCGCCGCACGTCCAAAAGCGGCCGCAACGGCAGATTTATTCACAACAGACATGCAGCGCCTCCAGCAGCGCGTCAATATCCTCAGGGCAGTGCGCCGCGCTGAGGGTCAGGCGCAGACGCGCGCTGCCCGGCGACACCGCAGGCGGACGAATGGCGTTGACCCAAAAACCGCGTTCACGCAGGCTGTCAGCCAGCGCCAGCGCGACAGCGTTATCACCGACAATCAGCGGTTGTATCGCCGTGGGCGAAGCCGCCAGCGGCAGCGCGGCTGCCCCGTTGCGCAGGCGCTGAATATTATCCTGCAGACGCGCGCGCAGCGTTTCGCCTTCCTCGCCGGCAAGAATCTCCAGCGCTGCGCTTATCGCCTGCGCCTGGGCAGGCGGCATCGCGGTGCTGTAAATCAAATGGCGGGCAAACTGCAGCAGGTAGTCTGCCAGCGCCTCGCTGCACAGTACCGCCGCGCCGCTTACGCCGAACGCCTTGCCAAACGTGACGATCAGCAGTTCGGGAGTAACCCCGGCCTGCGCGCAGCTACCGCGCCCGGCCTCGCCGGTTACGCCCGCGCCGTGAGCGTCATCCACCAACAACCAGGCCCCGGCTTCGCGCGTTGGCGCTGCTATTGCGGCCAGCGGCGCGCTATCGCCGTCCATACTGAATACGCCTTCAGTTATCACCAGCCGCTGGCCCGTACAGGGTTTTTCCAGCATATGCCGCAGCGCCGCCGTGCTGTTGTGGGCAAAGCGCCGCAGCTCGGCCTGGCTCTGGCTGACGGCTTCCAGTAACGAGGCGTGGCTCAGACGATCGGCGATAAACCGATCGCCCCGCTGCGCCAGCGCGCTGATAACCGCGTGGTTGGCCGCAAAACCGGAGATAAACAGCAGCGCGCGCGGGTAACCCAGCCATTGCGCCAGCCGCAGCTCAAGCCGCCGGTGCGCTTCGCTGTAGCCGGTTATATGGCCGGAACCGCCGCTGCCCACGCCGTAACGCCGCGCCCCTTCCTGCCAGGCGGCCACCACGGCCGGATGTTGACTCAGTCCAAGGTAGTCATTACTGGAAAAATTGCGCCAGCGCTGTTCGCCACGCGTCAGAAACCGCCCACATCCCTGCCTGACGGGCGTACGCACGCGCAGCGTCTGGCTCTTACGCCGCAGCGCCAGCGCTGCGGCAACACGTTCAGGCCAGCTCATTGCGCCGCCGCATTATAAAATTGCGCAGGCTCGGCCTCGCGCAGTTGGCGTGCAAGCTGCGCCTGTCGTTCGTTATCACCCTCTTCAACTGCATGCCGCTGCGCAGTCAGCCCCAGTTTGCGAAACAGCCGCTGGTCCGCGTCTTCTTCCGTATTAGGGGTTGTCAGCAGTTTGCAGCCGTAAAAGACAGCGTTGGCTCCGGCCATAAAACACATCGCCTGAGTCTGTTCGTTCATCTGTTCGCGGCCCGCCGACAGGCGCACATAAGCGCGCGGCATCAGGATACGCGCCACGGCGATGGCGCGGATAAAATCAAACGGATCGACATCTTCATTATCGGCAAGCGGCGTGCCTTTAACCTTTACCAGCATATTCACAGGAACGCTTTGCGGCGGTGTGGGCAGGTTTGCAAGCTGCATCAGCAGGCTGGCGCGATCGTTTACTGTCTCCCCCAGCCCGATAATGCCGCCGGAGCATACTTTAATCCCGGCATCGCGCACGCGCTCAAGCGTATCAAGGCGTTCCTGGTAGCTGCGGGTGGTGACGATATTGCCGTAGAACGCGGGCGAAGTGTCGAGATTATGGTTGTAGTAATCCAGCCCGGCGTGCGCCAGGCGCTGCGCCTGCGCATCGCTCAACGCCCCCAGAGTCATACAGGTTTCCATCCCCAGCGCTTTCACGCCTTTGACCATCTGCTCAAGCCAGGGCATGTCGCGATCGCTCGGGTTTTTCCACGCCGCCCCCATACAAAAACGGGTGGCGCCTGCAACGCGCGCCCGACGCGCGGCTTCCAGCACCTGCTCTACGGCCATCAGCTTTTCCGCCTCCAGCCCGGTCTTATAGCGCGCGCTCTGCGGGCAATACTTACAATCTTCCGGGCAAGCGCCGGTTTTTATCGACAGCAGCGTACTAATCTGCACCTGTTGCGGGTCAAAATGCTGCCGGTGTATCTGCTGCGCCTCAAACAGCAGTTCCAGTAGCGGTTTTTCAAACAAAGCGGAAACCTGGGAGAGCGTCCAGTTAGCCATAGCATCCTCAAAGGTGGTGTTTATTTCGTTTTTTGTTAGTATTGTAAACCTAAATGTTTTAATAATGGTTTACAATAGTCGTTATGCAACCTGCTGATTTATTATTCGATAGTCAACATATCTGGCACCCTTACACCTCCCTGACCCGACCATTGCCGGTTTACCCTGTGGCCTCGGCGCAGGGCTGCGAACTGGTGCTCGACAGCGGCGAACGGCTGGTTGACGGCATGTCATCGTGGTGGGCCGCCATTCACGGTTACGGACATCCACGCCTGACGGCAGCGCTGCAGGCGCAGGCGCAGCGCATGGCGCACGTGATGTTCGGCGGTATCACCCACCAGCCCGCAGTGGATTTATGCAGGCAACTGGTGGCGATAACGCCCGGCGCGCTGGAGTGCGTATTTCTGGCCGATTGCGGATCGGTGGCGGTGGAGGTCGCTATGAAAATGGCGCTTCAGTACTGGCAGGCGCGCGGCGAGCGGCGTCAGCGCTTTCTGACGGTGCGCAACGGCTACCACGGCGATACGTTCGGCGCAATGTCAGTGTGCGATCCCGATAACGCCATACACAAATTGTGGCGCGGCTACCTGCCGGAAAACCTTTTCGCCCCGGCGCCCGCCAGCCGCTTCGCCGGCGAATGGAATGAGCATGACATTGCGCCGTTTGCCCGCCTGTTGGCCGCCCATCGTCATGATATTGCCGCGGTCATTCTGGAACCTGTCGTGCAGGGTGCGGGAGGCATGCGCATGTACCACCCACAGTGGCTCAGGCGCATTCGCCATATGTGTGACCGGGAAGGCATTTTGCTGATCGCCGATGAAATCGCCACCGGCTTTGGCCGCACCGGCAAACTCTTTGCCTGTGAACACGCCGGGATCGCCCCGGACATCCTGTGTCTGGGAAAGGCGCTCACCGGCGGTATGTTGACGCTTTCCGCCACGCTGACTACCCGCGAAGTCGCGCAAACCATCAGCAACGGCGAGGCTGGCTGCTTTATGCACGGCCCAACATTTATGGGCAATCCGCTCGCCTGCGCCGTTGCCTCGGAAAGCCTCGCGCTGCTGGCGGAGAACCGCTGGCAGGCACAGGTGGCGAGTATAGAAGCGCAGCTTCGCGACGCGCTGCAGCCGCTTTGTGAAGAGCCACGCGTGGCTGATGTGCGGATCCTGGGGGCGATTGGCGTTGTGGAAAGCCGCATCCCGGTCAATATGGCCGCGATGCAGCGATTTTTTGTAGCCTCCGGCGTATGGATACGCCCGTTTGGCCGCCTGATTTATTTGATGCCCCCTTATGAAATTACGCCCGTGCAGCTAACACGCCTCACTACCGCACTCAGGCAGGCATTGCGCAAACCCGAACTGTTCCAGTCCTCAAACGCGGCATTCCCTGAGACCATGCGCTACACTTCGTGACACAACGGCCACTTGCGGAGCAACGTAATGAAAGTACTTATGGTGCTGACCTCACACGACAAACTGGGTAATACCGGTAAAAAAACCGGCTTCTGGCTGGAGGAGTTCGCCGCGCCGTATTATGTTTTTCTGGACGCGGGCCTGGAGGTGGCGCTGGCCTCGCCGCAGGGCGGGCAGCCGCCGTGCGATCCCGCAAGCGAAGAACCTGACGCGCAGACCAACGATACCGCACGTTTTCACCGTGACGCGCAGGCGCAGCGACGGCTGGCCGATACCCTGCGCTTAAGCGACGTCCAGCCCGCGGCGTTTGACGCTATTTTTTACCCCGGCGGCCACGGCCCGCTGTGGGATCTGGCGCAGGATGCGCAATCGCTTGCGCTCGCAGAGGCCTTTTGGGCCGCGGGCAAACCGTTAGGCGCAGTTTGTCACGCTCCCGGCGCGCTGTGCGGGGCTAAAAAACCTGACGGTTCGCCGCTGGTACAGGGCAAACGCGTCACCGGCTTTACCAATAGCGAAGAAAAAGCGGTCGGGCTAACGGACGTCGTTCCTTTTCGGGTCGAGGATGCGCTAAAACAGGCCGGCGGGCAGTTCGAACACACGAAAGACTGGGGTGAATTTACCCTTGTAGACGGCCACCTGGTCACCGGGCAAAATCCCGCCTCATCTGCTGCTGCCGCGCAGGAGATTCTGAAGCTACTGAATCGTTAACAGGAGCCGTTATGCTGCTTACCAGTAGAGATTTTCAGAACGGAGATAAACTGCCGATGCGTCACGTATTCAACGGCATGGGCTACCAGGGTGAAAATATTTCGCCTCATCTGGCGTGGGATGACGTTCCCGCCGGCGCAAAAAGTTTTGTCGTCACCTGTTTCGATCCCGATGCCCCTACCGGTTCCGGCTGGTGGCACTGGGTGGTCGCCAACCTTCCCGCCGATACCCGCATATTGCCGCAGGGCGCAGGTTCCGGCCTGGCCGCGCTGGCGGAAGAAGCCGTGCAGACCCGCACCGATTTCGGCACTACAGGCTACGGCGGCGCAGCGCCGCCAAAGGGCGATACCCACCGCTATATTTTCACCGTACACGCGCTGAACGTGGCGCATATTGACGTGGATGAAAATGCCAGCGGCGCGCAGGTCGGTTTCCAGGTTCATTTCCATTCGCTGGGCAACGCCTCCCTCATCGCACGGTTCAGCTAACGGTATGCGGGGGCGTTGACGGCCCCCGTAAAAGAGGCGACAAAAGAAAAACGCGCTTTTCCTTTTTGTGAAAACCGGGCGCCTTCTTTTGATTTTTCACTGACCAGGACGCATTCACGGTTACGACATTTCCTGCCCGATCGCCGGCTGCCTTGCGCTTTTGCGCACCCAGGCATACCACACCAGCGTCAGCAGCCCTAACCACGCCACCCCGGCGATAAGCGCCATTCGCGTCTCCTGAACGGCGCCCAGCACCACAATCACCAGCCCCAGAAACAGCAATGTCAGCAACGGCGCCAGCGGCCAGAATGGGACAGGAAACGCAATCTGCGCGCGCGCCTGCGAAGTTAACCCGCGTCGCATAGCAAAATGCGACAGCAAAATCATCAGCCAGACCCAGAGAGTAGCGAACGCCGCCAGCGACGCGATAAGAACAAACACCTTTTCAGGCATAATGTAATTCAGCACAACCGCTGCCAGCAGCGCCGCGCCCATCACCAGCACGGTCATCCAGGGCACGCCGTTGCCGGCAATCCGCTGGAAGCTGCGCGGCGCCATGCCTTCTTTTGACAGGCCGTACATCATACGCCCCGCGCCAAAAATATCGCTGTTAATGGCTGAAATAGTGGCGCTAATAACAATAATATTCAGTATGTTGGCCGCCGCCGGAATGCCAAGCCCGCTAAAAATAAGCACAAACGGGCTGCCCTGCTGCCCTATCTGATTCCACGGAAAAATCGCCATCAATACCAGCAGCGTGCAGACATAAAACAATACAATGCGCAGCGGAATGGTGTTGATGGCGCGCGGGATCACTTTTTCCGGGTTCTTCGCTTCCGCTGCGGTAATGCCGATAATCTCGATGCCGCCGAAGGCGAACATCACAATGCCCAGCGAGGCGATAACGCCTGTCCAGCCGCTGGGCATAAAACCGCCGTTAACCCAAAGATTTTGCAAACCGGTTGCCGGAAAATGGTGGCCGAACCCCAAAAAGATAATGCCGGCGCCGGCGATAATCATGGCGATAATCGCGGCCACTTTAATCAGCGAAAGCCAGAATTCCATCTCACCGAAAATACGCACGTGGCACAGATTCATTGCGCCAATAAAGCAGATAATGCTCATCACCCAAATCCAGCGCGGCACATCGGGATACCATAACCCCATATAGATCCCAAACGCCGTAACGTCGGCAAGACAGACGATTATCATTTCAAAGGTGTACGTCCAGCCGGTGATAAACCCCGCCAGCGGGCCAAGATAACGCCAGGCATAGCTGCTAAAGGAACCGGAGACGGGGTCGCGCACCGCCATTTCACCGAGCGCGCGCATAACGATAAACACGGCGGCGCCGCCAATAAGGTAAGCCAGCAGCACGGCAGGCCCGGCTATCTGGATAGCGGCCGCGGAGCCATAGAACAACCCGGTGCCAATAGCCGAGCCAAGCGCGATGAAGCGAATATGCCGGGCATTCAGCCCGCGCAACAGTTGTGGTTTATGTTGTTGCATATGCGAGTGTCCTGATAATTGTTATATGACGGCAAACAGGCGTGGTGTGACCGGGCGCAGATGCCTGCGCCCGGTGCAGGTACAGAAAACAACAGAATTTACAACTGGCTGGGCAGAACAGCAGGCAATAACTGCGTCAGATGGCGCTCGCCCAGAAGCGCCGTGGCGCTGTCAATATCCGGCGCGAAATAGCGATCCCGCTCATAGTACGCTACGCGCTCGCGCAACAGGCGACGCGCCTGTTCAAGCAGAGGGCTGGTGGCCAGCCCTTCTCGCAGGTCGATACCCTGGCAGGCGGCAAGCCACTCCACGGCAATCACGCCGCGCGTGTTATCGGCCATCGTCCACAGACGTCGCCCGGCGGCAGGCGCCATTGAGACGTGATCTTCCTGATTTGCCGATGTGGGCAGGCTATCCACGCTGTGCGGATGCGCTAGCGCCTTATTTTCGCTTGCCAGCGCCGCCGCCGTAACCTGGGCTATCATAAATCCGGAGTTCACCCCGCCATTTTTAACAAGGAAGGGCGGCAGTTGCGACATATGGCTGTCCATTAGCAGCGCAATGCGTCGTTCGGACAGCGCGCCAATTTCAGCAATCGCCAGCGCGATATTATCCGCCGCCATCGCTACCGGTTCCGCATGGAAGTTGCCGCCAGAAATAACCTCGCTTTCTTCGGCAAAGACCAGCGGATTATCTGAAACCGCATTGGCCTCCGCCAGCAGCACGTCGGCGGCCTGACGCAGTTGTGTCAGGCAGGCGCCCATCACCTGAGGCTGGCAGCGCAGCGAATAGGGATCCTGCACCTTGCTACAATTATCGTGCGATTGCGAGATCGCGCTGCTGTCGGTCAGCACGTGGCGATACAATGCCGCCGCGTCAATCTGCCCCTGCTGGCCGCGCGCCTCATGGATGCGCGGGTCGAACGGGCGGCGCGATCCCAGCGCGGCTTCGGTCGTCAGCGCGCCGCACACCACCGCGCCCGCAAACAGATCCTCTGCCTCAAACAGCCCACGCAGCGCAAACGCCGTAGAGGCCTGGGTGCCGTTAAGCAACGCCAGCCCCTCTTTCGCCGCCAGCGTCAGCGGCTGAAGCCCCGCCCGCTCCAGCGCCTGGGAAGCAGGCAGCCATTCGCCCCGCCAGCGGGCTTTGCCCTCGCCAAGGAGCGTTAGCGACATATGCGCCAGCGGCGCCAGGTCGCCCGATGCGCCCACAGAGCCCTTTGCCGGTATCCAGGGATACACTTCGGCATTAACCAGCGCCGCCAGCGCCTGAATAACGTCAGGGCGGATACCTGAATAGCCGCGCGCCAGACTGTTGATTTTCAATACCATAATCAGACGCGTCACGGCATCATCCAGCGCCTCGCCCGTGCCGGCTGCGTGGGAGAGCACCAGCGAACGCTGCAAATTTTCCAGATCGTCCCGGGCAATGCGCGTCTGCGCCAGCAGGCCAAAGCCGGTGTTAATGCCGTAGGCGGTGCGCCCCTGCTTCAAAATCGCGTTAACACAGGCGACGCTGCGCTCAATAACAGGCGTGGCGCGCTCGTCCAGCATTACGCGCACCGGGTGGCTGTAAACTTCGCGAAGCTGGGCCAGGCTCAGTTTTCCGGGGATAAGCGTTAATGTTTTCATTAGCGAGGCTCCTGTGTTGCGGCCACCATAGGAAGATTAAGCCCCTGCTCCCTGGCGCACGTCACGGCTAACTCATACCCTGCGTCGGCATGGCGCATAACGCCGGTTGCCGGGTCATTGTGCAGCACGCGGGCGATACGTTCGTCGGCTTCGCGGCTGCCGTCGCAGACAATCACCATGCCGGCATGCTGGGAAAACCCCATCCCTACGCCGCCGCCGTGGTGCAGCGAAACCCAGGTCGCGCCGCTGGCAGTATTGAGAAGGGCATTGAGCAGCGGCCAGTCGGAAACAGCGTCGGAACCATCACGCATGGCTTCCGTCTCCCGGTTAGGGCTGGCGACGGAGCCGGAATCCAGGTGATCGCGGCCAATAACAATAGGCGCGGAAACTTCCCCGCTGCGCACCATTTCATTGAAAGCCAGCCCAAGCTTTTGCCGCCACGCCAGCCCCACCCAACAAATACGCGCCGGCAGCCCCTGAAAGCTGATGCGCTCACGGGCCATATCCAGCCAGTGATGCAGGTGTTTGTCATCGCGAATGAGCGACTTTACCTTTTCATCGGTTTTATAAATATCCTGCGGATCGCCGGAAAGGGCCACCCAGCGAAACGGCCCAATACCGCGACAGAACAGCGGACGAATATAGGCCGGCACAAAGCCGGGGAAATCAAACGCATTATCCACGCCCATTTCCAGCGCCATCTGGCGAATATTGTTGCCGTAATCAAACACAGGAATACCCGCCTGTTTGAACGCCAGCATCGCCTTCACGTGTTCGGCCATCGCACGCTTTGCCGCCAGTATCGTCTCCCGTGGCTCCGACTCCGCCCTGCGCTGGTATTCATTCCAGCGCCAGCCTACAGGCAAATAGCCGTGTAGCGGATCGTGCGCGCTGGTCTGATCGGTTACCAGATCCGGGCGCACGCCGCGCGCGACAAGTTGCGGGAGAATTTCTGCCGCATTGGCGCACAGCGCAATGGAGACGGCCTCGCCTGCGGCGGTGTATGTTTTGATACGCGCCAGCGCATCGTCCAGCGAGTCGGCCTGCTCATCGACATAGCCGGTACGCAGGCGAAAATCAATGCGGCTTTGCTGGCACTCAATATTCAGCGAACAGGCGCCCGCCAGCGTTGCCGCCAGCGGCTGCGCGCCGCCCATACCCCCCAGGCCCGCAGTCAGTACCCAGCGCCCGCGCAGGTTGCCCTGATAGTGCTGGCGGCCCGCCTCAACGAAGGTTTCATAGGTGCCCTGCACAATCCCCTGGCTGCCGATATAGATCCAGCTACCTGCCGTCATCTGGCCGTACATCGCCAGCCCTTTCGCATCCAGCTCGTTAAAGTGCGCCCAGTTCGCCCAGTGCGGCACCAGGTTCGAATTAGCAATCAGCACTCTGGGGGCGTTTTCATGGGTTTTGAACACGCCGACCGGCTTACCGGACTGTATCAGCAGCGTTTCATCCTTCTCCAGCCGGGTCAGCGCCGTAACAATAGCGTCATAACATTCCCAGTTACGCGCCGCACGCCCGATACCGCCGTACACCACCAGATGATGCGGATTCTCCGCCACGTCCGGATCCAGATTATTCATTAACATACGCAGCGGCGCTTCGGTCATCCAGCTTTTCGCAGTCAGCGTCGCCCCCCGCGGGGCGCGAATCTCCTGCTGGCGGTATTTGGTTATCGACATTGCGTTACTCTCCTGCCAAATCGCATTAAAAGATACAAACACCTATACTTGTCTATACAATTGCGCGCAAGCCTGCGTTTAACAAAAGAGATACAAATTTTTTATATTGCGTCAGCAATCACGCTTTTACGGGTCTGGAGGACGAATGTTGTAAAAAACCACGCTATGAAGGTAATGCCTTGTTTAATTTGAGAATAATTCCAGCTTAACTTCCCGTTCAGCATTTTCTTCGCTATCGAAAGGGTATAAGGGAGTCAATATATTTACAGGGCCAGGTATTAGCGGCATTAATCTTGCCAGTGAGCACGCCACGAAGCAGGCGAGGTGCAAATATTGATTATTTAATACATAAACAACCAATTATGCCTTAATGCGTTTTTATCTCATTACTTATTAACGCCGGAATCAGGAGCTGAAATGCCCCTGTAAACGGTAGCGCGAGCCGGGGAAGAGTAGACTGGCGCAGGAAACAATATGCGAGGTGGACCAGGTGCGGCGGCGGATGAGCAGGCAGGGATCGTCTTCGTGAATCTGCAACAGCAGGCATTCTGACGGCGTTGCCCGCACGGCCTCAACAATGTGCTCGCCTTCCGTTAGCGGCGCAACCTGCGACAGCCAGGCATGCGGCGTGGTCGCCGTGTAATCCTGTTGCAAATAATCCGGTACGACCTCGGCGTTTACGCAGCGGTCTTCAATCTGTACGGGGACATCATTTTCAAAGTGGACCATACGCGAGTGAAAAATACGCCTCCCCTCTTCCACCCCCAGCGCCGCTGCCTGGGATACATCGGCGCCAATCGCCTCCAGCAGCAGCACCTCACAGCGGTGCTGATGATGGCGCGCGGCAATTTCATCGGCAATACTGCGGATTTCAAACAGCGCCGACTGCCCTTTAGGCTGCGCAACAAACGTGCCAACGCCCTGCAAACGCACCAGCAGCCCCTCATCCGTTAGCTCGCGTAGCGCACGGTTGATAGTCATGCGGCTGTAGCCAAACTGCGCTACCAGTTCGGCTTCAGACGGAATACGATCGTGCGGGCGCCAGACGCCTGCATAAATCTTCTCGCTAATGGCCTGTTTGACCTTTTCATAAAACGGCGCCGGCATGCTGGCCGGAGCAGGTCGGGGACGAGACGAAAACATAGCGCGGGCGTTCCTTATATCAGTAAAGGGCGTCTGGAGCAGGAGATTATACCCTGAGTCGCCCTGAAAAAGGATGCAGCGCAGCGCTGGCCTGTGAACAGACTAACGCCACCAGTAGAGAATCTGCCACGCCAGACGCGCCGCCGTTTTCGCCCCCACCCCCTGTACATCAAAGGGCGGGCTGAATTCCACCAGATCGACGGCCTGCAGTTTACCGCTGCGACACAGCGGCTCCACCACGCGCATAAGCGTACCGAGCGGCACGCCCAGCGCCGCGGGCGCGGAAACCGCCGGCATCTCACACGCCGTAAGCACATCCAGATCGATGGTCAGATACAGCTTATCGCAGGCGGCGAGACTGGCGGCAAGCGTCGGCAACACCTGTTCATCAAACGCATTGAGCACCTGAAGATCCTCCACCACCGTCACGCCCAGGCGTGCGGCTTCATCCCACAGCGCCTGCGTATTGGCCGCGCGGCTTGCGCCGATGCAGGCGTAAGAAAAATTGCGCCGCTGGGCTTTGCACTGCATAGCCAACTGGCGAAAAGGCGTGCCGGAGCTGGCGCGCGAAGCGCTGCGTAAATCCAGATGGGCGTCGAGATTGATTATCCCAATACGTGCTTCAGGCCAGGCATCCAGCACGCCGGAGCCGTGGCCAAAGGCCGTTTCATGGCCGCCTCCCAGCACCAACGTACGCATCCCGGCCTGATGGCAGCGCAGCACGGCATCATGCAGCGCCTGCTGCGCCTGCTCAAGCTCAGGCGCGACAGCGCGGATATTGCCCATATCCACCAACCGTTCATGACCGGTATGGCTCGCCATATTCGCCAGCGCACCGCGCAGAATATCCGGCCCCTGGCGGGCGCCGGGCCGTCCGAGGTTACGCTTTACGCCTTCGTCACACTCAAATCCCAGCAGCGCGATATCGTTCGGATACGCGTGTGGCGTAAACCCCTCATCCCGCCGAATTGTCTGAAACAGACGCAGCGCGTTATCCCCTTCAGCCCTGTCATCACGCCCCTGCCAGAGCGCGCAAGCCGACGGTCGCCATAGTTTCATGCCGTCACCTCGCCGCGAAAAACGCGCAGATAAAGCGGATTGCGCGCAGGTTCATAGAGTATCTCTACCGGGTGCTGCGCATCCCAGACAACAAAATCAGCAACATACCCCGCCGCTAGCTGACCGTGGCTGCTTTTACGCCCCAGCGCCTGCGCCGCATGGCGCGTTACCCCGGCCCAGGCCTCTTCTGGCGTGAGGCCAAACTGCACGCAGGCCATATTCATCGCCAGATGCAGGCTGAGAAAAGGGCTGGTTCCCGGGTTGTAATCGGTAGCGACCGCCATCGGCACCCGATATTTGCGCAATAGCGCAACCGGCGGCCGGCGGGATTCATTAAGAAAATAAAACGCGCCCGGCAGCAACACCGCCACGGTTGCGCTCTGCGCCATCGCCGCAACGCCGTCTTCATCAAGATATTCAACGTGATCGGCAGATAAACCGCGATAGCGGCTCACAAGCTGCGCGCCGCCCAGGCAGGAGAGTTGTTCAACGTGGCCTTTTACCGCAATACCGCGCGCGCAGGCGGCACGAAATACGCGCTCGCTCTGCGCCGGGCTAAACCCCACGCTTTCGCAAAAAACATCCACCGCTTCAAACAACCCCTTTTCCCACAGCGCGGGAAGTAGCGTTTCACAAACCAGGGTGATATAGCCTTCAGGATCGCCTTTATATTCCGCCGGCGTGGCATGCGCCGCCAGCAGCGTTCGGCTTATCTCAATCGGGTTCTCCCGGGCAAGCCTTCCTGCCACCTGCAACATTTTTTCTTCGCTTTGCAAATCAAGCCCATAGCCGGATTTAATTTCAAGGGTTGTGACGCCCTCATGCATAAGCTTTTTCACGCGCTGCCGGGCCAGGCCCAGCAACTGCGCCGGTTGCGCCGCACGCGTTGCGCCCACCGTCGCATTAATGCCTCCGCCCTGGGCGCTAATCTGCTGGTAGGACACGCCGTTCATACGCTGTTCCCATTCCTGAGCGCGACTGCCGCCAAAAATAAGGTGCGTATGGCAGTCAATCAATCCGGGCGTGACCAGCCGCCCTTCGAGATCCACACAGTTCGCCTGGCCGGGGCGCGGGCCAGGATCGGGCACAACGGCGCGAATATGCCCGTTACGCACAACAAGCGCATAATTTTCAAGCAGGCCGTAGGGCTGCGGCAGGCGCGAGTCCAGCGTGGCCAGGCGCGCGTTGCGCCAGAGACAATCGTCAGCGGTCAGTTCAGTCATAATGGTCACTTGTCATGAGTTGTATAGACATTTATTTTCATTACGGCGCTGTTGTCAACCGCATCAACGATTGTTATCGCGTTTTCTGACGCCGCACACACTGCCGGCGTAAGCAGATTCGTCTCTTTTGCTGTTCAGGCTTCCCGTTTCGCTCAACTTAGTATAAAAAGCAGGATTTGAAGGACTTACTTTTACTTTGACCTGCCTGGAGCATAATGAACACACTTTCAGTTTCCCGCCTGGCGATAACGCTGCTTTGCAGCGCAGCGCTGACGGCCTGTAGCACATCTTCCCCCCACTCCGCTTCCGACCAGCTCGCCCCTGGCACAGACGCGCGCCCGGTGCTTTACCCCCGTGAAGCGGAAAATTACAGCATTCAGCACTGGTTTTCCTCGCTCAACCCGAACGAACAGCCGTGGCGTCCTGCAGCTATCGTACTGCCGCAGCAGCCGGATTTTGTCGTAGGTCCGGTTAACGCGCAGGGCGTAACACATCACACTATCCAGGCCGCCGTAGACGCCGCCACCATAAAACACGCCAGCCAGCGTCAATATATCGCCATCCTGCCAGGGGATTACCCGGGTACCGTCTTCATTCCGGCGGCTTCTGGCAGCATCACGCTGTACGGCGTCGGCGAGAAACCCGCCGATGTAAAAATCGGCCTGGCGCTGGAGGCGGGAATGGACGCCACCGCCTGGCGTCACACCGTGAACCCGTCCGGCAAGTATATGCCTGGCAAACCGGCATGGTATATGTTTGACAGTTGCCAGAATCGCCGGAGCGCGTCCGTCGGTATACTGTGTTCCGCCGCCGTGTGGTCGCAAAATGACGGTCTACAATTGCAAAACCTTACCATCCAGAACACACTGGGCGACGGCGCTGGCGCAGGTGACCATCCCGCCGTGGCGCTGCGCAGCGACGGCGATCGGGTACAAATAAATAATGTTAACCTGCTGGGCCGCCAGAATACTTTCTTCGTCACCAACAGCGATATTCATAACCGCAAGCTGACCGACAGACTAACCCGCACGCTGGTAACGCACAGCTATATTGAAGGCGATGTGGATCTGGTTTCCGGCCGCGGCGCAGTCGTGTTTGATAACACCGTTTTCCGCGTAGTAAGCAGCCGCACAGATCGGGAGGGTTACGTTTTCGCCCCGGCTACGCGCCCAAACATGTTCTATGGTTTTTTGGCAACAAATAGCCGCTTTATCGCAGACGGCCAGGGCGTAGCGCAATTAGGCCGCGCCTGGGATGTGGGCACGCCGGTAAACGGTTATGCGCCAGGCCAGAGCGCCAACGGCCAGGCGGTGATCCGCGACAGCATTATCGGCAAAGGCTTTAACGCCGCGCGCCCCTGGGGCGACGCGCTCGGCTCTCAGCGCCCGTTTCGCGGCAATATCGGCAATGGCGTAGACGAGCAGGGTAATCCACTGCGCGACCTTAACGATCCGCGCTTCAACCGCCTGTGGGAATTTAATAACAAAGGTCAGGACGGCGAATAACTCTGCGGTTGACCGCCTCTCCCGGACGGGAGGCTTGCGGGGTAAAAGCGGGCAGCGTCAGGCTGCCCGCTCAGATTGTTGTCAAAGAAGGAAAAAGCGGGGTTTTTCCGTCTTTGTGGTAAGCAGGCGAAAATCAATGCTTTGATTTTCCTTATTTTTATTGTTTTTCATCCATCCTGTCGCAGTCAGGATGGGGTTTGTCGGCCGTCTCAGCGGGCAGCGTCAGGCTGCCCGCTTTAGCGCAGACGCGTTTACCAGGCGTTAACCACAACCCACATTGGACCCTGACCCGCCGCATAGCGGCCTTTCTCCTGCAAAAGCCCCTGCGCGCCGGTAATGCTATACACCGCAATATGGTGAGACTTCTGCCCGGCGGCAATCAAAAATTGTCCGCTGTTGTCGATATTAAAACCGCGCGGCTGCGCTTCGGTATTCTGGTGCCCTTCCACAGCCAGCACGCTGCCATCTTCGGAAACGCTAAAAATCGTGATAACGCTCGCGGTGCGATCGCAGGCATAGAGATGGCGGCCATCGGGCGTGATATGGATATCTGCGGCCCAGCGGGTGTCGGAAAAGCCTGGCGGCATCATATCGAGCGTCTGGACACATTCAATATTGCCGTGCGGATCTTTGAGCTCCCAGACGTCCACCGTGCTGTTGAGTTCATTGACGCAGTAGGCATACTGTCGGTTTGGATGAAACACCAGATGACGCGGGCCTGCGCCTTCTACGGTGTGAACGTCAGCCGGGTTTTGCGCTATCAGCGCGCCGTCGTCACACAGCGTAAACAGGCAAATGCGATCCTGCTTCAACGCAGGCACCCACAGCGTGCGGTTATCCGGCGAGACAGTAGCCGAGTGGCAGCCCTCCAGCCCTTCAATCACCGTCGCAACGGCCTGCGGCAGGCCATCCACCAGCGGCGTTACGCTCACGCAGCCGCCGTTGTAAGAGCCGCAAAAGAGAAAACGCCCCGTGCGATCGGTAGAGATATGCGTTGGGCTGCCAGGCAGCGCGGCGTGACCGGCTTCAGTAAGCGTACCGTCATCAGGCGCAATCCGGTACGCAATAACGCGAAACGCCGGGCGCACGCCAACATACAGCCACTGCTTGTCCGGACTAATCACCATCGGCTGTACCTGCCCTGCGACGTCCACCACCTGCACAAGCGTCAGCGCACCGCTACCGTCAAGGCGCCAGACGTGGATTTGTTGACTTTCGGGGCTGGCGGTATATACGGTTTGTTTCATCTCTTGCACCTCAGGAGTCATTAGCCAATATTATTAACAAGTTAGCCAGAATTCAGTTCAGTAAGCAACAGCGCCCCACACAGCAGACGAGTGCGCGACGAGCAAATGCGCCTCTAACTCCCCCCTCCGCTTGCGCCCCAAACGGGCCGCTCGCCGTTACTCGGGAACCATCCTCTTTTCGCTATGGTGTCTCTTTCATAAAGCGTATCAAGAATAGCGAAAATGGGTGACTTATCGGAAAGCTTGTCCCCGGTTGAAGCGCGGTTAACGCATCCGAGCTGCGCTATGCAAACGCCCGAACCTGACTGAACGCTGTAAATCAAAGCGTTGCGAGTTACCACGCATCGCCGCTGCCTGTAAATGGAACAGGAAAATTTTATCGCGACAAACCTTCCGCCGCAGTAAATCGCCCCTGGCAAACGGCGCCATGCACGCCCGGGATGACGCAACAGGCGCAAAAACACGCGCTGGCCCGTATCCAGCCGGCTGGCGCGCCGCTGCCCTTGCGCTGCGCTTTCAGCCATGTACCATTCATAGTACGCTCACAAAAATAATAACGGTTCTACCATGACTTACCGCGTTATTGCGCTTGATCTTGACGGTACGCTGTTGACCCAACAAAAAACCCTTTCTCCAGCCTCCGTGGCGGCGCTACAGCGCGCCAGAGACGCCGGTTACCAGTTGCTCATCGCAACCGGGCGCCACCACGTCGCCATTCATCCGTTTTACCAGGCGCTGGCGCTGGATACGCCCGCCATCTGCTGTAACGGCGCTTATCTGTATGACTACCCGCGCCAGGCCGTGCTGGAGGGAAATCCGCTCAGCGCCCGGCAGGCGCTGCAGGTACTGGACGTACTGGATGCCCGGGGCATTCATGCGCTGATGTACGTTGATGACGCCATGCTATATGAAACGCCAACCGGCCACGTTGCGCGCACGCTCAACTGGGCGCAGTCGCTGCCGGCCGCCCAGCGTCCGACGTTCCGTCAGGTGCCGTCACTGCGTGAGGCGGCGCTGGCGGCCAGCGCAATCTGGAAATTCGCACTGACCGGCGAGGCCGTAGCGCGCCTGAAAACAGCGGCCGAAGAATTGAACGCCTGCCCCGGCCTGGCCTGCGAATGGTCGTGGCGCGATCAGGTTGACGTGGTATCGCACGGCAACAGTAAGGGCAGCCGCCTGGCGCGTTGGGTAGAAACCCAGGGCTTGCATATGAAGCAGGTAGTGGCGTTTGGCGATAACTTTAATGACCTGAGCATGCTCGAAGCCGCCGGGTTGGGCATTGCGATGGGCAATGCCGACGACGCCATTAAGGCTCGCGCAGATAAAGTAACGGGGACAAATCAGGAGGACGGCATTGCCGACGCTATTTACCGCTGGCTGCTGTAGCTGATTGCCAAAGAATAGTGAAACGCGAAAAAGCGCGGGCCATACGACAATAGGCTGTCCGCTACGGCAAACAGCAAGCCCGATGGGGGCTGGCTTTCGCCGGCTGCAAAAAACCAGGACTGCGCAAAACCGTCTCGCCACAGGCGTGGTTTGAGCGGACAATATCTCGTCGCGCGGCGCTAAAGCGATCGCACGCCAGGATGCAATAAAACGCCCCTGCCGGCAGTCAGGCCAGCCAGTCAGGTATGGCTGTGAATAACGACGCCTGTTAATGCAAATCCATGCCATATCGAAGCACAGGGCTGGCCACATTACTTTTATTTGCGCCGGGCACCCTTCGACACTGGTATGCGAAGCGGTTATTTTCTCGCTTCCTGGCTTAAAGCAGCCGCAGTCAGGTTGCGATTGATACGCTTTTTATCTGCGCATACACCCGCACATCCGGGCGAATAGAAAGCTCATCCCGCGCCCAGGGGCTAATGCGCGCCCAGAGCGTACGCCCTCCTACGTCCAGTTGCACCTCAACCTGGCCTTCGTCATCAAAACAGGCCACAACCCGCGCGCGCAGCACATTGCGAATACTGGTTTTTACTGGCGGTTGCAATGCCAGCGACACGTCCGAAGCCTGAATGCGTATACGCAGCGCAGTATGCAACGCCTGCTCAAGCCTGTGCACCCATAAAATCTGATCGCCAAGCGCCAGCGCCGTCATGGCGTAGTGGGGGTGATGCTCCAGCACATTTACCTTCAACACGCTGCTCTGCTGCTCTTTTGGCAGCCAGGGGTGCATTACCGAACTGCCCCAGATTTTCTCCAGATCGCCAAAGGCCTTAACGCTGCCGTTTTCCAGCACCAGCACTTTATCCGCCAGATGGAGGATTTCATCCAGCGAATGGCTGACATAAAGCATCGGCACGTTAATTTCACTCGCCATTCGTTGCAGCCAGGGGAGCAGCTCACGCTTGCGCGGAATATCCAGCGAAGCCAGCGGTTCGTCGAGCAGCAATAATTCCGGCGCGCTCAACAGCGCACGGCCGATGGCGACGCGCTGTTTTTCACCGCCCGAGAGGCTCCACGGCATACGGTAAAGCAGATGCTTGATACCCAGTAGCTGTACCAGCGCGTCAAACTGGCTTTCCATTTTTTTCGCCATCGCGTACTTCAGGTTGCCTATAACCCGGTAGTGCGGGAACAGACGCGCATCCTGAAACACATACCCGATACGGCGCTTCTGCGGCGGTAAAAAAATGCCCTGCCCTGTATCGCTAAGTACGCGTCCGTTAAGCACGATGCGCCCTTGCTGCGGCGCTGTCAGTCCGCTTATCGCATTAATTAGCGATGTTTTACCCGCTCCGGATACCCCAAAAATAGCGGTAACGCCCTGTCCCGGCAGACGCTCATTAACGTTCAGACAGTGCTGACCCAGCGTCTGGGTAAAATCGAGTTCCAGCATGGCTTAACCTCCCATTCTCTTGCGGCTCCTGCGCGCCAGCCACTCTGAAATCAGCAGCGAAATCAGCGCCAGTAGCACGGAGATAACGCACAGCCGCGCCGCAGCGCTCTCGCCGCCCGGCGTCTGGATAAGGGTGTACATAGCGGAAGGAATGGTACGGGTTTCGCCAGGAATATTAGACACAAAAGTAATGGTCGCGCCAAATTCGCCGAGCGAGCGGGCAAACGCCAGCACGGTGCCGACAATAATACCCGGCGACATCAGCGGTAGCGTAATGGTGCAGAATACGCGCCAGCGCCCTGCTCCTAACGTGCATGCCGCCTGTTCGAGTTTAATATCCACCGCCTCCAGCGCCAGGCGTATTGCGCGTACCATCAGCGGAAATGACATAACCGCAGCGGCCAATACCGCGCCGCGCCAGCTAAAGGCAAAGCTGACGCCAAACGCATCATAAAGCCAGCCGCCGATAATTCCGCGCCGCCCCATAAGGATAAGAAGAAGGTAGCCCACGACCACCGGCGGCAGCACCAGCGGCAGGTGGATAAGGCTGTCCAGTAGCGCCTTGCCAGGAAAACGGCCGCGAACCAGAAGCCAGGCAAACAGGATCCCGAACGGGAGGCTAAACAAAACAGCAAACAGTGAAACACGCAGGCTCAATAGCACAGCCTGCCATTCGGGATCGCTTAATATCATGACGTCGTCGTAAATCCATATCGTTTAAAAATCGCAGCGGCTTCCGGCCCCTGCAGATAGTTATAGAAACCCGTTACGGCAGCATTCTGATGCGATTTTACCACCGCCATAGGATATTCCACTTTTTTGTGAGAGTTTTCCGGGAATGTTGCGACAACTTTAACACCCTTACTGGCAATTGCATCTGTCCCATAAACGATACCCAGCGGCGCTTCGCTACGTTCCACCAGCGCCAGCGCGCTACGCACATCTTCGGCAGGCGCCAGTTTCGACACAAGAGTATTCCATACGCCCAGCTTTGTCAGCGCTTCTTTAGCATAAATCCCCGCCGGTACGTGCTGCGGGTCGCCGGTTGCCAGGCGTCCGCCTTTTAACAGCGCCAGCCAGTCAGTTTTATTGCTGATAGTAAATGCAGGCTGCTTACTCGCCTGCGGCGCGACGACGACAAGGCTATTGGTCAGCAGCGTAATACGGGCATCCGGTTCAATAACCGCCTTGTCGGCGGCGTAGTCCATCCATTGCTGATCGGCGGAAATAAACAGATCCGCCGGGGCGCCCGCTTCAATCTGGCGCGCCAGCGTTGAAGAAGACGCAAAGGAGGAAACCACCTCAACGTTCTTCTCTTTTTTATACTGCGCGGCGATATCCTGTAACGCGTTGGTTAATGACGCTGCAGCAAAAACCGTCACTTTTTCCGCCGCTACCGCCTGGCCGGCCGCAGCCAGCGTTAATACCGTGCTAAATGCGATACGTCCCCATAAATTTGCATTTGCCATTGTTTTTCTCCTGCGCCATCGTTATGTAATCGCAAATATAACGACAGAACCATTGACTACACAATGCTATCGGCAAAATTTTTCAGGAACTTTAGAGGTAAAACAAAAAACGCCCGATGAACCCGGGCGCTAAGAGGAATTAGCGCGACTGTTTTGCGCGATCGTTGTGACCTACTGCGGAAAGAAGGTTGAACAGCTCTCCCAGACCATAGATGAGGCCAAGAATTACCGCCATCATCACAGGTACCATGACCACCGCGAATACCAGACTTTTCAATAATTCGAACATACTTGCCTCCAGCAAAATTCGAAGCGCCATTTTACCGGCGATGTGACAAAAAGCATCGCCTTTTGTGCGCACTGGCGCAAGCGAGTAATATAGCTATTTTTGCATCAGGGCCAGGTTATGCAGGCAGAAATTCTGTTAACGCTGAAGCTCCACGATCGGTTGTTTGCCGATCCGCGACGCATTGCGTTACTCAAACAAATCGATCATACCGGGTCGATAAGCCAGGGCGCTAAGCTTGCCGGGATCAGTTATAAAAGCGCCTGGGACGCCATCTACGAAATGAATCAACTTACCGACCAGACGCTGGTGGAACGCGCGACCGGCGGTAAAGGCGGCGGCGGCGCTCATCTGACGGCCTACGGACATCGTTTGATTCAGCTTTACGAGCTGCTCGCGCAGATTCAGCGCAAGGCGTTTGACGTGCTGCGCGACGATACGCTGGCGCTCGATAGCCTGCTGGCGGCGATTTCCCGCTTCTCGCTGCAAACCAGCGCGCGTAACCAGCTATTTGGCACTGTGGTGCGCCGAAACAGCGAGCAGGTACAGCAATATGTGGAAATTTTGCTGGCAGACGGACGCACCAGCCTTAAAGCTGCGGTTACACGCCAGAGCGGAGAACGGCTGGGGCTGGACTGCGGTAAGGAAGTTCTGGTGCTGATTAAAGCGCCCTGGATTACGCTTACCCGCAACGCCGCACAGGCGCAGGGCGCCGATAACCAACTAAGCGGCGTAATTACCCGCGTAGAGAGCGACGCAAACCAGAGCGAAATTCTGGTTCGCCTGCCGGGCGCAGAGACGTTGTGCGCCACTCTCCCCGCTGAGCGCGCACGGGCGGAGAATTTTACCGCAGGCGAGGAAGTGACCGCTTTTTTTAACGCCGATCGGGTTATTGTTGCCACACTCTGCTAATTCATACCGGCCAATTGACATTGGCCGGGACAACACGTATCCCTGTAGACTGTTGCTGCAAAAAATGGGATATAACATGTCTGTGTTGCATATTACGCAAGGCACGTTTCGCCTTAGCGATACTCGCGCCCTTTCTATTGCCGAACTTATGCTGCGTGCCGGCGAAGCCTGGGCTTTCGTTGGCGCTAACGGCAGTGGAAAATCTGCGCTGGCGCGCGCCCTGGCAGGCGATCTGCCGCTGTTAACGGGTGAACGCCGCTGTACGTTTGAGCGTATTGCCCTTGTTTCCTTTGAACGGTTGCAAAAACTGGTCAGCGAAGAGTGGCAGCGCAATAATACCGATTTGCTCAGCCCCGATGAGGAAGACACGGGGCGCACTACGGCGCAAATAATTCAGGATGAAACCGTTGATGAGGGCCGCTGTCGCGAACTGGCGGAATGCTTTGGCATCAGCCATCTGCTCGAACGCCGCTTCAAATATCTGTCCACCGGCGAAACGCGCAAAGCGCTACTGTGTCAGGCGCTGATGCCGCGTCCGTCGTTGTTGGTATTTGACGAGCCATTCGATGGGCTTGATGTCGCCTCGCGCGATAGCCTGGCGCAGCTTCTGGCGAAGCTTAATCACCAGGGCTATACGCTTGCGCTCATCCTTAACCGCTTTGACGATATTCCAGATTTTGTGCGCAACGCCGGCGTGCTGGCAGACTGTACGCTCAGCGACACCGGCGCAAAACAGCAGTTGCTTGAGCAGGCGCTGATTGCGCAACTGGCCTTAAGTGAAAAACTGTCCGACGCGCGGTTACCGCAAGCGGATGACGCCACGGCCTGCGCGCGCCTGCCAGACAATGAACCGCGTATTGTTCTGCGCAATGGCGTTGTTTCCTATAATGAACGACCCGTTTTGCATTCGCTTAACTGGACGGTGCATCCCGGCGAACACTGGCAGATTTGCGGCCCTAACGGCGCGGGAAAATCCACGCTGCTAAACCTGATAACCGGCGATCATCCCCAGGGCTACAGCAACGATCTGACGCTGTTCGGCCGCCGGCGCGGCAGCGGTGAAACGATCTGGGATATTAAAAAACACATTGGCTACGTCAGCAGCAGCCTGCACCTGGATTACCGCGTCAGCGCCCCGGTGCTCACTGTGGTGCTGTCAGGTTATTTCGACTCAATTGGGCTCTACGAAGCCCCCTCCGACCGTCAGCAGGCGCTGGCGCGGGAGTGGCTGGCGCTGCTCGGAATGGATAAGAACGCAGCAAATACTCCATTTCACAGCCTGTCCTGGGGACAACAGCGGCTGGTGCTGATTGCCCGCGCGCTGGTAAAACACCCCACGCTGTTGATTCTGGATGAGCCTTTGCAGGGGCTGGATCCGCTCAACCGCCAGTTGGTGCGCCGCTTTGTCGATATTCTGATTGGCGAAGGCGATACTCAGCTTTTATTCGTCTCTCACCATGCGCAGGACGCGCCGCAATGCATTACCCACCGCCTGAGTTTTATTGCCGACGGCGAGCGCTATCGCTACCAGACCGACAGGCTGAAGTAACTATCGGGATAACCGTGCCGATTTTCTTTTTATTTGGCCAGCATCCCCGTTCGCTTTTAATGGATGCAGCCTTACAGCGCAGGGTTGCTGACGCCCGCTAAAACCGGCGAACCGCAGGCTGCTGGCCGGACTGCGGGCGTACCGCAATTTTGCGGGGCCGCAGGCGTTTGTAAGGCGGCCCGCTTTGCCCGTTCACCTGACGCCCCCTTTGTCGTCGGGCTTTAAGTAAACGGAGCGCCCACTTCACCTTCTCTCGCCGGCATTAGTCCAGCCCCTCGTTTTCGCCGCATTTTCAGACTAGCCGGAAAAATACGCCTCATCGCTGATTTATATAAATTTTATTTTCTGTTTCACCGCTTACGCCCCGAGTGTAAACGATTCCACTAATCCTGCGCATGTCACACTTTTAGTCATTCTGTTATGCTAAGTTAATTTCAATAACCGGGCTTAATGGAGCAAATAATGAAAGTTCTGGTAACAGGTGGTAGCGGTTACATTGGTAGTCATACCTGCGTACAATTACTGGAGAAAGGGCATGAGGTTATCATTCTTGATAACCTCTGCAACAGCAAGCGCAGCGTGGTGCCGGTCATTGAGCGCCTCAGTGGCAAAACGCCGCTTTTTATTGAAGGCGATGTACGCGACGACGCGCTGCTGGCAAAGATTTTCAACGATCATTCGGTAGACGCCGTCATCCACTTCGCCGCGCTCAAAGCCGTCGGCGAGTCGGTTAATGCGCCGCTGGAATATTATGATACCAACGTCAACGGTACGCTACGTCTTGCACATGCCATGCGCAACGCTGGCGTGACGAACTTTATTTTCAGCTCATCCGCCACCGTTTACGGCGATCAGCCCCAGATTCCGTATGTCGAAAGTTTGCCGACCGGCTACCCGGCCAGCCCCTATGGCCGCAGTAAACTCATGGTGGAGCAAATCCTCACCGATCTCCAGACTGCCTGTCCGCAATTTAGCGTGGCGCTGCTGCGCTACTTCAACCCGGTAGGCGCGCATCCTTCAGGCGACATGGGCGAGGATCCGCAGGGCATTCCTAACAATCTGATGCCCTACATCGCTCAGGTAGCCGTGGGCCGCCGCGAGTCGCTGTCAGTATTTGGCAACGACTACCCTACGCAGGACGGCACCGCCGTGCGCGACTATATTCACGTCATGGATCTTGCCGATGGCCACGTTGCGGCTATGCAGCAACTGGCAGGCAAGCCTGGCGTTCATATTTATAACCTCGGCGCCGGCATCGGCAGCAGCGTGCTGGATGTGGTCAACGCCTTCAGCCGGGCCTGCGGTAAGCCGGTCAATTACCATTTCGCCCCGCGTCGCGCCGGCGATCTGCCCGCTTACTGGGCCGATGCCGCCAAAGCCGATAAAGAGCTGAACTGGCGCGTAACGCGCACGCTTGACGATACCGCGCAGGACACCTGGCGTTGGCAGTCGCGTCACCCGCTGGGCTACCCCGACTAAAGGAAAAATCATGGCGCAGTTCAATCCGGTCGATCACCCGCATCGCCGCTATAACCCGCTGACTGGACAATGGGTTCTTGTATCGCCGCACCGGGCAAAGCGCCCCTGGCAGGGGGCGCAGGAGAGCGTGCCGCCGCAAACGCTGCCGACACACGATCCCGACTGTTACCTCTGCCCTGGCAATACCCGCGTCACGGGCGACAAAAACCCAGACTACACCGGCACCTACGTGTTTACGAACGACTTTGCCGCACTGATGCCCGATACGCCTCAGGCCCCACAAAGTCACGATCCGTTAATGCTCGCCCAGAGCGCCCGCGGCACCAGCCGGGTTATCTGCTTCTCCCCCGATCACAGCAAAACGTTGCCTGAACTCTCCCAGGCTTCGCTGGAAGCGGTGGTAAGCGCCTGGCAAACGCAAACCGCCGAGTTGGGCCTGACGTATCCGTGGGTACAGGTGTTTGAAAATAAAGGGGCGGCGATGGGGTGCTCGAACCCGCATCCGCACGGCCAGGTCTGGGCCAATAGCTTCCTGCCCAACGAGGCGGCGTGCGAAGATGAAAAGCAGCGCGACTATTTTATACAGCAGGGTTCGCCAATGCTTGTGGACTATGTACAGCGTGAACTGGCCAACGGCAGCCGCACAGTGGTGGAAACCGGGCACTGGCTGGCCGTCGTGCCTTACTGGGCCGCCTGGCCATTTGAAACGCTGTTGCTCCCCAAAACACAGGTGCTGCGCCTGCCCGAACTGAGCGATGCGCAGCGCGCCGATCTGGCGCTGGCGCTGAAAAAATTAACCAGCCGCTATGACAACCTGTTTCGCTGCTCCTTCCCCTATTCTATGGGATGGCACGGCGCGCCGTTTAACGGCGAAGAAAATACGCACTGGCAGCTACACGCCCATTTTTACCCGCCGCTGCTGCGTTCCGCCACGGTGCGCAAATTCATGGTGGGCTACGAATTGCTGGCAGAAACCCAGCGCGACCTGACGCCGGAACAGGCGGCAGAGAAGCTGCGCGCGGTCAGCGATATTCATTTTCGCGAATCCGGAGAATAATAATGCCTCTGAAAGAGAACACTTCCGCGCTGTTTGCCGAGAAATTTGGCTACCCTGCCACCCATATCATCCAGGCCCCAGGGCGCGTGAACCTTATCGGCGAGCACACGGACTATAACGACGGTTTCGTCCTCCCCTGCGCAATTGACTACCGGACAGTCATCGCCTGTGCGGCGCGCAATGACCGCCAGGTAAGGGTGATTGCCGCCGACTACGCCAACGAAAGCGACGAATTCTCCCTTGACGCCCCTGTCCTTGCGCATGAAAGCCAACAATGGTCAAACTACGTTCGCGGCGTAGTCAAGCACCTGCAAAAACGTGACGGCCGCTTCGGCGGCGCCGATCTGGTCATCAGCGGCAATGTGCCGCAGGGCGCTGGCCTGAGTTCGTCGGCATCGCTGGAAGTGGCGGTAGGTAAGGCGTTTCAGCTACTGTGGCATCTGCCGCTCGACGGCGCGCAACTGGCGCTTAACGGCCAGGAAGCGGAAAACCAGTTTGTAGGCTGCAACTGCGGCATTATGGACCAACTGATTTCAGCGCTCGGCAAACAGGGGCATGCGCTGCTTATCGACTGCCGCTCGCTGGGCACGAAAGCCGTACCGCTGCCGCCGGGCGTAGCGGTGGTTATCATCAACAGTAATTTTAAACGCACGCTGGTAGGCAGCGAATACAATACTCGCCGCGAGCAGTGTGAAACCGGCGCTCGATTCTTCCAACAAAAGGCGCTGCGTGATGTCAGCCTTGAGCAGTTCAACAGCGTTGCCCACGAGCTGGATCCCGTGGTGGCAAAACGCGTGCGCCATGTCCTGTCAGAAAACGCCCGAACCACAGAGGCCGCACAGGCGCTTGCGCGCGGCGACCTGAAACGCATGGGCGAGCTTATGGCGCAATCTCACGCCTCGATGCGCGATGATTTTGAAATCACCGTACCGCAAATTGATACGCTGGTGGATATTGTGAAGGGGGCGATTGGAGAGAATGGCGGCGTACGTATGACCGGCGGCGGCTTTGGCGGTTGCGTCGTCGCGCTGGTGCCTGAAACGCTGGTGCCCGCCCTAAAGCAGGCGGTTGCCGCGCAGTATGAAGCCAGAACCGGCATCAAAGAAACATTTTATGTATGCAGGCCGTCAGAAGGAGCAGGACAGTGCTAAACGAGACGTCCCGGCCAGCACCGGATGGCCGCCCATACCGTATCTGCACGCTGCGTAACTCCGCAGGCATGGTAGTCTCGATGATGGACTGGGGGGCTACGCTTCTCTCCTGCCGCGTGCCGCTGCACGACGGCAGCGTGCGCGAAACGCTGCTGGGCTGCCGGGAGCTGGAAGACTGGCACAGGCAAAACGCCTTTCTGGGCGCAACGGTTGGCCGCTACGCCAATCGTATCGCCAACAGCCGTTTTACCATCGATGGCCAGACGTTTCATTTGACGCCCAGCCAGGGCGCACATCAGCTACATGGCGGCCCGCAAGGATTCGACAAGCGCCGCTGGCGCATCGGGCGCCAAAGCGATAGCGAAGTCGCCTGGCTGCTTGACTCACCCGACGGCGACCAGGGGTTTCCCGGCAACTGCCGCATTACCGCTCTGTACGCCCTGACGGATGATAATCGCCTGGTGGCGACATTCCGGGCGCAGACCGACAAACCCTGCCCGGTCAATCTGACCAGCCACGCCTATTTTAATCTCGACGGCGCCCGTACAGACGTGCGTAATCACCGTCTACAGTTGCTGGCTGACGCTTATCTTCCGGTAGAGGAAGACGGCATCCCCCTGGCGTCGCTGCGCCCGGTAGCCGGCACCGGCTTTGATTTTCTTACGCCAAAGCCCATCGCACAGGACTTTCTTGCCGATGACGACCAGAAAAAAGTGCGCGGCTACGACCACGCCTTTCTGCTTCAGGCTGCGGGCGACGTTACGCAGCCTGCGGCAAACCTCTGGTCCGCAGACGGCCGCCTGCAAATGACGGTGTATACCAGCGCCCCCGCGTTACAGTTTTATACGGGCAATTTTCTGGACGGCACCCCGGCGCGCGATCAAGGCGAGTACCGGGCATACCAGGGGCTGGCGCTGGAAAGCGAATTTCTGCCCGACAGCCCTAACCGCCCCCAGTGGCCGCAGCCGGATTGCATTCTGCGCCCCGGTCAGGAGTATGTGAGCATCACAACCTACCAGTTTCAGGCGCTTTAACCTTGCCTGCGTCACACAGGGCAGGACATCTGGCAACAGAGCGGGTGAAGCGGGCCTGGGTAAAGCGTTGAGCAGCGCGCTTTGCGCGCCTCCGGCCCCGTCGCACCCGGGCAAGCGTTTTGCAATCCAGGGCGCATGGCGGCCTGCCGGGCGATATTGGTTTTCAGAAAATTTTTTACTTCGTACACGGGCTGCTGCGGATATTTCTCAATAACGCCGGTTATTATTAAAAAAGCCGCTCAGCCTTTTCGAAACGCGACAAAAAACTCACCACTTATTCACAGTTACCTTACACTCATGCACTATTTTCGCTATGGTAATGACCAGGCATTGTTGCGGTAGTGCGCCGTGGCAATATAATGAGAATTGTTATCAGTATCACGGAATTCTGAAGGAGTAAGATATGGCTGTAACTAAGCTGGTTCTGGTTCGACACGGCGAAAGTCAATGGAACAATGAAAACCGCTTCACCGGTTGGTATGATGTCGATCTGTCTGAAAAAGGCGTAGGCGAAGCAAAAGCTGCGGGTAAATTACTTAAAGATGAAGGCTTTACCTTCGATTTTGCCTATACCTCCGTACTGAAACGCGCCATCCATACGCTGTGGAACATACTGGATCAGTTAGACCAGGCGTGGCTGCCGGTTGAGAAATCCTGGAAACTGAACGAGCGTCACTATGGCGCATTGCAGGGGCTTAACAAAGCCGAAACCGCTGAAAAATATGGCGACGAACAGGTTAAGCAATGGCGCCGGGGCTTCGCCGTTACGCCGCCAGAACTGACCAAAGACGACGAACGTTATCCCGGGCACGATCCGCGCTATGCCGGGCTTAGCGAGAAGGAGCTGCCGCTAACGGAAAGTCTGGCGCTGACAATTGACCGCGTTATCCCTTACTGGCATGACGCCATTTTGCCGCGTCTGAAGCGCGGCGAGCGCGTTATTATCGCCGCGCACGGCAACTCCCTGCGCGCGCTGGTGAAATATCTGGATAATATGAGCGAAGATGACATTCTCGAGCTTAATATTCCGACCGGCGTTCCGCTGGTTTACGAATTTGATGAAAGCTTTAAACCGGTTAAACATTACTACCTGGGCAACGCAGAAGAAATTGCCGCGAAGGCTGCGGCAGTAGCAAACCAGGGCAAAGCGAAATAATTACCCTGCCTGTAATCGTCACGCTGGTCACTTAAGAGCTCAATGCGTGTTCCGTTCACTTAAAGCCTAATGACAAAGAGGGTCTTAAGTGAACGGGTAAAGCGGACCGCCACGGCCCGCTTTGCAAACACCTGCGGTAGCGCAACTTCGCACCGCGCACCACCTTGCCAACAGCCTGCGTCCGGCTCGACCGCCTGACTCGTTTCGCCTCAGTCCGCTATCCGGTGGCGTTTTACTTTATCTTGTCTTTGCCTGCGGTTTGACGAATTTAGCAGGCGTCAGCAACCCGTAGCTCAAGTGAAAAATGACGACCACTCGTAAAAAACCGCACCTTAGTCCGTTAGATGTCCAGTTTTTGGGATGCAGTCCACATTCCGGGCCTTAACCTTATTCATAAACAGGCTTAACCGGCTGCTGCCGCGCTTTTATCAACTCGCCCGTTGGTCTTAGCCTGCGCGCTTTAATACGCATCCACAGACGCAGGCCTGAACCGGTTTTTTTAACCAAAGCCAACATGCCGGCCGGCGAGCCCACTGACCGGCATAAAGCTTAGACTTTCCGAAGGTGTTAATCAGCCGCGACGCGCCTTCACTGCTGCCGCTAGCTGGCGCAAAATAGCGTCGGTATCCTCCCAGCCGATACAGCCATCGGTCACGCTTTTGCCATAAACCAGCGGTTCTGCGCTTTCAAGGTTCTGGTTGCCTTCTACCAGGTGGCTTTCAATCATCACGCCGGTAATG
Source organism: Tenebrionibacter intestinalis (assembly GCF_016632365.1). Classification (GTDB taxonomy): domain Bacteria; phylum Pseudomonadota; class Gammaproteobacteria; order Enterobacterales; family Enterobacteriaceae; genus Tenebrionibacter; species Tenebrionibacter intestinalis. Next base: position 46,522 of record NZ_JAEPBH010000007.1, on the reverse strand, counting down.
GCTTTTTCACCGCCTGCAATTTGCGCGCAAACGTCGGCGCCCACTTCCAACTGTTTTTTGAACTGCTTGCTGGAATTAGCATGGCTGAAGTCGATCATGACATGCGGACGCAGACCTGCTTTGGCCAGCCCTTCTTTTACTTCCGCCACGTGACGCGCGCTATAGTTCGGCTCTTTTCCGCCGCGCAGAATAATATGGCAGTCGCCGTTTCCGCTGGTATTCACTATTGCCGAATGGCCCCACTTCGTGACAGAAAGAAAGCAGTGCGGCGCGCTGGCGGCATTAATAGCGTCGATCGCAACTTTAATTGTGCCATCGGTACCATTTTTAAAACCAACCGGGCAGGACAGGCCGGAGGCAAGCTCACGGTGAACCTGAGACTCGGTAGTACGCGCGCCGATTGCGCCCCAGCTCATCAGGTCAGCCACATACTGCGGCGTGATCATATCAAGGAACTCGCCGGCGGCAGGCAGACCGCCGTCGTTAATTTCCAGCAGCAGCTTGCGTGCAATACGCAAGCCTTCGTTAATCTGGAAGCTGTTATCCATGTGTGGGTCATTAATCAGCCCTTTCCAGCCGACGGTTGTGCGCGGCTTTTCAAAGTAGACGCGCATCACCACCTCCAGCTCGCCGCTTAATTCATCACGCAGCGCCTTGAGACGGCGGGCATACTCCTTCGCGGCCTGGGTATCATGGATTGAGCACGGACCAATCACGACCAGTAGACGATCGTCCTGACCTTTAAGGATCTGATGGATAGCCCGGCGAGCAGATGAGACAGTGACGGCTGCGTTTTCAGTGGCGGGAAATTTTTCTAATAGCGCTACCGGTGGGAGCAGTTCATTGATCTCTTTGATTCTTAAATCGTCGTTCAGATAGTTCATGTTGGTTCCATAAAAACGGGTTTTTGACGTATTGCAATCCCTTCAATCTAACGCGTCGGCCTGTAGGTGTAAACCGAGTTTTACACTTACGTTACTCCTGTCTGTAATAAGTGGTGATAAAAAACGCAAAGATGGCAAAGAAAGAGATCAGGGCTACAATTTACAAAGATTAATCCTGCAACAAACCGCAAAAAAAGTGTTTTATGCGACATACCGCGTTGCGGAAATTTTTTGCCGGAAATCACGGGGTTAGTGGTATACACCTTCGCCACTGCGATTCCTCTCTCAAGGCCTGGTGGCCGCCGAATGTTAAATACTGACAGGAGCACCTTATGAAGCAACCGACAGGCGTTTTTTTTAGTCTGATTTTGATGCTCAGCAGCGGTGCGGCATTAGCCGCAGCAAATAATAACGGGCAGGCGAATGCCGCGGCTGATGCTGGCCTGCCGGCTCCTGGCGCGCATGAAAATCTGCCGCCGAAAAACCTCGATAATAGTCAAATTAACAGCGGTTCTGTAAACACCAATCAGACCGGCAATACCTCAGGCGACGGCGCCACGCTTTCCGGCGATGGAATGACCAGCGATGAAGTACATAAAAATACAATGTGCAAAGACGGTCGTTGTCCGGACACCAATAAAAAAGTCGAAACGCAAAACGGCACCACGCCGGTTCAACGTAAAACGGACAGCACAACATACTAGGCTGTGTCGCTTAAATCTCATGATGCTGGCGCTGAGCGAAAAACTCGCTGGCAAGGCGCAGAGCGCAGGGCAGAGTGGCCCTCTGTTCAAGCCCAACAACGCAGTTAGCGGTTTTTTCGCATGCGCCCCGCAGGGCCGGGGAACAAAACATGCTCTGCGCAGATTGATGCCAGGGCGGGCAAAAGCATCGCTTTTCCCGCTTTGGTATATCTTTCACAAACAACGGAGATGTTTAAGACTACTGACAAACCCTATCCTGTCGCGGACAAGATGGATGAAAAACAATAAAAAATAAGAAAAATCAAAGCATTAATTTTCGCCTGCTTACCACAAAGAAGGAAAAAACCGTTTTTCCCTTCTTTGTCAACAATTTGGAACAACGGAGATGTTTTTGCTGGTTTCTTCCTGATATTCATGGCTGCCCCACACAACGGGGTTTGGCAACGGCCTCAGCGGGAGCAGGATAACCCTGTTAATAGCAATCGTTTATTAATCGGCAATACAGCATCATAATATTTGCATCTTTGTTTTGCTTCACGGATCCCTATGACGCACTCCCACGCCGTTTTACCTGAAAAAAAAGATGGCAACCGACGTCGGCTGCTCATTGCCGTTATCGTTATCGCCGCTTTTATGGCGCTCGAAGTTATCGGCGGCCTGATTTCCGGTTCGCTCGCGCTGCTGGCAGACGCCGGACATATGCTTACCGATGCCGCAGCGCTCTTCATGGCGCTCCTGGCCGTCCATTTCGCGCGCCGCCCGGCCAACGCGCGCCACACGTTTGGCTGGCTGCGCCTTACCACGCTTGCCGCATTTGTGAATGCCGTTGCGCTGGTGCTCATCACGGTCCTGATTGTCTGGGAAGCTATCCGGCGTTTTTACCAGCCACAGCCGGTGGTGGGTACGACGATGCTGGTTATCGCTTTCGCCGGGCTGATGGCGAATATCTTCGTCTTCTGGATCCTCCACCGGGGCGAGGATGAAAAAAATATGAACGTGCGCGCCGCTGCGCTGCACGTTATGGGCGATCTGCTGGGATCGGTGGGCGCGATTTTAGCCGCCCTGATCATACTCTGGACGGGTTGGACTCCCATCGACCCCATTTTGTCGGTGTTTGTCTCCTGCCTGGTGCTGCGCAGCGCGTGGCGGCTGCTCAAAGAAAGCATTAATGAACTGCTGGAAGGCGCGCCTGGCGCGATAGATATTGCCGCGCTCAAGCGCAAGCTAACGGCAGCCCTTCCGGAGGTGCGCAACGTTCACCACGTACACCTGTGGATGGTGGGTGAAAAACCGGTTATGACAATGCATGTGCTGGTCGTTCCGCCACACGATCATGACGCGCTGCTTGAGCGCATCCACCATTTTCTTATGCACGAATATCAGATTGCGCACGCAACCGTCCAGATGGAATACCGCGGCTGCGACGGCCACGAATGCGATCTCCATGACTGCGGCAGCCATCACGGGCATCATCATTAACGCGCCAGCGCGCGCGAGCCTCGCTCTCGCGCGCTTTTTATCCACATTCTGCTGCCATTAATCGCAATAAACAACAGTATCAGGTATTCCAGAGACATCGCCCACACGCCCTGTCGCGCGAATATGATAACGCTGATAACGTTAACGACCGCCCACAGCAGCCAGTTTTCAACGTATTTACGCGTCATCAGTATCATCGCCACAATTGACAGCACCATCATTGTCGAGTCCCAGAACGGGAAGGCGTCGGGCTGTAGCGTCGGTAACGCGACATCAATCCCCATACCCTGCATGATTTCTACCGCTACGCGGGTCAACACAGCAAATACCGGGTCAATCCAGAGCGTCATCAACCCAATTGCAACAACGCATACCGCCAGCCAGCCAAGCGCTTTAGAGCGGGGTAACCAACGAATATGCAGCAATGCCTGATGGGCATCGCTCTGGCGCGACCAGGCGTACCAGCCATAGAGGTTGGCAACAAAGAAAAAAAGCTGTAGCAGCAGGCTGGCGTAAAGCTGAATCTGAAAAAAGATAATGGCAAACAGCGTCACGTTAATCAGCCCAAAAGCGTAATTACTTGTTTTCTCAAGGCTTGCCAGCCAGATGCATAACAAGCCAGCCAGCGTACCAACGGCTTCTATCCATGATAAATCGTACCCACCAGCGCCCAACGGGATATGCGCAAGGATGTTTTGGGTGCTAAAAAAATCCATATTTACTCCAGGCTGTATTATGCGTTACCGCTTAGTCGAAGGCGAAGTGTAGCAGCAAAGTCGAGCATTCTGTTGAGCGGAATTAGCGCCCGGTCACGCAAATTGGCCGCTACGTTCACTTCATGGCCCGCCCCGCCCTGATTCAGGGCATCGGCAATGGCCCGTAAGCCGTTCATCGCCATCCAGGGGCAGTGCGCACAACTGCGACAGGTGGCGCCTTCGCCCATAGTGGGGGCTTCCAGAAGCATTTTATCCGGGCAAGCCTGCTGCATTTTGTAGAAGATGCCGCGATCGGTGGCGACAATTATCCGCCGCTGCGTCAGGCGCTGCGCGGCCGCGATAAGCTGACTGGTGGAACCTACCGCATCGGCCAGCTCGACAACCTGTTGTGGAGATTCGGGATGCACCAGCACCGCGGCATCGGGATACATCGCCTTCATGCGCGCCAGCGCCTGGGCTCTGAATTCATCGTGGACAATGCACGCCCCTTGCCAGCAAAGCACATCTGCGCCGGTCTGGCGCTGTACATAGCGCCCAAGATGGCGATCCGGCCCCCAGAGGATCTTTTTCCCCTGGGCGTCCAGATGATCAATCAACTCTACGGCAATACTGGATGTCACCACCCAGTCCGCCCTGGCCTTAACCGCAGCCGACGTGTTGGCGTAAACCACCACGCAACGATCGGGATGCGCATCGCAAAACGCGCTGAATGCCTGTTCCGGGCAGCCGAGATCCAGCGAACACTCCGCTTCCAGCGTCGGCATCAGTATTGTTTTATCCGGGCTGAGAATTTTTGCCGTCTCGCCCATAAAACGCACGCCGGCGACCAGCATTGTAGTCGCCGGATGGCTGGCGCCGAAGCGCGCCATTTCAAGCGAGTCGGCCACACAGCCGCCGGTTTCCTCCGCCAGCGCCTGAATGTCCGGATCGGTATAGTAATGCGCCACCATAACAGCATTGCGGGCCTTCAGCAGGCGCTTAATGTCCTCACGAAGGGCTTGCTTTTCATCGACATTCACAGGCAGTGGTTTAGGCGGGAAGGGATAAATAGCGGCCTGCGGATCGAATATCATACTCATTACTGTCTCGTTTGCCTTGCTTAACGAAAATGAAAAATTAACGCTCATTCTGCGGGATGACCGTGCGCTTTGTTTTGTATGCTAAACAAGATAGCCGATTGCCTGTCTGTTGTCGTCTGATATTTCAGGCTTTAACAAAGTCAGCCGTCGAGGCATAGCGGGTCGGCCCAGGGGCGTGTTGCGTAAAGCGTGGGGGGGTGGCGGAAAGCATGCATTGCCCGAAGTCGCATCCGACTGTGATCAACGCTAACGCAGGTTCGAATCATCAGCCATTGCCCATAGCAAAAAAGCGCCTTCAGGGCGCTTTTTTACACTGGTGGGTCGTGCAGGATGATTCGGCTTCGCCTCACCCTTCGGGCCTTGCCGCAAAGCGGCTGCGTTGCCTCACTGCGTTCGGCTCGAACCTGCTGCAGGTTCGAATCATCAGCCATTGCCCATAGCAAAAAAGCGCCTTCAGGGCGCTTTTTTACACTGGTGGGTCGTGCAGGATGATTCGGCTTCGCCTCACCCTTCGGGCCTTGCCGCAAAGCGGCTGCGTTGCCTCACTGCGTTCGGCTCGAACCTGCTGCAGGTTCGAATCATCAGCCATTGCCCATAGCAAAAAAGCGCCTTCAGGGCGCTTTTTTACACTGGTGGGTCGTGCAGGATGATTCGGCTTCGCCTCACCCTTCGGGCCTTGCCGCAAAGCGGCTGCGTTGCCTCACTGCGTTCGGCTCGAACCTGCTGCAGGTTCGAATCATCAGCCATTGCCCATAGCAAAAAAGCGCCTTCAGGGCGCTTTTTTACACTGGTGGGTCGTGCAGGATTCGAACCTGCGACCAATTGATTAAAAGTCAACTGCTCTACCAACTGAGCTAACGACCCGCAAAGGGGCAATACGCGTCTTCGAAGTGGTGGGTCGTGCAGGATTCGAACCTGCGACCAATTGATTAAAAGTCAACTGCTCTACCAACTGAGCTAACGACCCGAAGTGGTGGGTGATGACGGGCTCGAACCGCCGACCCCCTCCGTGTAAAGGAGATGCTCTACCAACTGAGCTAATCACCCACTGCAATACTAAAGCTTAAGTGGTGGGTCGTGCAGGATTCGAACCTGCGACCAATTGATTAAAAGTCAACTGCTCTACCAACTGAGCTAACGACCCACTTTTTACCGGTTCAGGCTAAACGCCTTAAGCCCCGGCAACGGCGGCATATATTACTGGTTTGAGAATCTGGCGCAACAACAATTTTAATAATCAGCGCCTGACCGGTCAGGTTTCATGCGTCGAGACCAGAAAAACAGCGTATCCGGCCTGGCCGCATCCACTTATTGCGCATCAAGTTTTTTCTGCGACTGCCTGGCGGCATCGGTACCCGGATACTTCACGATAACTTGCTGGTAAACCGCTTTCGCTTTCGCGCTATCGCCTTTAGCCTGCATAATAACGCCAACTTTATACATGGCATCCGGCGCCTTCGGCGATTTTGGCCAGTTCTTTACCACGGTGGCAAAGTAATGCGCCGCGCCGTCCTTATCCCCTTTGTTATAACTCAGTTGCCCGAGCCAGTAATGAGCATTGGGCTGATAGGTGGAATCAGGATATTTCTGAACAAAACGCTCAAACGCCTTGATAGCGTCATCCTGGCGCGACTTATCCTGCACCAGCGCAAATGCGGCGTTGTAGTCCGAGTTAGCATCGCCGCTCTGCACCGCCTGCCCTGCGGCCGCAGCGCCAGCGGCTGCTGGCGCTGGCGTGCCGTTAGCCTGCGCGCCGCTACTGCGCGTTTGCGCCCCAGCGCCTTCAGCGTTCAGGTTCTCTATCTGCAACAAAGTCTGTCGCTGACGTTCCTGAATCTGCCCAAGCTGATACTGATTTTCCTGGATTTGCCCACGCAGGCTATCAATATCGGACTGGTTAGCAGAGAGCTGCTGCTGAAGCTGGGTTAAAAGCTGGCTGTGTGCGTTCGAAATACGTTCAAGCTGGGTGACACGATCTTCGACCGTGCCGGAGCCGACACTACTGATTGACGCCTGGGCATGAGCGGCCCCGGAAGGGGCCGCTGCGCCAATCAGTAACAACAGGCTCAACAGGGAGACTCTGAAGTTACCGCTCATGCCATTCTCTTAGTAAACCAGTACGGCACGACGGTTTTTGGCGTAAGCCGCTTCGTCATGACCCAGTACTGCGGGTTTTTCTTTGCCGTAGGATACGATGGCTATCTGATCGGCAGATACGCCTTTACCCTGTAGGTACATTTTGACCGCATTAGCGCGGCGTTCGCCCAGGGCGATGTTGTATTCCGGCGTGCCGCGTTCGTCAGCATGGCCTTCAATTGTCACTTTGTAAGACGGGTTATTACGCAGGAAAGCCGCATGCGCGTCTAACATTTGAGCGAATTCAGAGCTAACATCGTAGCTGTCATAGCCGAAGTAAACAATGTTGTTCTGCTGCAGTTGCTGCATCTGCAGGCGCGCCTGCTCATCTGAAGACATATTGCCGCCGTTGCCGTTTGCATCCATACCCGTACCCGCGCCCAGCATACCGCCAGCGCCGTTCTGATCGCTATCGGCGCTCTTGTTGGAACTACAGGCCGCGATAGCCATAACAGGCAGAGCCAGCATCAGCCCTTTCAGCACTTTATTCAGTTGCATGTTTAGATCCTTAACTCATTATTTCATTGTTATCAGAGATACGGCGACCAGGCCGGGAATTTAACCTGCCCATCCGTTGCCGGAAGACGCGCTTTAAATCGCCCATCGGTCGAAACCAGGTTCAGCACCGATCCCATTCCCTGAGAAGAGCTGTAGATAACCATCGTACCATTCGGCGCCAGACTCGGCGTTTCATCCAGGAACGTGGACGACAGCATTTGTACGCCCCCCGTGACCAGATCCTGTCGTGCAATGTTCTGTTTGCCCCCGCTGGAGCTGACCATCACCATAAATTTACCGTCAGAGCTTACATCGGCATCCTGGTTCTGCGTCCCTTCCCAGGTTATACGCTGTGGCGCTCCGCCGTTAACATTCACTTTATACACCTGAGGGCGGCCCGCCTGGTCGGAGGTAAAGGCCAGGTTCTGGCTATCCGGGAACCAGGTCGGCTCTGTGTTGTTGCTGCGGCCATTGGTTACCTGGCGAATCTGGCCGGAACCGATGTCCATAACATACAGATTCAGGCTGCCCGTTTTTGACAATGCAAAAGCGAGTTTGCTGCCATCCGGCGAAAAGGCCGGCGCGCCGTTGTGGCGCGGGAACGACGCCACCTGGCGCACGGCGCCGTTAGACAACGTCTGGATAACCAGCGCAGAGCGGCCGCTTTCAAAAGTGACATAGGCAAGCTTGCCGCCATCTGGCGACCAGGTCGGCGACATAAGAGGCTGGGTGGAGCGGTGAACGACAAACTGGTTATAACCATCGTAGTCAGAAACGCGCAGTTCATAAGGGAACTGGCCGCCGTTAGTCTGCACCACATAGGCAATACGGGTACGAAACGCGCCCTTGATACCGGTGAGTTTTTCGAACACTTCGTCGCTGGCTGTATGGCCAGCATAACGCAGCCATTGCTTATTTACTTTATACGAGTTCTGCGCCAATACGGTGCCTGGCGCGCCGCCGGTATCGACCAGTTGGTAAGCGACGGTATAGCTGCCATCGGCATTGGGCGTTACCTGCCCGACGACAACGGCATCAATGCCCAGCGCAGACCACGCCGCAGGCTGAACGTCCTGAGCGGAACCCGGCTGCTGCGGCAAACGCGCCCTGTCCAACGGGTTGAATTTACCGCTATTGCGCAAATCAGAAGAGACGATAGCACCGATATCTTCCGGCGCGGCGCCCTGCCCGCCCCATTTAAATGGCGCAACGCCGATAGGACGCGCGGAGTCCACCCCCTGGGTTATTTCGATACGGACTTCTGCGTGCGCAATCGCCGCCCATAACATCAGAAAACTGACTATAACTCGTAATGCCTGCTTCATCTTATCTCCCTTATCCAGGCCCGGGGCCTTCGATAATCTGTACCTCAGCATATTCAGGCTAAACCGGCTGCGCATCCGCTGTGCGATACAGGTTTCCCGCACAGCGATACCTCGCCCCCTTCCTGAAACATTGGGTATAGCAGAATGTTAATTATATGAAAATTACAATACGCGCTTCCCGTGTCCATAGCGTAGCCGCTTTTCCCCCATGCCGGCAGAGAAAAGCGCTACGGCTTAAAGTCCAGCGGCGCATTTTTAAAGACCTCATAGACCGCCTGGCTCGGTGGTTTAGGCATACGCGCCTGTCGCGCCGCAGCCAGCGCCGCCTGGCAAAGCGCAGGGTCGCCCCCCTCGGACTGCACGCTCAAAAGCAGCCCATCCGGCGCAAGCTTAATACGCAGCGTACAAACCTTACCGGCATAGGAGGAGGCATCATAGAACCTGCTCTCAATAGCGGCTTTAATTTGCGCGGCATAGCTGTTTATTTCCGCGCCAGACGCGCCGTTGTTCTTATTATTCCCTGTCCCCGCCGCAGCGGCATTGTTTCCCTTTGCGCCACCGCCGGTTTTCGGCGCATTCTTACCCGAACTGAGATCGCCGATAAGATCGTCCACGCCAGAGGCGGAGGCTTTCTCCGCCGCCGCTTTTTTGGCCGCTTCAGCTTTCTTCGCCGCTTCAGCTTTCTTCGCCGCGGCGGCTTTTTTCTCGGCAGCCGCCTTTTCGGCTGCGGCCTTTTTCGCGGCTTCAGCCGCCTTCTGTTCGGCCTCCTGCCGGGCTTTTTTTGCCGCTTCCTGTTGCGCTTTTTTCTGCGCCTCGGCCGCCGCTTTGGCCGCTTCTTTTTCAGCTTCTTTCTTTGCCTGCGCCGCCGCCTGTTTTGCCTGCGCCTCAGCCTGCGCTTTGGCCGCGGCGGCTTCTGCGGCCTGCTTTTGCAATTCCTGAAGGCGCAGGGCTGCCTCTTCGGCCTGTTTTTGCTGCTCCGCTTTCTGTTGCCGAGCTTTTTCCTGCGCCTCCAGCCGTTCTTTTTCCAGCTGTTTTAAACGCGCCTGTTCCGCAGCCTGCTTTTCACGCATCTCCGCAGCCTGCTGCTGCGCCTGCTTTTCCCGCTGTTCAGCGGCACGCCTGGCGCTTGCCTGCTGATCCTGCTGACGATTGTACTGATCAACAACCGCGCCCGGATCGACCATCACAGCGTCGATCGAACCGCCGCCGCCGCCCGCGCTGGCGTCGATGTGTTCGTCAAATGAACTCCATACCAGCAGCGCTATCAGCACGATGTGCAGCGCGACAGAGACTGCGATCGCCCGCTTTAGCTTTGCATTTTCTTCGGTTACCTTAGACACCCTGGTTCCCCAAAACTGTTCAGCTCGTTATCAAATCGGCTGAGTCATTAACCCGACCGACTTCACGCCTGCCTGATGCAGCAGGTTAAGAGCCTTAATCACTTCGTCGTAGGGCACATCTTTCGCACCGCCAATCAGGAATACCGTTTTGGGGTTTGCTTCCAGACGCTGCTGCGCTTGCGCGGCGACTTGCTCAGGCGGTAGCTGCTCTATACGCTCCTTGCCAACGACAATACTGTACTGACCGACGCCTGCGACTTCGACAATCACTGGTGGTTCGTCATTCGTACTTACCGTTTTAGCATCGGTCGCATCCGGCAGATCCACTTCCACGCTTTGCGTGATAATGGGCGCAGTCGCCATAAAAATAAGCAACAGCACCAGCAGCACATCCAGCAGCGGAACGATGTTAATTTCTGACTTCAGTTCGCGCCGGCCCCGTCTGCGTGTTCTGGCCATGTTTTACCCCTTATTGCTTTCGCTGGCGCTGAAAGCCTGGCGGTGCAGAATCGCCGTAAACTCTTCCATGAAGTTGTCGTAATTCAGTTCCAGCTTATTTACGCGCTGGTTGAGCCGGTTATAGGCCATAACGGCAGGGATAGCGGCAAACAGGCCAATTGCCGTCGCAATCAGCGCTTCGGCAATACCCGGCGCCACCATTTGCAGCGTCGCCTGCTTCACTGCGCCCAGCGCGATAAAGGCGTGCATAATACCCCAGACAGTGCCAAACAGGCCGATATAGGGGCTAATGGAGCCGACTGTGCCAAGAAAGGGAATATGCGTTTCAAGGTTTTCCAGCTCACGGTTCATGGCGATACGCATAGCGCGCGACGCCCCTTCAACAATGGCTTCCGGCGCATGGCTGTTCGCCCTGTGCAGGCGGGCAAACTCTTTGAAACCCGCATAGAAGATTTGCTCTGAACCGCCGAGGTGCTCCCGGCGTCCCTGGCTTTCCTGATACAAACGCGACAGTTCAATACCGGACCAGAACCTATCCTCAAAGGCCTCGGCCTCACGCCCCGCAGCATTCAGTATACGCGTACGTTGAATAATAATCGCCCATGATGCAATAGAAAAACCAATTAAAATCAACATGATGAGTTTGACCAGCAGACTTGCTTTCAAAAACAAGTCAAGGATATTCATATCAGTCACTGCTTGAACTCCGCGACGATGGACTCAGGAAGCGCTCTGGGCTTCATAATGGTCGGATTAACGCAAACGATAAGTACCTCGGCCTGATTGAGAACTTTACCGTCGGCGTTGACAATTTTTTGTGAAAACACAAGCGAAGTACCACGCATAGAGGCTATTGCGCTCTGAATCTCCAACAGATCGTCCAGCCTGGCTGGTGCGAAATAGTCCAGCGTCATCCTGCGCACCACGAACGCCACTCGCTCCTCCAGCAACGCCTGCTGGCTGAAGTGGTGATGGCGTAGCATTTCTGTGCGCGCTCGCTCATAGAAAGCGACATAGCTGGCGTGATAAACCACGCCGCCGGCATCGGTGTCTTCGTAGTAGACCCGAACCGGCCATCGAAACAACATCGTGCTCACTCTACATCCCGGCATGCCAAATAAACGTAGCTACTATACGCAAGCAAATCGGGGTTTGGAATGGGAGGAAGGAAGGGAAAGATAAATATTTATGGGTCAGCCTGACCCATAAACAGAAGGCGCAAAAGCCTGGAAAAAGAAAAACATCAGGCCAGCAATCAACGCCAGGTCAGCGATAAGCGGACAGAAAAAACCCTGCCAGCGCAGCGCCGCAGGCCTGAATCCCACACCGTGAATAACGCCCGCGCAAACCGCCCACATTAACAAAAAACCGTGCCACACTGACAGAGCGCTGGTTTTCGCCGCAAAGCGCGACGGATCCCAGAAAATACACCCTGCGAGCAGCAGCGCCAGGACTAAGGAAAGCGCCCTTAAAGGGCGCTTATCCATTACCGCGTAAAGCGTTGCAATAATTTTATTCATCCGTTGTTACGAGACTCGGCTTGCTCAATCGCCAGCGCGGTTAATACCCCAACGGCACAGGCCAGCAGCGTTCCCAGTATCCATGCAAAATACCACATGCTTATCTCCTCACTCAGTACAGAGTGTTGCTGTTGCTTTCAATATGCGCTTTGGTGATACGCCCAAACATTTTCCAGTAACACCAGGCGGTGTAGGCCAGGATAATGGGTACAAATACGACAGCGACCCAGGTCATCAGGTTTAGCGTCAACTGGCTGGAGGTGGCATCCCACATCGTCAGGCTGGCGTTCATCATTGTGCTGGACGGCATAACGAACGGGAACATCGCAATGCCCGCCGTCAGAATCACGCAGGCGAGCGTCAGCGAAGAGAACACAAACGCCCACGCGCCACGCTCAATACGCGAGCAGAGCACGGTCAGCAGCGGCAACGCCACGCCCAACGCAGGGATAGCCCACAACGCCGGCATATTGTTAAAGTTCGCAAGCCATGCGCCGGGCTGACGCGCGACCGCTTTCATTAACGGGTTAGACGCAGCATGGGTATCCAGCGTTGACGTCACTACGTAGCCATCAATACCGTAAACCACCCAAACACCAGCCAGCACAAAACACACCATCATGACCAGCGCAGAGATCTGCGCGGTTGTACGGGTACGCAGACGAAGTTCGCCGGTGGTGCGCATTTGCAAATAAGTAGCGCCCTGCGTCAAAATCATCGCCACACTCACCACGCCGGCCAGCAGGCCAAACGGGTTCAGCAACTGAAAGAAGTTGCCTGTGTAGGTCAAACGCAGATATTCATCCACGCTAAACGGCACGCCCTGCAACAGGTTGCCGAAAGCCACGCCAATCACCAGCGGCGGCACGAAGCTGCCTACGAAAATGCCCCAGTCCCACATATTGCGCCAGCGGGCGTCTTCTATCTTCGAACGGTAGTCAAAACCCACCGGGCGGAAGAACAAAGCGGCCAGCACCAGAATCATTGCGACATAGAACCCCGAGAACGCGGCGGCATACACCATCGGCCAGGCGGCGAACAGCGCGCCGCCGGCGGTAATCAGCCATACCTGGTTACCATCCCAGTGCGGAGCGATGCTGTTGATCATTACGCGCCGTTCAGTATCGCTGTGCCCGAGAAAGCGGGTCAGCATACCAACACCCATATCAAAACCATCGGTGACGGCAAAACCAATCAGCAAAACGCCGATAAGCAGCCACCAGATAAAACGCAATACTTCATAATCGATCATTTCTCGACTCCTGTCTTAGCGTGCCGGCTGAGCGCTGGTTTGCTCAAAGTGATAACGACCGGTCTTCAGGCTGCTTGGGCCAAGGCGGGCAAATTTGAACATCAGGAACAACTCAGCCACCAGGAACAGCGTATAAAGGCCGCAGATGAGAACCATCGAGAAGATCAGATCGCCTGCAGTCAGCGTGGAGTTCGCCACGGCAGTCGGCAACACTTCACCGATTGCCCAGGGCTGGCGGCCATATTCAGCCACAAACCAACCTGCTTCTACCGCTATCCACGGCAGAGGAATGCCGAACAGCGCGGCGCGCAGCACCCATTTCTTTTCGCCTATGCGGTTGCGTATAACCGTCCAGAAAGAAGCGGCAATAATGATGAGCAGCAGGAAGCCGCAGGCCACCATGATGCGAAACGCGAAGTAAAGCGGCAACACGCTTGGAATAGAGTCTTTCGTCGCCTGCTTGATCTGCGCTTCTGTGGCATCGGTAACGTTTGGCGTGTAGCGCTTAAGCAACAGCCCGTAGCCCAAATCTTTTTTCACAGCGTTGAAATTATCGCGCACTGTCTGATCCGTGGAGCCGTTACGCAACGCTTCAAGCAGGTGATACGCCTGCATACCGTTACGAATACGCGCTTCATGCTGCACCATCAGATCTTTAAGGCCAATAACCGGCTTGTCTATTGAACGGGTGGCGATCAACCCCAGCGCGTAGGGGATCTGAATCTGGAAGTCGTTTCTTTGCTTTTCCTGATCCGGGATGCCGAACAGCGTAAAGGCGGCTGGCGCCGGCTGCGTTTCCCATTCAGCTTCAATCGCGGCTAATTTGGTCTTTTGGACATCCCCCATCTCATAGCCGGATTCATCGCCAAGCACAATGACGGAAAGCACAGCCGCCATACCAAAGCTGGCGGCGATGGCAAAGGAGCGTTTCGCGAACGCCATGTCGCGCCCTTTCAACATATACCATGCGCTGATGCCCAAAATGAACATCGCGCCAGTCACATAGCCAGAGGCCACGGTATGAACAAATTTCACCTGCGCAACCGGGTTGAGAACCAGGTCGGCAAAGCTGACCATCTCCATGCGCATGGTTTCAAAGTTAAAGTCTGAGGCAATCGGGTTTTGCATCCAACCGTTGGCGATGAGGATCCACAATGCAGACAGGTTGGAGCCCAGCGCTACAAGCCAGGTTACCGCCATGTGCTGTACTTTACCCAGGCGATCCCAGCCAAAGAAAAACAGGCCGACAAACGTGGATTCCAGGAAGAAGGCCATCAACCCTTCGATAGCCAGCGGCGCGCCGAAAATATCACCGACGTAATGAGAATAATAAGACCAGTTCGTTCCGAACTGGAACTCCATAGTCAGACCCGTTGCGACCCCCAGCGCAAAGTTGATACCAAACAACTTGCCCCAGAATTTGGTCATATCTTTATAGATTTGCTTACCTGTCAGCACATATACCGTTTCCATTATGGCCAACAAAAACGCCATACCCAGCGTTAACGGCACAAAAAGGAAGTGGTACATCGCGGTCAAGGCAAACTGTAAACGCGACAGTTCGACGATATCAAACATCCTGACTCCTTGCTCTTCACATGAAGACTCCAGACACAGAACAAAAAAGATGTTCTGCAAGGCATGCCCCAATAGAAAACATTTGCTTCCTCATAGATGAGAATGTACTTAACTCACTCTTAAAGAAAGAAGTTTACAAATACGTTAAAAAAATACCATACGATTTCCGTAAATATATTACGCCGCAACACCCATACAATAAACAGGATTTTGATTAACCTTCTTTGCGTTTCACGATTGTGATCAATATATAGCGAATTTAGCCCACAAGCGCCAGCTTGATTTACAACAAATTACCGCCAAAGCCCTAAAAAACATGCGCCATAAACTTTGACGCAAATCAATTAACAGGCGCCATGTTAACAATTTAGCATCATTAACATCAAAAGTGACTTACATGTTAATTTATTGTGCATAATAGCATTCATTTATTTATCTTAACTTATACAAATTACTGGCTGCTGAGCATAATCATTTTCGCTTTAATTGATCATCGGTAATTAATTAAAACCGTAACGTTAAAACATAAAGAAATCTTTATTTTTTCGAATAGTAAACAACCACATCTTATTACACGTCGTTTACATGACAATATCTTTTTATTTATATTGATTTGCCTTTTCAATTAACAAAAAAGCGGGATCCAGGCCAACGCCTGTCTCTGGATATAAACGCGTTTTGCTCACGCATCGCCTGATTACACACAACAGCGCATGCGCAGTTTACATGGCCGTTAATGCATTAAATGGCTAACCCTAAAGCGTTATATCCGTATCCATGCGGGCTAGCATGGCCAGTACCGAATCAGGACAGCGTTAAGCCACCCCGACAGATCACGTTACTGCCTCTGTTCAAATATCACTCAGCCTGACGCAATGCCCGGTTTCAGAAAGAAGACAAAAGCGGTTGAAACTGGCGGTACTGGAAATAGCAAAAACTGTAAGCGTTTTGTACGCACTCTCATTCGAATGAATAACAAAATTAAACTATATGAAGAAAAAATGTGCGCATTCCCACACCAGGCGGTCTTTGAAGGAAATGTGCAAAAACGGTTGGGCTGGCAGCCTGAATCGGCAGAGCGTTATAAGAATAAAGAAGAAGATGTGGAGCTGGTGATACACGTCAGGCCAAACACCCCAACCCGAAACGTGATAATTAAAGTTTAAAAATCAAATAATTAATATTACTCTATTCCAAAAGGGACAAAACCACGTTTTTACTCGCTTTGACCTCAGCCTGGAAGTTGAAACGCTCGCCGCCGCTGCCGCAATAACGAATAAAAGCAGCGCCGTTATCCGTCATCAACGAGCAAAGCGGCATTTAACCACGCCATTCACACCCGAAATCGCAGAAAACAAAAAGCCTGAGCGGGATTGACCCGGCTCAGGCTCAAACTTTCCAACAACGGCATGCCTTTATAACAACGCCACAGAAAGGCAGTGCCGCTTTAGCATTAACCGATAACGGCCTTCAGCGCTTCGCCAATATCCGCCAGGCTACGTACCGTTTTCACCCCAGCCGCTTCCAGGGCCGCAAATTTTTCATCGGCAGTGCCCTTACCGCCGGCAATGATGGCGCCCGCATGGCCCATACGTTTACCTTTCGGCGCCGTCACACCGGCAATGTAGCCCACAACAGGTTTAGTCACGTGCGCCTTAATGTAGGCGGCGGCCTCCTCTTCCGCGCTTCCGCCGATTTCACCGATCATCACAATGGCTTCGGTCTGCGGATCGTCCTGGAAGAGTTTCAGAATATCGATAAAACTGGATCCCGCAATAGGGTCGCCGCCAATGCCTACGCAGGTGGACTGACCAAACCCATAGTCCGTGGTTTGTTTAACCGCTTCATACGTTAGCGTACCGGAACGGGACACAATCCCCACTTTACCTGGCTTATGGATATGGCCCGGCATAATACCGATTTTACACTCGCCTGGCGTAATCACCCCCGGGCAGTTAGGACCAATCATGCGCACGCCAGCCTCATCAAGCGCGACTTTTACGGTCAGCATATCCAGCGTCGGGATACCTTCAGTAATGGTCACGATAAGCTTGATGCCTGCATTAATGGCTTCAAGTATAGAATCCTTACAAAACGGCGCCGGCACATAAATCACTGACGCGGTTGCCCCCGTCGCCTCAACGGCTTCGCGCACCGTATTAAATACCGGCCGGCCCAGATGCGTAGTACCGCCCTTGCCCGGCGTTACGCCACCGACCAACTTTGTGCCATAAGCAATCGCCTGCTCTGAGTGGAAAGACCCCTGGCTGCCGGTAAAACCCTGGCAAATGACTTTGGTATTTTTATCAATAAGAATAGACATTATTTACCCTCCACGGCAGCGACGACCTGCTGAGCCGCATCGGTCAGGCTTTTCGCGGCGATGATATTCAGGCCGCTTTCAGCCAGTTTATTCGCTCCCAGTTCAGCATTGTTGCCCTCCAGACGCACGACGACCGGAACGTTAACCCCCACTTCCGCTACGGCGCCGATGATGCCGTCAGCAATCAGATCGCAGCGCACAATACCGCCAAAAATGTTTACCAGCACGGCTTTCACGTTGTCGTCAGACAGGATAATTTTGAAGGCTTCGGTCACACGCTCTTTAGTCGCGCCGCCGCCCACGTCCAGAAAGTTTGCCGGCGCGCCGCCGTGTAGTTTAACGATATCCATCGTGCCCATCGCCAGCCCGGCTCCGTTCACCATGCAGCCGATGTTGCCGTCAAGCGCTACGTAGTTAAGCTCCCACTGCGCCGCCTGCGCTTCCCGCGGATCTTCCTGAGACTGGTCGCGCATTTCACGCAGCTCCGGCTGGCGGAACAGCGCGTTGCCATCAGCCCCCAGCTTACCGTCAAGGCATACCAGGTCGCCCTGAGTGGTGATAACCAGCGGGTTAATCTCAACCAGCGCCAGATCGCGCTCAAGGAACAGCGTCGCAAGCCCCATAAAAATCTTTGTAAACTGCTGTACCTGCCTGCCTTCCAGCCCCAGTCTGAACGCCAGTTCGCGGCCCTGATACGGCATCGGCCCGGTCAGCGGATCCAGCGCCACTTTGTGAATCAGGTGCGGCGTCTCTTGCGCCACTTTTTCGATTTCCACGCCGCCTTGCGTAGATGCCATAAACACCACGCGACGGGAAGCGCGATCCACTACCGCCCCAAGATACAGTTCTTTAGCAATATCGGTCGCGCCTTCCACCAGAATTTGGTTAACCGGCTGGCCCTCTGCATCTGTTTGATAGGTGACCAGGCGTTTGCCCAGCCACTGTTCAGCGAAAGTGCGAATATCTTCTTTGCTGCTAACCACTTTCACGCCGCCCGCTTTACCGCGACCACCGGCATGTACCTGACATTTTACCACCCACGGGCCTGTGCCTATTTTGGATGCGGCTTCTTCCGCTTCACGCGGGCTAGTACAGGCATAACCTACCGGCGCCGGCAAGCCATACCGGGCAAACAGTTGTTTAGCCTGATATTCGTGTAAGTTCATGTATTCTGTCCATCCAGATAAATGAGCATGAGCGCTCGGGGTACAGGCGCCGCCCCGCAAGCGGAGCGGCCATTTATGAAAGAGACGAAGCCCTTATACGTCCAACAGCAAACGTGTCGGGTCTTCCAGCAACTCTTTAATCGCCACCAGGAAGCTCACGGACTCGCGGCCATCAATCAGGCGGTGATCGTAAGAAAGCGCCAGGTACATCATCGGCAGGATTACCACCTGGCCGTCAACGGCCATTGGGCGGTCTTTAATCGCGTGCATACCGAGAATGGCGCTCTGCGGCGGATTAATAATTGGCGTGGACATCAGCGAACCGAACACGCCGCCGTTGGTGATAGTGAAGTTGCCGCCGGTCAGGTCGTCTACGGTCAGCTTGCCGTCCCGGCCTTTAATAGCCAGCTCTTTGATACGCTTTTCGCAATCCGCCATGCCCAGCAAATCGACATCCCGAAGTACCGGCGTGACCAGCCCACGCGGCGTGGAGACCGCCATACTCACATCAAAGTAGTTGTGATACACCACATCGTCGCCGTCGATAGAGGCGTTGACCTCCGGGAAGCGCTTAAGCGCTTCCACCACCGCTTTAACGTAGAAGGACATGAATCCCAGACGGATGCCGTGACGTTTTTCGAATGCTTCACCGTACTGCTTACGCAGATCCATAATCGGCTTCATATTCACTTCGTTAAAGGTCGTCAACATCGCCGTGGCGTTTTTCGCCTCCAGCAGACGTTCGGCCACGCGCTTACGCAAACGCGTCATCGGCACGCGCTTCTCAGAGCGGCTGCCCAGCGGCTGCCCGGAAGCGGGCTGCCCGGCCGTCTCCGGCTTGTTTTGCGTTTTGCTATCGCCTGCAAGGTGCTTTTCAACGTCTTCACGCGTCAGCCGGCCGCCGACGCCCGTGCCTTTAATCGCACCGGCATCCAGGCTATGTTCGGCCAACAGGCGGCGAATCGCCGGGCTGAGCGCATCGTTGTTCTGCTCTTCCAGCGAAGCCGAATGACGCTGCGCCGGGGTGGATGCTTTCTCTTGCGCTTTCGCACCGCTGTCTTTACCGCTGCTGTTGCCTTCGCGCAGGCGGCCCAGAAGCTGTCGGGAAGTAACGGTCGTGCCCTCGTCCTCCAGCACGGCATCCAGCACGCCGTCGGCCGACGCCGGAACTTCCAGCACAACTTTATCAGTTTCGATTTCAACCAGCACTTCATCGCGCTGCACGCTATCTCCCGGTTTTTTGTGCCAGGTCGCCACGGTGGCATCGGCAACTGACTCAGGCAGATCCGGAACAAGAATATCTACGCTACTCATTATTTATCCTTTGATATCAATCGATGTTCAGCGCGTCGTTTACCAGATCCTGCTGCTGTTTCTGGTGAACGGACATATAGCCTACCGCCGGCGAGGCAGAGGCCGGGCGGCCTGCGTAGCGCAAGGCTGCCGTTGAAGGAATAGCTTCACGGAAGTGATGCTGGCTACAATACCACGCGCCCTGATTCAGCGGTTCTTCCTGACACCAGACAAAGTCTTTCACGTGCGCAAACGGCTTTAACGCGTCCTGCAGCGCCTGGTGCGGGAACGGATAGAGCTGTTCAACGCGTACAATGGCGACATCGTTTTGTTCACGCTTGCGGCGCTGTTCCAGCAAGTCGTAATAAACCTTACCGGAACAAAGCACCACGCGCTTCACGCCTTTTGGATCCAGTTCATCAACTTCGCCAATGGCAGGCTGGAACGTGCCGTTCGCCAGCTCATTGAGCGACGAAACCGCCAACGGGTGACGCAACAGCGATTTTGGCGACATCACCACCAGCGGACGACGCATACCGCGCAGCGCCTGACGACGCAACATGTGATAAACCTGAGCCGGCGTGGACGGCACGCAAACCTGCATATTCTGCTCAGCGCACAGTTGTAAATAGCGCTCAAGGCGAGCAGACGAATGCTCCGGCCCCTGCCCTTCGTAACCGTGCGGCAGCAGCATGACCAGACCACACATACGGCCCCATTTCTGCTCGCCGGAACTGATGAACTGATCGATAACCACCTGCGCGCCGTTGGCGAAATCGCCAAACTGCGCTTCCCAGATGGTCAGCGTGCGCGGCTCGGCTGTGGCATAGCCGTATTCAAACGCCAGCACAGCCTCTTCAGACAGCACGGAATCCCATACTTTAAAATCGCCCTGACCATTATGCACATGCGCAAGCGGAGTCCAGGTTGAACCGTTGCTCTGGTTGTGAATAACCGCATGGCGATGAAAGAACGTGCCGCGGCCTGAGTCTTCACCGGAAATACGCACCGGAATGCCTTCATCCACAAGCGTGGCGTAAGCCAGCGTTTCGGCGCCGCCCCAGTCAAACGGTTTTTCACCCGCGGCCATTAGCTGGCGATCGCTATAAATTTTTTCCACGCGGGATTGCATCGTAATGGCTTCCGGCACCGTGCTGATGCGCCTGGCCAGCTCCTGCAGGCGCTTCATGTCCACTTTATTGGGATAACTTTCATCCCATTCGTGGTTAAGATAAGGCGACCAGGTGAACGAATGCAGATTCATCGGACGCCACTCCTGTACCACACACTCGCCAGCATCCAGCGCATCGCGATACAGATTGACCATTTCCGTGGCGTCTTCCAGCGTTCCGATACCCTCCTGTTCCAGCTTGTCGGCATAGATTTTACGCGGCGTTGGATGTTTCTTTATTTTCTGGTACATCAGCGGCTGGGTTGCACTCGGTTCGTCGGCCTCGTTGTGGCCGTGGCGGCGATAGCAAACCAGGTCGATAAACACATCTCGCTTAAACGTATTACGGAAATCCAGCGCTAGGCGGGTAACGAACGCAACGGCTTGCGGATCGTCTGCGTTAACGTGGAAAATCGGCGCCTGCACCATTTTGCCAATATCAGTGCAGTATGGCGTTGAGCGCGCGTCCAGCGGGTTTGACGTGGTAAAACCCACCTGGTTGTTGATAACAATACGTACCGTGCCCCCCACTTCATAACCGCGGGCTTTGGACATATTCAGGGTTTCCTGCACAACACCCTGTCCGGTCACGGCCGCATCGCCATGAATGGTAATCGGCAAGACCTGGCTGCTGCCCGGCTGGGAGAGTCTGTCCAGACGCGCACGCACCGATCCCATCACCACCGGGCTAACAATTTCCAGGTGAGAAGGGTTAAACGCCAGCGCCAGATGCACCAGTCCGCCTTCGGTTTCCACATCAGAGGAGAAGCCCATATGGTATTTAACGTCGCCGGTACCGAGGTGCTCTTTATGCTTACCGGCAAACTCGTCAAACAGATCCTGCGGTTTTTTACCCAACACGTTAATCAATACATTAAGCCGCCCGCGGTGCGCCATACCCAGCACAACCTCTCGCGTACCGCTCTTGCCCGCATGGCGTATCATCTCTTTGAGCATAGGGATAAGCGCATCGCCGCCTTCGAGCGAGAAGCGCTTGGCGCCCGGGAATTTAGCGCCCAGATAGCGCTCCAGCCCTTCTGCAGCGGTCAGTTCGCTCAGAAAACGCTTTTTCTCCTCCACCGAAAATTCAGCATGTCCAACAACGGATTCAATCCGCTGTTGGATCCAGCGTTTCTCTTCCGTATTGGTGATGTGCATATATTCCGCGCCGATTGAGCCGCAATAAGTTTTCTTCAGGGCATCAATCAAATCGCCAAGCTTCATCGTATCTTTGCCAATCGCAAAGGAACCAACGTTAAAGCTTTCCTGAAAGTCGGCTTGCGTCAGATTATGGAAAGCAGGATCCAGATCCGGCACCACATCCTGTTTCCACAGGCCAAGCGGGTCAAGGTTTGCCTGCTGATGGCCTCGAAAACGGTAGGCGTTAATCAACTGGAGAACCTTCACCTGTTTGGCGTCAGTGTCCGGATCGGTAATAGACGTGGCGTAGCGCGTAGCGTCTTTAGCCAGACGACGGAAATAATCTCGGGTTTTGGAATGGAACTGATCCGGCCCGGCGCCAACGCCAGGTAACTGCTGGAACATGGCGCGCCAGGCGGCGTCCACTGAGTCAGGATCGGTTAAGAAATCTTCATAGAGCTGCTCTATCCAGGACTGGTTCGCGCCAGAAAGATAAGAAGAGTCCAGCCAGGCTTTCATTGCGCCGTTCTGCATCGTGATCCTTAAGCCTATTTTTGCTTATTCGCCGTGGATAACTATTACGCACGCCAAAGCGCGCGTGACCTGCGATTCCAGGGCGAGCATAGTACCCAGCTCGCGAAGGAACCTTTAAAAACCGCTTTTCATCTACGTCATTCGGGCTGCGACGGCGTTGCCCTGCTTCGCTCACCCTGGTCACATAGCCTTCTACGCTCCCGGGAATTTGCTCTGCGGCCGCCTTGTCTCGCGCCGAATGACGTGATGAATATTCACGCCAGCCAGTCTGCGACGGCGTTGGCCTGCTTCGCTCACCCCGGTCACATAGCCTTCTATGCTCCCGGGAATTTGCTCTGCGGCCGCCTTGTCTCGCGCCGAAGACGTGATGAATATTCACGCCAGCCAGTCTGCGACAGCGTTGGCCTGCTTCGCTCACCCCGGTCACATAGCCTTCTATGCTCCCGGGAATTTGCTCTGCGGCCGCCTTGTCTCGCGCCGAATGACGTGATGAATATTCACGCCAGCCAGTCTGCGACGGCGTTGGCCTGCTTCGCTCACCCCGGTCACATAGCCTTCTATGCTCCCGGGAATTTGCTCTGCGGCCGCCTTGTCTCGCGCCGAAGACGTGATGAATATTCACGCCAGCCAGTCTGCGACAGCGTTGGCCTGCTTCGCTCACCCCGGTCACATAGCCTTCTATGCTCCCGGGGATCTGCTCTGCGGCCGCCTTGTCTCGCGCCGAATGACGTGATGAATATTCACGCCAGCCAGTCTGCGACGGCGTTGGCCTGCTTCGCTCCTTTTGCCGATGTAATAAAATACCTAAGCAGCGGTTTTTAAAGATTTCCTGTCATGACTCTTTTACACTACCGGGAGCGCTCGCTCCCGGTATCTTTACCTGCTTTTACGCATTTTTTTGCAGTAACATTGACTTAATGTGACCGATGGCGCGCGTCGGGTTTAATCCCTTCGGACAAACGCTGACGCAGTTCATAATACCGTGACAGCGGAATACGCTGAACGCATCGCTTAAGCCGTCAAGCCGGCTGCGGGTTTCGGTATCACGGCTGTCAATCAAAAAACGATACGCTGCCAACAGTCCTGCCGGACCAATGAACTTATCCGGATTCCACCAGAAAGAAGGACAGGACGTTGAGCAACAGGCACACAAAATACACTCATACAGTCCGTCCAGTTTTTCACGCTGCGCAGGGCTTTGCAGGTGTTCGCGCGCAGGTGGATTCCGCCCATTATTCAACAGGTAAGGTTTGATTTTCTCATATTGCGCATAGAATTGCCCCATATCTACGACCAGATCCCTGACAACCGGCAGCCCGGGCAGGGGGCGGATCACAATTTTCTGTTTTCCGTTGCCAAGGGCAGAAACAGGCGTAATACAGGCCAGGCCATTTTTACCATTCATGTTCACGCCGTCAGAACCGCAGACGCCTTCGCGGCAGGAGCGGCGAAACGCCAGCGTCGGATCTTTTTCTTTGAGCTGAATAAGCGCATCGAGCAACATCATGTCGCGCCCGTCTTCAGCTTCCAGCACGTACTCCTGCATACGCGGCGCAGTATCGACATCCGGGTTGTAACGATAGATTGAAAATTCGAGCTTCATCACCTTGCCTCCGCGATTAGTAAGTACGTATTTTCGGCGGGAACGCCGCACGCAGTTTCGGTTCCATATTCACCTTGCGGCGCGTCATGGCATCCTGCTGCGGTAAATACACGGAGTGGCATAGCCAGTTCTCATCATCCCTGTCCGGGTAGTCGAAACGGCTGTGAGCGCCGCGGCTCTCAGTACGGTAGTTAGCCGACATAGCGGTGGCGTAAGCGGTTTCCATCAGGTTATCAAGCTCAAGGCACTCCACGCGCTGAGTATTGAATTCGCTGGAAGTATCGTCCAGCCGGGCATTCTTCAGACGTTCGCGAATCGTTTT
Source organism: Tenebrionibacter intestinalis (assembly GCF_016632365.1). Classification (GTDB taxonomy): domain Bacteria; phylum Pseudomonadota; class Gammaproteobacteria; order Enterobacterales; family Enterobacteriaceae; genus Tenebrionibacter; species Tenebrionibacter intestinalis. The sequence continues at coordinate 22,000 of NZ_JAEPBH010000007.1, read as the reverse complement.
AAGCTGCTCCAGCCCTTTCGCCATTGCCTCGCCTTCACGAAACACGGAGAAATTGTGCTGCATACATTCCTGCAGCGCTTTACGAATCTGTACCGGGTCTTCACCGCTGCGGTTGCCGTTCCAGCGATTAAGGCGCTCCAGAGAGGCTTCAACATCGGACTCGCTGGCGTCACGCAGCGTCCCCTGCTCAGAAATAGATTCCTGTAAATGCACGCCCGCCGCGCGGCCGAAAACGACAAGGTCAAGCAACGAGTTGCCGCCGAGGCGGTTAGCGCCATGCACCGATACACAGGCGATTTCACCTACGGCAAACAAACCCGGAATGAGCACATCCTCGCCCTGCGCATTGACGGTCAGCGCCTGGCCGCTTACGCGAGTGGGGATGCCCCCCATCATATAATGGCAGGTAGGGATAACCGGAATCGGCTCTTTAACCGGGTCTACGTGCGCGAAAGTACGCGACAGCTCCAGGATGCCCGGCAGGCGGGATTCCAGCACCTCTTTGCCCAGATGATCGAGCTTCAGTTTGGCATGCGGCCCCCAGGGGCCATCGCAGCCGCGGCCCTCGCGAATTTCAATCATGATAGAGCGCGCCACCACGTCTCGACCGGCCAGATCTTTCGCATTTGGCGCATAACGCTCCATAAAGCGCTCGCCGTGCTTATTCAGCAAATAGCCGCCTTCGCCGCGACACCCCTCGGTAACAAGCACCCCGGCTCCGGCAATGCCGGTTGGGTGAAACTGCCACATTTCCATATCCTGCACTGGCACCCCAGCGCGCAGCGCCATGCCAACGCCATCGCCGGTATTGATGTGCGCGTTAGTGGTGGACTGGTAAATACGCCCTGCGCCGCCGGTCGCCAGCACCGTTGCGCGGGCCTTAAAGTAGACGACTTCGCCGGTTTCAATGCACAACGCAGTACACCCAACCACGGCACCGTCCTGGTTTTTCACCAAATCGAGCGCATACCATTCGGAGAAAATTGTGGTGTGATTTTTAAGGTTCTGCTGATAAAGCGTATGCAACAGCGCATGACCGGTACGATCCGCGGCGGCAGCGGTACGCGCTGCCTGTTCGCCGCCGAAGTTTTTAGACTGGCCGCCGAACGGGCGCTGATAAATGCGCCCATCGTCGAGGCGGGAAAACGGCAACCCCATATGCTCCAGCTCCAGAATCGCTTCCGGGCCAGTTTTGCACATATACTCAATAGCGTCCTGGTCACCGATATAATCGGACCCTTTTACCGTATCGTACATATGCCATTCCCAGTTATCTTCATGGGAATTGCCGAGCGCAACGGTAATGCCCCCCTGCGCAGATACCGTATGAGAACGTGTAGGAAACACTTTAGACAACAGCGCGCAGGACTGGCCCGACCGGGAAATTTGCAGCGCGGCGCGCATACCCGCCCCCCCTGCGCCGATAACAACAGCATCAAACTCTCTGACTGGCAATTTCATTACACACCCCACACCACAACAAATCCATAAATGACGTAGACCAGCAGCGCCACAACGATAGCAAGCTGGAGAAACAGGCGAATCGCCACAGGTTTGACGTAATCGGTCAACACCTGCCACATGCCGATCCAGGCATGAATAAGTGTGGAAAGCAGCGTGAGCAACGTGAAGACTTTGGTGAAGCCTGAGGAGAAGAAGCCAGTCCACAGCGTCCAGGTCAGTTCGCCAGCGGTTGCGAAAAAGACCACCATGTAGATGACGTAAAGCGTGATAACAATTGCGGTAGCGCGAACCAGCAGGAAGTCCTGGATGCCGTTGCGCCCCAGAGCGGAAGCATTGCTTACCATACCAGTACTCCTGCCAGAATGGATAACACGACGGTGATAACAAAAGAGACGTTAGCAGAACGCGTGCCTGCCTCGAACGATTCTTCCAGATAGCCCGCGTCCATCAACAAATGGCGAACACCCACAACAACGTGATAAGCCAGCGCCGTCAGGATGCCCCACATAATGAACTTGACGAAAAAGCCGCTCATAATGGATGAAGCGACCAGGAAACCTTCTTGTGATGAGAGAGACAGCCCCAGTATCCAAAGCAGAATACCGACCGCCACAAAGGTGATCACGCCGGAAACGCGGTGGAGAATGGACGCGATAGCCGTTACAGGAAATCGGATCGTAGTGAGATCCAAATTAACAGGTCTTTGTTTTTTCACGGTTTTGCCCACAATGCTGTTATTATTTTGTTCCCTCCTCCGGATCTGCGGGCGGGTCAGACAGCGCCTGTTTCTATAACTCTGCGTCATGTAAAAACAACTGCATCCAGATGTTAAATTGACGGGTTACTACGCTGGGTGGCTCGGGATAGCAGAGTGTTCCGGAGACCTGGCGGCAGTATAGGTCGTTCACAATATCATTACAATTGACCCACAAACACTTTGCCCTCTTTTGGTCTGAACAGTGACTTACATCACGATTAAAACAATATTTTAATTTTTACTCATTGAAATTGACAAAAGTTAAACAATTTTGTTACAAACAACGGCGAACCATCCCTATAATTCATGAAAGTTACCTGGTCACTCTTTCACCCATGAAAAAGTTATGTAACAGTGAGGGGTCTTGACCGATGTAACCAGGCCCGGTATTAGTGGTACATAAAGAACATCACAACGGTTGCTAACCACCTGATTTATTCACGTTTCATACTGTACTATGCACTGCCTGCACGCCGCCTGACACTCTGTACCCTGGTTTCCTCCTCTGACACAGAGTCACGCGCCATAAAACAAACTGGCAACATAGCGAATAACATGAATCAGGCGCTGGCAGCCCTGTCCTATAAAGGCGCTAAGGAGACCATAAATGGCTGATAAAAAAGCAACGCTTACCTGTAATGGCGACACCGTTGAACTGGACGTGCTAAAAGGCACGCTCGGGCAGGATGTGTTAGACGTTCGTACGCTTGGCTCAAAAGGGGTGTTCACCTTCGATCCCGGTTTTACCTCCACGGCTTCCTGCGAATCCAAAATCACCTTTATCGACGGCGATGAAGGTATTTTATTGCACCGCGGCTACCCTATCGATCAACTGGCAACCCAGTCGAACTATCTGGAAGTGTGCTATATCCTGCTGTACGGCGAAAAGCCGACCCCGGAAGAATATAGAGAATTCATCATTACCGTAACGCGCCATACCATGATTCACGAGCAGATTACGCGACTGTTCCACGGCTTTCGCCGCGACTCCCACCCTATGGCGGTAATGTGCGGCGTAACCGGCGCGCTGGCGGCGTTTTACCACGACTCGCTGGATGTCAATAATCCACGACACCGCGAAATTGCCGCATTCCGTCTGCTGTCGAAAATGCCGACTATGGCGGCTATGTGCTACAAATATTCTATCGGTCAGCCGTTTGTCTACCCGCGTAATGATCTCTCCTACGCGGGTAACTTCCTGAATATGATGTTCTCCACGCCGTGCGAAGAGTACAAAGTGAACCCTGTGCTGGAGCGGGCGATGGATCGTATTCTGATTCTGCATGCTGACCACGAACAGAACGCCTCCACCTCCACCGTGCGCACGGCGGGTTCATCGGGCGCTAACCCGTTTGCCTGCATCGCCGCCGGTATCGCTTCGCTATGGGGGCCGGCGCACGGCGGCGCGAATGAAGCCTGTCTGAAAATGCTGGAAGAGATTAATTCTGTGGATCATATCCCTGAGTTTCTGCGCCGTGCGAAGGACAAGAATGACTCTTTCCGCCTGATGGGTTTTGGTCATCGCGTCTATAAGAATTACGATCCACGCGCAACCGTTATGCGCGAAACCTGCCATGAAGTGCTTAACGAACTTGGCATGAAAGACGATCTGTTAGAAGTCGCAATGGAGCTTGAACACATTGCGCTTAACGACCCCTACTTCATCGAACGTAAGCTGTACCCGAACGTTGACTTCTATTCCGGCATTATTCTGAAAGCAATGGGGATTCCGTCTTCCATGTTCACGGTTATCTTCGCGATGGCGCGCACCATCGGCTGGATTGCGCACTGGAATGAAATGCATGACGACGGTATTAAAATTGCGCGCCCCCGCCAACTGTATACCGGTTATACGCAGCGCGAATTTACATCCGATCTGAAAAAAAATTCATAACGGGCAACCTGGGCCAGTTATCAATACGGGCCGAACGACATCGGCCCGTATTGCCAGTCAAAGCAACGCCAGGCATTCAGACTGTTGACAAAAAAGGAAAAAACGGGGTTTTTCCTTCTTTGTGGTAAGCAGGCGAAAAACAATGCCTTGATTTTCCTTATTTTTTATTGTACTTCATCCATCCTGTCTGCGCCAGGATGGGGTTTGTCAGCAGTCTCGCATTGATATTGATTTTACAATCGCTAAGCACAACCCGGGAAAAGCGTTCTACCCGCTTTATCCTGCCGTCTTCGCTGCGCAGCCGCCTACGCGCAACGACTTATTTCTGACAGCGCGCGCACCAGTAAAAGGGACGCGATGCCAGCGTCATTTTTTCTATGACGCCCCCGCAGCGCTCACAGCGTTCCCCGTCGCGATGAAAAACATGAAAACGAAACAGCGCCCCATGATGGCGGTTTTCATCGACTTTACCCCGGGTCTGATATGACAGACGCGCAATATCAAGACAGGCGCGGGCCAGCGCATCAAGCTGTTGTGTCGTCAAATCTACGGCGCGATGCCGGGGCGCCAGTTGCGCCTGCCAGAGGATTTCTACCCGCAGATAATTTCCCAACCCGGCAAGGAAAGCCTGATCCAGTAACAGGCCGGCAAACTGGCGGCGACAAAATCGCGGCGACAAAAGCCGCGCTTTAACCTGTTCTGCCGTTAACGTCATATCCAGCACGTCCGGCCCCACACGCTGCAAAAAAGGGTGTGAAGCCAGGCCCGCTTCATCAAGCATGACGATATCAGAGGCGCTGTAAAGCAAAATGGCCTTGTCCGCCGTTTCCAGCCGAACCCGCAGGCTGCGCTTGCTTTCCGGCTGCTCACCGGCCCTCGCCACACGCCACACTCCGTAAAGCTGGTTATGGCTGTAAAGCGTCTGACCGCTGGAAAAATGGGTCAATAACGCTTTACCTCGCGTCTCAATGCGATCGATGCATTCCCCGGTAAGCAAGGGTTCATAAGTTTTTAAACCGGGGAAGGCAAACCAGACCTGCGTCAACGGCTTGCCGAGCACCGCCTCTTCCAGCCGATCCGCCGCGCGGCGAATCTCCGGGCCTTCAGGCATAGCAACTATCCTTCGTAAAATCAGGCGCCCGACTCGCCGTTAAGCTGCCAGGTCAGTTGTTCAAAATAAACCCGCTGCTCGCGCCGCGCCTTTAGCGCTTCTTCCAGCGAGCACTGCACAAAATGAATCGGCTCGCCCAGACGGACCTGTGCAAGGTGATGCAGATCGGCTTCGATAATGCAGGCAATTCGCGGATAGCCGCCGGTCGTCTGCGCATCGTTCATCAGAACAATTGGCTGTCCGCTATGCGGCACCTGTACAACGCCAGGCAGCAACCCGTGCGAAGTCAGCTCGCGTAGCGCTTCGCGCTCCAGCGTCTGGCCCTGCAGGCGGTAGCCCATGCGATTGCTCTGCGGGCTAATCTGCCACGGCAAACGCCAGAAATTTTCTTTCGCTTCGCGGCTAAATTCACAATATTCCGGCCCCGGCAGCGCGCGAATGCGGTTACCCCGCAATAACTGTCTGACGCCGCGCGCTTCACTAAAGGTTCGCCCGGGCAGCGCGGCAAGCTCATCGCCGTCGCGTAGCTCCCGCCCCTCAACCCCACCAAAAGCGCCTTTCAAATCGGTGCTACGCGATCCCATTATCTCAGGGACATCCAGACCGCCTGCGACTGCCAGATAGCTGCGCATCCCGCGCTGCGGCATCGTTAAGCGCAGGCGCTGCCCGGCTTTTGCCGGTTGCCGCCAGCCAGTCCAGACAGGCTTATCATCCAGTTGCGCCGCACAGTCGGCCCCCGTCAGGGCGAACCATCCGTCGCGGGTAAATTCAATCAGACAGTTTCCCAGCGTGATTTCCAGCGCGGCTGCGCCCGGATCATTGCCCACCAGCACATTGGCAACAATCAGTGACGGCATATCCAGCGCCCCGCTACGGCTTACGCCGCCCATCCGGTAGCCGGCGCGCCCCCGATCCTGTACCGTGGTCAGTATTCCAGCGCGAAGCATCTTCAACATACCCCCTCCTTTTGCGGAATAAAGCGCACGGTATCGCCAGGGCTAAGCAGCGTCGGCGTTTCCCGACATGGGTCGAACAAGCGCAGCGACGTGCGGCCAATCAACTGCCAGCCCCCCGGCGTTTCCAGCGGATAGATACCGGTCTGACTACCACCAATGCCGACAGAACCCGCCGGTACCGCCAGGCGCGGCACATCGCGTCGCGCCACCGCCAGTCTGTCAGGCAGCCCGCCGAGATAAGGAAATCCCGGCTGAAACCCCAACAGCCAGACAACATAATCCACACTGCTATGGCATTCCACGACCTGGCGCTCGCTCAACCCAACGCGCTGCGCCACCAATGCCAGGTCCGGCCCCGCCGTTTTACCGTAAATGACCGGAATATCCACCCGCCGCGAGGTTAGCTCAATAGCGTCGCTCTCCTCCCACCAGCGCTGCAGACGCTCAATCGCACCCAGCGCGTCGGCGTCAGGATCCCGCAGGATCACAGTCAGGTTATTCATTCCCGGAATCGCCTCCATAACCGAAGGCATATCCGCCAGCCGGCGCACCAGCCCCCAAATTCGCTTCTGGCTTTGCAGAGTAACCGGCGGCTCCAGTTCCAGCACCACCGCCCCTTCTCCCAGCAAATAACAGCGCGCTCGTTGCACATCTACCTCACAGTCAAGCAGGATTAGGAATATCGACAAACGTCACGTTTAGCTCCGTAGCGGCATCCAGCCACTCTCCCAGCGCGCGAATGCCGCCGCGCTCGGTCGCATGATGTCCGGCGGCATAGAAATGCAGCCCCTGTTCACGCGCTGAATGGATGGTCTGCTCAGAAACTTCGCCGGTAATAAAGGCATCCACGCCAAAACGCGCGGCGGCGTCAATAAAACCCTGCCCGCCGCCGCTACACCAGGCCACGCGCTTTATCACATCCGGCCCGGCATCGCCGCACCAAAGTGGCTTGCGGCCCAGGCGCGCCTCCAGCCAGGAAGCCAGCTCAAGGCCCGGCACGGGCAAACGCATCTCGCCCCAGAGCACCAGCGGCTCAATTTCCCCTTTCACCTCGATACCCAGCAGGTTCGCCAGTTGCGCATTGTTGCCAAGCTCCGGGTGCGCATCCAGCGGCAGGTGCCATCCGTAAAGATTGATATCATTCGCCAGCAGCGCCTTCAGGCGGCGGCGTTTCATACCACAAATCACTGGCGATTCATTTTTCCAGAAGTAACCATGATGCACGATAATGGCGTCCGCCTGCTGACGTACCGCTTCATCCACCAGCGCCTGGCTGGCCGTCACGCCGACCACCACATTTTGTATATTCTCCCGCCCTTCAACCTGAAGACCGTTCGGGACATAATCGCTGAAGGCTGCGCTGTTCAGTTTTTCATTGATCAACGTTTCCAGTTCAACATTTTTCATACTGCTTTTTCCTTATTTTTACGGGCGGCCTGATAGGCCGCCAGCGCCGCAGCGCGCGCCTGTTTATGCTCCACTATCGGTCGGGGATAATCGAGGCGATAACCGTTTTTTTCCGCCCAGCGCCACGGTTCATGAACCGCTTTACCCGGCACAACATTAAGCTCTGGCACCCAGTAGCGGATAAAATCGCCTTGTGCGTCAAATCGCAGGCCCTGCGTAGTCGGGTTAAAGATGCGAAACCAGGGGGAGGCATCGGTTCCGGTTGAGGCCGACCACTGCCAACCGCCATTGTTAGCGGCTAAATCGCCATCCACAAGCCGGGAGATAAAATAACGTTCTCCTTCGCGCCAGTCGATAAGCAAATCCTTAACCAGGAAACTCGCCGCCACCATACGCAGGCGATTGTGCATCCAGCCTGTCGCATTCAACTGCCGCATAGCCGCATCAATAATCGGATAGCCGGTATAGCCCTCCTGCCATGCCCGCAGCGCTTTTGCGTTATTCCGCCATTTTACTTTTTCCGTCCAGTCAATGAAGGAACGGTGGCAACACAACGCCGGGTTGTATGTTAACAGATGGCGGTAGAATTCCCGCCATATCAATTGATTAAGCCAGACAGCGCCGCTATCGCCTTCAAGCGCGCCGGGATGCTCCGCCAGCAGGCCATGCAGACACTGCCGCGGCGACAGCACGCCGACGGTAAGATACGCAGAAAGCAGGCTGGTGCCATTTAACGCCGGGAAATCGCGCTGCGCCAGATAATCTTTTGCCGCATGTCGGCAAAACTGGCGCAGCCGATAAAGCGCCGCCATTTCACCAACCGGGAATAATTGCGCATCCACTTCCTGCTGCGGATAGTCAAACCTGCAATGCGCAGGCGCCTTTACTGCTCCGCTTTCCCGCGCCTGCGGAGCAGGCAGACGCATCGGCGTCTCTTCCCGCAAGCGATGCAAAAAAGCCTTACTAAACGGCGTAAATACTTTATACATCGCGTGGTTGCCGGTCGTAATACTGCCGGGAGCGAGCAGTACGCTATCGTCAAACCCCTGACAGAGCACCTTATCGCCCAGCGCCTTTTCCACCGCCGCATCGCGCCGCCGCTCGTTAAGTTCATACTGATAATTGTAAAAAAGCGCATCGACATCATTATCAGCGCAGTATGTTTTAATCACGCCTGCACAGGCGGCGAAATCGTGCGCAGCCAACACGCGCAGCGGGATCCCCTTTGCCGCCAGCGACGCCTGCAGCATATCAACGTGCTGCTGGATAAACCAGGCCTGGCGCGGCGCCATATTGTGCAAACGCCACTGCCCGGGCGTGGCGATAAACAACGCCAGCACACGCGCCTTACTATTACGGCAGGCTGCGGCGAGCGCCAGGTTATCATGAATACGCAAATCGTTACGAAACCAGACCAGATGAATGGGCATAATGTTCCTGATTACTGACCATAACGCAGGCGCAGCGCTTCAGGGCAGGGATCGAAATAGCGCTGCCGGGCAAGATAAGCATCGGGATATTCCGCCAGGTAGTGCTTGAGTAACGTCATCGGGGCTAACAGCGGCTGAGTCCCCTGGCGATAACGTTCAATAAGCTGCGCCAGTTCCTTGCGCTGACGCGCGTTAAGCTGCTTGCGAAAATAGCCCTGGATATGCATGAGCACATTAGTATGATTACGGCGGTCGGGGAGATAAGAAAGGATATCCATCAGCCGCTGGCGATAGGCCAAAAAGTAAGCTTGCGGATCTGGCCACTGATGCAATTGTGCAACAAATGGCCCCAGTTCACGGTATTTGGGTTGAGAGTGAGCCATCAACAACAGTTTGTATCGGCTGTGAAAAGCAATCAATCCGGCACGGGTCAGGCCATCACGCCGCAGCTGGTTCAGTTCCTGCAACGCGCAAATACGCTCCATAAAATTTTCCCGCAGTTCCGGGTCGTGCAACCGCCCGTCCTCCTCCACCGGCATCCAGGGAAAACGCGTCATGAGTTCTGCAGTGTAAAGGCCGCGGCCTGTTTTGCGGTTATTTTTACTTTCAGGTTCGTAAACGCGCACGCGCTCCATACCGCAGGTAGGCGACTTTGCACAAACAATATAACCGCACAGGTGGTCAAACCGTTCGACGCGTGCGCGCGCATAGCGCTGCATCTGTTCGGTCAACTCGCCCTCACGGCCGTCGCTAAAACGCAGCGCAATATCACCGTGTGGCGTGTTTACCAGCCGCAGCGCCGGGCGCGGCACCGGCAGACCAATGGCGACCTCCGGGCAAACCGGTTCAAATTCCACCCAGGGGGAAAGCGACTGTACGGCAAATGCCAGCCTCTTGTGCCCACCATCAAAGCGCACGTCTTCGCCCAGCAAACAGGCGCTGATACCAACGGGAATTTTCTCGGCCATGCTCGCTCCTTTTCGCTAAACAGTAAAAGTGTAGCCAGGCGCCGACCGGGAAAGATTGAATAAATGAAGAACGCCCCCGCAGGAGGCATGCTGACCAAATAAAAAGTAACGAGGCCGGGTAATTACGGGCCTCAATATGGCATGATTTTTTGCATTAACAGGACGGTTATTCAAAAACAGCCTTAACGGACCCGGCATTACGCCCGCAGGAAGCGCCAGAATAGTAGCAAAGAGGGCAAAACCGCGGTTTTGCCCTCTTTAATGTTTAACAGCCGAAAATCAACGTGTTGTCTTAACGAATTTCTACTGCAGGCCTTTCGGGCCAGTGTCGTTCAACCTGAAGTTTGTCGCCGGCCTGACGCCTCCCACAGAGGACGACAGTGGTCAGTAAAAATCCCCGGCAGCTTGTTCAGCCTGGTCCATCCACACCGGTTTATCACTGGTTTTCGTCCACACGCGATGCAGATAACTATAAAAGCGAGCACGGTCTTTCCAGAGCAGCATTACCGGTAGCGCAATAACACCTGCGACGATAACAAAAGCGCGACGCAGGAAAACCTGATGCGCAGGATAGCGTTTATACATAGACATCGTTTTCCTCCTGGCTAAGAAGTCATCATATTGATGTAAGAATCATACTGCTCTGACTGAAATTTTACTACTCATCCGACCAGAAAAAGCCTTCTTTTTTAATTTTTCATACTAAATCCGTAAATAAGTTACCACTTAGTTAATATATTACTAATCATTAGTTAATTAATGGCCTTAGCGACGCTTATTTCCTCATCGTACCGAACGCCGGCGCTTTTACGCTTTTATGGAGGAGAAAGTCTGCATGGCGTAGCAAGGAAGGGGATACCCGGACGTAACGTTAAGCCGTAACAGCGCCGGGCGCAGAAAACCCGCTATTATCGCCGCTTTTCCCGGTCTGCTGGCCGGGCAATAGCGGGGAAACGGCAATCGTTCAGCCAGTTGACAAAACAGGTAAGCAAGCGGGCTAAGGAAGCGCCTGACGTCAGACTGAGGTCGTGGATAAACGCCCCGGCTGCACAAAGCGGGACATAATGCTCTTTGCCATATCGTTGCTTATCCGGCCATGTGCCGGAAAATATTCACCGCGCCTTAAAAAGCACCCGGACGCATTTTCAAAAACAGACTGCTCTAAAAATGTCGGCCGGGCCGTTAGCGCACGCCGGAATTGATTTAACCGGACAGCTTTATTTTGCGTTTTTCAGCACTTCGTTGACGATATCCACCGCTTCTTTTTCAATCAGCAGGCGGTGCTCTTCGCCAAGGAAGCTTTCACAATAGATTTTGTAGGCATCTTCCGTGCCGGATGGGCGAGCGGCAAACCAACCATTTTCCGTCATGACCTTCAAACCGCCAATAGATGCGCCATTGCCGGGCGCTGCGGTCAGGCGCGCAGTGATCGGATCGCCTGCCAGCATGCTGGCGCTCACCCTATCCGGCGACAGCTTAGACAGCGCCGCCTTTTGCGCGCAAGTCGCTCCTGCCTGCAAACGGTTATAGCTCGGCGCGCCGAAGCGCGCGGCCAGTTCGTCATAGTGCTGTTGGGGATTCTTGCCGGTAACGGCGGTGATCTCCGCTGCCAGCAAGCACATAATAATGCCGTCTTTATCTGTAGACCACGGCGTGCCGTCAAAGCGCAGGAAAGAAGCCCCCGCGCTTTCTTCGCCGCCAAAGCCGAAACTGCCGTCGTACAGGCCATCAACGAACCATTTGAAGCCTACCGGCACTTCTACCAGCCTGCGGCCCAGATCGTTAACCACGCGGTCGATCATCGCTGATGAAACCAGCGTTTTTCCCACTGCCACATCCTGCTTCCACTGCGGACGATGCCGGAACAGATAATTGATGGCCACCGCCAGATAGTGGTTCGGGTTCATTAGCCCGGCCGGTGTAACGATACCGTGGCGGTCATAATCCGGATCGTTGGCGAAGGCCAGATCGAACTTATCGCGCAACGCCAGCAGCCCGGCCATTGCGCACTCCGAGGAACAATCCATGCGGATCGCGCCGTCTTTATCAAGGTGCATAAAGCGGAAGGTTTGATCCACATGGTCGTTAACAATGGTCAAATCAAGCGCGTAGAACTCAGCAATGCGCTTCCAGTATTTAATACCGGAACCACCGAGCGGATCGACGCCAAGCTTAAGACCCGCTTTGCGAATAGCCGCCATATCTACGATGCTCGCCAGCCCTTCAACATACGGCTGCACCAGATCCTTTTCCTGAATCCGCCCGCCCGCCCAGGCCTGGTCGAGCGCCAGACGTTTCACACCCTGCAGGCCATCTGCGAGCAGCGCGTTGGCGCGGTCTTCAATCACCTTTGTAACGTTGGTATCCGCAGGGCCGCCGTTAGGCGGATTATATTTAATGCCGCCGTCATCCGGGGGGTTATGAGAAGGCGTAATAACGATGCCGTCCGCCTGCGCGCCGGGCTGTTTGTTATGTTCAAGAATTGCGTTAGAGATCGCAGGCGTTGGCGTATAGCCGTTATCCTGTTGAACAATGACGTCCACACCGTTAGCGCTCAGCACTTCCAGTACTGAGATAAACGCCGGCTCAGACAGCGCGTGGGTATCTTTGCCCACAAAGCAGGGGCCGGTGATGCCGTTTGCCGCGCGAGTTTCCGCCACAGCCTGAGCGATAGCCAGAATATGCGGCTCATTGAAGCTGTGACGCGCCGCGCTGCCGCGGTGCCCGGACGTGCCGAACTTTACCGCATGCTCCGGATTGTCCGCCTGCGGGCGCAACACATAATACTGCGCGGTGAGCTGTGCAACGTTTATCAAATCGCTTTGTTGTGCAGGCTGTCCCGCACGCTTGTGGTTAGCCATTGGCCTGGTCCTTTTGACGCAAAGTTAAACTGTGCCGCAAACCTTCTCAGTCAGCTCCGCCGGGAACTGCATTGACTGCATGATGTGTTCAATCATGCTGCGTTTGCGGTCCGTATTGGTATTGGTAATTACCCAATAAGGGGTACCTGGCACCTGTTTTGGTTTGGTCTGATTGCCGCTGTGCAACAGCGTGCGCTCGTCACTGGCGAAATAGGTGCGGGTACGGCCATGCAACGATTCCGTCGCCTGAGCAAATGCATCGCCGTCCAGGGCATAGAGCGTGGAAAGTATCAGCAGAAAACGATTTACCGCCTTCTTTTGCTCGGCATATTCATCAGAAAGGAGCAGTTCTCGCACGGCGCGCACGCGCTCACGGGCGGTTCGCATCGCCGGTTTTTCCGCCACGACAACCGGCGCGTTCACAACAGGCAACATCGCTTTAATGGGAGAGGAAGTCTCGACAGGCTGGCTGGCGGAGAATTTAAGCATACGTCGTAAAATGTCGGACGCGCTTTCGCCAATATGCAGGGTATGACTGGCAATATAGCGATACAGCTCGTCATCAACTTCAATCGTTTTCATCTTAATCCAGTGCAGTAATATCTTCTGAATACAAGTCGTTGTGATTATAAGGTCTAATCCCAACAGCGGATAGCGTCAAACCGGCGTAGCGGCAAAAGTCGGACTTTCGCCGTATACCTGGCGCCGCCTGGCAGAATGCAAAACATGATACCCTAACCTGACCCACTCAAAAAAAGAACTTTGCTATGATTCTTAACGCTCGCCTGCAAACTGCGCAAAACGCCGCGTCATCGTCTCCTGTCGTGCTGATTCACGGGCTGTTCGGCAGCCTCGACAATCTCGGCGTACTGGCCCGCGATCTGGCATATTCTCACGATGTGCTACAGCTTGATTTGCGTAACCACGGCCTGTCGCCGCGCAGCGATGAAATGACCTATGCGGCAATGGCCCGGGACGTGCTGGAAACGCTTGACGAATACGGAATAAAACAGGTTACGCCGATCGGACATTCAATGGGGGGAAAGGTCGCTATGGCGCTAAGCGCGCTGGCGCCGGAACGTCTCGACAAGCTGGTGGTTATCGATATTGCCCCCGTCGCCTATCCGGTACGCCGCCATGATAAAATTTTTGCCGCGATTCGCGCTGTCAGTAACGCGGGCGTGACCACACGTCAGGATGCCGCGGAAATCATGCGTAAGCATCTCGCAGAGGAGGGGGTGATTCAGTTTCTGCTAAAATCTTTTTCTCAGGGCGGCTGGCGCTTCAATGTCCCGGCGCTATGGAATAACTACGACGATATTCTCGGCTGGGAGCCGGTTCCCGCGTGGGATCGTCCGGCGCTGTTTATCCGCGGCGGCGAGTCGCCTTATATTCAGGATTCCTGCCGCGACACGCTGCTAAAACAGTTTCCCCGGTCGCGCGCATACGTTATCGCCGGCGCCGGTCACTGGGCGCATGCCGAAAAACCGCAGGCCGTATTGCGCGCGATACACCGCTTTCTAAATGATGTCGCGCCTGTTTAAAAACCCATCGACCGGTTTCCCCCGGTCGTGAACACGTTGGCGCGCCCGGTTTCACTCATGTATGATGGCGCGCTGTTAATGCTTCAGAACCCGCGACACGAGCCTGTATCCTGTCATTTTAATCATGGCCAAAGAACAAACGGACCGAACGACGCTCGATCTGTTCGCCGATGAACGGCGGCCAGGTCGCCCTAAAACCAATCCGCTTTCCCGCGATGAGCAGTTGCGCATCAATAAGCGTAACCAGCTTAAGCGCGATAAAGTACGCGGCCTTAAGCGCGTGGAGCTTAAACTCAACGCCGACGCCGTGGACGCGCTAAATGCGCTGGCGAAGGCGCGCGACATGAGCCGCAGCGAGCTTATCGAAGAAATGCTGTTGCAACAGTTACAGCATAAGCCGCGCTGACGCCTGCTTTATTTATCCCGAATATGTTGCATACTGTGCACCCTGCGGCAATAGCGGTTTCCGCCGCGCGCGAGCATCTGCTATGATTGGCGTATCTGTGGGCTTTATGTGGCCACCATCCTGTTAAGTATCAAGAGGTTATTGTACTCATGGCAATCGTAGGCATTTTCTTCGGCAGCGACACCGGCAACACCGAAAATATCGCAAAAATGATTCAGAAACAGCTTGGTAAAGATGTTGCCGAGGTACATGACATTGCTAAAAGCAGTAAAGAAGACCTCGAAGGATTCGACATTCTGATGTTGGGTATCCCTACCTGGTACTATGGTGAAGCGCAGTGCGACTGGGATGATTTCTTCCCAACGCTGGAAGACATCGATTTTAACGGCAAACTGGTGGCCTTGTTTGGCTGCGGCGACCAGGAGGATTACGCGGAATACTTCTGCGATGCGCTGGGAACTCTGCGCGATATTATCGAACCGAAAGGCGCCACCATTGTAGGCCACTGGCCGACGGAAGGCTATCACTTCGAAGCCTCAAAGGGGCTTGCAGACGACACCCATTTCCTGGGGCTGGCCATTGACGAAGATCGCCAACCGGAACTCACCGGCGAGCGCGTAGAAAAATGGGTGAAGCAGGTTTCAGAAGAATTGCGTCTGAACGACATCATTAACGCCTGAGACTATTTCAACGCGCGGCGCTTTCAATACGCGCCGCGTTAATAGATAATGCCGATAACTATGATTGTTACAAAGATTTAACTTACGCACTGTTTAACTGTACACTATCCGCAATATTTCACGGGGAAATGGGCTTTTTAGTCTCTCCAACGAAACACTTTGATAGCGCCTTAGCGCTTTTTACACAGTTTCTATTTGGCACCGCCGGTTCTATAATGAAACACATTTATAATTTCGAATAATGCTATGCAGTGCTCCCCCTCGGGGATTAATTAAGCTACAGGACAAAATCCGCATGACTGACAATAATACCGCATTAAAAAAGGCCGGCCTGAAAGTCACGCTTCCCCGGTTAAAGATCCTGGAAGTGCTACAGGAGCCTGATAACCACCATGTCAGTGCGGAAGATCTGTATAAGCGGCTGATCGATATGGGCGAGGAAATTGGTCTGGCAACGGTTTACCGCGTGCTTAACCAGTTTGACGACGCCGGTATTGTTACACGCCACAACTTCGAAGGCGGCAAATCCGTTTTTGAACTGACCCAGCAGCATCATCATGACCATCTGATTTGCCTTGACTGCGGTAAAGTCATTGAATTTAGCGATGATTCTATCGAGGCACGCCAGCGTGAAATCGCTCAGCGCCACAATATTCGTCTTACCAACCACAGTCTGTATCTTTACGGTCACTGTGCTGAAGGCGATTGCCGCGAAGACGACAGCGCCCACGACAGCGACGCTTAACCGTAACGTAAAAACCGAAGTATCGCTGCTTCGGTTTTTTACATCCTGCAAGCGTGGCGTATTCAAAAAGATATCTGAGGCGAACCTTAAGCGTACTGCAATAAAGCATTCGGCGTTATGAATTCATACTTTCCTGATGTTCGGTCATCACATAACGAAATTCAATATTGCCGGCATTCAGGCAAACGGTACGCACGTGGCGGTTGCAGATAAACCAGATTTCATCGCGATCGTTTGACAAAATATAGTAGGCGTCTGCCGATTCTGATGGGTTAAAACATCCCAGTACGCGGTAAGCATTGCCTGTAGAAAAACCGCTTCGCAGCGGCAGCGGCCTCGGTCCTTCTTCAAGCTGCACAATTTTTACGTAGAGTCCTTGTTCAAGCCAGAGCATGCGTTCCCCTTCCGATCGGTTATCGTTAGACAGGTACATCTTCACCAGAACATATCACCGTATGGCGTTTAGCGGCTTCCACTCAACTCAACGCTAACGATAGAAAATGCAGGCAGTGACTAAAGCGTAGAGACTCTTTCATTTTTCGTCACTACGCGGCGCTTTGGCATATTCTTAATCATAAAAAACCCGACGCGAGCGCCGGGCCTGAGCATAATAGAGGTGTCAAGCGGGGGAAGTAACCTTTTTGCGGCTAACAGTACAAAATTAACGCATTGATTTTAAAATTATTAGTGGATCATGCGGCCTGGCACAAGGCGCCAGGCCCTTTTATCAAACGTTTACGCTGCCGTTTAATTGACCGGCGTCACACGGCTAAAGCGCTTACCGTCCGGGCTGACGCTGCGAATCAGTACCGCATCGCTAACCTGCGGCCGGGCGCTATCGTCGTAACGCTGCCAGGTTTTACCGCCATCGGTGGAGTACTGGATACCTAAACCCGGCAGCGCAATGTTTGCCTCCAGCGTGCCGGAAACAATACGCGCGCCCGGCACCGACAGTCGCCAGGCGATATCCGGGTTGATTTTCGCCAGTTCACGTTGCCCCAACAGGTTAGCAAACCGCTCCCAGTCATTCGCCAGCGCGGCCTTGTCTACAAAGTGGGTTTCGCCCCCCTTAAATTCACGGCCGGTTTTGTAGTCCAGCTCCCAGCCTGCGCGATGCCACGCACGCTCAGCAACGGAAAACAGGCGGGGAAACAGGCGATATTCAAGCTGGTCGTCGGTGCGCACAACTTCGCTCCACACCTGTGCGGATATGCCATAAGCGCCCGGCCAGTTTTTGTCAGAACCGGACGTGAAAGCGTTACCATCGCGATCGACAGACGTTTCCGCATTCTGCGGCATATTGTTCGGCGCAAAGGCAAAAATTTTGCGCTCATCGCTAAAGCGGGTGCCCCAGTAGAAGCCGGGTTCACGCGGATCCACTTCCTGAGGGAAATCGAGATAGAGATAGTCAGGATTGGAAACGGTAACTTCATAGCCTTTATTCGCCCAGTCGTTCACCGAATCCGCCCCGCCCCAGTAGAGGGTATCCCAGAAGTTAACGCCCACGCGTTTGGTGGCAAATTCTGAGGCATCTTTCACGCCTTTCAGGCCATCCTGCCAGGCCATCATTTTATCTATACCATGAGCGTTAACAATTTTACTGACCTGTAGCGCGAACCAGCCCGGCAGGTGTTCCAGATCCGCTACCTTGCCTTCTTTGAGCATCGTCTGGCAAATCCGGGATTTTGCCCACGGCTTGTCCTGTTTACTGATATCGATACGGCCTTTGCCCTCTTGCGGGTTATTTTTATCGGTATAACCTGCTCCCAGATAAATATTTTTGGCTTCATCGCCGCCAAAGTGCCAGGTCTTCAGCGGCTGCCCGGCCTCTTTATGCATGCTTTGAATCTCGCCAATAACCTTATCTACAAAGTTGCGCGAGGATCCCATGCACGGGTTCAAATAGCCGGTACGATCGTAATACTGCACGCCGGTCGTGTTAGACGTATCGGTCGGATCAAGCAGGCGATACTGATTCGCCTCTTTCTCTTTTCCTTCTTTCATTAAACGATCGTAGCGCGCTTCCATCGAGATAACGGCCGCACGCGCGTGCGCAGGCATATCGATTTCAGGGATAACCTGAACGTGCCGTGCAGCGGCATACTTCACAATATCAATGTAATCAGCGCGGGTGAACCAACCGCTGCCATTCGTATTAGCGTCCGGGCCTGAGCCAAGCTGCGGCAGCAGGCAGCTTTTTTCCGTAAGATCGTGGCAGCGCTTACCTCCCACCTCCGTCAGTTCTGGCAAGCCCGGAATTTCAATACGCCAGCCTTCGTCGTCGGAAAGATGGAAATGGAATTTATTCATTTTCAGCGCTGCTATCTGATCGATCGCGCGCAGGATTGCAGATTTGGTATGGAGGTTGCGCGCCACGTCGATAAACATACCGCGATAGGCAAAGCGCGGCGCATCTTTCACATCCAGCGCGGCAATCTTTTTATCCCCCTCCGCAGGGATTAGCGACATAATGGACTGCAAACCATAAAACACGCCCGCCGCATCATAGCCGGTAATGACCGCGCCTTGCTCACCGATACTGAGCGTATAAGCGCCTGAAACAGCATCATTACCACTAAAGGCCTCTGTTTTCACTTCGCTGCGCACAGGGTAGCCCGCGCCCGTTTTCACGCCCAGCCTGGCAAAGCGCGCCTGCACAGCATTGATCGTCGCTTTATCCAGCGACGCCAGCTCCAGCTTCACGCCTTTGCTCAGATCCACATCCTGGGCATGTACCGTAACGGCCTTCGGCGTCGGTAAAATCTGCCCGCGCAGCGCGCTTGCGTTAAGCCGCTTCACATCGCTGTTTTTCTCAAAACGCGTCCGGGCCGTCATTAAAATATTGTTGTCTTCCGGCGTGCGTTTCCACTGCTCGCCAATCGGCGTAACAAATTGCTCCAGATCCTCAGTATCGGTGCTGGCAATCACTTTCGGTTTGGCCTCACCGGAAGTTACATACCATCGCGGGATCGCATCGGACATAAAAATTTGCCAGTATTCGTTAACGATCGGAATATCAACCGTGCCGTTCGTCGGAAAGCCAGTAAATTTGTCCGTCGGTTCCAGCTTGTGCAAATCACCGACTATGTGGGTAATCTTAAACTGATCGCTGTCCGTTTTCAGGATCATACGAATGCTGGGAAACCAGATAGTCCAGTCCTTGCTGGTTATAGCCTCACCCGGGTTGGTCAGCTTTATGGTTGCTTTATTGCAGGAAGCCCAGTCGGCGCCCAGCGCAGCGCAGTCCACGCCGTGCTGCGCCGCGTGGTTATCATTAACGGTATAGTTAAGCTTCAGTTTGCTGATGCTATCGACCGTCTCCTGCCCGGCCAAAGCCATGCCACTCCATAAAAGCGCGGAGATCGCGCCGCCTGTTACGCTCGCTTTAAACTTTTTCATCTGCTCGATCCTTTGATTTAAGGGTTGGTGGCGTGGCTCTGTTGCCAGATTTTTTCACATACTGTTGCAGCAGCCCGATCGTTGCCGCTTTTTCTGGCCTGAATACACTGCTGATATTGCGCAGGCGCAATGGTCTCTTTCCGCTCATTTGCTGCATCCTGCTTTGCCTTTTCAGCCGCCTTCGGCATGCTTTCACAGGCTTTTAATTTTTCCGGCGCTCCTTGCGCCGCCTGAATGCAGGTTTCCCAGGCCTGCTTTAAACGAACATCTTCACGGGGGGCCTGTGAGCGGCTGCAGGCGCTCAGGCCCAGCACCGCCAGCGCGATAACCAATATTTTTTTCATATCGTTTCCCTTTCTCGCCAGCCGAAGCAGTCAGCGCTTCTTCAACCCGGCGTCAGAATCAGAAAAGAGTAAATGGCGCGATAACCATGAATTTCACGTCTCGCTCGTCCTGGAAGATATTTCCATAGCCGCCGCTCCAGCTTGGGATATCGCTATGGTTATCGTATTCAGTGAAGTGCAGTTTAAAGAGCGTCCCTTTAGCGCGGCCTTCCTGTACGGTGTACATCGCATCCAGGCTATAGGCGGATTCCTTCAAACGCTGGCTTTGGTCGAAGACAGGGTTGGTACTGGGCTTAGCATCCCAGCCGTAAGCCCAGGAAGCGCCTAGCGCCCAGCCGGGTAAGTTCCAGTTGCTGAGATCGTACATTGCGCCAAAGAATATGGCTTTTTCACCGTTGGCGTTGAAATCAGAGCGGTTATCCCACCACACGTCAAGCCGCCCGTTGGAAGAAGCATAGGTTGGCGTCATACGCTGTAGAAAGAAGCCCTGATTGCCTTCTGCCCTGACCCAGGTTCCTTCCAGGCGCAGGTCGAGCTGGCCAATTTTGTAGCCCAACGTCAGCGCCTGTAGCCAGGCGGCGCCGTCATAAATGTCGTTGTCGCCTTCGCTAAATCTGTCACGCGCGCCATAGAACTGATAGCTACTGGTAAGCGGACGCCCGGCTAGATCAAATTTGTAGCGGGCTTTGCCAAAGTATTGATCCATAAAGCCTTCCGCTTGCCCAAACGCCGCTTCCAGCACCAGATCGTTTTTGAAATCGTACTTTGCGCCGATGGAGTGCAGATAGCGCACCCGGGTAGTCCGATCGGCCTGGTAGAATTTATCGGTTTTTGTGTGCCACGGCGCTTTATACTTATTAGCCCACATCCAGGAGACGCTCAGCGCCCCCGCGTCGCCATAATCAACATTCGTACCGATCTCCGCCCCCTGGTAGGTTCCCGGCATAAAACTCCAGTGAGGCGCGAGCAGCGTCTGCCCTGTCGGCTGGATATACCCGGCGCGCGCCCACACCGGGCCATATTTGAACTTCGCCGCAGCCTTATAGAGGCTTATGCCGCTCTTATCGCCCGACCAGTCTTCATCGTAGGTTCGGTCGCTGGAAGAAAAGGCGATTTCATTCGGATGCGCGCTGGCGGAAGCCTCAGCCATTTCAATTGCAGTGAAAACGCCAATATCAAGGCCAAACATATCGGCGGCATAGCCGGACTGAAAATCCAGGCTGGCATTCCAGGTCGCGTGCGACAGATTAGTTTTATATTTTTTGTAATCAGGGTTTTGTACCGTAACGTCTGCGCCATCCAGGGCCGCTTCATTTTTGGTGGGGTTAAGGTCTTTACGGTCGCGCTCACGCTGCCAGTAATAAATACCGCCGGTAAGGGAGGCGTCGTCGATAAAACCAGCGGCTTTTGTTTCAGGCATTGCTACAAATCCAGAAAGCGCGGTTACAGACGCAACAGCAAGCGCCAGCGTATTACGTTTGCCACTAAACGTACGCATATGAAAATTCCTCTTTGACGTAATTCAAACATTGCCCGCCAGAAAAGGCGGCAGGCTTAAAATAAAAATGCCCACAGGCCAGGCTGTGTCCCTTAAACTTCATGATGCTGGATTAAGGAATGCAGTCTAATACCCTGAGTGAATAGCGTTTTTACACCATCCCCAACGGAATCAGACTATTTTTTGCAGCGCGAATTATCAACAGTTATTCATAGTTAATGTGCAGATTATGACGAAGTGCACATATTTTGTGAGCATATGTAAATAAATTCGCAGAATCGGAAGGAATAAAATAAATGATTATAAATCAAAGAAATATTATTTAAATTTCGAATTAAAAGCCATTTAAACCAGCTTATGACCGGCGCGGTTCGGTGGAAACAGGCAACCCTGTAATAAAGTTAATTCGCATAACGAATATTTTATTCATTGCTATAAACACAAAGAGGGCAAAACAGGATTGTGCCCTCTTTGTCATTAATCTAAAAACGCCGCAGACGCGCTGAGGGATCCCCATAAATCAGCGCTAATAAACC
>NZ_JAEPBH010000069.1 GCF_016632365.1 Tenebrionibacter intestinalis | reverse complement strand
CTGCTGATGCCAGTAATATGTCGACGGGGCAATATCCAGCTCGCGACATACCGGCCCGACCCCGTGTGTACCACTCAGACGTTCCATCAGTGGCATTATTTTTTCCAGTGGCGGTCGAGCTCCGCCTGCACAAAATAAGCAGAGGCCTGACGCAATATGTCATTGCTGCGGCGTAGTTCCCGGTTCTCACGTTCCAGTTCTTTTAAGCGCTGACGTTCGTCGACAGTCAGTCCACCATCAGCCAGGGCAGGGGCAACATCACCATGAACATCGGTTTTGTGCTGCCGCAGCCAGGCCCGCAGGGTATCGTAATGACAGCCAGGTTTTGATGAGATGGCGCGGATTGCATCAGGTTCTGAATCATATTCGCCACGGTGCTCAGGGAGCATTCTGACGGCGCGTTCACGTAGCTCTGGCGGATAACGATTTGCTGATTTTGCTTTCATTTAGGCTCTCCTTTCACTGAGAGTTTAGTCTCCAGGAAACCCGGTACGGTTCAAACACTATCTCACCATGCCCCCCGGTGAGGTGGCCCGCAGGCTCAGACGAACACCAGGCGCTGTCTACAGGATGGCGCGCAAACTGGGATGCAATCACCCCAGCCGGTTCTGGACCGCTGAAGAATATGACACGCTCAGGTGCTGCTGTGAAAACGGTATGCGGATCAGCGCCATGTTACCACTGCTGCCGGAACGCTCGCAGTGCGCCATTCTGTCAATGATGACAAAGCTCGGTCTGGTCAGCCGCCGCTGGCTGCCGGATGAACAGGCTGTTCTGAAAAACCATTTTGCGACGGAAGGCGTTAACGTTATCCACCGCCTGCCCGGCAGAAGTGAAAGCGCCATCCGCAATCAGGCTGCCCTGCCTGCGCCACCAGTCTGCCCGGCACATGTCCCGCTGGTCAGTACGCGAACTGATGCTTCTGGAAAAACATCAGCACCTGCCGCTGGCTGAACTCTGCCGCCTGTTTACAGGCCGGAGCAGCCAGTCAGTCTGCCGGGCCAGAATGCGGTTAATACGTCGTACTGCGGGTAAAAAAACGTAGCAGGCACGATCCCGGCACACAGATACTGATGTTCACCCTGTCCCTGTCTNAGCGGACTATGCCTCCGGCGTCATAATTGCCTTTAATAATGATATTTTTCCGTTTATCGACCATCGTCCCATCGACGAAATTACCCCCCTTGAGCTGCTCATCGTGCTTCGCAAGATTGAGACCAGGGGCGCGCTGGTGAAAATGCGTAAAGTCCGGCAGCGGTGCGCAGAGGTGTCTGATGCTCATTATGTCCCAGCCTCACTCCCTGTTGATTTTTGCGCCCAGAGAAAACATTGTTTTGTACTTCTTATCTTCTCCTTCGCAACCGATATTTCTGCCGCCCGCATACTCTTACGGTTTTTTAATGCATCTGCACATTGTTTTATGCGATCCCTGCTCACCCACCCTGAAAACTCAACACTTTAACTTTTTGTAAAAAAATGCTTTATTACAAAATATAACAGGCTGCTTAAGCAGCCGGCGTTCAGAACGACACACACAAGCTAAAATAATCTGGAATTTCAGGGATGAAAATTTGCCGTACCGCTGCCTTCGTGCTGGCGGGCGCCTTTACAGGCACAGCCAGCGCCGCACCGCTGTCGCCTGCCGACCGCGACACTATTCGCCAGCAACAGCAGCACCTGCTGGAGCAGAGCCAGCAGCAGCGCGACGAACTTGAGCGCGCCACGCCATTAGCGCGCCCGCCGCAGCCCGCGCCGGAAGTCTCAACACCCGGTCCCTGCTTCACTGTTCACACCATTACCCTTGATAATGCCACGCTGATTTCCCCGCGCGCGCAGGACAGGCTACTGGCCGAGTGGCGCGGTCAGTGTCTGGACATGGCGCACATTACCCAGCTCACAAATACCGTGTCAGACTGGTACATCAGCCGGGGCTACATCACCAGCCGCGCGTTTCTCACTGAGCAGGATTTGTCGTCCGGCACGCTGCACATCGCGGTGCTGGAAGGCCATCTGCAGGCGGTGCGTCTCGGCGGCAAGCCTGACCGCCAGTTAAAAATGGCGTTCCCCAATCCTGAGGGTCGCATCCTTAACCTGCGCGACATCGAACAGGGCATGGAGCAGATTAACCGCCTGCGAAGCACGCCGGTGCAGATTGAAATCCTGCCGGGCGACAGCGCCGGGTACTCCATCGTTAACCTCACCGCCACGCCGGAGTTCCCGTTCACCGGCTCGGTGAGCTTTGACAACAGCGGCCAGAAAAGCACCGGCACCGGGCAGTTCGGCGGCGCGCTTACCGGCAACAACCTGCTGGGCATTGCCGACAAATGGTTTGTGAGCGGCGGGCGCAGCAGCGATTTTTCCAGCAGCCATGATGCGCAGAACTTCGCCGCAGGCGTGAGCGTGCCGTATGGCTACGGCCTGCTGGATTACAGCTACAGCTACAGCAACTACCAGAGCGCCATTGATAACAACGGCTGGCCGTGGGAATCCACCGGCGACACCGAAGCACACCGCCTGAACGGCTCCCGGGTCCTGTTCCGTAACAGCGATATTAAAACCGGCGTCTCGCTGGGTATCAACCACCGCATCAGCCGCAACTATCTCGAAGGCGTGAAGCTTGAAAGCAGCAGCCGCAAGCTCACCAGCGTCCAGCTCGGCGTGAATCACACCCAGAAAATCGCCGGCGGCGTGGCGACGTTTAACCCGACTTACACCCAGGGCGTGCCGTGGTTTGGCGCGGAGAACGACAACCATAAAGTGGGCGATGTCCCGAAAGCGGAGTTCAGGAAATGGAGCGTCAGCGCCAGTTTCCAGCGCCCGGTGGTGGGCGACCTGTGGTGGCTCAGCAGCGTCTACGGCCAGTGGTCGCCGGACCGGCTGTACGGCAGCGAGCGCCTGACGATTGGCGGGGAAAGTTCGGTGCGCGGCTTTAAGGAGAAGTACCTGTCGGGTGATAACGGCGGCTACTGGCGTAACGAGCTGAGCTACCCGCTGTTTACCCTGCCGGTAGTCGGTCAGGTAAGCGGGTTTGTAGCACTCGACGGCGGCTGGCTGAAGCAGGACGCCCAGGACATGTACGCCAGCGGCACGCTGTGGGGCAGCGCCGTTGGCTTAACCAGCGCCAACCGCTGGTACTCCAGCCAGTTTACCATGGGCGTGCCGGTGGATTACCCGCACTGGCTCAAGCCGGACCACGTCAGCATTTATTACCGCATCGCGTTTGCGTTTTAAGGGGTGAAACAGGTTATGGATAACAACAAAAACACCGCAGATACCGTTCGTTTCTCTCAGCGCCTGCTGAGCTACCTCATCAGCGCCCTGCTGGCAGGCCAGCCGGTGACCCCGGCGCTGGCGGCAGCGATTACGCCCACCGGCAGCGCGAAAATGGACCAGGCCGCCAACGGCGTGCCGGTGGTGAATATCGCCACGCCTAACGGCGCGGGCGTGTCCCATAACCAGTTTAAGGACTACAACGTCGGTAAAGAGGGCTTAATCCTCAACAACGCCACCGGCAAGCTCAACCAGACCCAGCTTGGCGGCCTGATTCAGCGTAACCCGAACCTGAAGGCAGGCCAGGAAGCGAAAGGCATCATCAACGAAGTGACCGGCGCGAACCGCTCGCAACTGCAGGGCTACACCGAAGTCGCCGGTAAGGCGGCTAACGTGATGGTGGCCAACCCGTACGGCATTACCTGTAACGGCTGCGGCTTTATCAACACCCCGAACGCCACGCTGACCACCGGTAAACCGCAGTTTGACGCCGCAGGTAACCTGCTGGCGTTGGATGTATCGAAAGGCACGATTATCGTTGAAGGCCAGGGGCTGGATGCCAGCGCCAGCGACGCGCTTTCCATCATCGCCCGCGCCACCGAAGTGAACGCGGCGATTCACGCAAAAGACCTGTCCGTCACCGTGGGTGCAAATCGCGTCAATGCAGACGGCAGCACGCAGACAATTGCCAGTGAGGGTACGCCACCGTCTGTTGCGGTTGATACCGGCGCGCTGGGCGGCATGTACGCCAACCGCATCCGGTTGGTCTCCAGCGAAAAAGGTGTCGGGATTAACCTCGGCAATCTCAACGCCCGCCAGGGCGATATCACGCTCAACGCCAGCGGTAAAATGGTGCTGAACAACAGCCTGGCGAGCGGTAACACTACGATTAACGCGCAGGCAGTGGCGCTCGGTGGTGACCACAAGGCGGGCGGCAACCTGACCGTTGCCAGCGCGGGGGATATTGCACAAAGCCAGGGGTCACTAAATACCGATAAAGACCTGCAACTGAACGCAGGCGGGAAACTCACGCTCAGCAACAGCCTGGCGGCGGGCAACAGCACGCTTACGGGCAAGGACGTAGCTCTGTCCGGCACTCACCGGGCAGGCAACACGCTCAGCGTGAGCGGCCAGGATATTGCGCTGAACAGCGCAACCCTTACCACTGGCGGCAACCTGCAACTGACCGCTGACGGCAAGCTCGCACAAAGCGGCGGTAAACTCACCGCCGGGCAGGATATGGCGCTCAGCGCACAAACCCTGACGCAGAATAGCGGCGCACAGGCCGATGCGGCACGCAACATTACGCTTAATACCAGTAACAGCGCCACACTTGCAGGCAAAATGACCGCCGCGCAGCAACTGGCGCTTTCCGGCGGCTCGCTCAGTAACAGCGGACAACTGGCAGCGGGCGGCGCGACAACGGTAACATCCACCTCGCTGACTAACAGCGGCACGCTGCAGGGCGGCTCCGTTGCGGTTAACAGCACTGCTGTGACTAATACCGGCAGCATGAACAGCGCGGATGTGCTCGACATTAGCGCACAGAACCTTACCCAGCAGGGCCGCGTGGGCGCGAAAGGCAAAACTTCGCTTACTGCCACGCAGAAACTCGCCAACAGCGGCAGCACGGTCAGTGATGATGCGCTGACGGTGAACGCCGCCACGCTCACTCAGGACGGCACGCTCTCCGGCGCGAAGGGCCTGAACGTTACCGCGGCTGCGCTCACCAGCGGCGCGACATCCGTCACCCACAGCAACGCTGCGGTGACGCTGAACGCACAGACGGCCACGCTCAACGGCGAAACCAGCGCCGGAACCACCCTTGCGGCTAAAGGCCAGACGCTGACTACGCAGGCAGGCGCGCAACTGCAGAGCGGCGCGGGCATGACGCTGGACGCGGCTAAAACCACGCTCAACGGCACGCAGGGGGCAAAAGGCGCGCTGACCGTGACGGCCAGCGACAGCCTCATCCACAGCGGCAGCAGTACCGGTAGCACGGTAAACCTGAATACGGGTACGCTGACCAACAGCGGCATTGTCGAAAGCCCGGCACTGACGGTTAACGCAAAAAACCTCACCAACAGCGGCACGCTGTACGGTAAACAGACCTTCACGCTTTTGGCTGACCAACTGGCAAATCAGGCGCAGGGCGTGCTGTATGGCGATGTGAGTCTGACGCTGACTGCGCCTGCGCTCTCTAACGCAGGGACGATTTCTGCGCCGTCACTCACCCTCGACAGCCAGACGGTGATCAACAGCGGGCTGTTACAGGGCTCTCAGGCGCTGAGCCTGCTGGCAGACTCACTCGACAACCAGGCGGCGGGCGTGGTCTACAGCGCAGGCGACTTTATGCTTAACCTGCCGGAATGGCGCAATGCGGGGGCTGTCGCCAGCGACGGTCAGTTGACGTTAAGCAGTACCGCAATGACCAACAGCGGCCTGCTGCAGGGCACAAAGGCGCTGAACATTCAGGCAACACAACTGAATAACCAGGCCGACGGCGTGCTGTACAGCGGTGCGCGTCTGGCACTGAAAACCCCGACGTTCACGAATGCCGGGAGTGTATCGGCCCCGCAACTGACTATTGAGAGTCAAACGTTCACCAACAGCGGACAGATTCAGGCCAGCCAGGCGCTGAGCCTGCTCACAGACAGCCTTGATAACCAGGCGGGCGGTGTTATCTACAGCGCCGCAGACCTGGCGTTTAACCTGCCGGAACTGCACAACGCGGGAACCCTTGCCAGCGACGGACTGCTCACCTTAACCGGCACCCGGCTTACCAACAGCGGTCTGCTACAGGGCGGCAGCGGTCTGACACTCTCCGGCGACGCATTCAGCCAGAGCGCTGCGGGCAGTGCGCTTAGCGGCGGCGCGCTGAACCTGACAGCCGCCACACTCATCACCGACGGCACGCTCCAGGGTCAGTCCGCGCAGGTGCAGGCTGACAACTGGCAACACGGCGGCTCGCTGCTGGGTAAAGAGCGCCTCACCGCCACCGTAAACGGCACGCTGGTAAACCGGGGCGACCTGCTGAGCCAGGGCGCGGTGGATATCAGCGCCAGCACGCTTAACAACGAAGGCAGTCTGCTGGGCGAAGGTGAGATGCGCCTTAACGGCGAGCAGCTCACCAACAGCGGGGCAATTCAGAGCAACCGCCTGACGCTCAGCCAGACGCGTATCAACAACTCCGGCACCGCGATTGGCCTGCAGGCGCTGACGCTGGAGTCCCGGCTGGCAATGGCTGAACCACTGCTTGAGCTGGTTAACGACGGTTCACTGCTGACACAAGGCACCTTAAAAATTACCGGCGGTGATATCCGCAATACCGGCACCTGGCAGGGCCAGCAAATTCTGCTGGATGCACAGAGCCTGACACATGACGGCACCATCCAGAGCGCCGACGCGCTAACCTTCACCCTTAACGGCAACCTGAGCACCGGCACGGGCAGCAAAATCAGCGCCAACGGCGCGGCGGCGCTCAGTGCGCTGGCGCTGACGAATAAGGGCCAGTGGATTGCGGGCAACCTGACGGTAAAAGGCACCTCGCTTAATAACAGCGGGGATATCACCGGTGTGAACGGCCTTGCCGTGGCGCTCACCGGTGACCTGACGCAGAGTGGCGATATGCTGAGCGCCGGGAAACTGACGCTGAATGCCGCCAGCATCACCCACAGCGGACGACTCCAGGGCGCCGACGTCGCGATTACCAGCGGCACGCTTAACAACGATGGACGCATTCAGGGCGACAGCGCGCTGGGGCTGACGCTGAGCGGCAAACTCACCAACAACGACACGCTGCTGAGCCAGGGTTCGCTGACGCTGAAAACACCGGAGCTGCTGAACTACGGCATCATTCAGGGCGCAGGCGCCACCAAGCTTAACGCCACACAGAAGGCCCTGAACGAGGGCAAAATCCTCTCCGGCAACACGCTGACCTTCGACACACCGACGCTCACCAGCAACGGCTGGCTGCAGGCGACACATCTGTTGCTGAACGCCGCCACGCTTAACAACAGCGGCACCCTGCTGGCGCAGCAGAACGCCACGCTTACCGGCACACAGTTTACCAATACCGGCACGACGCAGGCCGCGGCGCTGACGGTGAACCATCAGACGCTCAGCAACGCAGGAACCCTGCTTGGCAACAGCAGCCTGAGCGTGACGGCAAAAAGCGTTGACCAGCAGGCAACGGGCAAACTGTTCAGCGGCGGCGACCTGTTGCTGAACAGCACCGCCCTCTCCTCGCTCGGCCAGCTGGTGGCGCTCGGCAACCTGACGCTGAAACTGACGAATGCGTTTACCGCACAGAACGTGATTGCGGCAGGTAAACAGCTCACCATTGAAAGCGCAGGCGACATCACCAACGCCAGCACCGTACAGGGCAACGGCGTGACGCTGACGGCAGGCGGCAAGCTCATCAACCAGGGGCAAATCACGACCGGCAGCGCGGCCAGCAGCTTAAGCGGCTCGCATATTGCCCTGACCGCTGACGGCACGCTGCAATCCGGCGGTGACGTCACGCTGAGTAGCCGCAGCGATATCCTGCTGGATGGTTTTACCGGCGCAGCGGGCAGCCTGACGCTCAGTGCAACCAACTCCATTATCAACACCGCACTGCTGTACGCGGGCAACAACCTGAAACTGCTGGCAAACAGCATTCAGAACCTGCGTGGCGATATACTCGCGGGCAACAGTCTGTGGATGCAGAAGGATGAGGCGGGTACGGCGAACACCGAAATCATTAACCGCTCCGGCACCATCGAAACCGTTAATGGTGATATCACCCTTAACACCGCGCACCTGCTGAACAGCTGGGATTCCCTGACCGCCACGCATGAGGTGATTCCGGGTGACGACACCGGCACGCTGTCGCCGCTGCCGCCAAATAACTGGTGGGAAATCAGAACCGACGATAACGGACCGTATTTGCTGGTTTACTGGACGTCAAATCCTGCCCCGGAATACAAGGTGCAGATGGGAGATAAGGAAGTGGTCACGGTGGCGGCCACCGGCAGCGCCGGGCGCATTGCCAGCGGCCGTGATATGACCATCAACGCGGCAAATCTGGAAAATGAAGCGTCTTACGTCCTGGCCGGGGGCAATATGCGCCTGAGCGGCGACACGCTGAGTAACCAGGGCTGGCAGGAAGGCACTTCGGTAACCGAAAGCGTATGGGCACTGGACAGCAGCCGCCGCTATGTCTGTGGCGCTTATGAATGTAAGGGATACCGACTGTCCAGCCAGACCACAACCGACCTGGACGGGAAGCTTTACCGTGCGGTTATCAGCGCAGGCGGCAGCGTGGATGCCCGTTTTACCCGCGATATCAGCAACACCACGACCACAGCAAATGCAGGCGGTATGACCGGCACCCTGACTGCGCCGACGCTGAACACGCTCAGTAACCAGACCATTGATGGCAGTGTGCAGGCAGAAAGCCTGACCGGCGCAGACAGCGTGACAATCGGCTCCCCGCAGTGGCGGGACCAGCTTAACGGCGCGCTACAACAAATCAGCGGCGGCAGCGCCCTGGGTAACACGCCGGACGGCAGTACACCGGGTAAGGTGGATACCAGCGCGTATCCGCTGCCCTCCGGGAACAACGGCTACTTTGTCACCTCAACCGACCCGGACAGCCCGTATCTCATCACGGTTAACCCGAAGCTGGATGGCCTCGGCCAGCTTGATGAAAGCCTGTTTGGTGACCTGTACGCCCTGCTCGGCATTCAGCCGGGTCAGGCACCGCGTGAAACCGGTAGCCAGTACACCGACCAGAACCAGTTTATCGGCTCGGCGTATTTCCTTGACCGGCTTAACCTTAACCCGGACTACGACTATCGTTTCCTGGGCGATGCCGCCTTCGACACCCGCTATACCAGTAATTTCATTCTCAACCAGACCGGCAGCCGCTATATCAACGGCGTCGGTTCGGACCTTGAGCAGATGCGTAAGCTGGTTGATAACGCTGCGGTAGCCTCACAGGCGCTGGGGCTGGAATTTGGCGTGGCCCTGACGGCCGCACAGATTGCCGCGCTCGACAGCAGCATCATATGGTGGGAAGCCGCCACCATGAATGGTCAGACCGTGATGGTGCCGAAGGTGTATCTTTCACCGAAAGACGTGACCGTCCTTGACGGCAGCGTTATCAACGGCAACGACGTGATGCTGGCAGCAGGCAACATCACCAACAGCGGCAGCACGCTGACGGCCCAAAACAACCTGACCGCCAACAGCCAGAACAGCCTGAGCAACCTGAACGCCGGGCTTATCAGCGCCGGTAACGGACTACAACTGAGCGCGCTGGGCGATATCAATAACGTCAGCGCCACCATCAGCGGGAAAACCGTGGCACTGGAAAGCGTGGGCGGCAGCATCAACAACACCACGCTGACAGAGCGGCTGGGTCTTTATGCGACCAGCAACCGTGGCGATACGGTTAACCTGACC
>NZ_JAEPBH010000068.1 GCF_016632365.1 Tenebrionibacter intestinalis | reverse complement strand
GGGCTGCGCAGGATGGACAGATGCTGAATTATCTGCTGGAGGCAGAGGCAGACCAGGATCCACTGACTGTTTTATCACTGAAGGGTTTCCGTTTGCCGGAAACCATTTTCTCATCGGGTATAGCCGCAACAGGAAGACCGCGTGTCAGACCATGACTTTTTACGCTACTTTGACGGAGAAATGCGCTGGCTGAAGGCGGCCGCGCGGGAGTTTGCGCAGCAGCATCCGCAGGCCGGGCAGCGCCTCGGCGTGGACAGCCAGTCGCGGAAAATGAACGAGTCCGTTGAGCGCTTGTTTCAGGGCTTCTCGCTGATGATGGCGAGGCTTCGTAGAAAACTTGATGATGACATTCCGGAGCTAACAGAGCCGTTGCTCGGCCAGCTATTGCCGGTAGTCAATCGCACGTTGCCCTCCACGGCAATGGTGGAGCTGACGCCTGTGAACCGGCAGAGCCACCTTGCGCCCCATACGCTGTCGGCCGGCACTGAGTTGCCCAGCCTGCCGGTCATTACACCTGACGCCCCGCAGGGCAACCGTTGTCCGTACCGCACCGTGGAACCGCTGACGTTACATCCGTTCTGGCTGGCGCGGGTAACACGCCATACCCTGGCGCGGGGCGCGCAGGCGCTGACGCTGCATTTCTCTCTTGTGGCGCATAACGAACCCCGTGAAGTGATGCTTACGGGCATTCCGCTTTTTATCGCCGCAGAACGCCAATTGCAGTCGCAGCTCTACCTGACGTTGACAAAGCACGTCAGTGAGGTTCGCCTGCGTTATGGCAACAGTCCGGAGTCGCATCCATTTACTGCGCAGTTCCTCCCATGCTGGCAGAGCGGGCAACCCTCGCTGTGGCCGCAGAGTGACAGTCCGGCGTTGTGTGGTGAAATTAGACCGCTGCTGGAATACTTCACGGCCCCGACGCGCTTTTTCCGGCTTATGCTTGATAGCCCGGTTCCCGTCCGACTTCCTGCCCGTGTAACGGATTTTACGCTAACGTTGACGCTAAGTAAGCCGCTGTGTGGCGACTTAACCTTGCCGGAGTCCGTCCTGCGTATGCACTGTGTGTCGGTCATTAATCTGTTTCGTCTGACCGGCGAGCCGCTGGTTACGCAGCCTGCGGTGCTGGATTATCGGCTACGTCCGCATCGTCTGACTGATGGTCATACTGAAATCTACGCTGTTGATCTGGTGGAGGAGCGAGAGGAAGAGGATGGCGCACGCCACCAGTATGTGCCCTACAGCCACTTTCGCCATAAGGGCGGTATGCTTAAGTATGAAGATCAGTGGCCGGCGCGTTTTTTTCATACCCGCGTCTGGCGCGGCGTATCCGGGCTGCATGAAACTCTGTTGATGCTGGGTGGCCGGGGGCATGGTGAAACGACGCAGCGGCGCCTGTTGCTGAACCTGACCTGTACCAATGGCGCTTTCCCGCGCATGGCGTTACAGCAGGCGCTGTTTGACACAGACTATACAACCGGCAACCTGGCGATACGCGGGCGCACGCGCAGCCTGCCTACGCTGCCCTGTTACCCGCCTTCATCGCCGCTGTACCAGTGGCGTCTGCTGTCGCTGCTGCATCCGCGCGCCTTAAGCCAGATGCTCGCCAGCGCAGAGAGCCTGCGCGCTGCGCTGGCGCTGCTTGACTGGACAGAGGATGACGACAATCGCAGGCGTATTGCCGGTATCCTGGCTGTCAGTACTGAGCAGGCCTTCTGCGCCTCCCGACGTTGGCACGGCGTACATATTGGCATTACGCTTGACGAAGCGCAGTTTAGCAGCGCGGGAGATGCATGGCTGTTTTGCGAGCTGCTGGAACAGTTCCTGTCTCAGTACGCCAGCATTATCCGCTTTACCCAACTGACGGTGACGCTTGCCGGTAGCGGGGAACAGTGGCAGTGGCCAGCGCGCTTTATTAACAGGGCGCTGATGTGACGAATAACCTTAAAAAACAGACTGACTCCGCGCTGCCGCCGTTCTGGCTGGATAGTAGCGGCCGTGACCGCACGGCGGAGTATAATTTTTATCGTTTTTGCCGGACACTGGAAACCCTGAGCGGGACGAAGCTGGGGACTGGCGCGTCGCTGGCCGATCCGGTGCGCTTTCGGCCTGACCCGCATATGGGCTTTCCGGCAGGGGAGCTGCGGCGCACTGAAACCGACCCGAATAACCCGCAGGCCCCGCCCACGGTCAGAACAACATTTCTGGGGTTGTATGGCGTGGATTCGCCTTTGCCCACAGATATCGTTGATGCGATTAACCAGGGGGCAGACGGCGCAGAGGCGATGGCGGCGTTTCTCGATATCTTCAACCACCGCATCATGACTCAGTTTTACCGCATCTGGCGCAAATACAGCTATCCGGCTACGTTTGAAGCAGGCGGCACGGATAGTATCTCCAGCAGTCTGATGGCATTGATGGGCATTATGCCGGGCCGGCATCAGCCTGCGCCCCGTCTACTGGGGCTACTGCAACCGCTGCTGATGACTACGCATACCGTTGACGGTATTAAGGCGGTTATCCGTAACTGCGCGCCTGGCACGCGGGTTTGCGTGGTGGCGAATCAGCCGGTCAATTTCCCAACCCGGTTGCGGGCCAGACTATCCGCCGCCAGCCCAATGCGGCTGCAAAAGGGAGTTGTAATGGGCAGCAACGTCAGCGATGCGAACTACTGCATGACGGTGGAGCTGGAAACTGACGACCCGGATGAAGTAACCGGCTGGCTGCCCGGCGGGCTGCTGCGTGAAGAGGTGTTCCTGCTGCTGAAAACATATTTGGGCCATGATTATGATATGCGCTTCTGGTTGACGTTACCGGTGAACCTGTTGCCGCGCCCGCGGCTGGGTGACCGGCGATTGTTGAATGGCTATAACATTATGCTGCGGCAGCGGGAGGATGATCGAGGCGACAGGCCGCAAGCGGTGAGAATTGGCTTAGGGAGACTAAGAGGCGCAGAAGGCAACCGAAACTGATTGCCGGTACAGACATTATCCGCAAACTCACTCAGCCCATCAGGCTGTATGGGCATATGCGGGGCCAGTCACACCGTGAGCAGGCGGCTCGGCTCTGTACGCTGAACTTCCCGGCGGTAGCTGGCGCGGCGAAAGATTGCGATAAGGTTCGCGGAGATTTACGAGACATGTTGCCGCGTGGGCGGCGAGGGCGATAAAAAGGAGAGGGGACGTGCCGCATATCGATATTAAATATTTTCCACGCGATCTGAGCGAAGCGCAAAAACAGTCGCTGGTAGACGATCTTTGCGACGTTATAAAAAAGCATTTACATTCGGCAGACAGCGCGCTTTCCGTGGCGTTAAATGAAGTAGCGCCTGAAAGGTGGCAGACGGATGTTTACGATCCGCTCATTCGTCCTTCTCTGGAAACGTTGGCGAAAAAGCCGGGCTACACGCTGTAACCCCACGCGGCGCGCAAACGAACAAGTAAAAACGGCGCTCCTGGCTGAATATAACGTCTTTCAATATGCAGGCGGTATGTAAACGCATTTTGCCGCTTTTCAGACGATTGTTATACTGATTTGCTTGCGCTACACCAGTTACAGATCCTGAGGTTATATGAAAATCAAACTTATTGCCGTAGATATGGACGGCACCTTTCTTGATGACAATAAATGTTATGACAAAGAAAGATTTATGGCGCAGTATGCCGCGCTGCGTCATAAAGGCGTTAAATTCGTCGTGGCCAGCGGCAATCAGTATTATCAGCTTATTTCTTTTTTTCCTGAGATCCGACATGACATCGCTTTTGTCGCTGAAAACGGCGCGCTGGTATACGATCGTGATGAGAGACTGTGGCACGGCGAGCTACCCCATGATAGCTACCTGAAGGTGCTCGATGCGCTGGCGGCGTTTGACGGCGTCAATTTTGTCGCCTGCGGTTTAAAAAGCGCTTATGCGCGCGAAGGCGCGCCGGAAGCGTTTATGGCGATAATGGCAAAGCATTACCACCGCCTGCAGTCAGTGGCGGATTTGCGTAAGGTCGATGATGTTATTTTCAAATTCGCGCTGAATTTGCCGGATGCGGAGATTCCGGCGCTGGTAAACCAGCTAAATCACTCGCTGGATGGTATCGTCCGTCCGGTAACCAGCGGTTTTGGATTTGTCGATTTGATCATTCCCGGTGCGCACAAAGCCAGCGGGCTACAGCGCCTGCTGGACAGATGGGCGATTTCGCCGCAGGAGTGTGTGGCGGTGGGCGATAGCAGCAACGATGTAGAAATGCTGCGACTGGTGGGCTACCCGTTTGCAATGGAAAACGCCGTGAGCGAAGTAAAAGCCGTGGCGCGCTATGAAACCACCTCCAATAACCAGGCGGGCGTGCTGCGTATTATCGATCGTGTGCTCAACGGGGAAAGCCCGTTCTGTTAATAATGCTGTGTGGCCTGGTCCGGTGAACGTCGCTCAGTCATAGGCGCGCTGCCCGTCCAGGCTTTGCTTTGGCGCAGCAGGCCAGGCGGCGGTATTATTTTATATCGGCTTATTTCGGGTTATGGAACCGCCTGGCGCGCTTTAAATTAAGTTCTGCCCTGTTTAATAGAAATTGCACGTGGCGGATTAAAGCCGTTTTATAATATGCGTCACGTAAAGAACTGAAAAGAATTTGAGGCCATTAGCGTATTATGCTAGAAATAAAAAGTGATTAATTTCCGGAGGCAATTTTTTTCCGCAAAGATGAGAAGCAACCCTGCGGAGAGTTGTAAATATTATGGACAAACGGTTCGCTACGCGATCAATCTCTGGCTTCATTTCCCTTTCCTGCGCCCGTGCGCTCGCCGGTGAACAGCACTGGCGTAACGCGTTATAGTTTCTCTCCCCATTGATTTTATTGGCCGAATACCCATCCGGGTACTTGCGCTGACAAATTTTTATTTGGCCTGTAATTAATAAGGGGCCAGAAATATTATTATTCTTCACGGGAGAGGAACCATGTTTTACTGGCTATTACTGGCCCTGGCGATTGTAAGCGAAATTATCGGCACGTTGTCGATGAAATGGGCAAGCGGCGGGGAAGGCATGATCGGTTATTTTATTATGCTGGCTATGATCGCAATTTCTTATATTTTCCTGGCTTTTGCAGTGAAGCATATTGCGCTGGGGGTGGCTTATGCTATGTGGGAAGGCATTGGGATTTTGTTTATTACGTTGTTTAGCGTGCTTCTTTTTAATGAAACGCTGTCGGTATTAAAAGTTGCGGGGCTTATCACGCTGGTGGCGGGCATTGCGTTAATTAAATCCGGTACCCGGAATGTGAAAAAAGCGCAGGTGCATCATGCAGACGTTTGAGTGGATACATGGAATGTGGCTGTTATTGGCCATTGTGCTGGAGATTATCGCGAACGTTTTTCTCAAATTCTCCCACGGCTTTCAGCGTAAAAGTTACGGCATATTGTCGCTGGCGGCAGTGCTGGCTGCATTCAGCGCCCTGGCGCAGGCAGTTGAAGGAATTGAACTGTCAGTGGCCTATGCGCTGTGGGGGGGATTTGGCGTATTTGCCACCGTTGCTGCGGGCTGGCTCCTGTTTGGCCAGCGTTTGAATCTCAGGGGATGGTTTGGGCTGGGGTTACTGCTGGCAGGAATGCTGTTGATTAAACTCGCCTGATGCGCGCTAACGCAGGCAAAGCGGGAAACGGCGGGCTGTTTTTTCCTTTTATTTATGCTTCAGATCAGGCCCTGCCAGCGTCATGAGCTTATCGCGAAATCCGGTTACGGCAATGGCGCGGTTGTCAGCTCTGTCACGGTCTTTTGCCGCGGGGGCGGAGCTTTGTACGGCAACCAGCGCCCACCCGGCGACGGTTTTTAGCAACAGCGGCGAGCCGCTGTCGCCGGGCAATGTGTCGCACTGGTGTGAAAGCACCGACTGTTGCGACCAGCCGGTAATCAGGCATGCCTCATGACGATAAAGGGTATCGAGGTGATCTTGCGGATAACCGGACTGCGTGACTTTGCGCTCCTGTGCCTTAAGCGCGGCGGTCAGGGCGTCGCGATCGCCTTCAAACAACGGCAATGGCGTAATGCCTGACGGTGCGTACCGGATAACTATCAGGCCAAAATCCCACGGCGCAGCGGCGGGGGGAACAATCCAGCCATCGCCGTCCGGCTTGAGGCGTTGGCGTAATGAAGCAGGGACGCGGCCTTCTATGCCGTGTATATCGTAGCGCCATATGCCGTCGCGTGAAATAAATCGCAGCGTAGCAGCTTTATCCGGCTTACCGTCTGGTGGCGTGAGCAAACAGTGGCCCGCCGTCAAAGCAAGATTGGGGGTGATGAGCGTGGCAGTACACAGGTTGCCGCTGGCGGTTTCAAGCTGCCCGATAGCATCCCAGGGCGGGAGGGTAGGGTTATCAACGCGTGTGCGATCGTCGTGACCAAAAAATAGCGTCTGAATTTCTGCTGCGCTAAGGGTATCGGTGTTGGCCCCGGCCTCGCTCCTGCCGGGCTGAGGCAGCAGATACAGCGAGGCTACTAACCATATAACAGTTTTACGCATAACACTCTCAGAAGGGCAGCGGTGAGTTATTAACAATCCTCTGAAATGTAACTATAGCCGGGACGGCGCCAAAGTGGGAGCGAAATCAGCATACTACGCTGTTAAAACCGCAAGCCAGCAGCTACCGTCTGGCTTGACTGCATCAATGCCGTTAAACAGCGCCATGAAGGCCCCATCAGAAAAAAGCCGTCGGCAAACAACCAGAGCAGGGCGTTATCACGCCAGTGCAGACGGAAGTTAATGAGCAATGTTTTCGCCTCTATCCTGTTAACAGGAATGATACGGCTAACAAACAGGCCCGTTAATGTGATATCTGATCTATGTTCAGAGGAGGAGGGGCGACGATTATTCCGCCGAATTTATTAATGCGCTCAAATAATGCATTAATAAATGTGAATGTTGAATTAACTCGCCTGCGTTATGCTGTTGAGGTGGCTGAAGATCCGTATTCAGGCCGTGCAGCTACCTTGCTTACTCTTGCGTAACCGCCGCTTAGCCAACAGTTTCCCACTAACAGAAGTAATACTCTTTACTCTTTGCGAAGACGCCTGGCGACAGGGTATCGCTGCCGATAACAAAAATACGCCTGGTGTGGTGGCACCAGCGGCGCATTTTTCATCATACAGATGGCAGCGACGTTAAAGACCGGATAATAAATGTGCGTTCAATCACAACAAGAGGCAAAATTATGGCGTTGTCCGGTAAACTGTTTCACCATGCGCTGTATATTATTTCGAAGCGCGAAAAATAAGGGAGCCGGATGTGGTGGCTGACAGTCAACCGGGACATATCGATCAGATTAAACAAATTAACGCCGGTGCCGTCTACCGGTTGATTGATACCCTTGGCCCCGTCTCGCGCATCGATCTCTCCCGCCTGGCCCAACTGGCGCCTGCCAGTATTACGAAAATTGTACGCGAAATGCTGGAGGCGCACCTGGTACAGGAAACCGAAATTCCGGTGCCGGGCTGTCGGGGGCGGCCCGCTGTAGGCCTGATGGTGGAAACGGATGCCTGGCATTATCTGTCCGCGCGTATCGGACACGGCAGCATTACTATGGCATTACGTGATTTAAGCGGCGCTCTGGTCGTCGAAGAAGAAGAACCGCTGCCGCCGGTTGCGCCGCAACCGCTGCTTACTCGCATCATCGCGCAAATTGACGGCTTTTTTACTCGCCAGCAGCAGCGCCTGGAGCGCCTGACCGCGCTGGCGATTACTCTGCCAGGCATTGTTAATACCGCGCGCGGTATTGTCTATCGTATGCCGTTTTATGATGTAAAAGATATGCCGCTGGCGGAAATGCTCGAACAGCATACCGGCGTGCCGGTGTTTATTCAGCATGATATCAGCGCATGGACGATGGCGGAGTCAATGTTTGGCGCTTCGCGCAATACGCGAGATGTGATTCAGGTTGTTATTGATAATAATGTGGGAGCTGGCGTGATCGCCGACGGGCGGTTGTTGCACAGCGGCAGCAATAGCCTGGTGGAAATTGGCCATACGCAGGTTGATCCTTACGGAAAACGTTGTTATTGCGGCAATCACGGTTGCCTGGAAACGATAGCCGGCATGGAAGGGGTGCTGGAACTGGCGCAACAGCGCATGAGGCAGTCGGTGAGTTCGATGCTGCATGACCAGCCGCTGTCTGTTGAGGCGTTGTGTAACGCCACGCGGCAGGGCGACCTGCTGGCGCAGGAAGTGATCCGCAGCGTTGGCACAAGCGTGGGGCGTATTCTTGCGATTATGGTTAACCTGTTCAATCCTCAAAAGATATTGATTGGTTCACCGCTCAATCGCGCGGCCGATGTGCTGTATCCGGCAATCCTTACGTGTATACATCAACAGTCTTTACCTGCATACAGCCGTAATGTGGAAGTGATGGCAACCAGTTTTGATAACCGCGGCACTATGGCGGGCACAGCATTAATCAAGCATGCGATGTATAACGGAACATTATTAATCAGGTTGCTCCAGGGCTAACGCGTTTCTGTTTATTCACCAAACATTGCGCTATCTCAATCCTGATGGCGTACGCTTCTTTTAGACTCTTTCTTTTGTTGTTTTATCGTTAATATTTTTCCTGGGTTTAACTGCCGGAGCACGTAATGCTTAAGCGTTTCTTTATAACAGGTACGGATACGTCGGTTGGTAAAACCGTTGTGTCGCGCGCGTTAATTCAGGCGCTCGCTTCCAGCGGCAAATGCGTGGTCGGGTATAAGCCGGTAGCGAAGGGAAGCCTGCAAACGCCGGATGGGTTGCGTAATAAAGATGCGCTGGCGTTGCAAAGCGTTTCAACTTTATCGCTGCCCTATAGCGCCATTAATCCTATTGCCCTTGGCGAGCGCGAAAGTAGCGTGGCCCATAGTTGCCCGGTAAATTACAGCCTGCTTTCAGAAGGGCTGATGGCGTTGAGCGCACGGGCCGATAACGTGGTCGTGGAAGGCACCGGCGGCTGGCGTAGCCTGATGAATGATCTGCGTCCGCTCTCGGAGTGGGTGGTGCAAGAGCAACTGCCCGTTTTAATGGTTGTAGGGATTCAGGAAGGTTGTATCAACCATGCGCTATTAACCGCACAGGCAATAGCCAGTGATGGCCTGCCGCTGCTGGGCTGGGTGGCGAACCGCATTAACCCCGGGCTTGCGCACTACGCCGAGCTGATAGATGTGTTAAGGAAAAAACTTAATGCCCCGCTCGTAGGGGAACTACCTTATTTGCCGCGCGCGGAGCAGCGCGAGCTTGGCGGTTACATTGATTTACCGACATTACTAAGCGCGCACAAGCGTAGTATCGCTGCGGTCTGAAGCGCGATGCCGGGCCATACCGAGGTTACCGCCAGCAGCATGGCGAAGGTGGGGCTGAAACCCTCTCTGTTTTGCCGCTGTTGCGCATTTTTTGCCTGGCTGCTGTGTTCATCCTCCTGCTTCCCCGTTTTCCCGGCACGGAGAGCGTTTTATCGCCGGCGTGCCGCGCATCAGTATTTATTTGCCTGAGCGTGGTGTTTTGTCAGAGGATGCAATGTTCGTTTATGTAGCCGACTAACACTGACCGCTCCCGGGTCGGCACGGGCGGCGCTGAACGTTATTTTCAGCCACCTTCTGTGGATACGGGGCGTTTGTGAGAAATAACGTTTTTCTCAACGGGCTTCTGCCTGCGTTTATTCAGGCTCTGCTTCCCGATATGACAGAGGAGACAGGCGTACGCCGCAAATCCCATAGGGGCAGCATTCAAATAAACAACGCGCGCGATAAAAGCATAAAGCAGGATGATACGTTTTATTGCCCGGGCACTGCGATCTTTTTTGCAGCGATTTCCACAGGCCTGCGTTGAATATAGATATCTTGTGCAGAGTAAGCTCATCCCGTCTGCCGTTTACCAACAGCCTGTCTTTCTCTTTGGTCAGCACATCCCCGGAAGTTAATAGCTGCATCCCCTCATACCATAAAATAGCTTTGTGATTATTTCTGGAAATAACGCATGAAAAGGTTGTTCCTGTCTCAGGGCAAACAAAAGAATCAATAACGCCGTACTGCATCTCTTTTCCCTCTCTTTGGTTAAGGCCGCTCCTGCTTCAGCACCGGGTAAAGGAAATAACGTAAGGGGAGAAAGTTATGAAAGGTGTTTGAGTGACCATAATTTGTAAACCTTACTTATCTGTTAAAAAGCAGAGGCTGGTTTGGCT
This sequence comes from Tenebrionibacter intestinalis, assembly GCF_016632365.1. Lineage (GTDB taxonomy): Bacteria > Pseudomonadota > Gammaproteobacteria > Enterobacterales > Enterobacteriaceae > Tenebrionibacter > Tenebrionibacter intestinalis. The sequence continues at coordinate 312 of NZ_JAEPBH010000068.1, read as the reverse complement.
TAAGAAAATTTAAGGAATAACCTCACTTTGCATATGTGTTTTTTAACATAAATTATTGAAAATGATCAAATTTTTATTTGATTAACGATTGTGTGTCTTTCTTATTTTTTTAATTATTTATATATTTATTGTGTGAATATACCGATAAGTTATAATTTACAGGGGGGATGATTGATGTCGGGTAAAGTTTACAAATACAGACTCACTATAACATAATTATTACTTTATTTCGTTATGAACGAGAGTTACGCCGCGTTACAAAAGATGAACATTGCTATGAGACGACAATAAGTCAGTCCGCCTGGTGCTGAT
>NZ_JAEPBH010000067.1 GCF_016632365.1 Tenebrionibacter intestinalis | reverse complement strand
TGGTTTATTAGTGCTGAGTTTGTGGGGATCCCTCAGCGCTTTGGCGGGTTTTTTTATTTCCGGAATATCCCTTTCTTTTAATTGCTCGTATTCTTAAGCAGGAACAGGAGAGGAATAATGTGGCTGATTGACCAATGGGCCGAACGTCATATTGAAGAAGCCCGTCAGCGCGGTGATTTTGATAATTTGCCCGGCGCAGGTAAGCCGTTGACGCTTGACGATGATTCGCACGTTCCCGCTGATTTGCGTGCGGGCTACCGGCTTTTGAAGAACGCAGGTTATCTACCGCCGGAGCTGGAAGCGCGCAAAGAGGCCCTGGCGATTGTCGATTTGCTAAAGGCCGTTCATGAAAAGCATCCTGATTACCCGGTCCTGAATAAACGATTAACCCTGCTGGAGCTGCGCTTGAAACAGGCAGGGCTTAGTACCGACTTTTTACATGGGAAGTATTCGATTAAATTGATCAAACGCATGACTGAGGGATAGCGTATGTACCGTATCGGACAGCTTGCGAAGCTGGCGGAGGTTACGCCAGATACCGTTCGTTATTACGAAAAGTTAGGGATGATGTCGCATGATATTCGCACCGAAGGCGGGTTTCGACTTTACAGCGACGAGGATTTACGGCGCCTGAAGTTTATTCGCCGTGGCCGCCAGCTTGGGTTTACACTGGAAGCGATAACGGAACTTTTATCAATTCGCGTCGAACCTGAACGACACACTTGCCAGGAATCAAAAAGTATTGTCCAGGCGCGGTTAATCGAAGTTGAAGAAAAAATAGCTGAGCTTCAGGTAATGCACAGCTCGCTACAGCGGTTAAATGACGCCTGCTGCGGGTCGGCCCACAGCAGTGTATATTGCTCGATTCTGGAGGCGCTGGAGCAGGGGGAACGTTGATTTTTTTTAAATGGAATAATACACTTGCCGCGTTTTCAACCGTGAAGGAAAGATGATGAGTACCTATAAACATACCCGGGGCAAAATTCAGCATAATGCGCTTGAAGCTCTTTTACACGATCCACTGTTTCGCCAGCGTGTTGAGAAAAACAGGAAAGGAAAAGGAAGTTATCAGCGAAAAGCGAAACATGGCGGTAAGGGTTTTCAGGAGGCCAGTGGTAAACAAGCGATGCGCTTTTTTTCCACTGGCCTTCTGTTTTGCGCTCTTTAATCAGGCGCGTGTATTGCGCTCTTTTAGTAAGTCGCGGATTTCACTAAGCAATTGTTGGTCTTTTGTCGGGCCGGCAGCGGGGGCTTCCTGCTTTTTATATAATTTATTCATCAATTTGATCGCCATAAAAATTGCCAGTGCGACAATGACAAAATCAAAAATATTCTGAATAAACATACCGTAATTCATCACAACAGCCGGCACGTCGCCAGCCGCCGGGCGTAGCGTCCAGGAAAATTGTTTAAAATCAATGCCGCCTATCAGCAACCCGAGAGGAGGCATAATAATGTCTGCGACCAGTGAAGAAACAATTTTGCCAAAAGCCGCGCCGATAATCACGCCTACAGCCAAATCAACCACATTTCCGCGCATTGCAAATTCGCGAAACTCTTTAAAAAAGCTCATTTTTACTGACTCCATGTGAAAATTTAACGCTGTAAGTCTAACAAATAGTACATTATTTGCCATCTTCACCTGAAGAAAGCAATGCGATCAATAACTTGAAGCTAAAAGGGTTTTGTTAATCAAAAAACTCGGGCGTGGGGTAATTTCGCCCGAGATGTTTAGAGGAAGAAGGGGCTTGGTTGAAAAAGACGCTCTACATCAGAGACAAACTTCTTGTCAGTTAAAAACATGATGACATGATCGCCCTGCTCAACGCGTAAATCGTCGTTTGCGATCATGACGTCATTGCCTCGAACAATGGCGCCAATAATTGTGCCTGGGGGCAGCTTTATTTCGCTGATAACGCGGCCTACCACCCGCGACGTGCTTTCATCACCGTGCGCTACGGCTTCAATAGCTTCGGCTACGCCGCGGCGCAGGGATGATACGCCAACGATATCAGCTTTACGTACGTGGCCCAGCAGTGCGGATATGGTTGCCTGCTGCGGTGAAATCGCGATATCGATAACGCTGCCCTGCACCAGGTCTACGTAGGCCCGACGCTGAATCAGCACGATTACCTTTTTGGCGCCCAGGCGTTTGGCCAGCATGGCTGACATAATATTCGCTTCATCGTCGTTGGTGACGGCGATGAACAGATCAACTTGTTCGATATTTTCTTCCGCCAGAAGCTCCTGATCGGATGCATCGCCGTAAAAGACAATGGTATCCTGCAACATTTCAGCTAATTCGGCGGCGCGCTGTTGGTTACGCTCAATCAGCTTCACGCTGTAATCTTTTTCCAGCCGGCGCGCCAGGCCCGCGCCGATATTACCGCCGCCAACCAGCATAATGCGTTTATAAGGTTTTTCCAGACGCTGTAATTCGCTCATCACGGCGCGAATATGCTGGGAGGCGGCGATAAAGAACACTTCATCGCCGGCTTCAACAATCGTCGAACCCTGAGGGCGGATAGGTCTGTCGTGGCGAAAAATAGCTGCAACGCGGGTATCAATGTGAGGCATGTGATCGCGCATGGTGGAGAGCGCATTGCCCACCAGAGGCCCGCCGTAATACGCTTTAACGACCCCGAGGCTAACCTTACCTTCTGCGAAGTTCACTACCTGGAGCGCGCCGGGATACTCAATCAGACGATAAATATTGTCGATGACGAGCTGCTCAGGCGCGATCAAATGATCAATAGGCACAGCTTCAGGCGTAAAGATCCTCTCTGCATCACGAACATATTCCGGAGCCCGGATACGGGCGATACGGCTGGGCGTGTTAAATATTGAGTAGGCTATCTGGCAGGCAATCATATTGGTTTCATCTGAGCTGGTTACGGCAACCAACATATCCGCGTCATCCGCACCCGCCTCTTGCAACACGCATGGATGAGAACCGTGGCCCTGTACAACGCGCAGATCAAACTTATCCTGCAGGTTACGCAGGCGATCGCCGTTTGTATCAACCACAGTGATGTCGTTATTTTCACCCACCAGATTTTCCGCCAGCGTGCCGCCCACCTGGCCGGCGCCGAGAATGATTATCTTCATGACGTATCGCTTTGTTATGCTCTGATATCCAACCGTATAGCGGTCAGCCCTTGATTAGCTTAGCGTAAAAGAAGCCGTCGCCTTCCTGCGCTGAGGGGAGAATTTGAATGCCCGGCCTTTCCGGCGTACCGGTCTGAACAAGCTTTGCGTCGGCGTGGCGTTTGAGAAAACCCGCAATCTGTTCGCAATTTTCTTGCGGCAAAACAGAACACGTAGCGTATACCAGCGTACCGCCCGGCTTCAGGCGTGGCCAGATAGCGTCTAAAATTTCCTGCTGTAATTGCGCCAGTTCAGCGATGTCGCTGTCGCGACGCAGCCATTTGATGTCAGGATGTCGGCGTATGACGCCGGTGGCGGAACAAGGCGCATCAAGCAGGATGCGATCGAACAGGCGATCGCCACACCACGTTTCAGGGAAGCGACCGTCACCGGCTTTAATCTCTGCCTCCATCCTCAGGCGAGTCAGGTTTTCATATACGCGCTTAAGTCGCTGGGGGTCTTTATCCACTGCCAGTACGCTTGCCTGGGGCGCTGCCTCAAGTATATGCGTCGTTTTACCACCCGGGGCTGCGCACAGATCGAGAATTGCTTCTCCATTTTGTGGCTCCAGATAAACCATACAGCCTTGTGCGGAAGCATCCTGTACGGTGACGTCGCCTTGCTCAAAACCGGGAAGGGCATGTACGGGTAGAGGGGTTTCCAGGCGTACCGCATCGGGATAGCGTGGGTGCGTATGGCCCTGCGCGCCCTGCGCCTGTAGCCGCTTTAACCACTCATCGCGGCTGCCATGCTGACGATTGACGCGTAGCCACATAGGGGGACGCTGATTACTGGCCTCAATAATGCTTTGCCATTGCTGTGGGTAGGCTTTTTGCACGCGCGCCAGCAGCCAGCCGGGAAACAACCACCGGCAATCGTTATGCGCGGCCAGACTCAGTAGCTCATCCTGCCGACGCTGAAAATTGCGCAAAACGCCGTTAACCAGCCCTTTAAACGGCATTTTTTTCAGCGCAACGGCGCCCTCAACGGTTTCAGCCAGCGCCGCGTGTGGGGGGATGCGGGTATAAATGAGCTGATAGAAGCCGACCATAATAAGGTAATGCAGCGAACGCTGTTTACCGGTCAGCGGGCGCGACATCAACTGACCTGCCAGCCATTCAAGCTGCGGTAGCGTGCGTAGTACGCCAAAACACAGTTCCTGAAGCAGGGTTTTGTCCTTATCCGGGACTTTTTGCTGTAGCGGCGGCAAAACGTTGCTCAGGGATTGCCCCTGTTCAACCACTTGCTCAATAGCCTGCGCTGTAATGCTGCGAAGATTGATGTTTTTTTTCATGGTTACAGGCAGGGGGTTGACCCTGCATAAAATAAAAATACCCGGATAACCGGGTGAGGAGATGCCTGCTTCAGGCAATCACATTGCCAGGCGTAAACCACTCGCGGCGCGAATTGAGTAAGTCCTGCGCTGACATAGCCTTTTTACCAGCAGGCTGGAGGGTTTCAAGGTTCAGAATGCCATCGCCTGTGGCGACCTGGATGCCGTGCTTACCTGTTTCGAGAATAGTACCCGGTTGCGCCGTTGATTGATTTTTAATCGCTGACGCGCGCCAGACTTTTACAGGCTGTTCTTCAATCATGAAAAAACTCACAGGCCAGGGATTGAAGGCGCGGATGCAGCGTTCAAGCTGAACGGCAGGGAGTGACCAGTCAAGGCGGGCCTCGTCCTTACTCAATTTTTCCGCATAGGTTACCTGCATTTCATCCTGGACTACAGGCGTCGCGCTACCATCTGCAATCTGGCTGAGCGTGGCAAGCAGGCCCTGTGGACCCAGTACCGCCAGCTTATCGTACAGCGTTGCGCTGGTATCTTCTGGCGTAATCGGGCAGGCTAATTTATGCAGCATATCTCCGGTATCGAGCCCTGCGTCCATCTGCATAAGGGTCACGCCCGTTTCTGTATCACCCGCCCATAACGAGCGTTGAATAGGCGCCGCGCCGCGCCAGCGAGGCAACAGCGAACCGTGTACATTAATACAACCAAAGCGTGGCATATCGAGCACGGCTTTCGGTAAAATTAAACCGTAAGCCACAACAACCATAATATCAGCCTTCAGCCCGGCAACTAGCTGCTGGTTTTCCGCAGGACGCAGCGAGGCTGGCTGGAAAACAGGAAGATTGTTTTCCCCGGCAAGCACTTTGACCGGGCTGGGCATAAGCTTTTTGCCACGCCCGGCAGGGCGATCAGGTTGAGTGAAAACACCAACAACCTGGTGTTCAGACGCAAGCAGCGCGTTAAGATGGCGCGCTGCAAAGTCTGGAGTGCCTGCAAAAATAATGCGTAAAGATTCGGACACGTTAATCCCTGTTGTTTAGCCTGCTGTACGTGCTTTCATGCGATCCAGCTTTTCGACCTTCTGGCGAATGCGCTGTTGTTTTAGCGGTGACAGATAGTCAATAAACAGCTTGCCCATAAGGTGATCCATTTCATGCTGAATACAGATAGCCAACAGGCCGTCAGCTTCAAGTTCATAGGGCGCGCCATCACGATTGAGCGCACGAATTTTCACGCGTTCCGCTCGCGGCACCAGCGCGCGTTGTTCCGGGATGGACAGGCAGCCCTCCTCAATTCCTGTCTCGCCGCTTTGCTCCAGCAATTCAGGGTTGATCAACACTAAACGCTCATCGCGGTTTTCTGAAACGTCAATAACGATAATGCGCTGATGAATGTTTACCTGCGTTGCGGCCAGCCCAATACCTTCTTCGGCATACATCGTTTCGAACATATCATCGACGATTTGCTGAATCTCTGCATTCACTTCTTTAACCGGCGCTGCGATTTTGCGTAACCGCTCGTCGGGAATATGTAATACCTGCAAAACTGCCATATTTATCCAGTGGTGTATTCAGAAGTTAAAAAGTTTATATCCCCTATTCTAGACAAATCCCCCTTTGATTGACAGCATCACCGGTCAGAGGTAAGACGTGAGACAGCGCCTTCGGCAGGGAGTTTTCGGTGCGTTCAGAAGAGTTTTGGCTGCGCTTAATGGCTGTTCAGGGACTTTGTGGTGAAAAGATGCAAAAAGCAGCCGAGCAGCATATTGATGTAGGGTGTAATGTCGCCAGCAGCCTGATTTTTGCGAAATTAAATGAAAATCAGCAAAAGCAGTTTTACGCCGTTTGTGAAACAGCGCTGGAACGTGCGGAGCGTTGGCTATCGCAGGAAGGCAACCACCTCTTAACGTTAAAGGACGATAATTACCCTGTGGCGTTAAGGGCGATTCCCTGGTTTCCCGGCGCGCTGTTTGTACGTGGTAATATTGATCTCCTTTCCACAGTACAACTGGCCGTAGTAGGCAGTCGCACGCATACCTGGTATGGCGAACGTTGGGGACGCATTTTTACACAGGCGCTTGCGGCCGCAGGGCTGACGATTACCAGTGGTCTGGCGCTTGGAATTGACGGCGTGGCCCACCGGGCCGCGCTTAGCGCGCGGGGAAAGACGGTGGCGGTGCTGGGGAGCGGCATGGCGGCTTTACATCCCCGGCGCCATCGCCAACTGGCTGAAGATATTGTTAACGGCGGCGGTGCGGTCATATCTGAATTTACTTTAGAGACGAAACCCTGGCCTGCCAATTTCCCCCGGCGTAACAGAATTATTAGCGGTTTATCTCGTGGCGTGCTGGTTGTTGAAGCAACTTTACGCAGCGGCTCTCTGATTACCGCACGTCACGCCCTGGAGCAGGGAAGAGATGTGTTCGCTATACCGGGGGCGGTAGGCGCGCCCGGTAGCGAGGGGCCGCACTGGCTTATGAAACAAGGCGCTGTGCCTGCCACATCGCCGGATGATATTCTTGAGTATTGGCAAAATGAGCTGAGCGGGTCTGGAAACGGGGCGGGCAATGTGAATAATTCCCCGGATCCGGAGGAACCGCCATTGCCATTTGCAGGGCTGTTGGCTAACGTAGGAGATGAGGTTACACCTGTTGACGTCGTCGCTGAACGTGCCGGCCAACCTGTGCCATTGACGGTAGCGCAGCTACTTGAACTGGAGTTAGCAGGGTGGATCGCAGCTGTACCCGGCGGCTATGTCCGATTAAGGAGGGCAGGCCATGTTCGACGTACTAATGTATTTATTTGAAACTTACATCCACAACGACGTTGAGTTGCATGTCGATCAGGATAAGTTGACGCGCGATCTCACTGATGCGGGTTTTGAGCGTCAGGATATATATAACGCGCTGCTCTGGTTGGAAAAGCTGGCTGATTATCAGGATGAACTTGCTGCGCCGATATCGTTAGCCGCCAGTCCTCTTTCTGTGCGTATATACACTCCCGAAGAAAGTCATCGCCTGGATGCAGGTTGCCGTGGTTTCCTGTTATTTCTCGAACAGATTCAGGTGCTGAACCTGGAAACACGCGAAAGGGTGATTGAACGCATTATGGCGCTTGATACCGATGAGTTTGATTTGGAAGATCTGAAGTGGGTTGTGCTGATGGTGTTGTTTAATCTACCGGGGTGTGAAAATGCTTATCAGCAAATGGAAGAACTCCTTTTTGACATTAACGAAGGCGCAATGCACTAACTGCGGTTGCGGTATAGTGCGTAACTGATATTGATTATGACAAAGGCTGTACTTTTTGAAGTGCGCAACACCGAACGCTGCCCACAGTGTGGGGCAGAATTAGTTATACGTTCCGGAAAACATGGACCTTTTCTCGGCTGTTCTCATTACCCTGAATGTGACTATATTCGCTCGCTGAAAAGCCAGGCGGATGGACATATCGTTAAAGCGCTTGAGGGGCAATTGTGTCCTGAATGTGGTGAAACGCTGGTATTACGCCAGGGGCGTTTCGGGATGTTTATTGGTTGCAGCCATTATCCTGAGTGCGGCCATACTGAGTTGGTCGATAAACCAGATACAACGACAATGGCATGTCCGCAGTGTCGTAAAGGCCGCCTGGTACAGCGTCGTTCGCGCTATGGTAAAACATTCCATGCCTGCGATCGTTACCCGGACTGCCAGTTTGCGGTCAACTTTAAACCGGTAGCGGGCGAATGTGCCCAGTGTCATTATCCGCTACTTATCGAAAAGAAAACCGCGCACGGAGCCAGACTTTACTGTGCGAGTAAACAATGTGGAAAGCCGGTATCGGCCCAACAAGCCTGTGAAGAATGACCTTTCTGTAACAACGATTGAGGAGATTATCGCCCTTCTCAACCAACAACGTGTTATCGCTTATCCTACGGAAGCTGTTTTCGGCGTTGGCTGCGATCCTGATAGTGAGATTGCTGTTGGTCATTTGCTTATGCTTAAGCAACGTCCAGTTGAGAAAGGGTTAATACTGATTGCCGCCAACTTTGAACAACTTAAACCCTATATTAACGACACCGCGCTTACAGAAGTGAGGCGGCGCGCGGTATTCGCATGCTGGCCCGGGCCTGTTACTTTTGTTTTTCCTGCGCGAGCGACCACGCCCCGCTGGCTTACCGGCCGCTTTGACACGTTGGCTGTACGCGTAACGGCGCATCCACAGGTTGTGGCATTATGCGAAGCATATGGTAAGCCGCTGGTCTCAACAAGCGCCAACTTAACTGGTCTGCCGCCATGCCGTACGGCGCAGGAAGTGGTATCGCAGTTTGGTTTAGATTTTCCGGTTCTTCCAGGGGAAACCGGCGGCCGCCAGAATCCTTCAGAAATTCGGGATGCCTTAACCGGCAAGCTCATTCGTCAGGGGTAAAATAATGGATACATTCGCCGTTTTTGGAAACCCGATTCAACACAGTAAATCCCCTTTTATTCACAGCCTGTTCGCGCAGCAGCTCAATATTGAACATCCATATGGCCGCATTCTGGCGCCTTTGGATGCGTTTATCCCCACTCTGGATGCCTTCTTCAACGCTGGAGGCAAAGGCGCCAATGTCACTGTGCCGTTTAAAGAACAGGCCTTTTTGCGAGCCGATGAGCTTACTGAGCGAGCTACGCTGGCAGGCGCCGTTAATACCATGAAACGGCTGCATGATGGACGATTGCTGGGGGATAATACGGATGGCATTGGCCTGCTTAGCGAGCTTGAGCGGCTGCATCATATACGTCCGGGCGCTCGGGTTTTGCTGTTGGGGGCGGGCGGCGCGGCGCGAGGGGTTATACTACCGCTCTTATCGCTGGGTTGCCCGGTCACCATTGCTAATCGCACATTTCCACGCGCTCAGGCGCTGGCAGCGCTTTTCAGACATACGGGAAGTGTCAGAGCGCTGACATTAGACGCGCTTGCGGATCACGAATTCGACCTGATAATTAATGCGACCTCAAGCGGGCTAAATGGTGATGTACCAGCCATCCCTTTGTCGCTGCTTAACCAGCGTGTGCATTGCTATGATATGTTTTATCAACAAAAAATTACGCCGTTTTTAGCAATGTGCGTGCGGCATGGCGTTCAGCACTATGCCGATGGTGTAGGGATGCTGGTAGGGCAGGCGGCGCATGCCTTCCTGCTGTGGCACGGCGTACTACCGGAAATCCAACCTGTTATCGAGGCACTTAAGCGGGAAATGGCGTCATGAATCAGTCTGTCCACTTTCCTGACCGCGAGTGCTGGGATGAACGCCGACAGGCAGTTTGCTTCCCGGCGCTGGTGGGGGGGATGCAGCTCACTTGCGCAATTAAAAGCGAAGCGTTACAGATACGCTATGGCGTTAATGCTGTGGCCCCCCTGGCGCTGTTCCGTCAACATCGGTGGGACCTGGAAGAAGAGGCGCAGCAACGTATACGTAATCAGGAAGATGATGAAACCGGCTGGCTTTGGTTACCCTGATACAAATAATCGTTTTTCCAGCGAACATAATTACTGGCGGAATATTTTAATCCCTCCCGTTCTTCTGGCGTTAACTGCCGTGCTTTTTTAACAGGGCAGCCCAGATAAAGCCAGCCGCTTTCAAGGCGTTTACCTGGCGGAACCAGACTCCCGGCGCCAATCATAACGTCATCTTCCACTGTTGCGCCGTCAAGGAGGATGCTACCCATTCCAACCAGCACGCGATCGCCAATCTTACAACCATGAAGTATGGCTTTATGCCCCACGGTGACGTCTTCACCGATAATTAACGGATAGCCGTTTGGATTAGATGGAGATTGATGTGTGACATGCAATACGCTGCCGTCCTGAATGTTTGAACGCGCCCCGATGCTGACGTAATTAACATCGCCGCGTATAGCAACCAGCGGCCAGACGCTGACGTCATCAGCCAGACGCACATCGCCGATAACGACGCTGGTGGCATCTATCATGACGTATTGCCCAACGGCAGGAAAACGATCCTGGTAAAAGCGCAGCACTTCAGCCATAAAACACCTCTATTATCACTGCATAAAAAAAGACAGTGGCCGCTTTTAAGAGTGGCTGCAAGGTTAAAATGTGAAAAATAGCCTGATTTTGCGCAGGAACACAGCGGGAAGGGTGAAAAATCAACAATTGAAAGAAAAGATCAAAAAAAGCCTTGTGCAAAAAAATGGGATCCCTATAATGCGCCTCCGTTGACACGGCAGCAGGCAAAATCAGCCGCCGGGTTGGCAGA
>NZ_JAEPBH010000066.1 GCF_016632365.1 Tenebrionibacter intestinalis | reverse complement strand
TGGTTTATTAGCGCTGAGTTTGTGGGGATCCCTCAGCGCTAATGCGGGCTTTTTCATAGCGGAACAATTTGCTCGTTGGCTTCCCGCCATCGGGACCATACGCCGTCAGTAAATGCAGTCGTGCTCAGGCGGAATATCTCTCCAGCTATTTGCTGGCAGCTTTAATGAATGGAATGCTGTGCATCTGTTGGCGGAAATGACAGTCGCCGGGTCCACGTAGTGGCTACTAAAGCACCACGAACAGAGAGAAGCTTTGATTTTTTAAGAGGTTATTTATATGGACTTTGATTGCAATAATGCCATAAAGCAAGTTATTGAATTTTCTGGCGATCCGGAAGGGATTGAGCCTGAATTGAATATAGCCTGGGGAGTGGACAGGAATTTTTTGTTCGGTGCAGTAATATCCATGACTTCCACACTCCTTCATAACCGGAAGATGAAACTCCATCTTCATCTATTTACCGATTATATTGATGATGACTACCAGCAAAAAATTAATGCGCTGGCGGTGAAATATGCTGCAAATATAACTATTTATTTTATGGATGCATCGGCGTTAAAAATACTTCCCTGCGGCAACGCCTGGTCCTATGCAACGTATTTTCGCTTCATCGCATTTGAGTATCTGTCTGGAAGTGTGGATTCAATCCTGTACATAGACGCAGATGTTATATGTAAGGGATCGCTTGCTGATTTAAATCAACTTAAACTTGACGGCTACGCCGCAGCAGTAGTACGGGATATTGATGATAGCCCATCCAGAAATCTTAAAGAAAAGCCGGATTATTTTAACGCTGGCGTAATTTTTGCAAACTTAAGAGAATGGAATAAAAATAACTTTTTCAAATCTGCATTTGATATCCTTTTGGATAAGAATCAGAGCTTGCCTTTCTTCGACCAGGATGTATTGAATATTCTTTTTCTCGGTAAGGTTATATTTTTGCCACGCATATACAATGCGATATACGGCATAAAGCAAGAGTTAAAAAGCAAGGATATAACACGGTATAAAGAATACATAACAGCCGATACAATTCTCATCCACTATATTGGGGTAACTAAACCCTGGAACACGTGGGCAAATTATCCATCCGCACAGTATTTCATCGATGCATGGAAGGCATCCCCTTTATTAAACGCACCGCTCCTACCGGCCAGAACACCAAAACAATATAAGAAGAAATCACGGCATGAAAGACTGCAGGGAAAGTATATTTCATCTATTGCCAGTTACATAGGTTATTTAATACAAAAAATTAAAACAAAGTAACAATCCAGACAGCATTTGTATTGGCGCTAATTTAAACCAGCGCCTTTCATTATCCAGGGTATTTCGGATCACTGTTGTTTGTTAACATCCAGACGATTCACCGTTACGCAGTATGTTTTCCACGCGATCGGCAGCGCTTTTTCTTCATCTGTGGCATTATCGGGAGCAACAGCATTTTGTATTGATACGATAGCCGCAGCGCCCCCTGCCAGGGCGACTTAAACAGGCGGGCGGATTTTCTCTGTTCCCCTGCCGATAAATCACCCCGTACCATTAGCCGAAAAAGACCCGTTAATCATCCCGGAGACAATCATCCGCATGATAATTCCTGCTCCACTTACTGTCACTAACAGTGCGAAAAGTCCTGTTCTTTGAGTCTGGCTTAGCGGCTCTATGTGGATCAACCCTGCGCCGGACAAATCGGCACAAACTTAACCGTGGTGTTAAGCGTGCAGCCAATAGCGCCCCACACATTCGCCAATGATTCCACTACGCACAGGCACAAGAAAACAAGCATATGTAGCAAAACGGATAACCGAAGATGGCTCAAAAACAGAAGCGCTGATTGCCTTAAATGTAATACCTCATATGAAGTTTATACACTGCTACGTAAACAAATCCGGCTAATCAACGGTACTCAGGTAACATCTTGTCTTCCGCAAGGGCATACAGGGTAATCAATACGTCAACCATGAGCGGCACTCGCTCCTGAAAACATATGTTTGGAGGCAGCATAACCCCCACGGTTACTATCATGACAATACGGTTGCGGAAAACGCTTCCAGTGCCTGAAGCGTGAACGGATAATGAAAAAGATATACGGAACGCGAGAAAAAACCACAGCGATATTTTTCATTATTTTGAAATAATTTATAACTGTAAGTATCGGAACGGTTCGAGCGTTCAAATACCGTCGGCTGATTATGAACTTTTATATTGTTATCGTTTTGGAAGTGTCTGAATTATCCGTTACGACACAGCGCAAAAAATGGAATCGTTCTAATTTTTAGTTAACTTTATGTTTTAGATACAAGTTTAACCTATTACCATCCGGACAGAAATCGCAAGGTTTTATTGTTAAAATTACAGATTAACTCCTTACAGTTAAAAAGCATCATTGACATATACTAAATACCGGCTAAATTTAATTTCTAAACACATATTAAAGGTGTGCATATTGTGTAACTTATATATCAAACACCGACCGAATAAAATACAACACCAAAACGTAATATATATAGAATTTCCTGGCCCCCGGCGGTTATGTTTTTGAGCAATTTGAAAACGCCTGTTTACCGCCTTAACCGCCGGCTGCCAGAAAAGCGGCGTTGCGGCTTCTGTACCCATTATTGAAACCATTGTGACAGACGAGCGCGAAGCGCGCCGACTGGTTAATTCATCCTGTATCTGACGCCACAGAGAAATTTCCGCTGCGTTCAGATATATCCTACGTTGAAGCTAAAAAATACACATGAGGGGATCTTATGTTCCGACACGTTAAACAATTACAGTACACCGTACGCGTCGCTGAGCCGAATCCGGGCCTTGCTAATTTACTACTTGAACAATTTGGCGGGCCGCAGGGCGAGCTTGCCGCCGCCTGCCGTTACTTTACACAAGGGCTGGGCGATGACGATCCTGGACGTAAAGATATGCTGCTGGATATCGCCACCGAGGAACTCAGTCATCTGGAAATTATCGGCACACTGGTGGGGATGTTGAACAAAGGAGCAAAAGGGGAACTGGCTGAAGGCACTGAGAATGAAGCAGAGCTCTACCGCTCCCTGACTGCCAATGGAAATGATAGCCACGTTACTTCGCTGCTTTATGGCGGCGGACCATCGCTGACAAATTCCGCTGGCGTACCATGGACCGCCGCCTATATTGACACTATTGGTGAAGCTACGGCGGATCTCCGTTCCAATATCGCAGCAGAAGCCCGTGCGAAAATTATCTATGAGCGTTTGATAAACGTCACTGACGACCCTGGCGTAAAGGATGCGCTGGCTTTTCTGATGACGCGTGAAGCGGCGCATTTGCTTTCATTTGAGAAAGCGCTTCACTCCATCAAAAATAATTTCCCCCCCGGAAAACTGCCACCGGTTCAGGAATATACGAACAAGTACTACAACATGTCTGAGGGAGCGCAAGTGCGGGGTAGCTGGAACAGCGATAAGCATTTTGAATATATAAAGAACCCGCAGCCGGCTGTTGATGGTGGTGATGGCAGCGCGAAAGTGACCCTCCCGCCAGAACAGGAAGCACTGCTTAAAGCAATGGCGCAACGAACCAAGTCCGATCCGGATGTAGATCCGCTTACCGGCGCTGAACTCGGTGCAGGTAAGAAAAAACCGTAATCGTCATCGCGGCTTATGCTCTTCTTGCCCCGTGTTAATCGGGGCCTTTTAAATTTTCCACACAATGCCTTTCTGCGTTCGGACGCTCAGCTCATTGCCCGACCTCTGTTATGGCATGATGTTTTTTTAAATGGAATCAACCTGTGAGTAAAGTCACTAAAACCAGGCTAATTATGCTTATGGTAACGACTGGCCTGCTTAGCTTTTTTTCAGTTTTATGGTTATCGGGGCGGCATCAGCGGCAGGGGGTGCGGTCATTCATGGCTTAAAACATACGATACGGTGCAAATAGCAGGCTGTTTTTTTCGGCCTTGCTTTTTTACTCTGCGCGCTCGTGCACAAAAAGAGCAATCAGAGCAGTTAATCAGAATAGCGGCATTATAAGCAGGCATAGAATTTAAACTGTTGATTTTTTTTAAACCAACCGTAATTAACAAAATTTTATGCCCGCCTTGCTTACCCATGCATGACCGGGCGCCAACAGCGCCAATACGGGGTTAACCTGTATCGTTACAATATAGAGCTGCTACTCGACTGAATATGCAGGGTCAAACAGAGCGCCTTTAATCATCCCGGCGACAATCAGCCATACGATAACCCCGGCCCCACACACCATTTCCAGCTCTTCAACGTTTAACTCTCTCATGGTATTTCCTTATGAATAAGCGTTTGTTTAACCAGCAAGTTTAGAGATAGTATGGCCAATCCATTCTCCAAACTTAAAAGGCAGTACAACCCTGCTGTAAATATCTGATGCTTTATTGAAAGCAGCGTCAAAAGCCCCAGCCCCACTTACCCTTTTTAATTCCTTTTCATTCAGCACTCGCATTGCGCTTCTCCTTTTGCGTCAGGGAAGCTTAAGAATATTGTTATTTATTTGTGCAAAAAGCGATCGAAGCCCCATTCTTTCGTTAAATAAGGGAACGCCTTAAGTTGGCTGATAAACACGCAATAACAACCGAACGGCAGAGCAACGCAGTTGCCAGCCTGCTGAGCGTTACCAGGCGTAACACACCAGGAAAATGCTGCGTGACAACCTGGAAACGAGCAGACTAATACCCCCTGAAAAACATTTTCACATCCCAGGGCCAGCAGGAAAAACTCATGCTGGCCCATCACCAGGTTTTCCAGCCCCACAGGTTGCTTATCTCGCGTCAGACCGCAGGGCAGTAATAGCCGGCAGCCCGCTGATTGCCGCCAGTTCCGGCGCGCAGCGAGTTACTGGAGCGCAGGGCGGGAGGTGATTAGGAGGCTGTCTGTGCCCCTGGCTTTCGGGACAGTTCAGGTTAATCCCACCTCAGGCCGGCTGTTCCATGCCTGTTTGCTTAACAGTTACATCTATGCCTTAACCGGTGTTTAAGCGTACTGCTTGTGTTACCGGTCAAAATAAATTTTCCGCTTACTTACTTTCATATCTAAAAATAATAAAAATATCATCACACACAATCAGCAAAAGAAGCCATGATATCAATTAATCATCCAAAAAATTATAAATATGCAGCATATTACTCCAAAATCATATTTCACTACTCTGTTGATAAGTTTTAACTATCGCAGAGACTCTCTGTAATTGATTATAACATGTTTGTAACTTAGGAATTTTCATGTAAGAATTAACTTATCAACAGAAGAAGGCGTAATGGAGTTAAACCTTTATTTTTGACAAAGCATTGTAGAGACAGTTTATTTTATAGACAAAAGAATAAAATTTCTTCACATTTACACTGTGATTTTATCGCTATGGCATAAAAACCTTCTGTGTTGCCAGTTTATTTTCACATAAAACTTCATATGTCCATTTAATACAGGAGATGAAACATTAACCAAATAAAACCAGTGCTGTAATGGATTACGGTGATTATGCTAAAGGATATAGATGCCGCATGCTCTCATAATGATGGCACCAGACACAGATATATTCCTTCTTACCTGTTCTCTTAACCGGGGAAATGGTACTTACTCACCTTACACCGCTACTATTAACCGATCGCGCATAATAACTATTCTGCCATAGTTTACTGGCACACGCGATCGCGTAATTTGATATGTTATTCGGTCTGTAACGGACTTAATCAACAAAGGAGGTATATTTTACACGGAAGTGAACACACAGGTTAATTATTAAATAAAAAAGACAATCATTAATATCATACATTTCAGCGGATTAATAAAGGAATAATCATGTCTAATTTAAAAAAAACGTTCTTTTTTTCAGGTTTAGTATCGGCATTGGCCTTCTCAAATTTGGCGTCGGCCCAGGATGGTACAATTAACTTTATTGCGACCATCTCATCCTCAGCCTGTTCTGTTAACAGCGTAAGCGGCAGCGCATCTACGCGTGGCGTAGTGGATTTTGGTACTGTCAGCTCGAAAACATTCGGCACGGCAGGCAAGCATACTGTCTCAACGCCGTTTACCATTGCGCTGACCGATTGCGCTGTGTCATCTGCGCCAACCATCACGTTTGAAGGCACGCCAGTATCCACAACCGGCTATACCGAACTTTATGAATCAGGAATTGTGGGCCTTGGGATCCGAATCGAAGATGCTGGCGCGCCGGGTACGTACTATACATCAGGCACTGCAGCGGCAAACACAGGCTTAAATACACTGACGTCAACCTCCGTAAGTTCAGCAGATGCAAAATTTAATGCCTATCTGGTGGATTATAAAGGCGCGACTAATTATACCGGTTCAATTGATACAGACGTAACCTTTACTATCAATTACGTCAATTCATAATAGTTAAACACAGGGGGGCTTCCCCCTGTTTTGTGAGTAATCCAGCATGATAAAATTAATAATAAGTTTGCTTTTGACAGCGGTGTCGTTTTCTGCTTTCGCAGAAGGTATTACTCTTGGCGCGACACGTCTTATTTATTCCGCCGGAAAAAAGGAGGCAAGCATACCTGTTATTACAACCGGTGACGCAGGGCCTTTTTTAATACAAAGCTGGGTAAGTAATATGGATAAAACTACCGGCAGCATACCCTTCATCACTACGCCTCCGCTGTTTAAAATCGGTAGAAATGATGAAGCCAGCGTCAGGGTAGTTGATATCGGCAATACCCTGCCCAGCGATCGGGAGAGCGTGTTCTTGCTTAATGTCAGGGCCGTTCCGGCAGTAAAAAAAGAAGCAAATCCGGAGCGGATGATTATCGCAACCCAGAATATTATTAAATTAATTTACAGGCCTGCGACGTTGAATTCACAGGGCGCCGAAAAAGCGATCAATCAACTGGATGTGTCACTTACCCGCCACGCAGTGAAAATAAAAAATCCGACGCCTTACGCTGTAACGCTTGTTAACCTGACCGTTGATACGCAGCATGTCAACAGACCGGGCGTTATTATGCCTTTTGCAGAACTGATGGTACCGCTAAACAATGTACCGCAACACGCAAAAATCAGCTTTGCTACGATTAATGATTTTGGCGGTTTAACAGAAACGCGTCAGGTCAATTTATAAGAGGCCGCTGATGAAAGTGACAAAAGGGAATTTATCTTTCATTGTCGTTGTAAGCTGCTGCTATTCTTTTCCGGCGCTGGCAAATGATGAAATGTACTTTGACATTAATGCACTTCATCTGAGTGACGAGCAACGTAAAAATCTGAATCTGGCGGCCCTTCAAACTATAGATGAACAGGTAGAAGGGGAATATAACGTACTTGTACTTGTAAACGAGAGCGATCGCGGCAGGCACCCTATTTTCTTTAAAAACCATAAAAAAAAACTCAACCCAGTGCTTACGCCAGCACAGTTAGCCAACTGGGGTATACGCGTTCACGTTTCTCCCTTGCCGCCTGACGCACCTGTCGAGGAAATTAGCGATATACTGCCAGGCGCTGTAGCCACTTTTAACTTTAAAAACCGTACTCTTAACCTTAGCATTCCGCAGTATGCGATGAATAATCCGGCGCAAGGCGACATCCCCCCATCAGAATGGGATAATGGCCTGACGATGGCGTTTATGGATTACAGCCTGTCTGGCGCAAGAATCCATAATAAATCAACAATCAATGAAGAAGATGCGAACGCTTTATATTTAAATCTGAGAAGCGGAGTGAATATCGCGGGCTGGAGACTGCGTAACTACAGCTATTACAGCAAAGAAAACGCCGGGAAAAGCCGCTGGAATAGCCTTCAGACCTGGATTGAAAAAGATCTCCCCGCGCTACGGGCAATGGTTGTGGCAGGACAGTCCTCCACGCCCGGGCTGACGATGGAAAATTTTGGCTTTCGGGGGCTGAGTATTGCCTCGCAGGATCCTATGCTGCCGGACAGCCTTCAGGGTTACGCGCCGGAGATTCACGGCATCGCATTATCCAGCGCCACAGTTGAAGTCCGCCAGAACGGCAATTTGATGTATCAAACTACCGTCCCACCCGGTGAATTCATTATCAGGGATATGTATCCCACCACCTCATCCGGCGAGCTGGAAATTGCCGTTCATGAAGCCGATGGCACAACCCGCGTATTTACACAGGCCTATGCCTCGCCACCGGTTTCCGTACGTAAAGGAGCTATAAAATACTCCCTGAGCGCGGGAAAATACGATACGGCTTCCTACAGCAACAACGATACCGGGATTGCACAGCCTTTTACCCAGGCAGAGCTGATTTATGGGCTGCTTGACAGCACATCAGTGTACGCAGGAGCTATTGCAGCCAGCCACTATCATGCACTACGCCTGGGAGCAGGCCAGTCGCTTGGCAGTTTTGGGGCGTTCTCCGTTGACAGTACTGTTGCAGCAGCATCGTTTAGCGATACAAAGCGGCAACAGGGACAGTCATTGCAATTTAAGTACAGTAAATATTTTGATTATACCCAAACATCCATGACGCTGGCCGGATACCGCTATAACGCAGGGGAATACCATACCTTTGACGAAGCAAGCAATGGCTATTACAGCAAGGAGCAGGCCAGACAGCGGACGATGAAACGCAGGATGCAGCTTACTCTGAGCCAGCCTCTGGGTGATCTCGGCATGCTGTCCGTCTCCGCCTATCAGGCCGACTACAAAAGCGGTTCTTCTTCACGAAGGCGCTCCCTGACAGGAAGCTGGACTAAAGCTTTCGATGCTTTTTCGATAACCCTTAATCAAAGCCAGAGTAAAGTCTGGCGTACGGGAAAAACGGACAACGTTACCACGCTCAGTTTCCGCATTCCGCTGGGTCGCTGGCTGCCGGGCAGCCGCTCCTCATCGCTCAACCTGAACAGCAGTTGGGCCCGCGGCGATAACGGCCATGACAGCCTGACAACGACCTTATCCGGCACGGCGCTTGAGAATAATAACCTGTCCTGGTCAGTTTCTCAGGCCAGAAATCGCACAGACGGCAACCACATCACGAACAGTTCCGCAATTGCAGGCGCATATAAAGGCAGCGCCGGTGCGGTAAATCTGAACTACTCCACGTACTCCGGCGAAACCGAGAATTTTAGTTGGGGAGTGCGGGGCGCTATTCTTGCTCACCCTTATGGTATCACCCTGACAAGGCAACTGCCGGAAGGAAGCGGATATGCGCTTGTGCGCGCGCCCGGCGCCAGCGGCGTGATGATAAGAAACACCTCCGGATTATCGACAAACTTTATGGGATATGCGGTGATTCCCTCGCTTATGCCTTACCGGAAAAATGATATCGACCTGGATACGGCCACACTTGCCGACGATACCGATATCACGCGCCCGCGACAGACAAAAATACCGGCACGGGAAGCGCTTGTGCTGGCCGATTTTAAAACGCACATCGGGTATCGGGTATTTCTTACGCTTTCCCGGCGCGGCATCCCGCTACCGATGGGAAGCGTAGTGAGCGCAGCCGATGTTTCGGGGATGGTAAATGAATCCGGGCAGCTCTATCTGGCAGGCGTGCAGGATAAATCCATCCTGACGGCAACGGTTGAGAACGGACGCAAATGCAGCATCGCGATTGATATCGCCCGGCTGACGAAAAGAAATGGGATCCACATCGGGAATTCAGAATGCAAATAATGAATATGAAACACATATTACAGGCCACATGGCGGCAATATATAAGGTGGGGACTAATTTTCATATGCGTCACGTTTAATATGAACGCGTATGCCGCCTGCAAATTCGTGAACAATGCGCATAAGGCATCGCTAAAAGTAAATTTGCCCAACCTGATTCGCACGCCGGCAATAAGCACCTATGTATCAGCCAGCTTTACGATAGCGAATTCAGCTATCGCCTCGGCAATGGGGATCCCCAATGGCCAGACCACCGCAGTTAACTGTACTGCCGGTGAAAGCCTGATAATTGGCAACTCCGGGTTTACGCCGATGGGCAACTATGTCAGAACGAATGTTTCCGGGGTTTTGCTTAATGCTCAGGCTCAGACGACTTCCGTCTGGGCCTACCCGAAAAACGGCGCCAACTATACCCGCGCCATACCGGCCAGCGGCAATATTTCGCCCTTTTTCCTCACAACAGGAACCGAAACGGGCGCATACATCATTATTCATCAAATAGTGAGCGGAAAATTGTTAAAAGGGGGAGCGGTTAACGGCGGACTGCTGCTAAATGTATCTACGTCAGATGGTCTGGATATTATGGATATTACGGTATCAGGCTTCACGGTAACGGTACCGACCTGTACAGTAAACAGCTATGATTCACAGGTTAAACTGGGTAGCGCGTTCACGCAAAGAATGAAAGGCGTTGATTCGGTAATGAACGCTACGCCATTTACAATCAGTATGACCTGCGCCGCCACTACGGGGTTATCATCAGGGTTGACGCCGACTCTGACGTTCAGCGGCGATGCGACAGGAACAAAACTTAACGCTTTTGCCAATAAAGGTTCAGCCAGCGGCGTCGGCGTTCAGTTGTTGTATGGCGGCAAAACTATCATGCCAAACCAGGTTACGCCGCTCGGAAAGCT
Source organism: Tenebrionibacter intestinalis (assembly GCF_016632365.1). GTDB lineage: Bacteria > Pseudomonadota > Gammaproteobacteria > Enterobacterales > Enterobacteriaceae > Tenebrionibacter > Tenebrionibacter intestinalis. The sequence continues at coordinate 372 of NZ_JAEPBH010000066.1, read as the reverse complement.
CACCTCATCAAAGCCGTTATCACGGGATTACAAATTTACGGCTCAACTTTACCAACTATCCGAAACGGTAACGCCCGGCAGCGTTGATACCACCGCAACCTTTACCCTCGATTACCAGTAATCTCACGGCGGCATTCTTCCTGCAACCGGACCGGGAAGAATGCCGAAACGTTTTTTTCAAACAAGGCTTCACAGCACAATTCGCGCCAGCGCTTAAAACCTACTACCTTCCGGCGCCCATATGGGACAACCTACGGCATATGGCAATTACACACTTGCCCGTCGCCTGTTCGCTATATCAGAAAAATGACGATAATCTCCGTCAAACTCTCTGTAAGCGTCCAGCGAAAGCCGTCTGGTCATAATCTGAAG
>NZ_JAEPBH010000065.1 GCF_016632365.1 Tenebrionibacter intestinalis | reverse complement strand
TCTTTTTTCACCCGCCCATTACTGGGGATTCCTCAGCGCAGACGCGGCGTTTTTATTTTTACCTCATACTGCCTGGGTTTATTCGCCCGCTTTTGACCAGGTGTCACGCAAGCCAACCGTGCGATTGAACACCCGTTTTTGCGCTGTGGTATGGCGGCTGTCAAGGCAGAAATAGCCTTCACGCTCGAACTGAAACGCTTTGCCCGGCTCCGCCAGTTGCAAGCCTGGCTCAGCATATCCCTGTTTAACCACCAACGACTGAGGATTGATAGTCGTCAGAAAATCGTCTGCCGCGCCGGGATTGGGCACGCTAAATAACCGATCGTAAAGCCGAATTTCTATCGGCAGCGCATGTTGCGCGCTAACCCAGTGAATCACGCCTTTCACCTTGCGTCCGTCAGCCGGATCTTTGCTCAACGTATCGGCATCATAGCTGCAGAAAATCGTCATGATATTCCCGTGCGCATCTTTCTCCACACGCTCGGCTTTAATCACATAAGCATTACGCAGGCGTACTTCTTTACCTAACACCAGGCGTTTGTACTGCTTGTTTGCCTCTTCGCGGAAATCGGCGCGATCGATCCAGATTTCACCGCTAAACGGCACGTCACGCACGCCCATCTCCGGTTTATTGGGATGATTGGGCATCACAACGTTTTCGCTCTGACCTTGCGGATAGTTTTCAATCACCAGCCTGACCGGATCGATAACCGCCATCGCGCGCGGCGCATTTTCATTAAGATCTTCACGAATGCAGGCTTCCAGCGCAGCCATTTCTACCGTATTGTCCTGTTTAGTCACGCCGATGCGTTTGCAGAATTCACGAACAGATGCAGGCGTATAGCCACGACGGCGCAGGCCGGAAATGGTCGGCATACGCGGGTCGTCCCACCCTTCCACATGCTTATCGGTAACCAGCAGGTTGAGCTTGCGCTTGGACATCACGGTATATTCCAGATTCAGGCGCGAAAACTCATACTGGCGCGGATGTACCGGAATTGAGATATTATCCAGCACCCAGTCGTACAGGCGGCGGTTATCCTGAAACTCCAGCGTGCAAAGCGAATGGGTAATGCCTTCCAGCGCATCGGAAATACAGTGTGTGAAATCATACATCGGGTAGATGCACCACTTGCTGCCGGTCTGGTGGTGCTCGGCAAACTTGATGCGGTAAATAACCGGGTCGCGCAAGACAATAAACGGCGACGCCATATCAATTTTCGCGCGCAGGCAGGCGGCGCCTTCGGCAAACTCGCCATTACGCATTTTTTCAAACAACGTGCGATTTTCTTCCACGCTGCGATCGCGATAGGGGCTATGTCTGCCCGGTTCGGTCAGCGTACCGCGGTATTCACGGATCTGCTCCGGCGACAGCTCATCAACGTAGGCCAGGCCTTTATCGATAAGCTCCACGGCATAGGCATGCAACTGGTCAAAATAATCAGAGGAGTAGCGAACGTCGCCGCTCCAGTGAAAACCCAGCCATTCAACATCATATTTGATAGAGTCGACGTACTCGATATCTTCTTTAACCGGGTTGGTGTCATCAAAACGCAGATTGCAACTGCCCTTATAATCCTGGGCGATGCCGAAATTCAGGCAAATAGATTTTGCATGCCCGATATGCAGGTAGCCATTCGGCTCAGGGGGAAAGCGCGTATGAACAGTCTTGTGCTTACCGCAGGCCAGATCTTCATCAATAATCTGGCGAATAAAATTAGTTGGGCGGGCTTCTGCCTCACTCATCTCAAATACCTCAGAGCGTATAAATCAGTTTACCGCACATGATCATATAAGCCGTGCATGGACACAACCTTTAAGTGACAGAAAATCACATCGGTTATACAGCGTAAAAAAAAAGCGGCCAGGAAAACCTGGCCGCTAAAAGCGAGTGGGTTGCTCAGGAGAGTTTATTTAGCTTTAATTTCATACAGCGGCGTCTGGCCTGCAACGACGGAACCTGACGCTTTCACTACCAGCCCGCCGAAATCGTCGATATTGCTGCAGACAACCGGGCTTATCATGGAGCGCGCATTCGCGTTCAGGAAGCTCAAATCCATCTCCAGCACCGGCTGGCCGGCAGCCACCTGCGCGCCTTCCTCTACCAGGCGCGTAAAGCCCTGCCCGCCCAGCGCAACGGTATCGATGCCCATATGAACAACAATTTCCGCGCCTTCAGCCGTTTCCAGACAGAATGCATGGTTAGTGTTGAATATTTTCACTACCGTCCCCGCCGCTGGCGAAACCACGGTTTTTTCGGTTGGCTTAACGGCAACGCCATCCCCCACCGCTTTGCTGGCAAACGCCTCGTCCGGCACGTCATTTAGCGCCACAACGTCGCCCGTTACCGGCGAAACCAGAGTAACCAGCGTTTGAGCGCCGCTCGATACCGCCTGCGCTTTAGCAACTGGCGCCGGGTCGGCATCGCCTGCCGGCGCTGCGTCAACGTGGCCTACGGTCTTCATGGAATTGGCGATTTTTTCGGCCACGAAGCCAACGATAATTTGCACGCTGGTATTGTTGAGGCGAATAATGCCGCTCGCGCCCAAACGTTTGGCCATGGCATCGTTAACGACGGAAGAATCTTTTACGCTCAGACGCAGGCGAGTGATGCAGGCGTCAATGCCGGTCAGGTTATCAGACCCGCCAACGGCGGCAATATACTGGCGCGCCAGTTGCGGGATATCCTGCTCGCCGTTCGCGCTCAGGTTTTTATCTTCGCCATCAGCTTCGCTGCCGGCAACAGCCAGTTCGCGCCCCGGCGTCATCATATTGAACTTCACAATCGCAAAGCGGAACACCACATAGTAAATCACAAAGAACACAAGGCCCTGTGGGATCAGCATATACCAGTGGGTCGCCAGCGGGTTACGGGTGGACAGCACAAGGTCAACCAGACCGGCGCTGAAGCCAAATCCTGCAATCCACTGCATGCTGGCCGCGATGAATACGGAAATACCGCTCAGAATGGCGTGGATAACATACAGCGCCGGCGCAACGAACATGAAGGAGAACTCCAGCGGCTCGGTGATACCGGTAAAGAAGGCGGCGAAGGCCCCGGCCATCATAATGCCCAGCACTTTGGCTTTGTTTTCAGGGCGAGCGCAGTGGTAAATCGCCAGCGCCGCGCCCGGCAGACCAAACATCATGATCGGGAAGAAACCTGCCTGATAGCGACCGGTAATCCCCACTTCCGCTTTACCTGCGGCCAGAGACTGCGCGCCGCCCAGGAAGTTCGGGATATCGTTAATACCCGCTACGTCAAACCAGAATACTGAGTTGAGCGCGTGGTGCAAACCTACCGGAATCAGCAGACGGTTAAAGAAGGCGTAAACGCCCGCTCCCGCAGAGCCCATTTTCTGAATGTGCTCGCCAAAAGCGACCAGACCGTCATAAATTATCGGCCAGACAAGCATCAGAATGAAGGCAACGATTATCATGACAAACGACGTCAAAATCGGCACCAGGCGGCGGCCGCTGAAGAAAGACAGCGCCTTTGGCAGCTCAACGCCGCTAAAACGGTTATAAAGCTCGGCGGAAATAATACCCACCAGGATACCGATGAACTGGTTTTGAATTTTACCAAACGCGGCCGGCACCTGGTCTGCCGGAATATGTTTGATCATGGAAACCGCTGCCGGAGAACACAGCGTGGTTAAAACGAGGAAACCGACAAAACCGGTCAGCGCCGCGGCGCCGTCCTTATCTTTAGACATACCGTAAGCCACGCCAATGGCGAACAGCACGGACATATTGTCAATGATGGCGGAGCCGGACTTAATAAAGAACGCAGCAAGCGCGCTGTCTCCCCCCCAGCCGACTGGGTCTATCCAGTAACCGACCCCCATCAGAATAGCAGCCGCTGGCAATGTCGCCACCGGCACCATTAGTGCGCGACCAACGCGCTGTAAATAGCCTAGAATACTCACTTTATTCCCCCTATGAACCCCGAGTTCAAGCGTCAAAGCGCTGTTGTTATAGTGTGGTCAATCATAATTCTTAGCGGCCACCTGGCACATCACATGCAAGTGTGTGAAAAATTAATTCGTACCGCAAATTAAAAGCGTATTTTTTGTGATAAAAGTCACCAAATATCGCACCTCCACCCGCCTTTGTCTGGCTATCCGCAAAAACTTATTTTATAGTACGAAAAATCATGTCGAATCGCGCGGCAAACTGTATTACGCTTATTCAAAATGAGCGGCGATTCGCATAGCTAATTTTTAACTTAAATTCTATGAGGTGAATGATGAGACTGATTCCCCTGGCAACAGCGCAGCAGGTGGGTAAATGGGCAGCCCGCCACATCGTTAATCGTATTAATGCGTTCAACCCCACCGCCGAGCGCCCGTTCGTGTTGGGCCTGCCGACCGGCGGCACGCCGCTGGAAGCCTACAAGGCGCTGGTTGAAATGCACAAAGCAGGTCAGGTCAGTTTCAAACACGTCGTCACGTTCAATATGGATGAATACGTTGGTCTGCCGCAGGAACACCCGGAAAGCTACCATAGCTTCATGCACAAAAACTTCTTTGATCACGTTGATATTCCTGCGGAAAACATTAATCTGCTAAACGGCAACGCGCCGGACGTTGATGAAGAGTGCCGTCGTTATGAAGAAAAAATCCGCTCTTACGGCAAAATCCACCTGTTCATGGGCGGCGTTGGCAATGACGGCCATATCGCATTCAACGAACCGGCCTCTTCGCTGGCTTCCCGTACACGCATCAAAACCCTGACCCATGACACCCGCGTTGCCAACTCCCGCTTTTTCGGCGGCGACGTAAGCCAGGTGCCGAAATACGCGCTGACCGTTGGCGTGGGCACGCTGCTGGATGCCGAAGAAGTTATGATTCTGGTCCTGGGCAATGTAAAAGCTCAGGCGCTTCAGGCCGCCGTTGAGGGCAACGTGAATCACATGTGGACCATTAGCTGCCTGCAGCTGCATCCAAAAGCGATTGTCGTCTGCGATGAGCCTTCCACTATGGAACTGAAAGTGAAAACGCTCAAATACTTCAACGAGCTGGAAGCAGAAAGCATCAAAGGCCTGTAAGCACGTTAATAATCCGGGGAGATAATTATGTACGCATTAATCCACGGCCGTATTTATACCGGCCATGACGTTCTGGACGGCCACGCGATAATTATCGCAAACGGCCTGATTGAGCGCGTTTGCCCTGTTGCCGAGCTGCCGCAGGGGATTGAGACGCGCGATTTGGGCGGCGCAATTATCGCCCCGGGTTTTATTGATGTGCAGTTAAACGGCTGCGGCGGCGTGCAGTTTAACGATACCGCTGAAGCCGTTACGGTCGAAACGCTGGAAATCATGCAAAAGGCCAATGAAAAGGCAGGCTGCACCAGCTACTTACCAACGCTTATCACCTCCAGCGACGAACTAATGATGCAGGGCGTGCGCGTCATGCGCGAATACCTGGCAAAACATCAGCATCAGGCGCTGGGCTTGCACCTTGAAGGGCCGTGGCTGAGTCTGGCGAAAAAAGGCACGCATAACCCTGACTATGTGCGTAAACCCGATGCGAAACTGGTCGATTTCCTTTGCCGAAACGCTGACGTTATCACCAAAATCACTCTCGCGCCGGAAATGGTTGAGCCGGAAGTGATTCGCCAGTTAGTCGCAGCCGGTATCATTGTTTCCGCCGGCCATTCCAACGCGACCGTTAATGAAGCAAAACGAGGATTTCGCGCGGGCATCAGCTTCGCCACCCACCTCTATAACGCCATGCCGTACATCAGCGGTCGCGAACCGGGTCTGGCAGGCGCCATTTTCGATGAACCGGATCTGTATTGCGGCATTATCGTTGACGGCCTGCATGTGGATTACGCCAACGTGCGCAACGCCAAGCGCCTTAAGGGTGAAAAATTGTGCCTCGTCACAGACGCTACCGCTCCGGCAGGCGCCAGCATTGACAAGTTCATTTTTGCCGGTAAAACAATATACTACCGTGACGGGTTGTGCGTTGACGAAAACGGAACCCTGAGCGGCTCTGCGTTGACCATGATTGAAGGCGTACAAAACCTGGTCGAGCACGTCAATATCGCGTTGGATGAAGCGCTGCGTATGGCAACCCTCTACCCTGCCCGCGCGATGGGCGTAGATAAGGCCCTTGGCACAATCGAAGCCGGGAAAGTAGCGAATCTGACCGCTTTCACGCGCGATTTCAATATCACCAAGACCATCGTGAACGGTAACGAGGTCATAACCGGATAAAAAAAGATGACGACTGGTGGACAAGCACAAATTGGAAATGTCGATCTGGTAAAACAAATTAACGGTGCGGCGGTATATCGTCTTATCGATCAACACGGTCCGATATCACGCATCCAGATCGCTGAACAAAGCCAGCTTGCCCCCGCCAGCGTCACGAAAATTACCCGCCAGCTTATCGATCGCGGCCTGATAAAAGAGGTCGATCAGCAGGCGTCTACAGGCGGCAGACGCGCCATCTCTATTGTTACCGAAACCCGTAATTTTCAGGCTATTGGCGTGCGGCTGGGCCGTTATGACGCCACCGTCACGCTGTTTGATCTTAGCGCCCGCGCGCTTGTAGAACAGCATTACCCGTTGCCTGAACGCAGCCAGCACAGCCTGGAGCAGGCCCTGCTTGACGCCATCGCCCATTTTATCGACGCCTGCCAGCGCAAGCTGCGCGAGCTGATTGCCATTTCCGTTATCCTGCCAGGTCTGGTTGATCCGGATACCGGCATGGTGCGCTATATGCCGCACATTGACGTCAATGACTGGTCGCTGGTGGATAAGCTCCAACAGCGTTTTGGGCTAACCAGCTTCGTGGGCCACGATATTCGCAGCATGGCGTTGGCGGAACACTATTTTGGCGCAACGCAGGAGTGCGAAGACGCCATTCTGGTGCGCGTACACCGCGGTACGGGGGCGGGCATACTTTCCAACGGCAAAGTCTTCCTTGGCCGCAACGGCAACGTGGGAGAAATCGGGCATATTCAGGTCGATCCGCTTGGCGAACGCTGTCACTGCGGCAACTTTGGCTGCCTGGAAACCATCGCCGCCAATGCCGCCATTGAACAGCGGGTGCGCCACCTGATCGAACAGGGTTACCAAAGCCGCCTGACGCCTGAAACCTGCGATATTCACGCCATCTGCAGGGCAGCCAGCAAAGGCGATCCGCTGGCGAGTGAAGTTATCGAGCACGTCGGCCGCCACCTTGGCAAAGCCATCGCTATCGCCATTAATCTGTTTAACCCGCAGAAGGTCGTAATTGCCGGCGAAATCACCGAGGCTGAGCGCGTATTGCTGCCTGCTATTAGCAATTGCATTAACTCTCAGGCGTTAAAAGCGTTTCGCCAGAATTTGCCTGTCGTCTGCTCGCACCTGAACGACGGCTCGGCAATCGGCGCGTTTGCGCTGGTAAAACGCGCGATGCTCAACGGCGCGTTGTTACAGCATCTTCTGGGCGAACACACGCCTTAACCCCGCTTTCGCTTGCTTTGCAGCCATTATCCCGGCAGGCGTTTTCTTTCCACGGCCTTTACCCCAGGCGGTTTGCAGGCAACGCGACGCCATTATGGCTATTAAGAATGTTATTTGTAATATGGGCCGCGTGCTGATGCATGGCAATATCGCCACCCCTGGGCTGCGCAGTTTATCCCCCCTTCAGGAAAAAGACCTGCCGCTGGCGCTGCTGACCAACGCCCCTCGCAGACCGGCCAGGAACTGGCGAATCGCTTCACAACCGCAGGCATTGAAGTACCAGAGAGCGTCTTTTATACCTCAGCAATGACGACTGCCGATTTCCTGCGCCGCCAGGAGAAGCAAAAATCCTGGGTCGTAGGCAAAGACGCCCTTAACCATGAGTTACCTGAGGCCGGTTTTAGCATCACCGACATTAATCCCGATTTTGTTATCATGGGAGAAACCCATTTTTACAACGGGGAAATGATGCGCAGGGCCGCCTGTTTTATCGCCCGCAGCGCACGCTTTATCGCCCCCCGGATACCCGCGGCCACAATTTTACCCGGCCTGCGGCGCGCTGTGCGCCAGTATTGAGACCATTTCAGGCCGCGCGCCGTTTTACGCAGGTAAACCCAGCCCGTGGATTATCCGCCCGGCGCTGAATAAAATGCAGGCGCATTCGAAAGTAACGGTCATCGCAGGCGACAACCTGCGTACGATACCAGGCAAGCCTGGAAATGATTCTGGCGCTGACCGGCGTTTCCTTGCTAAACGGAATCGACGCCGTACCGTTTCGCCCTACCTGTATTCATCTCTCGGTTGCTGAAATTAATATCATCTGAATCTTCGCCACGCGCGATCGGGTGTGGCCTGTCATCTAATAAAACCGCCGCTAAATTAACGTTTCGTCAATTTTTCTTTGCTTCAGGTAATGTTTTTTCTTTATTCAGCAACCCCTATTACTCTTTTTGTTTCCGCTCCCTTAAATTGCTTGCGCGGGCCATACCCGATACGGCATTTTCTTACGTATGATAATGAAATACCGTCACCGCGCGGAAACTCAGGAGTAGCTATGTGTTCAATTTTTGGTGTGCTGGATATTAAAAGCGATGCAGGCGAATTACGTAAAAAAGCGCTTGAGCTTTCTCGCCTTATGCGGCATCGCGGCCCGGACTGGTCAGGCATTTACGCCAGCGATAAAGCCATACTGGCCCATGAGCGCCTGTCAATCGTTGACGTCAACGCCGGCGCGCAACCGCTCTATAACCCCCGTAAGACCCACATACTGGCGGTCAACGGCGAGATCTACAACCATCAGGCGCTGCGCGCGCAGTACGGCGACCGCTATGCCTTCCAGACCGGATCCGACTGTGAAGTGATCCTTGCGCTGTATCAGGAAAAAGGCCCGGCCTTTCTTGATGAGCTTCAGGGGATGTTCGCGTTCGCACTGTACGACAGCGAAAAAGACGCCTGGCTGATTGGCCGGGACCATATCGGCATCATTCCGCTGTATATGGGTCATGACGTACACGGCAACCTGTACGTCGCTTCCGAAATGAAGGCGCTCACGCCAGTATGCCGCTCTATCAAAGAATTTCCGCCCGGCAGCTATCTGTGGAGCCAGGACGGTGAAATCCGCCGCTACTGGCAACGCGACTGGTTCGAATACGATACGGTGAAAAATAACGAAACGGATAAAAACGCGCTGCGCGTGGCGCTGGAAGAGGCGGTAAAAAGTCATCTGATGTCTGATGTTCCTTACGGCGTGCTACTTTCCGGCGGCCTGGACTCTTCTGTTATTTCCGCCATTACCAAAAAATTCGCCGCACGCCGCGTGGAAGACCAGGCGCGCAGCGAGGCCTGGTGGCCACAGTTACACTCATTCGCCGTGGGGCTGAAAGGCTCGCCGGACCTAAAAGCCGCACAGGACGTAGCCAACCACCTCGGCACCGTACACCACGAAATTCATTTCACGGTACAGGAAGGGCTGGACGCCATCCGCGATGTGATTTATCACATCGAAACCTATGATGTGACCACAATCCGCGCCTCTACGCCAATGTACCTGATGTCACGCAAAATTAAGGCGATGGGCATCAAAATGGTGCTTTCCGGCGAAGGATCTGACGAAGTATTCGGCGGCTATCTTTATTTCCACAAAGCGCCGAATGCAAAAGAATTGCACGAAGAGACCGTACGCAAACTGCTGGCCTTGCATATGTTTGACTGCGCCCGCGCCAACAAAGCAATGTCGGCCTGGGGCGTGGAAGCGCGCGTGCCGTTTCTCGATAAGCAATTCCTTGATGTGGCCATGCGCATCAACCCGCGCGATAAGATGTGCGGCAACGGCAAAATGGAAAAGCACGTTATGCGTGAATGCTTTGAATCCTACCTGCCGGCAAGCGTGGCATGGCGCCAGAAAGAGCAGTTTTCCGACGGCGTAGGCTACAGTTGGATAGATACGTTAAAAGAGGTAGCCGCGCAGCAGGTTACCGACCAGCAACTGGAAACCGCTCGCTTTCGCTTTCCGTACAATACGCCGACATCAAAAGAAGGCTATCTGTACCGTGAAATCTTTGAAGAGCTCTTCCCGGTGCCGAGCGCAGCGGAGTGCGTGCCCGGCGGCCCATCCGTCGCCTGCTCGTCTGCTAAAGCCATTGAATGGGATGAATCCTTCAAAAGCATGAACGATCCGTCGGGTCGTGCGGTAGGGGTTCACCAGGACGCCTATCAGTAAGCCAGAACCTGTTATCCCTAAACGGGCCAGCGCGCCCGTTTGAGACTGCTGACAGACCCCAGNACCTGTTATCCCTAAACGGGCCAGCGCGCCCGTTTGAGACTGCTGACAGACCCCAGCCTGTCGCAGACAGGATGGATGAAATGCAATAAAAAATAAGGAAAATCAAAGTATCGATTTTCGCCTGCTTACCACGAAGAAGGAAAAACCCCGTTTTTCCTTCTTTGTCAACACTCTGAAACGGGCCAGCGCGCCCGTTTTCTTACGCGCTCTTACTTAAGCCTGCCTGTAAGGCTATCGCTATTACTGTTTTTTGACGATAATTCCATCAAGCTGTTCGCAAGCTGGTCAAACAAACTTCAGGGCCGCCTTCCGGTAAAAAAACTAGTTGACGCTGCCAGGACAGATACGCATAATGCGCCCCGCAACGCCGATAAGGTAACGCGGAAAAGAGGCTACGTAGCTCAGTTGGTTAGAGCACATCACTCATAATGATGGGGTCACAGGTTCAAATCCCGTCGTAGCCACCATCTTTTGCGGGAGTGGCGAAATTGGTAGACGCACCAGATTTAGGTTCTGGCGCCGCAAGGTGTGCGAGTTCAAGTCTCGCCTCCCGCACCATTTCCCTTTAGCGTTGTCGGATGGGGTATCGCCAAGCGGTAAGGCACCGGTTTTTGATACCGGCATTCCCTGGTTCGAATCCAGGTACCCCAGCCATTTTTTCCCGATGATCGCAGTTGCGGTTATCCGTCGGCGGCGCGTCAGTCAAGACGCTCGCGGGCAAAAGCTTCTACTGGGGTGTCGCCAAGCGGTAAGGCAGTGGATTCTGATTCCACCATTCCGGGGTTCGAATCCCTGCACCCCAGCCAAATTTGGCTACGTAGCTCAGTTGGTTAGAGCACATCACTCATAATGATGGGGTCACAGGTTCGAATCCCGTCGTAGCCACCATATTGATGGCAGCGCTTGCGGGCGTGTATAATCCTGCAAATCCAACGTAGCCGAACTGGCTTTGTCATCAGCAAAAAAATGCAAAGACACTACTGGGGTGTCGCCAAGCGGTAAGGCACCGGATTCTGATTCCGGCATTCCGGGGTTCGAATCCCTGCACCCCAGCCAAATTTAAGCAGTCGCGTCTGTTCTGGCGCAAAAAAAGACACTATTGGGGTGTCGCCAAGCGGTAAGGCACCGGATTCTGATTC
>NZ_JAEPBH010000064.1 GCF_016632365.1 Tenebrionibacter intestinalis | reverse complement strand
CTGTCTTTTTTCACCCGCCCATTACTGGGGATTCCTCAGTGCTGGTGCAGGGTTCGGTCAGCCTGACATTATTCCTGACGCTGAACGCCCGCTCAGCAAAGCGTGACCCGCAAGTGAAAAGTCAGCTATTGCCGGTGATGCTGGCGGCGTGTATCGCAGGCGGTTTGGGGCTGATTGCGTCAACCCTGCATCTTGGCTATCCGCTCAATGCGTTTAACGCGCTGCGTCACGTCGCCAGCTCATGGCTAAGCCGTGAAATTGTATTTGCCAGCCTTTACCTGGCGGTGCTGGGCTTGTGTACGTTAATCATGCTGGTAAAAAAACAGTTAGTAAGCATATTACTGCCTGTCGCCGCGCTGCTGGGACTAATTGATGTCTGGTGCATGAGCGCTATTTATGCAAACTCCTCCGTTGTTACCTGGACGCATTTTAATACCTGGCTGATGTTTTACGGCACCGTGGGCATATCAGGCGCCGTGGCGCTGGCCTGGCTGGCACCGGGGAAAACGCCTTGTGTCGCCAGCGGCGGTAAGCCTGCGTTGCGTTTAGCCGGGGCGCTGGTGGTGGCGATTGTGGCGATACGTTTGCTGGCCCAGCCTGAGTATATGAGCTATCTGGCCAGCACCCGTCTGAGCGGCATTGTGACATTGCCTCATCGGCCGCTGGACGCCTTCAATCAGCTAAGCGGCCTGCGCCTGTTTACCTGGATAATCTCCACGCTCGGCGCCATTTTGTTTGCGCTCAGCGCCTGGCGATGCCGCCGGGCCGGGCTGGTTGTGGCCAGCCTGTTTCTGGTGGCATCCGAAGTGCTGTTCCGCTTTATTTTCTTTAGCATTCACTGATGGCGTTATTTGCGTTAACGCAGACCCCCGCGCCCCCGGGCGTGGGGGCTGGCTGTTTACGAAACCAGTTTCCCCGCCACGTTTGTCAGGCTTGTGTGGACGTCTGCCCGGTTAATGCTATTAGCCTGGAAGCCGCACGCCCAAAAGTTGATGCCAGTGAGTGTCTTCATTGCGGACATTGTTTGTTTGTGTGTCCGGTCGATGCGCTGCAAAATCTGCAACCGCCTGCCCGCCCGTATAAAGCGTTGACATTAGTGGCGCCGTTTTCGGCAATCGCGCCGGAAGTAGAGGAGCTGCTAATGTGGCACCATCAGTATCATATTCGGGCTGTGGAAATGGATATGGCGCAATACCCCGCATGGGCCAGGGCCGTTGCGGCGTTAAATATCAGGCTGCGCGAATTTAACGCTCCCGGCTGGCAGATTCTTGCGCCGCAAGTAAAAGGGGTTAATATTGCGCGGCGCTCTTTATTACAGATCAGCGAAGCGGACGTCCGTTCAGCCGCGGTTTGCGCAGGCCCGCGCGCGCGGCGCAGGGCGTTTTCCACAATGCGCGAATATCGGCTATTGCTCACACAGAACCAATGTCTGTTATGCGGCGCCTGTACCAGAGCATGCCCGGAAAAGGCGCTGAGGTTTAATGATGATGTGCTGGAGTGGACCGCTTCTTTATGTACCGGTTGTAATAACTGTGCCGTTGTTTGCCCCACGCAGGCTATCCGTACTGAAAAACAGGTTGGCCAAAATATCTCGCTACGTTTTCCCTGCGCCCTAAAATACTGCGCCTGTTGCCAGCGTAAATTTTATACTTTTGATCCCAAAGCGCAGCGTTGCCATATTTGCCTGCGCCATCCATACGGCATGCGAGAGGCATAAGCGGCAAAGCGGGACGATATAGCGGACATCAACGTTTTTTGGCGGCAGGCAAGGGCCTTAACGATATGGCGGTTTGATATAATCTGACAGATAACAGTAACCGATATCTGCCAGATTGGGTTCAGCACAACAGAAATTATTGCGTGCGCTTTTGGCTTAAGAGAGAAGCGTAAAGACACAGGGGGGCGAATGTTGCATTTTTATATTCAGCCCTACCGATACCAGTGCATTTGAGAACGTCTCGGGATCGCCGGTTACGAGTATATCAAAAGGATGCAGGAGCACGCCTTCATCGGTAAAATGCTCCACCAGATCCACATCCCGGATAAAGACCGCCGGGGCGGAATAGGTATTTTGCATACGCATGAGTTTATCCCATTCAGACTGCTCGGGAGCATGCTCCTCCCAGCCCTGTTGGCAGAGCGTCGATATGGCTTTTGAAAGGCGCATAAGCTGAGAATCATCCAGCGGTTTAACCGAGCTGGCATTCCAGAGCGCTTCCAGACGTTGCCTCAGCATGGCGCCTGGCCCCTTATTTCTACCCAGTGTAATCAGGTAATCAATATTCTCTGCGACTGAGCGGGGGAAACGACGCTGTTTTTTTGCCGTTACCAGCCAGCATTGCAAAAATGAATGTTCGGTCAACGGTGAAAGCGCATGCCCGTCAAGACGCGCAAAATGGAGCGCCATAATGGCGCACCAGGAAAAATGCGCCGTATCGTTAAGCGTTTGTTCTTTATCTATCCCGGTTGGCTGTTGCATACTCTATTTCACATAAAATTAAACGGTTGCCCACAGAGCGTTGTGAACATTCAATTTCGCTTACGCCGTATTAACGGGGAACCCGCATACCGCCCGGCAGGCCTTTGGTTAACACCAGTTGCCAGAGCTGTATATTTCTGGCGCGAAACGCGCCTGCGCAGGCGTTAAGGTAATAGGTAAACATGCGTTTAAAACGCTCGTTGTAGCTATTTTCTAACTTTGGCCAGGCCAACTGAAAACGTTCGTACCATGCCATGAGCGTTTTGTCATAGTCCGGGCCGAAGTTGTGCAAATCTTCAATAACGAACCAGGGCTCGCTGGCGCTGGCTATCTGGGTAACGGAAGGAAGGCAGCCATTAGGGAAAATATATTTATTTATCCACGGATCGACATTGTTATCGGTTTTATTAGAGCCGATAGTGTGCAGCAGGAAAATACCATCCGATTTTAAATTCTTGTTTACGACTTCAAAATATGTGCTGTAGTTTTTGGGCCCGACATGCTCAAACATGCCGACTGACACAATGCGGCCATACTGCTCCTCCAGATCGCGATAGTCCTGCAATATGATGCTGACATCCAGGCTGGAGCAACGCTGTTGAGCCAGCTTTTGCTGTTCTGCGGAGATGGTAATACCGGTGACCTTTACGCCGTAGCGCTCAGCCGCATAGGCCGCAAGCCCTCCCCAGCCGCAGCCGATATCAAGTAGCGTCATGCCTTTTTCAAGCTGCAATTTTTCACAAATGAGCTTTAATTTATTCTGCTGCGCGGTATAAAGATCCGTCTCATCCTTCCAGTAGCCGCATGAATACTGCATCCACGGATCCAGCATCAGCGAAAACAGATCGTTGCCCAGATCGTAGTGCTCTTTACCCACAATCCAGGCGCGCTTTTTTGATTGCAAATTAATAATTCTGGCACTTGCAACCCGGATTAATTCTTTGAAATTACCCGAAAGCGCTGATTCAAGATCGGCGCAAATCAGACGAGCGATGAATTCATCGAGCCGCTCACAGTCCCACCATCCGTCCATGTAGCTTTCGCCCAGCCCAAGCGAGCCTTGCTGTAACACCCGTTTATAAAATTTATTATTTTTAACCTGAATATCGTAAGGCCTGTCGCCATTAATTTCCACGCCAGCCTTTTGTAACAGATCGCGGCTGATTTTATACCAGGGGTTTTGTACATCTGGCATGATAACTTTGTAATTCATTATTAATTCCTTACGGCTTTGCAGGTTATTTCGTCTGTGTGCTTTTTGCAGTCATATCTGAATGTAATTAAAAACGTGGAAATTGGTTTGCGCTCTCTTTATGGTATAAGGACAACCCGGCGAAAGGAAAGAAAGTGCTAAACCAGCATCTGTCGTTTTCCCTCCGTTCAGTTTGTCGGCTAAACATTTCGCGACAGCGCCAGGCCTCCCTGTAACCAGGCGCGTTTAACCATTGCAGTGGCGATAGCGATATTTCGCCTGGCTGAAGTTATCGGCCGGAGGAATAAACTTTCAGCTCAGTTTTGCAGCCCGGGTTAACCCTATAAACTGCAATTTTCATTTCTTCCACTTCGCATACAGGCTTCATTGTATATTGCCGGATACCTCGAAAAGGGTTATTGCCAAAGTAGAGTCGTTAATTTTTTGCATGCCCGGGATAAAAGTTATAAAAATTCTTCCGACAATACCGGGTTAGCGGTATTTTTCCTGGTCTTTCCCGCCCGCCGCTATCGGTAAAGTTTCTGTGCCCGTATGAAAAAATGCCCTCATTACTGTGAATAGCAAATTTTTATCCGCCGTCTTACTGTATATACCGCTTTGTCAAACTTAACGCATTTCGCAGTAGCGTTGAGACCAATATTAAAACCCTACGTTAGTCAGGATTTTAATTAAACGCAGTCGCCTGATTTTTATATTATTCTGCGTTAAGTTTAATGGTTATTCCGCCAGCGGAAAATAACCTTTTGCTTTGTTAAACAGACCAGTATTAGCCCCGATTAAAAAGAAGGTTGTGGCCTTCTCCAGAAACAGCCGCTCCGGGTAAATCAACGCGACACCTGTTGCCGACAATAATACAAAATTTAAAAAATAAGATCGTTTGATAGACTGATTTTATACTTTTTCATTTCCACAATTACCGCTGTTGGAATAAACGCAGTATATACCTGCCTGAAATATTCTAAAAATAAATAATTTTAATGGCAATCATTCCTTAGTGGAATGGTTGCGGGTATGACGACAAAGGTAAAAAGGTTGTGAGTCGGGTAAGTAACCTTATTGCCCGCAGCCTGTGATGGCTGCGGACAGGTTATATTGCCCCGGCGCTTTTGAAAACGGCGAATGGCCGGATAAATCCCTGACCTGAGCCGCTGTTGTACAGCGCTTTGCAACCTGGGCTTACCAGTGCCTGATACTTAGCAGTCTTCAATAATCAGATACGCGGCATTAACCGGGCCATGTACGCCAACTACCTTTATAAGCTCAATATCCGCTGTTGTACTGGGGCCGCTAATTAAGTTGATACACGATGGCATGCGTTCTCCGGCTTGTGCTTTCTGGCTCAGTTCCTGCGCCAGTTGCGCGACGCGCGGCAGGATTTTGCTCTTGCGCACTACAAAAATAGAAGACTCAGGCATTAAACTTACTGAACGCCCTTGCTCTGGCGAAGAAAACAGGACTACGCCGCCAGACTCCGTAAGACCATACTCAGCATAAACCACGCCTATTTTGGCTTTCTCAGCCTGAAGAATATTTTCTTTTCCCTTTGCAGGATCCCACACGGTTGCTCCGCAGGCCTCCCGGAGGCGGGCAGTAATGCCGAGATCCGCAAGCCGCTTATCGCCGCTGATTATTACCGGTTCGCGCCCAAATTTTTCGCACAGGCGTAGCGCTGCCTGCGGCGCTTGTTCTTCGCAACTCAGCTCGCAGTGCGCCAGCATGACATCAGTAGCAAAGGCCATAAAGGCTTCACAGCGCTGCTGCGGGCTAAGTTCGGTTAACCGCGTTTGCGCATAGTGGTTTACCGCAGCGGCTTCGGGTTCGGGTATCTGCCGCGGCGCCCGGCCCAGCGCCTGGGCGATAGTGTTTAAAAATTCGGTACGGTTATCCATTCTTTTTCTTCTCCGCCTGATGTTTCTTAAACCAGCTTCGGAAACTTTCTCCGTCAGCCCCCGGAAGATCGCGTGCCTGCGTCCAGTCGCGAATCGCCCCCACCCTGAGCGGCGCTTTTCCGCCGTGAATAAACCAGCTTGCCGCATGCGCCCCGGCAATCATCCCAACCTTCCAGAGACCGGGATGGCTGTTGGCGTAAGCAAACATTTTGATCGTTCGCTGCTCTGCTTTAGGCGTTAATCCCTCCTCGGCCATCACTCTGCGGTGACGAAGAATAAGCTGAGAGAGGGGGATACGCACCGGGCATACGCTATCGCAGGCCGTACACAGCGAGCATACATAAGGCAGATCTTTAAAGTCTTTGTAGCCGCCAAGCAAAGGGGTGATAACCGCGCCGATAGGGCCGGGATAGATGGAACCGTATCCGTGGCCGCCAATGTGACGATATGCCGGGCAGGTATTCATACAGGCGCCGCAGCGAATGCAACGCAGCACGTCGCGAAATTCGGAGCGAAGCACGTCTGAACGCCCGTTATCAACAACAACCAAATGGAACTCCTGCGGCCCATCAACGTTGTCAGACTCCCGGGGGCCGGTAAGCCAGGTGTTGTAGCCGGTCAGGCGCGCGCCGACGGCGCTACGCGCCAGCATTGTTATCAGCACATCGACTTCTTCAAAAGTGGGCGCGATTCGTTCCATGCCCATTACAGCGATATGCGTTTTTGGCAGCGTCGTACACAACCGCGCATTGCCTTCATTGGTCACCAGGCAAACGGAACCGGTTTGCGCAACGGCGAAATTACAGCCGGTAATGCCGATTTCGGCGCTCAGGAAGTCCTGGCGGATCTTCTGTCGGATAAACAGGGTCATCGCTTCGGGCGTTTCGGGGCCGTCATAACCCAGACGTTCATTCAGCACGCGACGGATCTGGTGGCGATCTTTGTGGATCGCGGGCACTACAACGTGGGAAGGCGCGTCCTTATCCAACTGGAGAATATATTCCCCTAAATCGGTTTCGATAACCTCAATCCCGGCCTCCTGGAGCACATGGTTGACACCGATTTCTTCGGTCACCATTGATTTAGACTTCACGATCTTTTTCGCATTTTTGTCTTTAGCAACCTGTAAAATATACCGGGTTGCGTCTTCTTTGGTCTTTGCGAAATAGACGTGGCCTCCGTTTTCTGCAACCTTCTCAGAGAGTTGATACAGATAAGCGTCGAGATTATTCAGTACGTGATCGCGAATCTGGCTGGCACGCTCGCGCCATTCTTCCCAGTGCCCCAGCTCTTCGACCATTTTCTGGCGGTTAGCGCCGATGCGTTCCTGTGCGTTGGCAACCGCTTTACGCATGATGGGGTCGTCAATTTGATGACGAATGCGTTTTTTAAATTCTACATCGCTGGTTTTTAAAGACATGCTATTTCTCCTCAGCGGCTCATCAGCACTTCAGCTATGTGCATCACTTTAACCAGCTGTCCTTCACGCTGCAGCCGACCGCCAATATTCAACAAGCAACTAACGTCTGCGCCAATCAAATAGTCAGGCTGAGCCTGCATCAGGTTCATCACTTTTTCTTTCACCATCTCGCCGGATATTTCCGCCATTTTTACTGAGAAGGTGCCGCCAAAGCCGCAGCAGGTATCCTGATTAGCGAACGTCAACAACTCCAGTCCGTGTACATTTTTTAGCAACGTTATGGGCTCTTCTCTCACGCCTAACTTGCGAGTCAGGCTGCAGGAAGGATGATAAACGGCTTTACCTTGCAGGCTTGCGCCCACGTCCATGACGCCAAGTTTATTGACGATAAACGAAGTGAGGTCGTGCATACGCGCGGCGACTTTTTCCGCACGTAGCGCCCATTCAGGTTCATCAGCCAGATAGGCGGCGTAGCTTTTAACTGCGTACGTACAGGAACCTGCCGGCGAGATAATCGGGTCGTCGTTTTCTTCCAGCGCGGCGATGAGATTTTTCATGCCCGGAATCGCTTCTTTAATGTAACCGCTGTTAATTGCGGGTTGGCCGCAACAACCCTGTTTTTCTGGAAAATTAACGCTACAGCCCAGTTTTTCCAGAAGTAATACCGAATCACGCGCCATCCGTGATTTTAGTGCGTCACCGATACAGGTAACAAAGAAATTAACGTTCACAATAATTACCTCATTGCTTCATTTTATTTTTCAGCCGCTGGCGAAATGCTATCGGCGAAATAAGTTAATAAAAACCGATTAATAATAACAATGTGAGCAGTACGTCTTTTTTAGGAACTGCATTTTCGTATTGCGCGTCCGGTAAAACGCGTGAGGAAGTTTTCAGCGTCTTCCTGTATGACAGCAACGGGGCGCTTCATACTGAATTTCAGCCGTTTTTTCCCCTTATCCACGACCAGGAAATTATTGTTACCGGAGCGTTTAGTGATACGGAGAGGTTCTTCCTGGATGTTTTTATTAATCCGGTGAGCTAAATTACGTGTTGGCGTGTAATGAGGAACGTTGTATGACGGCTGTTTTTCCTGCGCATTAACGTGCGGAAATAAAGAATAAACACGGCTATGTTGTGCCCGGGCGCTGCCGGCTTTATTGTATATATCGCCAGCCGTTAACGCGCCAGCGCGCAAAACGCCTGTGGCGGCCTGGGGGGACCGGCCAGGCGGTTTCTGTTCGCGCTTGTGTGAAGAAAACGCCATATCAGAGTAGGCTAACACCGGTTTACCTCCATCAAACACAGGCAGTTTGTCGGGATGAAAAGGCTGGATGTTAATCTCACGATCGTAGCCGTTACGGGTAAGTGTAGCATCCCAGGCCCGGGCCGGATTAACCGTTCGCACCACAATACTTTTGCCTGCCATGATGCGTCCATCAGACGCTTGCTGGCCTGGGAAAGCCGTTTTCGAATTAACGGACGGCTGCGTAACCCCTTGATTGTAATGATATTCTTTATGGCCCCGCGCTGCCAGGGAAAGAGGCGGAAACGCGTGCGAATAGCCGGCAGACTGGATAAGTACTTTCAAAAGCTTTTTATTATCAGTACTTTTCAAGGCGGCCATTCTGCGCTCCTTAAACCAGTTAAAAACAGAACCGACAGTTTTACTTTTGTATGACAAACGAAGCTACTCTACCACTCATAACACTCACGTAACAACCCATTCGGCCTGTTTTTGATGCGCTATAGCGCGCCACCAGGCTATAATTTATAAATGAAACGCCTTTTTAAACGCTATAAAGTTGCGTTAATTTACTGGATTAACAGATATTATTTTGATTTTTTAACAGCTTTATACCTCCTGCGAGTTACTGCTAATTAGGCGCGCTCGCTATTTCTGGGTAAATTTTAAACAAATTTAATCTTTATTTGTACATTACTTTATCTGGATGAATAATAAGATCTTTTTATTTCATTGAAGCGCTTCAGCCTGCATTTTTATATTAATAAATAAGCTAATTTCCTGTTCCCATATATAAGGCAATTAAAAAAATAAATCGGGAATAGTAATGCAAGAATATCTTATGTTTGCTTTAGCGCTTTCTCCTCTACTGCTCATGGTTTTTTTAATTCTAAAAGTTAAAATGCCTATCCATTATGCTGTATTGATATCGCTTGCGTTCACCTCAGCGCTGACCGTTATTTTCTGGAAAATGCCGGCTCGGAATCTTCAGGCAGCGATTGGCTATGGCGCAATTAAAGGGCTATGGCCAATCGTCATCGTTATCCTTGGCGCGATATTTAGCTATAACGTTATGCAGGCAACGAAAACGCTTGATATTCTTCGCGACGTGCTTGCCAGCATCAGCGATGATAAACGTATACAGGTGCTGCTTATCGCCTGGTGCTTCGGCGGGTTTCTTGAAGCTGCCGCAGGTTATGGCACGGCAGTGGCTATACCTATCGGTATCCTTATCGCGCTGGGGTTTGATCCGCTTAAAGCCGCTATTGCGTCGTTGGTCGCTAATACGGTTCCGACCGCATTTGGCGCTGTCGGGATTCCTGTTTCAATTCTGGCAGAACAGGTTAACCTGCCTGTTTATACGCTAGGCGGCACGATCATTTTGCAGCTAGCGCTTTTTAATATTCTTCTGCCATTTGTGATTATCTGCATTATTGGCGGCGGGTTGAAAGCGATTCGGGGAGTCTTTTGGATAACGCTGTTGTGCGGCGTTACTACTTTAATCCCACAATATTTTGTCGCAATTTACCTTGGCGCAGAATTACCGGCGTTTGCCGGAAGCCTCGTCAGCCTCTTTGCAATCGCGATCGCAGGCCGGTCGCGTAACGGTAAAACCGTGCCGCAGTGGCGTATCGAAGCGCATCATTCCCGCGATACGCCGCCGCGTTCGGCAAAAGTCTTGTGTAAAGCCGGTGCGATTTATATGCTGATTTTTACTTTCATCCTGCTCTGCTCGCCGCTCTTTCCATCCATAAAAACAGCGGTTTCACACGTGGCTTCCGTTCTGCATTTCCCCCTGGCCGGCAGCGAGGCTATGGCGCTTAAAGTTGAATGGATAGCAACGCCCGGGGTGCTGATTATTTTCGCAACGATTATTGGCGGTTTTATTCAGGGCGCCACTGCGCGCGGAATGCTGGTGGTGTTTGCCAGAACGCTATTTCAGCTCAGGAACTCTATTATTGCCATTATGGCTATCGTTGCGCTGGCGACGGTGATGGATCTCAGCGGGCTTATTTCAACGCTTGCCCAGAGTATTGTTGATTTGACAGGCGGCGCCTACGTCTTTATTGCCCCGGTGATTGGCGCTTTGGGGACCTTTATTACCGGTAGCGATACCAATTCCAACGTGTTATTCGGCAAGCTGCAAACCATTGCCGCCGGTAAATTGAATATCGATCCAAACTGGCTGGCGGCGGCAAACACGTCTGGCGCAACGGGTGGGAAAATGATTTCGCCACAAAGTATCGCTATCGCCGTTTCCGCCACGCGCATGGAGGGGCAGGCCAACCAGATTATGTCTGGAACGATGAAGTACTGCTTTGCCTACATCATTATTCTTGGCTTAAAGATAGGTCTCTTTTATTACTGGTTTATGGCGTAGGGCAAGCTTAAGTCATCCATTAAGTCGCCTTGCAGAGGATGAGTATACCTGGCTGCGGCCACGTAAAAGCGTGGCCGATGCTGGAATCTTCTATTCAGGAACAAATAAAAAGTCCTGTGTGGAAATTACCGTCCAACATACTTACTGCCAGCAGCGTTACGCATGCTGTATTTTTTTATTGTTCTGAGCCATCTCCTGTCCTTCTCAACTGCGTACATGTGCAAAGAGAGTGGGCAATCGTTTTTGTTAAGCGTGAAACAGGCAATTTTTATTTCAATGGCGCTAAATGGATCCCCCAAAAAGTGGCGGGACCTGGCTGACCTGACCAGATGATATGCGCATAAAAATGTTAATAAATAAAAGCTATGTTGACCTGGCGTTATGCTTTTATCTATGTAATGGGCGCGTATATTTTTATCCATCTGAAGGCCCATCGCATAAAAATACCGGCGTGTCGGTTACAGTAAAAACGGGATTTCCAAATGCGCCCTCCGTAACGTTCATAGCCAGTTCTCCGCCTTTTCTGGTGAAAAAATCGGGTAGATGTCTATTGATTTCGCTGCTGTTTTGATCGTCATCATTAAAAAAATCCAGATGTGTATTTTTCATTAAATAATGGTTTAGTTTTTTTTGATATGTGAAGGTTATTTGCCGATTGATAATATATTTAACGCCGCTGTTAACAATTATGCCAATTATAAAGACATCGCCTCTTCCATCCATAAAAGAAAAGGCATATTTGGAATCCATTAAAAAGTCCTTATGTATTATAGACATTTGGGCCTGGCAGCTCTGGGGGCTTATCGTTGGTGAGTAAGCCAGTTTAGATAAAAAAATAAGGGAAACAGGAAGTATTCCCCATGTATGAGACGACAATAAGTCAGTCCGCCTGGTGCTGATT
>NZ_JAEPBH010000063.1 GCF_016632365.1 Tenebrionibacter intestinalis | reverse complement strand
CGGGGCGTACTCCTGCGGTTTATCCAGTGCAGCCAGTTCCTCGCCGGTGATGCTGTTGGTGTATTGCTGTGACATATCAATTCCTTTTGATTTCTCTGGTTAAATACTGGCCTGTCATACACCGACCGGGGCTTAACCAAAATTTCCCTATATGACGCAAAAGGTTACCGGACAACCGGAGACCGGCCGCCTGATACAAGCTGTCCAACTTTTGGGGTGCAGTGCAGAAGGACGAGGTCTTACGGCGCACTGGATAAAAAAAGCCAGTCAGGAAACCCGACTGGCTTTTTAAGCGCTTCGCGAATCAACGATTACTCGTTATCGGAACCGCCCAGCCCCGCATTCAGCAGTTCCGCCAGAGAAGCGGATGCTTCCTCTGCGCTCACCTGCGGCGTTACCGGCGTTTCGCCCGCGGCACGGCGACGCATTCTGTCCTGGTGGTACGCATAACCCGTACCGGCCGGGATCAGACGTCCCACAATAACGTTCTCTTTCAGGCCGCGCAGTTCATCGCGTTTGCCCGCAACGGCTGCTTCGGTCAGCACGCGAGTGGTCTCCTGGAACGAGGCCGCAGAGATGAAGGACTCGGTCGCCAGAGACGCCTTGGTGATACCCAGCAAGTCACGCATATAGGTTGCGCCAACTTTGCCGTTCGCTTCCAGCTCGCGGTTTGCAATCTTGACGCGTGAGTATTCCACCTGCTCGCCTTCCAGGAACTCGGAGCTTCCCGCGTTCATGATAGTGGCTTTACGCAGCATCTGACGAACGATAACTTCGATGTGCTTATCGTTAATCTTAACGCCCTGCAGACGGTAAACGTCCTGGACTTCGTTAACGATGTAACGAGTCACCGCATGCACGCCGCGCAAACGCAGAATGTCGTGCGGCGCTTCCGGGCCATCGGAGATAACGTCGCCACGTTCAACGCGTTCGCCTTCGAACACGTTGAGCTGACGCCACTTCGGAATCATCTCTTCGTAAGCATCGCTGCCGTCTATCGGCGAGATAACCAGGCGGCGTTTGCCTTTGGTTTCTTTACCAAAGGAAACAATACCGCCGATTTCCGCCAGAATGGCCGGCTCTTTCGGGCGACGCGCTTCGAACAGATCCGCAACGCGCGGCAGACCACCGGTAATATCCTTAGTACCGCCGGATTCCTGCGGAATACGCGCCAGGGTATCACCAGAGCTAATCTGTACGCCATCTTCCAGCTGTACAATCGCTTTACCCGGCAGGAAGTACTGAGCAGGCATATCGGAGCCAGGGATCATGACATCGTCGCCGTTAGCATCAACGATTTTCAGCGCCGGGCGCAGATCTTTACCGCCTGCAGTACGTTCAGCAGAATCCAGTACCACCAGCGAAGACAGGCCGGTCAGCTCATCGGTCTGACGCGTAATGGTCTGACCGTCGATCATATCGGTAAAGCGAACGTAACCCGCCACTTCGGTGATAACCGGCATGGTATGCGGATCCCAGTTTGCGACGGTTTCACCGCCGGCAACCTGTTCGCCATCGCCCTTCGCCATTACAGAGCCGTACGGCACTTTATAGCTTTCTTTGGTACGACCGAATTCGTCGATAAGCTTCAGTTCGGTGTTACGCGAGGTGATAACCAGTTTACCGCTGGAGTTCACAACCGACTTCGCATTGCTCAGGCGGATGCTACCTTTGTTTTTCACCTGGATGCTGGATTCCGCCGCCGCACGCGATGCCGCGCCACCGATGTGGAAGGTACGCATGGTAAGCTGCGTACCCGGCTCACCGATGGACTGTGCCGCGATAACGCCGATAGCCTCACCTTTGTTGATGATGTGACCACGCGCCAGGTCGCGACCGTAGCAGTGCGCGCACACGCCAAAGTCGGTATCGCAGGATACGACAGAGCGCACTTTCACGCTGTCGACAGAGTTTTCTTCCAGCAGGTCACACCACTGCTCGTGCAAAAGCGTGTTGCGCGGCACCAGGATATCCGCCGTGCCCGGCTTCAGGATGTCTTCTGCGGTGACGCGGCCCAGAACGCGATCGCGCAGCGGCTCTTTTACATCGCCGCCCTCGATAACCGGAGTCATGGTGATGCCTTCGAGCGTGCCGCAGTCGTCTTCGGTAACGACCAGGTCCTGCGCCACATCGACCAGACGACGGGTCAGATAACCGGAGTTCGCCGTTTTCAGCGCGGTATCCGCCAGACCTTTACGCGCGCCGTGGGTTGAGATGAAGTACTGGAGTACGTTCAGCCCTTCACGGAAGTTCGCGGTGATCGGCGTTTCGATGATGGAGCCATCCGGCTTCGCCATCAGGCCACGCATACCGGCCAACTGACGAATCTGGGCTGCTGAACCACGCGCGCCGGAGTCGGCCATCATGTAGATGCTGTTGAAGGAAACCTGCTGCTCTTCTTCGCCGTTACGGTTAATAACGGTTTCCGTTTGCAGGTTTTCCATCATCGCGCGGGATACGCGATCGTTTGCCGCCGCCCAGATATCGATAACCTTGTTGTAGCGCTCGCCTGCGGTTACCAGACCGGACTGGAACTGCTCCTGAATCTCGGCCACTTCAGCTTCGGCTTCAGCGATGATCTCGGCCTTTTTCTCCGGGATAACCATGTCATCGATACCGACAGAAGCGCCTGAACGCGCTGCATAGGCAAATCCGGTATACATGGTCTGGTCCGCAAAAATAACGGTCGGCTTCAGGCCAAGGATACGGTAACAGGTGTTCAGCATCCGGGAGATAGCTTTTTTGCCGAGCGGCTGGTTCACAATGGAGAACGGCAGCCCTTTTGGCACGATCATCCACAAAATCGCACGGCCAACGGTGGTATCGACGAGGCTGGTTTTAGCGACAAACTCGCCGTTCGCGTCTTTCTCGTATTCGGTGATACGCACTTTTACGCGCGCGTGCAGTTCGGCCTGGCCTGAGCGGTACAGACGTTCCGCTTCTTTCGGGCCAGTCAGCACCATGCCTTCGCCTTTAGCGTTAATCTTATCGCGGGTCATGTAGTACAGACCCAGCACCACGTCCTGAGACGGCACGATAATCGGCTCACCGTTCGCAGGCGACAGGATGTTGTTAGTCGACATCATCAGCGCGCGCGCTTCGAGCTGGGCTTCCAGCGTCAGCGGCACGTGTACCGCCATCTGGTCGCCATCGAAGTCGGCGTTATACGCCGCACACACCAGCGGGTGTAGCTGAATGGCTTTACCTTCGATCAGTACCGGCTCAAACGCCTGGATACCCAGACGGTGCAGCGTAGGCGCACGGTTGAGCAGCACCGGGTGTTCACGAATCACTTCGTCCAGGATATCCCAGACTACCGCTTCTTCGCGCTCAACCATTTTCTTGGCGGCTTTGATGGTGGTGGCCAGCCCTCGCAGTTCCAGCTTGCCGTAGATGAACGGCTTGAACAGCTCCAGCGCCATTTTTTTCGGCAGGCCGCACTGATGCAAACGCAGGTATGGACCTACGGTGATAACAGAACGACCGGAGTAGTCAACACGCTTACCGAGCAGGTTCTGACGGAAACGACCCTGCTTACCTTTGATCATGTCAGCCAGAGATTTCAGCGGACGCTTATTGGAGCCGGTGATCGCACGGCCGCGACGGCCGTTATCCAGCAGGGCGTCTACCGCTTCCTGCAGCATACGCTTTTCGTTGCGCACGATAATATCCGGCGCGGCCAGATCCAGCAGGCGCTTGAGACGGTTGTTACGGTTAATCACGCGACGATACAGATCGTTGAGATCTGAGGTTGCGAAACGCCCGCCGTCCAGCGGAACCAGCGGACGCAGATCCGGCGGCAACACCGGCAGCACGGTCAGGATCATCCACTCCGGCTTGTTGCCGGACTGTACGAAGGCCTCCAGCAGCTTGATACGCTTGGTCAGCTTTTTACGCTTAGTCTCGGAGTTGGTTTCGTTGAGCTCTTCACGCAGGGTTTCGCACTCCTGCTCCAGATCCATGCTTTTTAACAGCGCCTGGATAGCTTCGGCGCCCATTTTCGCGTCGAACTCGTCGCCAAACTCTTCCAGCGCGTCAAGATACTGTTCTTCGGTCAGGATCTGGTTGCGCTCAAGGTTGGTCATCCCGCCTTCAATCACCACGTAGGACTCGAAGTACAGCACGCGTTCGATATCGCGCAGCGGCATATCCAGCAGTAGGCCGATGCGGGACGGCAGCGACTTCAAAAACCAGATATGCGCAGTCGGGCAAGCCAGCTCAATGTGGCCCATACGTTCACGACGCACTTTTGTCTGGGTCACTTCAACGCCGCATTTCTCGCAGATAACGCCGCGGTGCTTAAGGCGCTTGTATTTACCGCACAGGCACTCGTAGTCTTTTACTGGCCCAAAAATACGCGCGCAGAACAGTCCGTCACGTTCCGGCTTGAACGTACGGTAGTTAATGGTTTCCGGCTTCTTAACTTCACCGAAAGACCAGGAACGGATCATGTCTGGCGAGGCCAGAGCAATTTTGATCGCATCAAACTCTTCGGTTTTAGTTTGCGCTTTCAGAAACTTTAATAAGTCTTTCACGGATTGGCTCCCGTCGGAGTTAGCACATTCTGCTGCCGGGCATGACCCCGGCAGCAGTGACCTGTTTGAGCGAGAATTACTCGTCTTCCAGTTCGATGTTGATACCCAGCGATCGAATCTCTTTCAACAATACGTTGAAGGACTCCGGCATGCCCGGCTCCATCTGATGGTTGCCGTCAACGATGTTCTTATACATCTTGGTACGGCCGTTCACATCATCAGACTTCACGGTCAGCATCTCCTGCAGGGTGTAGGCGGCGCCGTAAGCTTCCAGCGCCCACACTTCCATCTCCCCGAAGCGCTGGCCACCGAACTGCGCCTTACCACCCAGCGGCTGCTGCGTAACGAGGCTGTACGAACCGGTGGAACGCGCGTGCATTTTGTCATCGACCAGGTGGTTTAGTTTGAGCATGTACATGTAACCGACCGTTACCGGACGCTCAAACTGTTCGCCGGTACGGCCGTCAAACAGCGTAATCTGGCCAGAGGTCGGCAGGTCGCCAAGCTTCAGAAGCTCTTTGATCTCTGCTTCTTTCGCACCGTCGAATACCGGCGTTGCAATCGGCATGCCTTTACGCAGGTTTTCAGCCAGGCGCAGCACTTCTTCATCGCTAAAGGCGCTCAGGTCAACTTTCTGACGCACGTCGGTACCCAGATCGTAGGCACGCTGGATAAACTCGCGCAGTCTGGCGACCTCCTGCTGCTGCTTGAGCATGGCGTTGATCTTCTCACCAATGCCTTTCGCCGCCATCCCCAGGTGGGTTTCCAGAATCTGACCGATATTCATACGTGACGGTACGCCCAGCGGGTTGAGTACGATATCAACCGGGGTGCCGTTTTCGTCATAAGGCATATCTTCGATTGGGTTTATCTTGGAGATAACGCCTTTGTTACCGTGACGGCCTGCCATCTTATCGCCTGGCTGAATCTGACGCTTAACGGCCAGGTACACCTTAACGATTTTCAGCACGCCCGGCGCCAGATCGTCGCCCTGGGTGATTTTACGGCGCTTGGCTTCGAGTTTCTTCTCGAACTCATGCTTGAGTTCATCGTACTGCTCGGCCAGTTGCTCTAGCTGATTCTGCTTGTCTTCGTCAGTCAGACCCAGCTCCAGCCAGCGGTCGCGCGGCAGCTTGTCGAGCTTCTCCGCTTCAACGCCACCGGAGACCAGCACCGCGCGGATACGGCCAAAGAGACCCGCTTCGAGGATCTGCAGTTCTTCAGACAGGTCTTTTTTGGCCTGCTTCAGCTGCATCTCTTCAATTTCCAGCGCGCGTTTGTCTTTCTCAACGCCATCGCGGGTAAAGACCTGTACGTCGATAACCGTACCGGACACGCCGTTGGGCACACGCAGGGAGGAGTCTTTAACGTCAGACGCTTTTTCACCAAAAATGGCGCGCAGCAGCTTCTCTTCCGGCGTCAGTTGGGTTTCGCCCTTCGGCGTAACCTTGCCCACCAGGATGTCGCCGCCGGTCACTTCCGCGCCGATATACACGATGCCGGACTCATCCAGCTTGGAGAGCGCGGCCTCGCCTACGTTCGGGATGTCAGCGGTGATCTCTTCCGGCCCCAGCTTGGTGTCACGGGACACGCACGCCAGTTCCTGAATGTGGATAGTGGTGAAGCGGTCTTCCTGCACCACGCGCTCGGAAACGAGAATGGAGTCCTCGAAGTTATAGCCGTTCCACGGCATGAACGCCACGCGCATGTTCTGACCCAGCGCCAGTTCGCCCAGATCGGTGGACGGACCGTCTGCCAGCACGTCGCCGCGCTCTACCGGCTCGCCCAGAGATACGCACGGCATCTGATTGATGCAGGTATTCTGGTTAGAGCGGGTGTATTTGGTCAGGTTATAGATATCAATGCCCGCTTCGCCCGGATACATCTCGTCTTCGTTAACTTTGATAACGATACGGGACGCATCCACGTACTGAACGGTGCCGCCGCGTTTAGCCACGGCGGTTACGCCGGAGTCAACGGCAACGGCGCGTTCCATACCGGTACCAACCAGCGGCTTATCCGCGCGCAGGGTCGGCACCGCCTGACGTTGCATGTTCGCTCCCATCAATGCGCGGTTTGCGTCATCGTGCTCAAGGAACGGGATCAGGGACGCGCCAACCGACACCACCTGCTGGGTGGAAACGTCCATATAGTCAACCTGATCGGCGCTGAACAGGCTGGACTCGCCTTTGTTACGGCAGGTCACCAGATCGTCAACGAAGCGGCCGTTATCATCCAGGTTGGTGTTCGCCTGGGCGATAACGTAGTTGCCTTCTTCAATAGCGGAAAGGTAATGAATCTCATCGGTCACCGCGCCGTCGGTCACTTTACGATACGGCGTTTCAAGAAAGCCGTATTCGTTGGTCTGTGCGTATACCGACAGTGAGTTAATCAGACCGATGTTCGGCCCTTCCGGCGTTTCGATAGGACATACGCGACCGTAGTGGGTCGGGTGAACGTCTCGAACCTCAAAGCCTGCACGCTCGCGGGTCAGACCGCCCGGGCCGAGTGCGGAGATACGGCGCTTGTGCGTGATTTCAGACAGCGGGTTGTTCTGGTCCATAAACTGAGAGAGCTGGCTGGAACCGAAGAACTCCTTCACCGCAGCGGAAATCGGCTTAGCATTTATCATGTCCTGCGGCATCAGGGTATCCAGATCGCCTAAAGAAAGGCGCTCTTTCACCGCGCGCTCTACGCGCACCAGGCCCACGCGGAACTGATTTTCCGCCATTTCGCCCACGGAGCGAATACGACGGTTGCCGAGGTGGTCGATATCGTCCACTTCGCCTTTACCGTTACGGATATCGATGAGCTTTTTCATGACATCGATGATGTCTTCTTTGCTCAGAATGCCGGAACCTTCCACTTCGTCACGCAGCAGCGAACGGTTGAATTTCATACGACCAACCGCAGACAGGTCGTAACGGTCTTCAGAGAAGAACAGGTTTTCAAACAGGCTCTCAGCCGCTTCACGCGTCGGCGGTTCGCCCGGTCGCATCATGCGATAGATTTCAACCAGCGCGCTCAGACGATCGGTAGTCGGATCGATACGCAGCGTTTCAGAAATGTATGGACCGTGGTCAAGGTCATTGGTAAACAGGGTTTCAATACGCTTATGGCCTGACTGGCTCAGCTTAGCCAGCAGATCCAGCGACAGCTCCATGTTTGCCGGGCAAATCAGTTCACCGGTAGATTCATCAATGTAGTCCCGCGCGGCCACTTTGCCCGCGATGTACTCAACCGGCACTTCAATATGCTTAACGTCGTCTTTTTCCAGTTGGCGGATATGACGCGCGGTGATGCGGCGGCCTTTTTCAACGTAAACTTTGCCGTCGGCTTCAATATCGAAGGAGGCGGTTTCGCCACGCAGACGCTCCGGCACCAGCTCCATCTGCAGCTTGTTATCGCGAATTTCAAAAATGACTTTCTCGAAGAACAGATCGAGGATCTGGTCGGAAGTGTAATTCAGCGCGCGCAGAATGATGGACGCCGGCAGTTTACGGCGGCGGTCGATACGGACAAACAGGTTATCTTTCGGATCGAATTCAAAATCCAGCCAGGAACCACGATAAGGAATAATGCGTGCGTTATACAGCACTTTACCAGACGAGTGGGTTTTACCCTTATCGCTGTCAAAGAAGACGCCCGGGCTACGGTGTAGCTGAGAAACGATAACACGCTCGGTGCCGTTGATAACAAAAGTACCGTTATCCGTCATGAGCGGGATTTCGCCCATGTACACTTCCTGCTCTTTGATGTCCTTAACGGTGCCTTCCGGCGCTTCGCGCTCGTAGATAACCAGACGCAGTTTTACACGCAGCGGCGCCGAATAGGTCACCCCGCGAATCTGGCATTCTTTAACATCAAATACAGGTTCACCAAGGCGGTAGCTGACGTACTGTAGCTCAGAATTACCGCTGTAGCTCTGAATCGGGAATACGGAACGGAATGCCGCTTCCAGACCGTACTGGCCTTCCGGATCTTGCTCGATAAACTTCTGAAACGAGTCAAGCTGGATAGAAAGGAGATATGGGACATCCAGCACCTGCGGACGTTTGCCAAAATCCTTACGAATACGTTTTTTCTCGGTATAGGAGTAAACCATTAGGGTTCCTCAGCTCGCTGACAAGTCGACCCACGCTGCCTGTAGGGAAGGCAGATTATGCAACACCATTTTGTTGACCGGAAAATGGGACACTTTCCGCAATGCCTGTTTCTATCACTCTTAAATCATTTCATTGCGATTTACCCAAAGCTGGCGCTCTGTCGCAGTATATTAAGGCGTCGATAGAAACAAGCATTGTTCAGCAACCAGCAGTAAAACAGTGTGAAATGCTACTGGCGCCTTACAGCGCAAAAAGGCTGGTGACTAAAAAGTCACCAGCCATCAGCCTGATTCCTCAGGCTGCAACCGGAAGCCCTGGCTTATTTAACTTCAACTTCAGCGCCAGCTTCTTCCAGAGATTTTTTCAGAGCTTCAGCGTCATCTTTGCTCACGCCTTCTTTCAGAGCGGCCGGAGCAGATTCTACCAGATCTTTAGCTTCTTTCAGGCCCAGACCGGTTGCGCCACGTACTGCTTTGATAACAGCAACTTTGTTAGCGCCAGCGGATTTCAGAATAACGTCGAACTCGGTTTTTTCTTCTTCAGCAGCGGCAGCCGGGCCAGCAGCCACAGCAACAGCGGCAGCAGCAGAAACGCCGAATTTTTCTTCCATTGCGGAAACCAGCTCTACAACGTCCATTACAGACATAGCGGCAACTGCTTCGATGATTTGATCTTTAGTGATAGACATTTAAATTGTTCCTGAAAATCAGAATTAAGTTTATACGGTAGCGAGTACGCTGCAACGATAAGTGCGATTAAGCAGCTTCTTTTGCGTCGCGTACGGCAGCCAGAGTACGAACCAGTTTGCCGGCAGCGGCTTCTTTCATGGTCGACATCAGACGTGCCAGTGCTTCTTCGTAAGTCGGCAGCGTTGCCAGGCGGTCGATTTGCGACGCCGGGATCAGCTCACCTTCAAAGGCAGCGGCTTTGACCTCAAATTTTGCATTCGCTTTCGCGAACTCTTTGAACAGACGAGCGGCAGCGCCCGGATGTTCCAGAGAGTATGCAATCAGGGTCGGACCAACAAACGTGTCTTTCAGGCACTCAAAAGGAGTACCTTCAACGACGCGGCGCAGCAGAGTGTTGCGAACAACACGCATATATACGCCCGCTTCACGACCTGCTTTACGCAGTTCGGTCATTTTATCTACAGTTACGCCACGAGAATCCGCGACCACTGCAGACAGCGCGCCTTTGGCTACTTCGCTGACTTCAGCAACAATCGCTTGTTTGTCTTGAAGATTTAAAGCCATTAGCTTTGCTCCTGGATGTTTGCCGGGCGTTAATTCCCGGAACTCACTTCACTCTTTTAATAAAAAGAGCGTCTTAATACGGTGAGCAGAAACAAGCCAAAGAGTATCAAAAATAATCTCAGCGTTCTGTCACCGTCTACGCAGGGAATTAAGCTTCTTAACGAAACACCTGCGGTCTTCGACGGAGGCCTGGATAGGCCAGGCTCCAACGAACAAATTCTTTCTATTCTTCGCTATTCAGCCTGTGGCGGCGTTAGCTGCCTTGTCACAAACTGAATATCTCGAACAGCATCTGCACTAGCAGAAACGTGGGCGAAGATTGTAGACAAATTCACCGCCCACGTAAAGCAGCGAATCTTAGTTCGCTGTTGCGCTCAGACCAGACTGGTCGATGGCAACGCCGGCGCCCATCGTGGTAGAGAGGCTAACTTTCTTGATGTACACGCCTTTCGCCGCAGACGGTTTTGCTTTTTTCAGCGCAACCAGCAGCGCTTCCAGGTTTTCTTTCAGCTTGTCAGCGTCGAAATCCACTTTGCCGATGGTGGTATGGATGATGCCGTTCTTATCGTTACGATAACGCACCTGGCCTGCTTTCGCGTTTTTAACCGCTTCAGCAACGTTCGGAGTTACGGTGCCCACTTTCGGGTTCGGCATCAGGCCACGCGGGCCGAGAACCTGGCCCAGTTGGCCAACAACGCGCATTGCATCCGGAGAGGCGATAACAACGTCAAAGTTCATTTCGCCTTTTTTGATCTGCTCTGCCAGATCTTCCATACCTACCAGCTCAGCGCCAGCCGCTTTTGCCGCTTCCGCGTTCGGGCCCTGGGCAAATACGGCTACGCGAACGGAACGACCGGTGCCGTGCGGCAGTACGGTAGCGCCACGTACGTTCTGGTCAGATTTACGCGCGTCGATGCCGAGGTTCACGGCAACGTCCACGCTTTCTACGAATTTAGCAGTGGCCAGCTCTTTGAGCAGGGCAACGGCTTCGCTGATGTCGTACTGTTTAGTTGCATCAACTTTGTCACGGATCACACGCATGCGCTTGGTCAGTTTAGCCATTGTCTTAGTCCTCCACTACCAGGCCCATGGAACGAGCGGTACCTTCAATGGAGCGAGTCATCGCTTCAATATCGGAACCCGTCATGTCCGCGGCTTTAGTCTGCGCGATTTCCTGCAACTGAGCGCGGGAAATTTTACCCACTTTGTCTTTGTTCGGTTTGCCGGAACCAGACTTGATACCCGCTGCTTTTTTCAACAGCACGGCAGCCGGAGGCGTTTTGGTAACGAAGGTGAAAGAACGGTCGGCGTAAACGGTAATCACAACCGGAATCGGCAGACCTTTTTCCAGGGAATCCGTTTTGGCGTTAAACGCTTTACAGAATTCCATGATGTTCACACCCTGCTGACCCAGAGCAGGACCAACCGGCGGACTCGGGTTAGCCATACCCGCTGCAACCTGCAGCTTCACGTAGGCTTGTACTTTCTTGGCCATTGAATTTTCCTCTGTTGGGTATTAACGCTTCAAAAAGAAGCTCCCCGTGATAAATACTTTTTTACGGGCAAACGCCCATAAAAACAAAAGGCGCGAAATTGTATGCCAATCCCGCACCTCATGCAAGCCGACAATGTCGGTTAATTTGCAAACTGTATTACGCTTTTTCGACCTGGCTGAAATCCAGTTCGACCGGCGTTGCGCGGCCAAAGATGGAGACAGACACTTTCAGGCGGCTTTTCTCGTAATCCACTTCTTCCACCACGCCGTTAAAGTCGGCGAAAGGACCATCGTTAACGCGCACCATCTCGCCTGGCTCAAACAGCGTCTTCGGACGCGGTTTATCGCCAACCTGCTGAAGACGGTTCATGATGGCATCAACTTCTTTATCGCTGATAGGCGCCGGGCGGTCAGACGTGCCGCCGATAAAACCCATAACGCGCGGAACGCTGCGCACCAGGTGCCAGCTCGCGT
This sequence comes from Tenebrionibacter intestinalis, assembly GCF_016632365.1. Classification (GTDB taxonomy): domain Bacteria; phylum Pseudomonadota; class Gammaproteobacteria; order Enterobacterales; family Enterobacteriaceae; genus Tenebrionibacter; species Tenebrionibacter intestinalis. The sequence continues at coordinate 883 of NZ_JAEPBH010000063.1, read as the reverse complement.
CGTTCATCACCATCTGTACCAGAACATAACCCGGGAAGAATTTGCGCTCGCTTTTACGACGCTGGCCGCCGCGAATTTCAACCACTTCTTCGGTCGGCACCATCACTTCGCCAAACAGCTCTTCCATGTTATGTAATTTGATATGCTCGCGCAGGGAAGTCGCTACGCGGCCTTCAAAACCGGAAAACGCCTGAACGACGTACCAGCGCTTTTTAGGAGCTTCAGACATCTCAGAACCTCAGGCCAGTGATAAAAGAGACCAGGCGGACCAGAATACCATCCAGCCCCCACAGGATCAGTGACATAACGGCGGTTACAGCCGCCACAATCAGCGTGGTGTGCAAGGTTTCCTGGCGGGTCGGCCAAATCACTTTGCGGACTTCGGTTCTCGCTTCGCGGGCAAAGGCGACCGTTGCCTTGCCTTTTGTCGTCAACAGCGCAACACCGCCCGCTGCAGCAATCAGAACCACTACGCCCAGCGCGCGCAGCGGCAGCGTAACGTCGCGAAAGAGGTAGTTACCAACAACAGCCGCAATCAGCAGCACGGCGACAACCACCCACTTTACCGCTTCCAGGCCGCGCCCGCTCCCTTGAGCTTCGGTATTCGCACTCATAAACCAACCTGTCACAAGAATTCGAGAAACATCTTTGCCCCGCAAGAGTGCGAGGCAACCAAAACCGAAATGCTGTGCTGCGTTTCGGACTAAACGCCCTCTTCAGAGCCTGTCTCAGCAATGATTATGGCTAATAAAATCACTGATGAGCCAGGTTCTGGTTCGAAAGCGTACAAAAAGGGCATCAAATGATGCCCTTTTATTGCGCATTGCGTCAAATATTATCAGCGCTTAGCCGAGAACTTTAGCAACCACGCCCGCGCCAACGG
>NZ_JAEPBH010000062.1 GCF_016632365.1 Tenebrionibacter intestinalis | reverse complement strand
GACCACCTCCACAGGAGGTGGTGTTCAGATGGGTATAAATACCGCCCGGCCCTTTCAGGACGATGTGGCGCAGGGCAAACGTCGGGCCGAGCGGTTTCGGCCCGTTATGGCAACCCAATTAACCTGATAAACCACAAAGCGGGCAAAAACGCGCTTTCGCTCGCTTATGTCAACAATCTGGTCGGCCCCTTTTGGGGCCAGTTTGCTATCTCTTTTGGGGCGCTCGTAACGCCGCGTCTTCCTGGTCCAGATCTTTGCGGGTTTTCACCTCATACCAGTTAATGCCGCCGTCTTTATCGCACGTCACCACAGCGACGAAAAATTCCTTTCCTTTCGGATAAAACAGCCGATGCGTACCATCACTGAGCGGGAAATACCGCGCCTGCGCGTCAAAGGGATAAAGCGTCTGGTAGCGATTGTTGCAACGCATAGTGCTGCGGGTATCGTAGCTGTATAGCGCCCGGGCCAGCGTTTCCATCAAAAACACCCCCTTTGCCAGATACAGCACCCAGGCCACGCCAATAAACATACAGATAAGAATGTACTGCACATGGCCCATTTGTTTAAAAAACGCTTTCCTGCGCGTTACCCTGCCGGCAACCCATTCAGATAAAAACAACACCAGCGGATAGCTGACGAGAATAAACAGCGGTATGGAAAAAAAAAGCGCAACGGACCAGGCAAGATTGGGCAAGTCTGCGGAGCTTATCTCCATATATTCGAGGAGAAACCCGCCGGCCAGGATTTTTGCGATAAACAACACCGCGCCATATATAAATAAAAACAGGCGCCACAGCAGCGACTTTGTCGCAGCCGGCAACATCCGGCGGCAAAACAATGAAAACTGAAGCAGGCAACCGGCGGCAAGCAGAGTGACGCCGCCCATCATTATCCATAGCTGTTTGTCCGTCACGCCGCTAAAGAGCGTCAGCAGACATAGCCCGGTCAGTACGCCTGTGGTACAACTCCAGCGCATCAGCGATTTAACACGCCCTCTGCCACGCAGCGGCCAGTATCGGTTGAGCCTGGCGCGCTCCTTTTTCCCAAATCCCGGACTGGCATAGTAGTAAACCAACCACAGGCACAGCAGCGCTGTCGTCAGGAATATCGCCACGACCTGCAATGCCGGCAGGTTATTTTTCCTGGCCGCCACGGTCAGCGTCAGCGCAGCTATCCAGCAAAACAAAATTATCCAGCCCAACACAGGGGCGCCCGGCTGTCGTCTGTTAACCATTATTTTTCCCTCACTCCCATCAGCGCCGACCACTCGCCTGACGCCACTCATTCCGCTTATGTTATTAACCCGTCGGCCATCACAACCTTTGTCCTTTATTACGCTCGCTGAGGAGTTAGTGATTAAGGGTTATATGGGCGCCATTACATTCGCGCAAATGAAACTTGCAATAGCAGCAAGCGAGGTTTTTGTTTTGTTACCTTCATAGCAGATCGCTTTAGCAGGAGTTGAATAGCCGCTTTTCCTGCGCATGATAGCGCCATGTTTCTTTACACTGTCCTGATGCCATGATCACCGTAGTATTAATTGATGACCACGCCGTTGTGCGTTCCGGCTTCGCCCAGTTGCTGAATCTGGAAGCCGATATTGATGTTATCGCCCAGTTCGGCGATGCCGCTCAGGCGCTGCCCTGGCTACTGCGCAGCACGCCGGACGTGGCTGTAATGGATATCGCCATGCCTGAGCGCGACGGCCTGAGTCTGTTGCGCCAGGTACGCGCTCGCCGCCCCCATTTTCGCGCCATTATTCTGAGCATTTACGATACGCCCGCCTTTGTACAAAACGCCATTGAGGCGGGGGCCTGCGGCTATCTGACCAAACGCTGCGGCCCGGAGGAGCTGGTGCAGGCCGTGCGTTCAGTCGGCGCGGGAGGCCACTACCTGTGCGCCGAAGCGCTCAGCGCTATGCGCACAGCCGGACAACCCGTCGGCGCGCTAAAAGCGCTGACGCCGCGTGAACGCGAAATTTTCACCCTGCTGGTGCGCGGCGAAAGCGTGCGCCGCATTGCCGACGCCCTGACGTTAAGCCATAAAACGGTACATGCCCATCGCGCCAGCATACTCAGCAAGCTGCAGTGCGCCACTACAATTGAACTGGTGCATTTTGCGCTGGAGAACAATCTGCTGGCGCATTGCTGATGGGCCAGTATTTGACATACGCCGCACTGTCGCTGTTTATGCTGTTTGCCTGGGGGACATGTTGGCTGGCGCTGTGGACGATCAGCTTCTGGCTGCTCGGAAGTGATATGCACGCGGCCCTGCTGCTACCCGGCGGCGTGGGTCTGGCGTTGCTAATTTTACTGCCGCGCCACTTCTGGCCGGTTCTGCTGTTAACACCGCTGGCGCTCTCCGGCTGGCTTCATCGACACGGGCTGATAACCCAACCCGGCACGCTGTTCGCGCCGCTGCTGTGGCTGCCTGTGGCGCTGGCAGCGCAGCGCTACTGGCAACGTTTTGACCTTTACTGGCAACGTCTGTCGCTGCTTCTGGCGGCGGCGTTTATCTGTGCGCTGCTGGCGATAGCCCTCAACCTGGGACAGCCCGTCCCCACTTTTCTCGCCAGTCTGACCGGCGGCGCAATTATGGCGCCTTTTGCATGGCTCGTATGGGATGCGTTATACCGCCAGCACCGGGTCAGCCAGCAGCTTCCCGGGCAAACCAGCCCGCCGCTGCGCACGTCTTTGCTGTTATGGTGCAGCCTGTTTTTCGCCGCTGGCGCAGGCGCGCTGCTTACGCTCGCGCCGCAAATGGAGCGACTGCTGCTGATTCTGGTATTTTTGCCAAACGTGGTCATGGCATGGCGTTTCGGCTGGCAGGGCGGCGTGCTCGCCGCCCTGATCGGCAGTCTGGTCATTACCCTTGCCCGTCAGTTTGGCGTCGGTTTTGCAAGCCTTACGGAAATGGAACTGTATCTGACCACGCAGGCGCTGCTGGGAATGGGCGTAGGCATTGCCGTCAGCCGTCAGCAGCATTTAACTTCCCGTTTGCAGCACTATCGCCTGCGGCTGGAAACCGAACTGCACGCCAAACGCCAGCTAATGGAGCGGCTGGTACATACGGAAGAGGAGACGCGCAAAATACTGGCACGAGAACTGCACGACGAAATTGGTCAAAATATCACGGCCATACAGATTCAGTCCCGGCTGGTGGCCCGCTATACGGATATTCCCGGCGCGCAACAGGCGGCGGCGTCGATTGAGGCGATGGCGCTACGTATGCACAGCGTTACGCGCCGGCTTTTGCGCCAGCTTCGCCCACCTGTGCCGGAAGAAATAGGCCTGCATGAGGCGCTCCAGCACCTGATAGCCGAATTCGCCTTTGCCGAACGCGGCATCCATTGCCAGCTTGACTATCGCCTGCGCCAGGCGCCCCAAAATGATACCGTGCTGTTCACGCTCTATCGGCTGGTTCAGGAATTGCTGAACAATATCGCCCGTCATGCCCACGCCCAACGCATTCATCTGCGGCTGGAGCAGCGCGGTAAAGCGATTACCCTTGATGTACGCGACGATGGCACAGGCATCCCTGCGGGAGAACACAAAGGCATGGGACTGCACGGTATGCGCGAACGCATCCACGCCCTCGGCGGCAGCTTTACCATCGAAACCGGCAACGGGACGCGCATAATTGTTAACCTGCCCACATTTCACCAATAAAAACGCCATCATCCAGGAATAAGTCCTGGGCGGCTCAGACTGGCGCTCATCTTTTTACACATTCTCTGCTTTATAGTCACAAACGCTCACAGGGAGGGACTATGCCGCAACCGCTGTCGCCACAAGAAATCAACCAGCGCTATCGCTACTGGCGTGCGCGCCTGTTGATTACAATGGCGGCAGGCTACGCCGCGTTTTACCTCACGCGCAAAAGTCTCAACGTAGCGCTGCCGGATATGCAGCAGGCGCTGGCGCTGGACAAGGCGGATATCGGCCTGCTCGGCACGCTGTTTTACACCGCTTACGGGTTGTCGAAGTTTGGCTGTGGGTTGTGGTATGACCGTTACGGACCGCGCGAATTTATGGGGGCCGGGCTGGTTGCGACCGGCATATTAAACCTTGTTTTCGCGCTGGGCGACAACCTGCCGCTGCTGTTAACTACGTGGGCGCTGAACGGTTTCTTTCAGGGCTGGGGCTGGCCGCCATGCGCCCGGCTGCTGACGCAGTGGTATTCACGCAACGAGCGCGGCCTGTGGTGGGGATGCTGGAATATGTCTATCAACATCGGCGGCGCGCTGCTGCCGCTATTATGTGTGCTGCTGGCAAGCCTCTGGGGCTGGCGGGCGGCGCTGATGGCCCCGGGCATTATCGCAATAGCGTCAGGTATGTGGCTCTGCACCCGGCTATGCGGCACGCCGCAGCAGGAGGGGTTACCCTGCATAGGCGAATGGCGTCAGGATGCGCTGGAGCTCCGCCAGCAGCGGCAAAGCCCGCCGCAGCCGCTGTGGCCCATGTTGCGCGACAGCGTGCTGGCGAACCGCGCCATCTGGCTGCTGGGCCTGATGTACGTTCTGGTTTATCTCATCCGTATCGCGCTTAACGACTGGGGCAATATCTGGATGGCGGAAGGGCGCGGCGCAAGCCTGCTGGGCGCCAATGCAGCCGTCATACTGTTTGAGGCAGGCGGCCTGCTGGGCGCCCTGTTCGCAGGCTGGGGGTCTGACCTGCTGTTTCGCGGCCAGCGCGCGCCAATGATCCTGCTTTTCGCGCTGGGCATGTTTATCACCGTCTGCGCGCTGTGGCTGATGCCGGTTCACCATTATGCGCTACTGGCGGCCATATTTTTTAGCTGCGGCTTTTTCGTATTTGGTCCGCAGATGCTGACCGGGCTGGCAGCCGTAGAGTATTGCCACAAAGATGCAGCAGGATCAGTCACCGGTTTTCTTGGGCTGTTTGCTTACCTTGGCGCAGCGCTGGCGGGATGGCCTCTGGCGCTCGTTATTGAGCGCTACGGGTGGCCGGGTATGTTTATCACGCTGACGGCGGCAGCGACACTGATTGCCGTGCTGCTTATGCCGCTACTGCTGGCGGCCGAAGAAACGCCGGATACCCCCAATCGCCGCGTTTTTTACCCTGACCCACAACAATAAGGACAATAAAATGAAAGTCACACCGTTAACCTGTTTCATTTCCGCCGTGCTGACGCTGGCGACGTTTGGCCACGCCGTCCAGGCCAAAGGCCGTCTGGTCATCTATTGCAGCGCAACCAACGAACTGTGTGAAACGCAAGCCAAAGCATTTGGCGTAAAGTATGACGTCAAAACGTCATTTATCCGCAACGGTTCAGGCAGCACGCTGGCAAAAATCGACGCCGAAAAAAAGAATCCGCAGGCCGATGTCTGGTATGGCGGCACGCTCGATCCGCATTCTCAGGCCGGCGAGATGGATTTACTTACGCCTTACGTTTCTCCCCAACTTGCGCAGGTGCTGCCCAAATTTCGCGATCCGGCCAGGCGTAAAGGCAACTACTCATCTGCAGTTTACATCGGCATTCTCGGCTTTGGCGTCAATACCGAGCGCCTTAAAGAGAAGAACCTGCCGACGCCGCAGTGCTGGAAAGACCTTATAAAGCCGGAATATAAAGGTGAAATTCAGTTTGCCGACCCGCAAAGCTCCGGCACCGCCTACACCGCGCTCGCCACCTTCGTACAACTGTGGGGTGAAGACGACGCTTTTCGCTATCTTAAGGCGCTGAACAATAACATCTCTCAGTACACAAAATCCGGTATCGCTCCGGCGCGTAATGCCGCGCGCGGCGAAACCGCGATCGGTATCGGCTTTTTACACGACTACTCGCTGGAAAAAGAAAACGGCGCGCCGCTAACGCTGGTGGCGCCGTGCGAAGGCACCGGCTACGAAACTGGCGGCGTAAGCATAATCAAAGGCGCGCGCAACGCCGATAACGCAAAACTTTTTGTTGACTGGGTGCTGTCACAGGAAGCGCAGGAGCTTGCCTGGCGGAAAGGCAAATCCTATCAGATCCTCACCAATACCGCGGCGCAAAGCTCGCCGCATTCGCTCAGGCTCAATGCGCTAAAGCTGATTGATTACGATATGGATACTTATGGCGCAACGCAGATGCGCAAGGCGCTGATCGGCAAGTGGGTCAGTGAAGTAAAAATGGGAAAATAACACAAGCCGCGGCGCTAACGCCGCGCTCTTTCGATACCGCCGATGAGGCACATTATGTCTGAAACGTTATCATTACGCGTCCCGCCGCGCCGGGATGCTATTTTCGGCTGGCTGGCGTTTGCCTGGCTCGCCTTTGTGCTGCTACCTTGCTGGAGCCTGGATTACGGCCTGCTGGCATCTACGCGCGATGAAATCCTGGAGGCCTACGGCTGGGCATCGCTTGATATTAGTCTGCTTTGGTTTTTGCTGCCCTGCGCGCTGCTGCTGCGCCCGCTCACGCCCGCCGGGCGAGACAGCCGCCGCCACCTGTTTGACGCCGGCTGGGCGCTGGGGTGCATGGCATTCGTCATCGCAAGCGCCGCGCTAACGGGCCGCGGGCTGGGTTACGCCAGCGTTGCGCTGTTTATCGCGCTTGGCGCTGTTATAACGCTTGCGCTGTCGCGACGGGAATGGCTCGGCGGCGACCGCTTCGTCATCGGCGTGCTGCTGATCATTATTGCGCTGATTGGCGTATTCATCGTCTGGCCCAGCGTGGCGATTTTTATTCCCATGTTTGAAGACCAGAGCGGCGCATTCGCCCCACTGGCGTTTCTCGGCGTGCTGACGCAGGCGCATATCATGCGGATCATTATCAACTCGGTATTGCTGGCCGCCGCCGTCGGCGCAGGCTGCACTTTCTTTGGGCTGGTGCTGGCAATTTATACTACGCGCATTGCCAAACGCAGCGCCGTCATTGGCCGCGTGTTTTCCATTTTGCCGATCGTCACGCCGCCGTTTGTAGTGGGGCTTGGCGTGACGCTAATGATGGGCCGCGCCGGCTACGTCACCCAGTGGCTGACAACGTTCGGTTTAACCAACACCAGTTGGCTGTACGGATTTACCGGTATCTGGCTGGCGCAGGTGCTGGCTTTCACGCCAATGGCGTTTATGATCCTGGACGGCGCGATTAAAACCATTCATCCTTCTCAGGAAGAGGCTTCCTACACGCTGCGCGCCAGCCGCTGGCAAACATTCTTTAATGTGTTTATCCCGCTGCTGCGCCCGGCGCTGGCTAACGCTTTTCTGATTGTGGTGGTGCAGTCGCTGGCGGATTTCAGCAACCCGCTGGTCCTTGGCGGCAACTTTGACGTGCTTGCCACCCAGATCTATTTCTATATTACCGGCTCACAGCTCGACTACCAGGCCGCCAGCACGCTCGGCGCTTTCCTGCTGCTGTTTTCACTGGGGGTGTTTTGTATTCAGTATCTGTGGATCGGCAAACGCTCTTACGTAACGGTTTCCGGCAAATCTTACCGCGGCGACGTACAACCGTTGCCGCGCGCGCTTATCGGCGGCGTAAATGCGATCCTGGCAGTCTGGGTGGCGTTTAACGCGCTGCTCTACGGCAGCATTTTTTACGGCAGCTTTACGGTGAACTGGGGCGTGGATTATTCACTCACGCTTGATAATTTCATCAAGCTATTCGGCCAGGGCATGAGCGACGGCGCCTGGCCTTCACTGCTCGATACACTGCTGTACGCCGGTATCGCAGCCCCCATCACCGCCGTATTTGGCCTTCTTATCGCCTGGATGGTAGCGCGCCAGCAATTTCGCGGTAAAAAGAGCATTGAATTTACCACGATGCTTTGCTTTGCAGTACCCGGCACGGTGGCAGGCATCTCCTACCTGCTGGCGTTTAACAGCGCGCCGGTCTACCTCACTGGCACCGCAGCCATAGTGATTATCTCAATGGTGATGCGTAATGTGCCGGTAGGCATTCGTGCCGGGATTGCCGGGCTGGGGCAAATAGATAAATCGCTTGATGAAGCCTCGCTTAGCCTGCGCGCCGGTTCGCTGCGCACCATCACTCATATCCTGCTACCGCTGCTGCGCCCGGCAATGCTTTCAGCACTGATTTACAGCTTTGTACGCGCCATCACTACCGTCAGCGCCATTGTATTTTTAGTAACGCCGGATACCCGCGTGGCCACCGCCTATATCCTCAACCGCGTAGAGGACGGCGAATACGGCATTGCCATTGCCTACGGCTCCATTCTGATTGTGGTGATGCTGGCGATTATTTTCTTTTTTGACTGGCTCATTGGCGAGGCTCGCACGTCCCGCTCCCGCGCCAGAAATCTGTCCTGATGGAGAGTTTAGTCATGCCCTTTCTTGAATTACGCAATGTCAGCAAACGCTTTGGCGACAATACGGTCATTGATTCGCTGAACCTGGCGATTCCCAAAGGAGAGTTAGTCACGCTGCTCGGTCCTTCCGGCTGCGGTAAAACTACGGTGCTGCGCCTGGTCGCAGGCCTGGAGAGGCCGAATGAAGGGCAAATTTTTATTGACGGTGAAAACGTGACGCATCTTTCCATTCAAAAGCGGGATATCTGTATGGTGTTTCAGTCCTACGCGCTGTTCCCGCATATGACGCTTGGCGAAAATATCGGTTACGGACTGAAGATGCTCGGCGTGTCGGGCGCACAAATCAGGCAGCGGGTCAGCGAAGCGATGGAACTTGTGGATTTAGCCGGTTATGAAAATCGTTTTGTCGATCAAATTTCCGGCGGCCAGCAGCAGCGCGTCGCACTGGCGCGCGCGCTTATTCTCAAACCTAAGGTACTGCTGTTTGACGAACCGCTGTCAAACCTTGACGCTAACCTGCGGCGCAGTATGCGCGATAAAATTCGCGAGCTACAGACCCGGTTCAATATTACTTCGCTGTATGTCACGCACGATCAGAGTGAAGCGTTCGCCGTCTCCGATACGGTGCTTGTGATGAATAAGGGGCGTATTATGCAAATGGGCGCGCCGCAAACGCTCTATCGCCAACCTGTGTCACGGTTTATGGCCGGATTTATGGGCGAAGCAAATTTTTTTCCTGCCTGCGTTAGTGGCGACAGCGTGGACGTGCTGGGCTATCGTCTGCCGCGCCCGGAAAATCTCGCATCCACGCAGCAAGGCGAGTGCCTGCTTGGCGTGCGCCCTGAGGCCATTTCACTGCGTCATGAAGGCGCGGAAAGCCAGCGCTGCGCCGTCAGGCAGGTGGTGTATATGGGGCCGCAGTATGAAGTCACCGTAGAGTGGCAAGGACAGCCGGTATTGCTACAAATTAGCGCGACCCAAATGCCGCCCGCCGCCGGAGAGACATTTTTTCTGATTATCCATGAATGGGGGACCTTTGCGCTAACGTAACTCTGCGGCAAAACGCTAAACAAAGTTATATTAACGTGCGCGAAAAGGCTTGCCTGCCGCGCGCGTAAAATATCTCCGACCCCGGCATAACTGCAGGTAGCTAACCTGAGCAATATTCACTGAAATATGTTGAGTATCTTCTGAAGGGTTTCTAAACAGCTTCCTGAAAAAGCGCCTGACGAAACGGATGTACCCGGCCTTTTTCACGTATTGTTATCATGCGAATCTTTCATATAAGGCCGGTTTTGTTCTCTGCCGGTAAAATCTCAACCAGTCTAAAGTCAGGAGGGAGCTGGCATTCTTCCCTTTCAACCCTCATCCCGACAAACGCCTTACGCACAGTTTCGCAAAGCAAAAGCCGTATGACAGCGTCGGGCATAGGGCGAGAGGGTGCGCCACACATAAAACGTGCTGGTATTCGCCGTCGTAATCCGTACCATACGCGGCATATATTTGCCTGCTGACGCCTGTCAGCCAGTGTGGCCCATCGTTTATTGCAAGCCTGGTGGACATGAAACCGCATAGAGGATCTGTGAGGTTTACGGTGCATGGATTGAAGTTCTGAATAGTGATGGGGTAATGGCGCTCAACAATAGGCTGGCGCTGTAAAAAAAATTGCCCCATATATGCTTTTTTGGTTTCAGAGATAAATTAAAATGAAAGAAAATCAAACAGATAATAAAAAAGAACAGTATAATCTCAACAAATTGCAAAAGCGCCTGCGCCGAAACGTAGGCGAAGCGATTGCCGATTTTTCTATGATTGAGGAAGGCGATCGCATCATGGTTTGCCTGTCCGGGGGGAAAGACAGTTACACCATGCTGGAAATTCTGCGTAACCTGCAGCAGAGCGCCCCGGTTAACTTCAGCCTTGTAGCAGTAAATCTCGATCAGAAACAGCCCGGGTTTCCGGCGCACGTTTTGCCGAATTACCTCGACAGCCTCGGCGTGGAATACAAAATCGTCGAAGAGAATACCTACGGTATCGTGAAAGAGAAGATCCCGGAAGGCAAGACCACCTGCTCACTGTGTTCGCGCCTGCGCCGCGGTATTCTGTACCGCACTGCCAGCGAACTGGGCGCGACCAAAATCGCGCTTGGCCACCATCGCGACGATATCCTGCAAACGCTGCTTTTAAATATGTTCTACGGCGGCAAAATGAAAGGAATGCCGCCAAAATTGATGAGCGACGACGGTAAACATATTGTCATTCGCCCGCTCGCTTACTGCCGGGAAAAGGACATTGAGCGCTTTTCCCAGGCTAAAGGCTACCCCATTATTCCATGTAACCTGTGCGGCTCGCAGCCCAACTTACAGCGTCAGGTAATTGGCGACATGCTGCGCGACTGGGATAAACGCTACCCCGGACGCATCGAAACCATGTTCAGCGCAATGCAAAACGTGGTGCCTTCTCATTTATGCGATACCGGACTGTTCGACTTTGCCGGTATCGTGCACGGCGGCGAAGTGATTGACGGGGGCGATCTGGCATTTGACCGGGAAGATATTCCCACGATACCCAACGGCTGGCGCACGGAAGATGAAGACGCGCCACAGCGCCTGGACGTACTGGAAGTAAAATAATGTAACGCTCCCCCCCGGCAGCGGGGGGAGCGATTTTATGCTCAGGCATACGGCGGCGGATCGACAACCGGAGTTGGATCGGGCGGCGGGTCGGGAGTGGGCTGCGGCTGGGGTATCGGCTCCGGAACGGGCGTCGGATCGACGGGGATCGGGTCACTCATGCGTAAAAATGAGTACATTCTTACCTCCTGACTTACAACCTGGTCTTTAAAGGGTAGAAGCTCAGGCGCAAAAGAGATAAAAAAAAACCGACTTTATTTAAGCCGGCATTGTACGAATTAATTATGCTATGCAGTAATTCAAAAAAAGGAAGTAAGACAATATGGAGCGCAACGCCCATCGCTTGACGTTGCATTCACCTGCGAAAGGGATAATGCCGCTATTTGCCCTTGCAATTATTGACTTCGATCAGATTTAGTACGCTTTCTGTTATTCCATTAAAGCAAATAGCTAAACCTTACAACCATTTACCTCGCCTTAACCACCACATAACGCCCGCTATCAATAACGCTAACAATAACGTAAAAACAGCGAAACCGTAACGCCAGGCGCTGCCGGGTATCCCCCCCAGATTGACGCCAAAAAGCCCGGTAAGCAGCGTACTCGGTAAAAAGACCATCGCCATCACCGACATGGTATACGAGCGCCGTGTCAACGATTCCTGCATGAGTTGAGAAATCTCATCGGCCATTACTGCCGTGCGGGCAATACAGGCGTCAATCTCATCCAGACCACGGCCAAGGCGATCGCAGACGTCCTGCATACGTCTGCGCTGGTCATCATCCATCCATCGCAGCCTCTCGCTGGAAAGCCGGGAGTAAACGTCGCGCTGAGGCGCCATATAGCGGCGCATGACGATAAGTTGTTTACGAATCAGCGCCAGCGTGCCGCGCGGCGGCACCTGCTGGTCCAATAAACTGTCTTCGAGATCCATAATGTTATCATGCAGCCCCTCGATAAACTCGCTGGTATGATCGGTAAGCGCATCACACACCTCTACAAGCCATGCGCCGCTGTTTTCCGGGCCTGTGCCTTCATTGAGATCGCTTATCACATCGTCCAGCGCCAGTACCTTACGACGACGGGTAGAGACAATTAAATGCTCATCAATATAAATACGCACAGCCACCAGTTGTTCGGGGCGTTCATTAGTGCTGGCGTTAATGCAGCGCAGAGTGATTAACGTCCCCTCGCCCTGGCGCGACACGCGCGGGCGACTGCTTTCACCTGCCAGTGCATCACGTACCGCATTAGGCAGCAGCGTGGTGGTGGCAAGCCACTGCGCGCTTTCAGGCTGAGTGTAATCAAGGTGCAGCCAGCAGGGATGGCTTCTGTCATAGACATCATTATCCGCAATCGCCTTAACGCCTCCCTTCCCGTCCAACTGCCAGGCAAATACCGCATCCGGCACGTTAAGCTGCGCCCCTGTAATAATATCCACGCGCCTCTCCACGCTAAACAATAATCCTGTCAGTCTAGACGGCCCGCTTTGTTAAGCAAATCCGATGTGCCGGGAATGACTCAACGGTAATACCGGGATAACGGGTATTATCGCCTAAAAATACTCATGATTAAGTCAATCAGCAAAGTATGAAAATAAATATGACGGAAGTTAAACTACCCGGTAAATAATGCTTTTATACAATCATTATCTTAACTGGCTGTCTTTTGAACCACGCCGATTATAACCAGAAAATATTTTTTGCCGTTCATCTTCTTTTTGCTGACAAACGATACACAGCCGCACGCCAGGAATAGCCGCCCGGCGCGCTTTCGGTATGGGTTCACCGCACTCATCGCAATAATGCAGGCTTTCGCCTCCCTGTGGTAACGCGCCGCGAGCACGGTCAACCGCATCCTGTACGGTGCTTTCGATTTGTTCCTGCACTGCGCTATCGCCAGCCCAACCAGACGCCATAACCGCTCTCCTGTTAACGTTAATACCGGTAATTATAGCATTCGTCATCCTTTTGCAGGCAAAGAAAAACCCGCACGCGGCGGGTTTTTCGGGTAAACGCGGACAAATTAGCTGCGAACTTTGCGATAAATGAACAGCACAACCAGCGCGCCGATAACAGCGACGATAAAGCTACCAAAGTTGAAACCGTCTACTCGACCAAAACCGAAGAGCGTGCTGATCCAGCCGCCTACTACGGCACCCACAACACCAAGCACAGCGGTCATAATAAAACCGCCGCCATCTCTTCCCGGCATGATCCACTTAGCCAGAATGCCCGCGATTAAACCAAACACAATCCAGGAAATAATACCCACGGTTTCCTCACTTATTGTTTCATATATACGTTATAACGGGGTACGGCGAAATCCTCCGCACGTGTAAAAATTTAGCACAAATCACAGATATCGCCAAACCAGAAATACTGTAGTGCTAAATATTTATTTTTGTAGTTGTACGCCAATAAATAAGACATTTCATAATTAACGTGTTTTATTCATTATACTATGCAATGAATTATTGGCCAGGCGCGCTATACGCTAAATAGCTGCGCCAAATAGTAGATCACTTTGAGGGAA
>NZ_JAEPBH010000061.1 GCF_016632365.1 Tenebrionibacter intestinalis | reverse complement strand
CCTCAAAGTGATCTACTATTCCGCGCAGCTATTTAGTTGGCGCGAATATCACGCCTGATATCGCCACCGGTATTGGAAAATGGCGCTACAGCGATTTTAAGCGCGCCATGTCAGAGGGGATCGGCCATAACGGCAAGCGGCTTTATGGCGCAATGCCGTTTACTGCCTATACCAAAGTTACAGATGAAGATAACCGCGCTATCTGGGCCTATTTGCAAACGCTCACGCCTGTTCGCCAATGGGTTGAAACGAACCAGCTTCCCTTCCCCTTTAATATACGCGCCAGCCTTATTGTCTGGAACTGGCTGAACGCTGACAAAGGCGAATACCAGCCTGATCTGTCAAAATCAGCCGAATGGAATCGCGGCGCATACATTGTGCAGGGGCTTGGCCACTGTGGAACCTGCCACACGCCCAAAAATATCCTCGGCGGCGATAAAAACGAGCGGTTCCTGCAAGGGGCGGAAGTTGAAAACTGGTGGGCGCCAAACATTACCGGCGCAAACCACGACGGCCTGGGCCGCTGGAGCATACAGGACATCAAAGATTATCTGCGCGATGGCATAAATCGCTATGACAGCGCTTCCGGCCCAATGGCCGAAGAGGTAAAAAACGCCTCGCAGCACTGGAAAGACGCCGATTTACAGGCTGTCGCGGTATACCTCAAATCATTAAAAGATAATGAGAAACAACCGCCAACAGCGCTAAAGCCGGATAATCCGCAAATGGTGACCGGCAAGGCTATCTATTTTGATCGCTGCTCGGCATGCCATACGTCAACCGGCAAAGGCGAGAAAAATATTTTTCCGCAGCTTGCCAACAGCGCGCCCATTAACGCGCAACAGCCGGTATCGCTTATGCGCGTTGTGCTGGCTGGCAGCCGCGGCGCGGATACCCCTACACATCCGACTGCTCCCGCTATGCCCTCTTTTGCTGCAACGATGAACGATCGGCAAATTGCCGATGTATTGACGTATATCCGCAATAGTTGGGGTAATGCGGCGTCTGCTGTCAGCGCAAGCGACGTACAAAAGATGCGTGAAAAACTCAAGGAGTAATGCCGAAACGCTGCGTGGCCCCATCCAGGCCGCCACGCAGCGCTGTACGCGACCAAACGCCCCCGTTGAAATAAATTATGTACTTTGCACCGCACAGTGGGATCTGTTTGCTCCCCGGCGCCAGACAAATCGCCATGCCATTCAACCTCCGCCTTCCGTCCAGTGGGTTTTAGCGGTTAAACGCAAGCCCGCATATCATTAGCAGGTTGGAACATCATGCGGCGCGTTTTTTTCTACGCCGATGTACATCTCAATTTCCCATACGCCGCTAGCGCCGTCGTTGAGGTAAAGTTCAAAACAAGGAGCGTCTCGGAATATATAGCCTTTATCGGCCTCAAGAGCAGCAAAAAAATCTAACCACGGCGTGGTGAAATCACTATTTTTCACCCTGGCGCTCGCTACGGCGAACAACCCGCCTTCAAGGCGCGTTTTGATAACGCCTTCGCTGTTGGCCGGGATCACAAAATCATCCGGCACCGCTACAGAGGTATTGCAACTCAGCTTTTCTGGCGGCGTAACTTCCGGGTTGTCAAAATATACAGCTATCCACTGCGCTGCAGGATACTGCTGACTTTTCACCCAGGCATAAAGCTGCTCAAACCCCTGTTTAACAGTACGTTCCCACGGCCCAACCAGGTGAAAACCGGCTAGCGTACGTGGCGCAATAACCTTAATCTGGTATTTCATCATGTCTCCCGGCCAATATTTGGCTGTGTATTTATACAGATAAAATCAAATGCTTGATTTCCTTACAATACGCAAAGCTGAAATTTGCCGGCGGCATCCCATGATTGTGGTTAAATTTTCATCCTGTTGCACCCTAACAGTTACAGGAATAGGTACGGCAAGATATAGCGCTCCCTCCCGGCTTCAATAGCGCTATATTCACTTTCTGTGCGGCGGCTTATAACCTGCTGAGACGGTTGATAAACGCCTGAACAAATGACGACAACCCAAAACGTCAGTAAAACACGTCAATAATTTTAAGCCATTAGCCGCAAAGTGCGTTTTGTCCTCCTGGTGAGCAATGAAGGCAGGCGGCTTCCTGCTTCAGGTTTTTAACAGTAAGTACAGAGTCCGCGTACCAGGCCTGTGCCAGATACGCCCCTTCCGGCTTGATATAGCTTCAAACGCGCACAAAATCATCAATAAATTTACTCTCCGCGCTATGTTTTAACTTTTTGAAAAAGAGCAGTGCGGTTTACCTTATCAGCGGTAAAAAACCAAGGAACACCCATAAGATACAACCGTTTACTTCGCAATAAAAAATAACGCTATTTTCTTAAGGGTTATCTGATAGATTTACTACAGAAATTTCCTACTCTCCGCGCAGGTGCACAATTTACTACAAAAAATTCACGCGGTTCAGGTATATTACGCTGCGATAAAAGAGCAATCGAATGTAAAAGGTTACGTATGATTAAATATCCCTTTCTGGCGCTCTGCGCCTTCATGCTTTCCGCCTGCGCTTGCGGTGGGAAAATCTCGGATATTGATGTAGGGATGTCAAAGCAGGAAATCATTTCGAAAATGGGCACGCCCGATAAAAGTTATCAGGACGGTGAAATGGAAGTGCTCACTTATATGAACAAAAGGCAAAAAAGCTGGAGTCTTAATAAATATGATTATCGCATAGTATTAATTAACGATACTACCGCACAAATCGGCCCGGAAATCGCGAAAAATGCCGGTTAGCCGACAGGTTGATAATTTATGGCCTCAAGCGCTATCGTAGATAAACTTTAAAAAAACACTATTTACGATAGCCCATAAATTTAATCCATGCGAACCAGTTCACGCCAGACGGAATAATTACGCTATTGTGTTGCGGCTTAATTCAGCTTTCGCAACTTAGTTCGCCTGCAGCAAACATCGCCATGTTTAATAATTACCAACCCGCCAACTTGTGTTGAGGGCTTATATTTGGCAGAACAATGATTCCAGCTTCGTGTTTGATATGGCAAAATCTCGTTATAGAGAAAATAAAAGTGGTGTTTATATATAAACACCAGCCTACCAGACACTCCCCATCTTTAACCGTTTACTTCCTGTAATAGCACTTCTCCCCCAATTAATTATTTTATATGTAATAAGCGGAATATTTCTCTGAAGTAATTGGCGTATTTAATTACACAAAATGTTAACATAGGTCTCTAACTTAACCTCTGCCCCTCTTTATCCTTATGAATATTGACACTTGCTCAAACTGAAGGTATTATAGCTTCGGTAAAATACCGAGGCTTGGATACAGAATACAATCTGTAATGCCGAGACCCAGTGAAAATACCTGGTTAGCGTTATCAGTTAAACTCAACAATAAGTAATTAACGCGAAAAATATAGCGCCATTATTTTTAGAAACAGGCACGGATTCAGGCGCCACTGCTGGAAATGAAAGCGGACTAATCAGCAATTATTTTAAATACAAGCAACAACGAATGCACGATTGCGCCAGTATTTAAAGACGGTATAATACCCTCCCATCCATTATTGAATTGCAGGCAACATCACTATGGACAACGCAGTAAAATACATTATCAGCAATGAATATCAAAAGCAGCAAGAAAATAGCCCTCTGCGCGATGTTGTCTATTGCATAGATAAAAATTTTCTGTTAGGCGCCGGGGTGTCTGCCACTTCTATTCTTATTAACAGTAAAGAAAAATATAATTTCCATTTTTTCACAGATTATATAGATAATCATACCCTGGAAAAATTCAATTTACTGGCAAAGAATTTCGAAACTAACGTTTACATTTATTTTATTGACAGCGCCGCATTTACCAAATTCCCTGTGCGTGCGAAATGGTCGGTGGCGACTTATTATCGGTTTATCGCATTCCATTATTTATCTGATAAAACACACGCGCTATATCTTGATGCAGACGTCATCTGTAAAAGCTGCCCTGATGAACTATTTCAGTTGGATCTTACCGGCAAATTTGCCGCGATTATACCCGATCTTGATAAAGTACAGGAAAAGTGCGAAGCACGCCTGGGGGTTACCGGGCTGGCTGGCAAATACTTTAATGCAGGCGTCATTTATATCAACCTGAGCGAATGGCAAAAACAGCATTTTAGTGAAAAGGCGATTTCTATGCTTTCCGACAAAAGCAAGGAATTCAGCTTTCTTGATCAGGATGTCTTGAATATTTTATTCCAGGGAAATTGCGTAATATTAGACAACAAATACAATCAAATTTACGATGCGGCCTATCACTTCGGCTTAAAAAGCCTCAGTAATTACAAAGAAACAATTACTGATGAAACAATATTTATACATTACACAAGCGGTTCAAAACCGTGGCTACAGTGGATGCGTTACCCTTCATCAACCTATTTCGATATTGCATGGAAACAATCTCCCTGGTCGAACGAACCTTTGCTGGATGCGCATAACGCAAATTTACTCAAATCACGCTCTAAGCATGAGTTTAGCCAGAAAAATTATCTCCGTGGCATCTGGACTCAAGTCAGATATATCACAAAAAAACTCAGTGATAAGTTATCTTAAATACAGAAGGTTACCCTCCCTGTAGCGGGTATATTTTCCGTTTAATGGCCGCCCGGCATGATGCGCTGATAATGTGCCGGGCAGATGTGCCGCAACCAGGCATGGCAGCGCCCCGGTATGAATTTCTCTGGCATGACGCAATGAGGCGAAGAGCATGGCAGGTTGCTGGCATTTATAAAAAGCAACGCGTCATTATTGAACCTTTAAACCGCAGACGCCGGCTGGAGATGCTGTATTTTAACGGTATGAAATACAAAATAACGTAGCAGAACATACAGGGCATTAAAAAGAAACGCGCCCCTGTCTCTCCAAATGGCCTGACGCCCGAGAATTGCGTCAACGAATTGTTTGCCTTATAAGCCCTTCCCGGCACCCCGGCGCCGTTACTTCTACCCCGCCCCCTGAATTTTGGCTTATCGTGTAGCAAACGCAGCCTATGCCACCGTCTGCCACAAAATAATTTTTGTATACAACCATAAACCTGATGATGTACTCATCACCCGTTGTACAGATAAAATGGCGAAGGTGATATGCAATCAACCAACCGTAAGCATATAAAAACCGCACCGCCAGTAAGAACCAGAAGTGGCGCGTCATACCGATATATTAAGAGGAAACCAAAAACCGTGAACGACAAACACAATCAGCCAAGCTTCCTCTTTCACGATTACGAAACGTTTGGCACCAGCGCAACGCTGGACAGACCCGCGCAGTTTGCTGCCATTCGTACCGATGCCAATTTCAATATTATTAGCGAGCCCGAGGTTTTTTACTGTAAACCGGCCGACGATTACCTTCCGCAGCCAGAAGCCGTTATGATTACCGGCATTACACCCCAGCAGGCGCTGGCGCGCGGCGACAGCGAAGCGCGTTTCGCTGAACGCATTCATGAACTGTTTACCGTACCAAACACCTGTATCGTAGGATATAACAATATTCGCTTCGACGACGAAGTCACGCGCAATATTTTCTATCGCAATTTTTATGATCCCTATGCGTGGAGCTGGCAAAACCGCAATTCCCGCTGGGATTTACTTGATGTTATGCGCGCCTGCTATGCGCTACGCCCGGACGGCATCAACTGGCCAAAGAATGACGAAGGTTTGCCAAGTTTCCGCCTCGAGCACCTCACTGCCGCTAACGGTGTTGAACACGCAAACGCCCACGACGCAATGGCAGATGTTTACGCTACCATCGCAATGGCGCAACGGGTAAAAACATGTCAACCGCGCCTGTTTGACTACCTTTATGCATATCGCAATAAACAAAAGCTGGCAACGCTCATTGACATTCCACAGATGAAACCGCTGGTACATGTCTCGGGAATGTTCGGCGCCTCACGCGCTAACACCAGCCTGATTGCACCGCTGGCCTGGCATCCCGACAACCGTAATGCAGTGATTACTGTCGATTTGGCAGGCGACATATCGCCATTGCTGGAGCTTGATGCCGACGCGCTGCGAGAACGTCTTTATACGCCAGGGTCCGCGCTGGGTAGTAACGCTGCGGTGCCTGTTAAGCTGGTACACCTTAATAAATGCCCGGTGCTCGCGCAGGCAAATACGCTACGCCCGCAGGACGCCGAACGCCTGGGTATTAATCATCAGCAGTGTATTGAAAACCTAAAACAACTCCTTTCAAATCCTCAGGTGCGAGAAAAAGTAATTGCATTGTACGCAGAAGCACCCCCTTTCATTACTTCTGACAATGTGGATACACAGCTCTATGATGGTTTTTTCAGCGACGCCGACCGCGCTGCAATGAAAATTGTACTGGCAACGCCGCCGCAGAACCTGCCTGCGCTTGATATTACATTTTTTGACAAGCGTATCGAGAAGTTATTGTTTAATTACCGGGGGCGCAATTTTCCCGGTACGCTGGATGAAACCGAGCAGCAGCGCTGGCTACAACATCGCCGTGAAATATTTACCCCGGAAAACTTACAGGCTTACGCCCGGGAGCTGGAGAGGCTTTACCACCAGTATCAGGACAATGCCGAAAAATTAGCGCTGGTAAAGGCGCTATACCAATATGCGCAGGAGTTGGTCGGTTAATCCATAAACCTAACGCTCGCGCGAGGAACTCTTCGCCCGCATGGTGGCAAAGGCTTCTGTTGCCGGTTTATCTCCGCTCGCGCGGGGAACACGCACCGAATGAAGTTTCTTCCCCCTGCAATGCCGGTTTATCCCCGCTCGCGCGGGGAACACAAGAATGTATTTCCCTCGGGAAAGTTAAAGAACGGTTTATCCCCGCTCGCGCGGGGAACACGGCGCGAATTTCGTGAAACGTTGGGCGCTGCTCGGTTTATCCCCGCTCGCGCGGGGAACACCCATTCTCAGCAAATGCTGCTATCCACTGGCGCGGTTTATCCCCGCTCGCGCGGGGAACACGGCGGTCAGTTCCTGATCCTGCTCGCGGCGACCGGTTTATCCCCGCTCGCGCGGGGAACACGGGCTGGTGATATTTTTCCCGTACATGCAGCCCGGTTTATCCCCGCTCGCGCGGGGAACACGAAAGAAGGTTAGGGATTACGATACTAACCCCCGGTTTATCCCCGCTCGCGCGGGGAACACGCCGCAACCGGCATGAGCCTGGCTAGCGAGAGTGGTTTATCCCCGCTCGCGCGGGGAACACATACGCGATACGGGCGTAAATAGCGCGGCTATCGGTTTATCCCCGCTCGCGCGGGGAACACATACGCGATACGGGCGTAAATAGCGCGGCTATCGGTTTATCCCCGCTCGCGCGGGGAACACACATTTGCGATTCAGCCGGCGAGCAATGTGGTCGGTTTATCCCCGCTCGCGCGGGGAACACTTTCCGTGGGAACATTAGCTGCTGGCTGTGCCCGGTTTATCCCCGCTCGCGCGGGGAACACTTTCCGTGGGAACATTAGCTGCTGGCTGTGCCCGGTTTATCCCCGCTCGCGCGGGGAACACCAGATAATCCACCAGCACCATTCCGACACGCCCGGTTTATCCCCGCTCGCGCGGGGAACACGCTGAGGTAATATAACCCAATATTTTCGAGGCCGGTTTATCCCCGCTCGCGCGGGGAACACATAAATCCGTTATCAATCATTTGATTAATCCACGGTTTATCCCCGCTCGCGCGGGGAACACTCACCTTAACTATAAGTAAACCCAGGAGCATCCGGTTTATCCCCGCTCGCGCGAGGAACACTCAATGGTTTGAGCCATCAGCATATAAAATTCCGGTTTATCCCCGCTCGCGCGGGGAACACCGATGGCTGCATATCCTGCGGAACTAAAATTACGGTTTATCCCCGCTCGCGCGGGGAACACTTTATCTCTGCCGGCAGCTTGTCGTATGCGCACGGTTTATCCCCGCTCGCGCGGGGAACACAGTGGTGCCCCCTCACTCCCAAAGAGAGGATCCGGTTTATCCCCGCTCGCGCGGGGAACACAATATTTCTGACAATTTCAGTGATGGATGTCGCGGTTTATCCCCGCTCGCGCGGGGAACACACATTTCTCAAACCAGCAAGGTTATTCGAGGGCGGTTTATCCCCGCTCGCGCGGGGAACACACCGACATCGCGCCCGCGTTTTACAAAATGGTCGGTTTATCCCCGCTCGCGCGGGGAACACCCTGCAACACTGTTACGGCCGCCATCAGTGCGCGGTTTATCCCCGCTCGCGCGGGGAACACGCAATTTGTTGCTGAAACTCCCCCCAGGCCCACGGTTTATCCCCGCTCGCGCGGGGAACACGTCATATGCAAGCACCATTGTTGTGAAATGTGCGGTTTATCCCCGCTCGCGCGGGGAACACAGCGATGCTGTCCAGGTCAGAGAGTAGCGTTTCGGTTTATCCCCGCTCGCGCGGGGAACACGTGCTGCTGAGTTGGCTGTAGAGCAAGGAAAGCGGTTTATCCCCGCTCGCGCGGGGAACACTATCTGTTTGGCAGTCGGCCATAGATAATCCTCGGTTTATCCCCGCTCGCGCGGGGAACACATTTCTGCGTTTAGCGACCATCAGAACCCCCCCGGTTTATCCCCGCTCGCGCGGGGAACACTGGAAACTACTGGAACTGACGCAGGGCAAGGACGGTTTATCCCCGCTCGCGCGGGGAACACCAAAGCATTTGAAAAACACGGTTTAAAAGTCACGGTTTATCCCCGCTCGCGCGGGGAACACACGACAAGCTGCCGCGGCGCATTGGCGACCTACGGTTTATCCCCGCTCGCGCGGGGAACACCGAATCGCTGATTCTGGAAGCCATCACTGAGTCGGTTTATCCCCGCTCGCGCGGGGAACACATAGCCAGGTCCTGCGCGGCTTTTTCCATGCGCGGTTTATCCCCGCTCGCGCGGGGAACACGATGCTGGTGAAAAGCCAGTTAGGCCATCCGACGGTTTATCCCCGCTCGCGCGGGGAACACCCATACGCCCTGATTAACCCCACCATTTACAACGGTTTATCCCCGCTCGCGCGGGGAACACCTCAGATACTAAGTCAGCTATACCCTGTAGCACGGTTTATCCCCGCTCGCGCGGGGAACACCGCGGGCGTCGCCGGGCAGATTGGCAGCATGGCGGTTTATCCCCGCTCGCGCGGGGAACACATTAAAATACTTCCTCAAATTCAATACTATAACGGTTTATCCCCGCTCGCGCGGGGAACACCTTTTTCCTGATTGTTTCAGTAACATCAACAGCGGTTTATCCCCGCTCGCGCGGGGAACACGGAACGGGAAAGACTGGTGATCTCGCTGCATTCGGTTTATCCCCGCTCGCGCGGGGAACACATCTCGAAGCTGGATTAGAGACTGACGGAGAGCGGTTTATCCCCGCTCGCGCGGGGAACACCAGTAGCATCGCTTTCCGGGCGGCATCCAGCCCGGTTTATCCCCGCTCGCGCGGGGAACACGAAAATAGGCTGGCCTTCGGTCAACATAATGTCGGTTTATCCCCGCTCGCGCGGGGAACACCGGCTCGCAGGTGTTGAACACCCGGAAACGGCCGGTTTATCCCCGCTCGCGCGGGGAACACGGGCGCATGGATATCCCGGCGATATGCGGAATCGGTTTATCCCCGCTCGCGCGGGGAACACATCGCCCCCCATTCCCGGAGCGCCCAAGAGCACGGTTTATCCCCGCTCGCGCGGGGAACACGTACCTCGTTTGTCATTGTGTAATGCCTCCATCGGTTTATCCCCGCTCGCGCGGGGAACACGCCGGTGACGTTGCGTATCTCGATACCGTATGCGGTTTATCCCCGCTCGCGCGGGGAACACGCTTCTACCTGCTCAATGGTATTGCTGATTTTCGGTTTATCCCCGCTCGCGCGGGGAACACTCGGTGTGGTGCGCCAGCATCAGCTCGAACAACGGTTTATCCCCGCTCGCGCGGGGAACACGTTTTAACTCAAGCGATTCTTCAATAAAAACCTGGTTTATCCCCGCTCGCGCGGGGAACACGCCGTCGTATGCCGACTTGCGCTGGCCAGTCAACGGTTTATCCCCGCTCGCGCGGGGAACACTTTCAGGCTGGCAAACGGCTTGCCGTTCTCAGCGGTTTATCCCCGCTCGCGCGGGGAACACTCATCTACCGCCCGGACACCATAATAGGGTTGCGGTTTATCCCCGCTCGCGCGGGGAACACGTTTATTACGTAAAAAGTCTATCACAAGTATACGGTTTATCCCCGCTCGCGCGGGGAACACCATCGTTCGCCAGTTTATGGCGACCGTATTTACGGTTTATCCCCGCTCGCGCGGGGAACACGCAGAATCAAAGTCGGCCAGTTGGCCGGATGCCGGTTTATCCCCGCTCGCGCGGGGAACACTGCCAGTGATCCAACGGCCATATTGCCCGCACCGGTTTATCCCCGCTCGCGCGGGGAACACTCTTACATAGCGGTTGAATGCCGTCTGAGCCTCGGTTTATCCCCGCTCGCGCGGGGAACACTTGCTGCCGCTTATGCTCGTCGCTATCTGCATCGGTTTATCCCCGCTCGCGCGGGGAACACGTATGTGAAAGGCACATTCAAAGTACCAAAGGCGGTTTATCCCCGCTCGCGCGGGGAACACAAGTTGCTGGGCAGCCTTGTTTGCCTGCTCTGCGGTTTATCCCCGCTCGCGCGGGGAACACTTATCAAAAACTGAAAACAGCCCGCGAATAACCGGTTTATCCCCGCTCGCGCGGGGAACACCAAATAAATCCGGGCTTGAGGTTATAGAAACCCGGTTTATCCCCGCTCGCGCGGGGAACACAAGACGATTCCCGCACTTCTGTAACTGGAATCCGGTTTATCCCCGCTCGCGCGGGGAACACTTTTCCGGTTTTTACCGGCGCTTTTGCAATAACGGTTTATCCCCGCTCGCGCGGGGAACACTCTACCCATTTCGTCACTGCTACCTCAGCAGGCGGTTTATCCCCGCTCGCGCGGGGAACACCAAATAAATCCGGGCTTGAGGTTATAGAAACCCGGTTTATCCCCGCTCGCGCGCGGAACACGGGTCGTGTTTTGCGCGTAACAAGGCCGTAACTGGTTTATCCCCGCTCGCGCGGGGAACACAGACGCTCATCCGTAGCGATCGCGTTGATGTCCGGTTTATCCCCGCTCGCGCGGGGAACACCTCAATCTTCGATAACAGTTTTGGTTTTTTCTCGGTTTATCCCCGCTCGCGCGGGGAACACTACGGCAGCCCCCAGTCAGTATTAATCACCGTCGGTTTATCCCCGCTCGCGCGGGGAACACGGAGCATCGGCGCAACATCTTCGACGGTCACGCGGTTTATCCCCGCTCGCGCGGGGAACACCTTTCATGTGCTGGTAAAGCTCATCCATTTGCCGGTTTATCCCCGCTCGCGCGGGGAACACTACTCAATGTGGTGCTCGGATTTGTTGCAGTACGGTTTATCCCCGCTCGCGCGGGGAACACGGACATGAAAATGACTAACTCCATAACAGTACCGGTTTATCCCCGCTCGCGCGGGGAACACGATAACCCTGAAAACCTCCAGCGGCGTCTTACCGGTTTATCCCCGCTCGCGCGGGGAACACCTATCAGTCGCCATTGCCGGTCGTTGAACTGGCGGTTTATCCCCGCTCGCGCGGGGAACACCAGCGAAATCCCGTCATATGCGAAAACATTCACTGGTTTATCCCCGCTCGCGCGGGGAACACCCGCCGCCTTTGCCAACAAGCTCGTTAGTCACCGGTTTATCCCCGCTCGCGCGGGGAACACATATGCGTAGGTCAGGGCGTTGCTGTCCTCGCCGGTTTATCCCCGCTCGCGCGGGGAACACGCCAGCCAGCGAAGCCCCTCTACTGTATAATGCGGTTTATCCCCGCTCGCGCGGGGAACACTCGAGCGAATTGGGAAAGCGGCTGTTGACGCACGGTTTATCCCCGCTCGCGCGGGGAACACTTTAGCGCCACCGCCAGGCCGGAATAACCTGCCGGTTTATCCCCGCTCGCGCGGGGAACACAAGGCTTGTTTTTGGAAGCAGAAAGCCAAAAACGGTTTATCCCCGCTCGCGCGGGGAACACGTAAAACGACTCCGGCTTGAGCATGGCGATGACCGGTTTATCCCCGCTCGCGCGGGGAACACCGATTTCTCCCACGTGCTGGTTTCTTTGGCCTCGGTTTATCCCCGCTCGCGCGGGGAACACGCCCCAGGCACCAATCACGTCGTAGATGTAAACGGTTTATCCCCGCTCGCGCGGGGAACACTTGCTACCGGGTAAAGGCTGCACGTTTGCCAGCGGTTTATCCCCGCTCGCGCGGGGAACACCGAAACAAAGACGCTATACCCTCGCTCACCTCCGGTTTATCCCCGCTCGCGCGGGGAACACGCTTCTGGATGGAAGGGCCGGCAGCGGCATATCGGTTTATCCCCGCTCGCGCGGGGAACACCAGGTCAATGGCGGCGGCCTCGAACACACCGGCGGTTTATCCCCGCTCGCGCGGGGAACACTATTTTCCAGTTGGCTGGCGCGCCTGCGACAACGGTTTATCCCCGCTCGCGCGGGGAACACATCCTGATATGGCGCTTTTCAAGCATTCTTGCCGGTTTATCCCCGCTCGCGCGGGGAACACGTGGGAGCACTGGATATGCGCCATTTCGCTGGCGGTTTATCCCCGCTCGCGCGGGGAACACCCCTCACGACAACATCCGCGTCGGTAACGTAACGGTTTATCCCCGCTCGCGCGGGGAACACATCAGGTCAGAGATACTGTCCGTATCGTTGTTCGGTTTATCCCCGCTCGCGCGGGGAACACATACGTCTATGTCAGGGCAAGTAGGCGCAGCGCGGTTTATCCCCGCTCGCGCGGGGAACACTTCTTCGCCCGAGACCTGCTGACATCCAGTCGCGGTTTATCCCCGCTCGCGCGGGGAACACAAGGACAGGGGCGGCGGGTAATGATTTCAGTCCGGTTTATCCCCGCTCGCGCGGGGAACACGAGAAGGTTGTCGTTCATGATCCGCTTCATCACGGTTTATCCCCGCTCGCGCGGGGAACACCTCGTTCTCGTCGATTGCTGAAGCACCGAATGCGGTTTATCCCCGCTCGCGCGGGGAACACTGCGTCGGTAGCGGCTTTCGTTGCCGCTTGCGCGGTTTATCCCCGCTCGCGCGGGGAACACTCGTTGGTGTTGCAACACCAGCGGCTTTCACCCGGTTTATCCCCGCTCGCGCGGGGAACACGGGAATACCAGCCCCTCACCTCAGTCACTGTTCGGTTTATCCCCGCTCGCGCGGGGAACACTGCATGCAAAAGCTACCCTGCATGAACTCGACCGGTTTATCTCCGCTCGCGCGGGGAACACTCGCTGATGGCCGCATCGATAATACTGCCAACCGGTTTATCCCCGCTCGCGCGGGGAACACGGCTGTGGGTGCGTGAGACGTGGCAGGGGCCGCGGTTTATCCCCGCTCGCGCGGGGAACACTGCCTGGCTGAACTGAGTAATAACAGAGCTGGCGGTTTATCCCCGCTCGCGCGGGGAACACTTGCCGTTCTTCCTGGCGATACTCAAAATAGCCGGTTTATCCCCGCTCGCGCGGGGAACACACCTGCCATTCCAATAAACACCGTTTACCCCGCGGTTTATCCCCGCTCGCGCGGGGAACACTTCCAGCCCACTCGCGGGGTCAGGAAGAACGCCGGTTTATCCCCGCTCGCGCGGGGAACACGTTGAAAATTTGCATAACCCTGCCGTGTGGTACGGTTTATCCCCGCTCGCGCGGGGAACACTTTGGTATCCTCAAATCCCTGTGTCAGGAATTCGGTTTATCCCCGCTCGCGCGGGGAACACAATTTCGCTCTTCCCTGTACCACTCCAGAACGCGGTTTATCCCCGCTCGCGCGGGGAACACCGAAACAAA
>NZ_JAEPBH010000060.1 GCF_016632365.1 Tenebrionibacter intestinalis | reverse complement strand
TCCTTTTTTACCCGCCCATTACTGGGGATTCCTCAGCGCCAAAGCGGGTTTTTTTATTTTTTACGGCAGATTACTCTGCTGCTTCTACCTGCGGCTCAGGGCGGTCAACCAGCTCGATGTAAGCCATCGGAGCATTGTCGCCTGCGCGGAAGCCACACTTCAGAATGCGAGTGTAACCACCTGCGCGGCTCGCGAAACGCGGGCCAAGCTCGTTAAACAGTTTTGCCACGATCTCGTTATCACGAGTACGGGCGAATGCCAGACGACGATTAGCAACGCTATCAGTCTTGGCAAGAGTAATCAGCGGCTCAACTACGCGACGCAGCTCTTTCGCTTTCGGCAGAGTCGTCTTGATTATCTCATGACGAACCAGTGAACCTGCCATATTGCGGAACATAGCCTGGCGATGGCTGCTGTTGCGGTTCAGTTGACGACCACTCTTACGATGGCGCATGACCTTATCCTTCTCAGTAAAACCTTAACCTGTGATCCGGTTACTCGTCAGCAATGCTTGCCGGCGGCCAGTTTTCCAGGCGCATGCCCAGAGACAGACCACGCGAAGCCAGCACGTCTTTAATCTCAGTAAGAGATTTTTTACCCAGGTTAGGCGTTTTAAGCAGCTCAACCTCGGTACGCTGTACCAGATCACCGATATAGTGGATAGCTTCTGCCTTAAGGCAGTTAGCAGAGCGGACAGTCAATTCCAGATCGTCAACAGGGCGCAGCAGGATCGGATCGAATTCTGGTTTCTCTTCTTTCACTTCCGGCTGACGTACATCACGCAGGTCAACGAAAGCTTCCAGTTGTTCGGCCAGGATGGTCGCCGCACGACGAATCGCCTCTTCAGGATCGATTGTGCCGTTGGTTTCCATTTCGATGACCAGCTTATCCAGGTCGGTACGCTGTTCTACACGCGCCGCTTCAACATTGTAGGCAATACGCTCTACAGGGCTGTAGCAGGCATCGACCAGCAGACGACCGATCGGGCGCTCATCTTCTTCCGAATGAATTCGGGCAGAAGCCGGCACATAACCGCGTCCACGCTGAATTTTGATACGCATGCTAATAGATGCGTTTTCATCGGTCAGGTGGCAGATCACATGCTGCGGCTTGACGATTTCAACATCACCGTCGTGGGTGATGTCGGCTGCAGTCACAGGGCCAATGCCAGACTTATTCAGAGAAAGGATGACTTCATCTTTACCCTGAACTCTTACCGCCAGCCCTTTCAGGTTGAGCAGGATTTCCAGAATATCTTCCTGGACGCCCTCTTTGGTGCTGTACTCATGAAGTACACCATCAATCTCAACTTCGGTCACCGCGCAACCCGGCATTGATGAAAGCAGAATACGGCGCAGTGCGTTACCCAGAGTATGGCCAAAGCCACGCTCTAAAGGCTCAAGGGTCACCTTGGCGTGCGTCGAACTCACTTGCTCGATATCTACCAGGCGCGGTTTTAGAAACTCTGTCACAGAACCCTGCATTGTGTCCTCTCTTTGGTACTAAGCTTTACTTGGAGTAAAGCTCGACGATCAGGTGTTCGTTAATGTCCGCAGACAGATCGGAACGCTCCGGCTTACGCTTGAACGTGCCTTCCATCTTGCCAGCATCAACTTCCAGCCAAGTTGGCTTTTCACGCTGTTCAGCCAGCTCAAGAGCGGCTTTCACGCGAGACTGCTTCTTGGCCTTCTCACGGACGCTAACAACGTCGTTCGGTTTAACCTGATAAGAAGCGATGTTAACAACACGACCGTTTACCATAACCGCTTTGTGGCTAACCAACTGGCGTGCTTCTGCACGAGTGGCGCCGAAGCCCATACGGTAGACTACGTTGTCCAGACGACCTTCCAGCAGAGCCAACAGGTTTTCACCAGTGTTGCCTTTCAGACGCGCTGCTTCTTTATAGTAGTTACGGAACTGACGCTCCAGCACACCGTAGATACGGCGAACTTTCTGCTTCTCACGCAACTGCACACCATAGTCAGACAGACGCGGCTTACGCGCGCCGTGCTGGCCAGGGGCTTGTTCAATTTTACACTTGGTATCAATCGCGCGAACGCCAGACTTCAGGAACAGGTCTGTGCCCTCGCGACGGCTCAGCTTGAGCTTAGGACCCAAATATCTTGCCATTTTCTTTCTCCAACATTCCTAAAAACGGGCGTTATACGCGACGTTTTTTCGGCGGACGACAACCGTTGTGAGGGATCGGAGTCACATCAGTAATATTTGTGATGCGAAAACCAGCGGCGTTCAGAGCGCGAATCGTAGATTCACGGCCCGGACCCGGACCCTTAACCATAACTTCGAGGTTCTTGATACCGTAATCTTTCACGGCCTCAGCGCAGCGCTCTGCTGCAACCTGAGCTGCAAACGGAGTGGACTTACGTGAACCACGGAAACCGGAACCACCGGCGGTTGCCCAACCCAACGCGTTACCCTGACGATCGGTAATAGTCACGATGGTGTTGTTGAAAGAGGCATGGACATGAGCCACGCCGTCAGAGACTTGCTTTCTTACACGCTTACGTGCACGAACTGGTGCCTTTGCCATTATTCAATCACCCCGATTATTTCTTGATCGGTTTGCGCGGACCCTTACGGGTACGAGCATTGGTCTTGGTACGCTGACCGCGAACCGGAAGACCACGACGATGACGCAAACCACGATAGCAGCCAAGGTCCATCAGACGCTTGATGCTCAGGGTAATTTCACGACGCAGATCGCCTTCTACAACGAACTTACCAACTTCGTCACGCAGCGTGTCGATCTGTTCTTCAGACAGCTCACTGATCTTAACATCTTCAGCGATGCCCGCAGCGGCACAGATGGCCTTGGAGCGGGTTTTGCCGACGCCATAAATAGCGGTTAACGCGATTACAGCATGTTTGTGATCAGGAATGTTAATGCCTGCTATACGGGCCACTATGCACTCCTATAATTTGATATGTACGCTCCATGCTGAAAAGCCCGTTTTCAGGATACTCAAATGGAAACGCACAAACATACAAAAGATTGGCTGGCTAATCTAGCCAGCTCAACCCAACTTTGCAAGAAAAATATGCGAGATAAATCAGCCCTGACGCTGTTTATGCTTCGGCTCGGCGCTGCAAATCACGCGGATGACGCCATCACGCTTAACGATTTTGCAGTTACGGCACATTTTCTTGACGGAAGCACGAACTTTCATTTTTACTCTCCGTAACTTCTCAGGCGCCTGTCGGCCTTAGCCTTTAAGGTTAGCCTTTTTCAATGCAGACTCATACTGACTGGACATCATCAGAGTTTGCACTTGAGCCATAAAGTCCATAATCACGACAACAACGATAAGCAGCGAAGTTCCACCGAAGTAGAACGGCACTTTCATCGCATCACGCATGAACTCCGGGATCAGGCAGATAAAAGTAATATAAAGCGCGCCGACCAGAGTCAGACGGGTCATTACTTTATCAATGTACTTCGCCGTTTGCTCTCCCGGACGAATTCCTGGTACAAATGCACCGGACTTCTTCAGGTTCTCTGCTGTTTCACGCGGGTTGAAAACCAACGCCGTGTAGAAGAAACAGAAGAAGATGATTGCAGACGCATAGAGTAACACATAAAGCGGCTGCCCAGGCTGCAAATACAGCGAAATAGTTGACAGCCAGCCCCAACCGGTACTGCCCCCGAACCACGACGCGATGGTCGCCGGGAACAGAATTATACTGGAAGCGAAGATTGCCGGGATAACCCCTGCCATATTCACTTTCAGCGGCAAATGTGTGCTCTGTGCAGCATAAACACGACGTCCCTGTTGACGTTTAGCATAGTTCACCACGATGCGGCGTTGGCCACGCTCAACGAAAACAACAAAGAAAGTCACTGCGAATACTAATACTGCAACCAACAGCAACAGGAGGAAGTGCAGGTTGCCCTGCCGCGCTTGCTCGATGGTATGACCAATGGCCGGCGGGAGTCCCGCAACAATACCTGCGAAGATTATGATTGAGATACCGTTACCGATACCACGCTCAGTAATCTGTTCGCCCAGCCACATCAGGAACATGGTTCCCGTGACAAGGCTTACAACAGCGGTGAAATAGAATGCAAAGCCTGGATTAATGACCAGACCCTGCATCCCAGGCATATTCGGCAGACCGGTAGCAATACCGATCGACTGGAATATCGCCAGCACCAACGTGCTATAACGAGTGTACTGGCTTATCTTACGACGGCCAGACTCCCCCTCTTTCTTAAGCTCTGCCAGGGCGGGATGAACCACCGTCAGCAACTGGATAATAATCGATGCCGAAATGTACGGCATGATACCCAGCGCAAAGATAGAAGCACGGCTTAACGCACCACCAGAGAACATGTTGAACATTTCAATGATGGTGCCACGCTGTTGATCGAGCAGTTTAGCAAGAACAGTGGCATCGATACCAGGGATCGGAATAAAAGAACCAATGCGGAACACGATCAACGCACCGATAACAAACAAAAGTCTGCGCTTCAGTTCGCCGAAACCGCCCTTAGCACTTTGAAAATCTAATCCTGGTTGCTTTGCCATCTGCTACTTATTCCTCGATTTTACCGCCAGCAGCTTCGATAGCAGCACGAGCACCTTTAGTCACACGCAGGCCACGAACGGTTACCGGAGCAGTGACTTCACCAGCCAAGATCACTTTCGCGAACTCGATCTGGATGCCGATAATGTTAGCTGCTTTCAGCGTGTTCAGGTCAACGACGTCGCCTTCCACTTTAGCGAGATCGGACAGACGAACTTCTGCCGTAACCATCGCCTTGCGAGAGGTGAAACCGAACTTCGGCAGACGACGATACAGCGGCATCTGGCCACCCTCGAACCCGCGACGTACGCCACCGCCAGAACGAGATTTCTGACCTTTGTGACCACGACCACCGGTTTTACCGAGGCCAGAACCGATACCACGCCCCAGACGCTTGCCTTCGCGCTTAGCCCCTTCGGCCGGAGACAGAGTATTTAAACGCATCTCTTACTCCTCAACTTTAACCATGTAGGAAACCGCGTTGACCATACCACGAACGGCAGGAGTATCCTCGCGCTCAACGGTATGTCCAATACGACGCAATCCTAAGCCAGTCAGCGTTGCCTTATGCTTCGGCAAACGACCGATTGCGCTGCGGGTTTGAGTGATTTTAATAGTCTTCGCCATGGTCAATTACCCCAGAATTTCTTCAACGGATTTACCACGCTTGGCAGCGACCATTTCCGGAGATTTCATGTTCTCCAGGCCATCGATAGTTGCACGAACCACGTTGATCGGGTTGGTGGAACCATAGGCCTTAGCGAGAACGTTATGAACTCCAGCGACTTCCAGGACGGCGCGCATTGCACCACCGGCGATGATACCGGTACCTTCGGAAGCCGGCTGCATGAACACGCGAGACCCCGTGTGAACACCTTTAACCGGGTGCTGCAGGGTGCCGTTGTTCAGCGCGACGTTAATCATATTGCGACGGGCTTTTTCCATCGCTTTCTGGATCGCTGCCGGAACTTCACGCGCTTTACCGTAACCAAAACCTACGCGACCATTTCCATCACCCACTACAGTCAGTGCGGTAAAGGAGAAAATACGGCCACCTTTAACAGTTTTAGATACACGGTTTACCGCGATCAGCTTTTCCTGCAGTTCGCCAGCTTGTTTTTCGATGTGAGCCATCTTACACCTCTACCTTAGAACTGAAGGCCAGCTTCACGGGCAGCATCTGCCAGTGCCTGGACACGACCATGATATTGGAAACCGGAACGGTCAAAGGAGACATCTTTGATGCCTTTTTCCAGAGCGCGTTCAGCAACAGCTTTACCGACAGCGGCGGCAGCGTCTTTGTTCCCGGTGTACTTCAGTTGCTCAACGATAGCTTTCTCTACAGTAGAAGCGGCTACCAGAACCTCAGAACCGTTCGGTGCAATTACCTGTGCGTAAATATGACGCGGGGTACGATGTACCACCAGGCGAGTTGCGCCCAGCTCCTGGAGCTTGCGACGTGCGCGGGTCGCACGACGGATACGAGCAGATTTCTTATCCATAGTGTTACCTTACTTCTTCTTAGCCTCTTTGGTACGCACGACTTCGTCGGCGTAACGAACACCCTTGCCTTTGTAAGGCTCAGGACGACGGTAAGCGCGCAGATCTGCTGCAACCTGGCCGATCACCTGCTTATCAGCGCCTTTCAGCACGATTTCAGTTTGAGACGGGCACTCTGCAGTAATCCCTGCCGGCAGCTTGTGTTCAATAGGGTGAGAGAAACCTAAAGACAGGTTTACAACATCACCTTTAACCGCTGCACGATAACCTACACCAACCAGCTGCAGCTTCTTAGTGAAGCCTTCGGTAACACCGATAACCATTGCGTTGAGCAGTGCACGAGCGGTACCCGCCTGCGCCCAGCCGTCAACAAAACCGTCGCGCGGACCGAAAGTCAGCGCATTGTCGGCCTGTTTTACTTCAACAGCATCGTTGATAGTACGAGTCAGCTCGCCGTTTTTACCTTTGATCGAAATAACCTGACCGTTGAGTTTTACCTCTACGCCTGCAGGAATAACGACCGGTGCTTTAGCAACACGAGACATTGTTTTCCTCCAATTAGGCTACGTAGCAGATAATTTCGCCACCAAGACCAGCCTGGCGTGCTGCACGATCGGTCATAACACCTTTAGAGGTAGAAACGACAGCAATACCCAGACCGGCCATAACTTTCGGCAGCTCATCTTTTTTCTTATAGATGCGCAGACCTGGACGGCTGACTCGCTGAATGCTCTCTACCACAGCCTTGCCCTGGAAATACTTAAGCGTCAGTTCCAGTTCAGGCTTGATGTCGCCTTCAATTTTAAAATCTTCAATATAACCTTCTTCCTTCAGCACGTTGGCAATTGCCACTTTCAGCCTGGAGGAAGGCATGGTGACCGCAACTTTGTTCGCGGCCTGACCGTTACGGATACGGGTCAGCATATCCGCGATCGGATCTTGCATGCTCATCTGTCTTTACTCCCGTGATTCAATTGGTGACAATTACCAGCTAGCCTTTTTCAGACCCGGGATTTCGCCGCGCATTGCGGCTTCACGGACCTTAATACGGCTCAACCCGAACTTCCGCAAAACACCATGCGGACGTCCAGTCTGACGGCAGCGGTTACGCTGACGAGACGGGCTGGAATCACGCGGCAGACTCTGCAGCTTGAGAACAGCATTCCAACGATCTTCGTCGGAAGCGTTCACATCAGAGATGATCGCTTTAAGTTCAGCGCGTTTAGCGAAGTATTTTTCAGCCAGAGCGACGCGTTTTACTTCGCGTGCTTTCATTGATTGCTTTGCCATGAATGTAACCCTGGTTTACTTGCGGAACGGGAAGTTAAAGGCAGCCAGCAGAGCGCGGCCTTCATCATCGGATTTCGCAGTGGTGGTGATGGTAATGTCCAGACCACGTACGCGATCGACTTTGTCATAGTCGATTTCCGGGAAGATGATCTGCTCACGGACACCCATGCTGTAGTTGCCACGGCCGTCAAAAGACTTAGTGGACAGGCCACGGAAGTCACGGATACGCGGTACAGCAATAGTGATCAGTCGCTCAAAGAACTCCCACATGCGTTCGCCACGCAGAGTTACTTTACAGCCGATCGGATAGCCCTGACGGATTTTGAAGCCTGCAACAGATTTGCGTGCTTTGGTGACCAGCGGTTTTTGACCGGAGATTGCTGCCAGGTCGGCTGCTGCGTTATCCAGCAGTTTCTTGTCAGCGATCGCTTCACCAACACCCATGTTCAGGGTGATCTTCTCGACCCGAGGGACTTGCATGACAGAATTGTAGTTGAACTCAGTCATGAGTTTTTTAACTACTTCGTCTTTGTAGTAATCATGCAGTTTCGCCATCGTACTACTCCAAATTACTTAATAGTTTCGCCATTAGATTTAAAGAAACGGACTTTTTTACCGTCTTCGAATCTAAAGCCTACACGGTCCGCTTTACCGATTGCCGCATTGAAGAGAGCAACGTTAGAAACCTGAATTGCGGCTTCTTTTTCAACGATGCCACCTGGCTGGTTCAGCGCCGGAACCGGCTTCTGATGTTTCTTAACCAGGTTGATACCTTCAACAATGACCTTGCCGGAAGAAAGGACACTTTTTACTTTACCGCGCTTACCTTTATCTTTGCCGGTCAGCACGATAATTTCGTCATCACGACGGATTTTAGCTGCCATGTTCGCTCCTTAGAGTACTTCTGGTGCCAGAGAGATGATTTTCATGAACTTTTCAGAACGCAGTTCACGAGTTACCGGCCCAAAAATACGCGTTCCGATAGGCTGCTCGCTGTTGTTGTTCAGAAGAACACAAGCATTGCCATCGAAGCGAACGACAGAACCGTCAGGGCGACGAACACCCTTTCTGGTGCGCACCACTACCGCCTTCAGCACATCACCTTTTTTGACCTTACCACGCGGAATCGCTTCTTTGATGGTGATCTTGATGATATCGCCTACGCCTGCGTAGCGACGGTGCGAGCCACCCAGAACCTTGATACACATTACGCGACGCGCGCCGGAGTTGTCGGCGACGTTCAGCATAGTCTGTTCCTGGATCATTTAGTGCTCCGCTAATGTCAACTACTACTACTTTGGGACCCGAAAATGGGTCGTTAGAAAACCCCATACTCAGGGGCGCGGCATTATAACACCGGTTCCTGACTATGGGTAGAAAAAATAAACGGCCCATCGCTGGGCCGTTTATTCTTGAGAAGCGTTTACTGTATTACAGAATCGCTTTCTCTACAACGCGAACGAGTGTCCAGGACTTCGTCTTAGACAGCGGACGGCATTCGCGGATTTCCACCACGTCGCCGATACCGCATTCGTTATTTTCGTCATGAATGTGCAGCTTAGTCGTACGCTTAATGAATTTACCGTAGATCGGATGCTTCACGAAACGCTCAATAGCAACAACCGCAGATTTCTGCATTTTGTCGCTAATTACGCGACCCTGCAGAGTACGGATTTTGTCAGTCATTACGCACCCGCCTTCTGAGTCAGTAAAGTCTTAACGCGTGCGACATTACGACGCACTTGCTTCAACAGATGGGTCTGTTGTAGCTGGCCACTTGCCGCCTGCATGCGCAGGTTGAACTGCTCGCGCAGCAGGTTAAGCAGCTCGGTGTTCAGCTCTTCAACGCTCTTTTCACGCAGCTCTTTTGCTTTCATTACATCACCGTCTTAGTTACAAAGGTGGTTTTGATCGGCAGTTTCGCTGCTGCCAGCTTGAATGCTTCACGGGCCAGCTCTTCCGGTACGCCGTCCATTTCATACAGGACTTTACCCGGCTGAATCAAGGCAACCCAGTACTCCACGTTACCTTTACCTTTACCCATACGCACTTCCAGCGGCTTTTCGGTGATCGGTTTGTCCGGGAATACACGGATCCAGATCTTACCCTGACGCTTAACTGCACGGGTCATTGCACGACGTGCTGCTTCGATCTGACGGGCAGTCAGACGACCACGGCCAACAGCTTTGAGACCGAAAGTGCCGAAGCTAACATCCGTACCGGCAGCCAGACCACGGTTGCGGCCTTTGTGCACTTTACGGAATTTTGTACGCTTTGGTTGTAACATCAGCGACGCTCCTTATTTACGGCCTTTACGCTGCTGCTTTTTCGGTTGCGCAGCCGGTTTTTCCGGTTGTTCAACAGCAGCCATACCACCCAGGATCTCACCTTTGAAGATCCACACCTTAACGCCGATTACACCGTAAGTGGTGTGCGCTTCAGAAGTGTTGTAGTCGATATCAGCACGCAGCGTATGCAGCGGTACACGACCTTCACGGTACCATTCGGTACGTGCGATCTCAGCACCACCCAGACGGCCGCTCACTTCCACTTTGATACCTTTCGCGCCCAGACGCATTGCGTTCTGTACAGCACGCTTCATCGCACGACGGAACATCACGCGACGTTCCAACTGCGAAGTAATGCTGTCAGCAACCAGTTTTGCATCCAGTTCAGGCTTGCGCACTTCGGCGATATTGATCTGCGCAGGAACGCCAGCGATATCCGCTACGATCTTGCGCAGTTTTTCTACGTCTTCACCTTTCTTACCGATAACGATACCCGGGCGAGCGGTGTGAATGGTCACACGGATGCTCTTAGCCGGACGCTCGATAACGATACGAGATACAGACGCTTTAGCCAGTTCCTTTGTCAGGTACTGACGTACTTTAAAGTCGCTGTCCAGGTTGTCAGCGAATTCTTTGGTGTTCGCAAACCAGGTAGAGTTCCATGGTTTTACAATACCCAGGCGAATACCATTAGGATGTACTTTCTGACCCATTGCTAGTCTCCAGAGTCTCAGCGATCGGACACAACCACAGTAATGTGGCTGGTGCGCTTCAGGATGCGATCTGCACGACCTTTCGCACGCGGCATAATGCGCTTCATGCTCGGGCCTTCGTCGACGAAAATTTTCGCGACTTTCAGATCGTCGATGTCAGCGCCATCGTTGTGTTCAGCGTTAGCAATGGCAGATTCCAGAACCTTCTTGACCAGTACAGCCGCTTTCTTATTGGTGTAGGTCAGAATATCCAGAGCCTGCGACACTTTCTTACCGCGGATCAGGTCAGCCACCAGGCGAACCTTCTGAGCAGAAGAACGAGCATGGCGATGTTTAGCGATAGTTTCCATCTCTTCCTCCTCTCTTAGCGTTTCTTGGCTTTTTTATCAGCCGCGTGGCCGCGATAAGTACGGGTCGGTGCGAATTCACCCAGCTTGTGACCGACCATTTCGTCGGTGACGAATACCGGAACGTGCTGACGACCATTATGGACAGCGATGGTCAAACCGATCATGTTCGGAAAGATCGTTGAACGACGGGACCAGGTGCGCAGGGGCTTCTTGTCTCCGCTTTCCACCGCTTTCTCTACCTTCTTCAGCAAGTGCAGGTCAATAAAAGGACCTTTCTTGAGAGAACGTGGCATGGCTTATCCTCTAAAATTATTTTTTGCTACGGCGACGTACGATGAATTTATCAGTACGCTTATTGCTGCGGGTCTTCTTACCTTTGGTCTGAACGCCCCACGGCGTTACCGGGTGCTTACCAAAGTTACGACCTTCACCACCACCATGTGGGTGGTCTACCGGGTTCATCGCAGTACCGCGAACGGTAGGACGAACGCCACGCCAGCGGTTTGCACCTGCTTTACCCAGAACGCGCAGCATATGCTCTGCGTTGCCAACTTCGCCCAGGGTCGCGCGGCAGTCGGCTTCGACTTTACGCATTTCGCCAGAACGCAGGCGCAGGGTAACGTAAGCGCCGTCGCGAGCGACGATCTGTACGTAGGTGCCCGCAGAACGCGCCAACTGACCGCCTTTACCCGGTTTCATTTCTACGTTATGCACGGTAGAACCCACCGGGATATTGCGCATCGGCAGGGTGTTGCCGGTTTTGATTGCAGCATCAACGCCAGACTGAATCTGGTCGCCAGCTTTCAGGCCTTTCGGGGCCAGGATGTAACGGCGCTCGCCGTCTTTGTACAGAACCAGCGCGATGTTCGCAGAGCGGTTCGGATCGTACTCAAGACGTTCAACTACAGCCGGGATGCCGTCTTTGTTGCGCTTGAAGTCAACAATACGGTAAGCCTGCTTGTGGCCACCACCGATATGACGAGTGGTGATGCGACCATTGTTGTTACGACCACCGGTTTTGCTGTTTTTTTCCAGCAACGGCGCAAAAGGTTTGCCCTTGTGCAGCTCAGGGTTGACCACTTTAACGACGTGGCGACGACCCGGAGATGTCGGTTTACACTTAACAACTGCCATTGTATTACTCCTCCGACTTACTCAGCGCCGCCAACGAAGTCCAGGTTCTGGCCTTCTTTCAGGGTGACGTAAGCTTTTTTCCAGTCGCTACGACGACCGATACGCTGCCCGTGACGCTTAACCTTACCCTTAACTACCAGGGTACGGACGTCATTGACTTCGACTTCAAACAGTTTCTGCACAGCAGCTTTGATTTCTGCTTTGGTCGCGTCTTTAGCAACTTTGAGAACGATGGTGTTATGTTTTTCCATCGCGGTAGACGCTTTTTCAGAAACGTGCGGTGCGCGCAGCACCTTCAGCAGACGTTCTTCACGAATCATGCCAGCATCTCCTCAACTTGCTTAACAGCATCAGCAGTCATGACAACTTTGTCGAAGGCGATCAGGCTAACCGGGTCGATGCCGCTTGCATCGCGCACGTCAACCTTATGCAGGTTGCGCGCGGCCAGGAACAGATTTTCATCCAGTTCACCGGTGATGATCAGCACATCTTCCAGCGCCATGTCTTTCAGTTTCTGCGCCAGCAGCTTAGTTTTCGGCGCTTCAACAGAGAACTTCTCGACAACGATCAGACGATCCTGACGTACCAGTTCGGACAGAATGCTTTTCAGCGCGCCGCGGTACATCTTTTTGTTAACTTTTTGACTGTGGTCCTGCGGACGTGCAGCAAAGGTTACGCCACCAGAGCGCCAGATCGGGCTCTTGATGGAACCAGAACGCGCACGACCAGTCCCTTTCTGGCGCCACGGCTTTTTGCCGGAGCCAGTGATTTCGGCACGGGTTTTCTGAGCGCGAGTACCCTG
The DNA here is from genome assembly GCF_016632365.1 of Tenebrionibacter intestinalis. Classification (GTDB taxonomy): domain Bacteria; phylum Pseudomonadota; class Gammaproteobacteria; order Enterobacterales; family Enterobacteriaceae; genus Tenebrionibacter; species Tenebrionibacter intestinalis. Next base: position 3,151 of record NZ_JAEPBH010000060.1, on the reverse strand, counting down.
ACGGGCACCTGCAGCGTAAGCAACTACAACCTGGTGTACCAGCGCTTCGTTGAAATCACGACCGAAGGTAGTTTCGGAAACAGTCAGCGCGCTGTTAGCGTCTTTCAGTACTAATTCCATTGCTATCTCCTCACGCCTTCACAGCTGGTTTAACGATGAGGTCGCTACCGGTTGCACCCGGAACTGCGCCCTTAACCAGCAGCAGGTTGCGCTCAGCGTCAACGCGTACTACATCCAGGCTCTGAACGGTTACGCGCTCATTACCCAGCTGACCTGCCATTTTCTTGCCTTTGAATACCTTGCCCGGAGTCTGGTTCTGACCGATAGAACCCGGAACGCGGTGAGACAAGGAGTTACCGTGAGTCGCGTCCTGGGTACGGAAGTTCCAGCGCTTAACGGTACCGGCGAAACCTTTACCTTTAGAGGTACCGGTTACGTCGACTTTTTTAACGTCAGCAAACAGCTCAACGCTAATATCCTGACCTACGGTGAATTCTTCGCCTTCGCCTAAGCGGAATTCCCACAGACCACGGCCAGCTTCTACGCCAGCTTTAGCGAAGTGACCCGCTTCCGGCTTGGTTACGCGGTTCGCTTTTTTAGCGCCGGTGGTAACCTGGATCGCGCGGTAGCCATCATTAGCCAGGTCTTTAACCTGAGTAACACGGTTTGCTTCAACTTCAATAACGGTTACAGGGATAGAAACGCCTTCTTCAGTGAAGATGCGGGTCATACCCACTTTTTTACCGACTAAACCAATCATTGTTTCAACCTCTCAATCGCTCAATGACCTGATTAACCCAGGCTGATCTGCACGTCTACACCGGCAGCCAGATCCAGACGCATCAGAGCATCAACGGTTTTCTCGGTTGGCTCAACGATGTCAACCAGACGCTTGTGAGTGCGGATTTCGTACTGATCGCGCGCGTCTTTATTGACGTGCGGAGAGATCAGAACGGTGAAGCGCTCTTTGCGAGTCGGCAGCGGGATCGGACCACGAACCTGCGCACCAGTGCGCTTGGCAGTCTCGACGATTTCCGCGGTTGATTGATCGATCAGGCGATGATCAAACGCTTTAAGGCGGATACGGATTCTTTGGTTCTGCATGAGACCAGAGCTCCAATTATTTATAGACGAAAAGAATTACTCCTCACACCCATTACGATTGATGGGGGAGTGTAATCGTTCATTTACGTAGCCCCCCAATTGGGGGCATTGTTGGCAGCAAAATCACCGCCGGGGTTACAGTTGAACCCGCCATCAATATCTGACAGCCCGCGCATTATACGCGAAACTGGCCCTAACGCAAGGGCGCTCATAAAACACGCATAATGAAATCAGGCAGGAGAGAGTGACGTTACAGAAGATTAACAACGTCCCGACAGCTTAAGTTAAGCGCCATGCCGCCGGGTAACAAACGCCCGCCCGGCGGCAGACCACTCAGGAGGCTTCTTTTTTAAGCTGCGACTGAATATAGTTTTGCAGACCAATGCGGGCAATCAGCGCCAGTTCAGTTTCCAGCCAGTCGATATGATGTTCTTCTTCTGCCAGGATAGCGATCATCATATCGCGGCTAACGTAGTCGTGGATGGTATCGGCATAAGCGATGGCTTCGCGTAAATCTTTCGCCCCTTCCAGCTCCAGCGCCAGATCGGACCGCAGCATCTCTTCAACGTCTTCGCCAATACGCAGCTTACCGAGATCCTGTAAGTTAGGTATGCCTTCAAGAAATAAAATACGCTCAATATATTTATCAGCGTGTTTCATTTCATCGATCGATTCATGGTATTCAACATCGTTCAGACGCTTGAGGCCCCAGTCTTTAAACATTCTTGCATGCAGAAAATACTGATTAATCGCGACAAGCTCATTACCCAACAACTTGTTGAGATAATTTATTATTTTTACATCGCCTTTCATTATTTTGACCCTCCGTTTCCATCATATTTACATTGAGCGTAGATGGGCTATGGAGATAGTCAAAAAAAGTTGCGTCTGATGTGACGGACATCAGGGCTCAGAGGATCTCAACGACGACAACCGCTGGCAAACAGAGGTTATCAGGCAATTTCTTTATAGTCCGGCATCTGTTCCCATTCTTCCTGCATAATTTCCCGACAGGCCTTAACGCATTTACCGCATTGATTGCCGACAGGCACAAACTTACGCAACTGCTGAAACGACCGCGGCTGAAACTGGCGCACAGCCTGACGAACCTTTTTATCACTCACGCCATTGCATAAACAAACGTACATAGCAACTCCCGTTCAAAAACCGAGCAAAGTGTAAATAAGAATGCTTATTATTACAATAGATTTTTCATGTGAGTTTCCCGTATATACGCTACGCATGCATGAATTGATATCGTTGCAATCCTGACAGTTATGCTAACCTGTGCGCACTTGTGAAAACGGAAGAATAATGGAGTCGCCAGTTATGTCTGAAGAACAGAAACAGGAAAAGCAGGAGCAGGAAAAATCTCCAACGGTGGATAAAGCCCTGCTCAAATCCCGTACGGTTATCATTTCCGAGAAAATTACCCAGGAACTGGCTGCGAAAGTGACGGCCAGGCTTCTGGCGCTCCAGGAAATGAGCGACGAGCCGATTACGCTTTTCATTAACAGTCAGGGGGGTCACGTCGAAGCTGGCGATACGATCCACGACATGATTAAATTTATCAGACCTGAAGTGCGGGTTGTGGGCACCGGCTGGGTCGCCAGCGCAGGCATCACTATCTATCTCGCGGCCCGCAAAGAAAACCGATATACCCTGCCAAACACACGTTTTATGATTCATCAGCCGCTGGGCGGCGTGCGCGGCCAGGTAACGGATATCCAGATTGAAGCCAATGAAATTCTGCGCATTCGCGACAGAATCAATCGCATTATCAGCGACGGCACCGGCCAGCCGTATGAGAAAGTGGTACAGGATACCGACAGGAACTTCTGGATGAGCCCGCAGGAAGCCATTGAGTACGGCATCGCTACGCACCTCATCACTCATCAGGACGAACTGGGCAAACGCTGAAATAGCGCGTACGTAAAAAGCCGCGCTGTGGTAGACAAAGCGGCATTAAAAAGGGCGCCGAAGCGCCCTTTTTAGTTCTTTGCTAAAACTTAGCCGAGAACTTTAGCAACCACGCCCGCGCCAACGG